>NZ_JBIAWG010000014.1:273158-295544 GCF_042895285.1 Streptomyces sp. NPDC001406
AATCGTAAGGCTTCGCGGGGGGGCGGGGCCGCGGGTCCCCACCCCGGGGCCCGGGCGCGGGGGGGGGGGGGGGGGCCGGGGGGCGGGCGCGGGGGGCGGGGGGGGGGGGGGGGCCCCCGCCCCCCCACGGCCCTTCGCGGCCGACCGTCCCGTCCGGAGCCGCCCACGCGATTCCTGCCGACGCCCGCCTCCGGGCATGCCGGGGCGGCGGTCGGCAGCCCGGTCGCCTGCGAGCGGTCCTGAACATGAGTCGCACCCGTACGGGAAAGGAAACGCACGTGCTGAGGCCGCCACCGGACATCCCGGGCTGCCCAGGCGCCGCTGTACGCGATGACGCTCGGTGTCCGTCCCCGACGCGCGAGCCCGGTCCTCCCCCATCCGGTCCAATGCCGGACGACCGCGTCCCGGCCTCCGCTTCTTGATGCGCGACCACCGTCCGCCAGGCCATTCTTAACGCAAGCTTGACGCCCACGGCCGCCTGATCCGTGGGCCCACGCGTCACGCTCTGCATACGCTGGTGCCGCCGTCCGCGTGATGGCCGGAAACAGCTGAGCCGCACACCAGGAGCACGCCGATGGCCACGACCGAGCACCCACCTCCCAGTCGCCTGCGCACCTGGATGCTGGAGGGGCTGTCCGACATGGGCAAGGGCGCTCCCGCGCGACCCGAAGCCGAGCCGGAGCCCACGCACAAGGGCCAGCGCTGGTGGCGTGTGATGTGCCTGACCGGTGTCGACTACTTCTCGACCCTCGGTTACCAGCCGGGCATCGCGGCCCTGGCGGCCGGTCTGCTGTCACCCGTCGCGACCATCGTGCTGGTCATAGTCACCCTGGCGGGCGCCCTTCCGGTGTACCGCCGGGTCGCCGAGGAGAGCCCGCACGGCGAGGGTTCCATCGCCATGCTGGAGCGGCTGCTGTCCTTCTGGAAAGGCAAGCTGTTCGTCCTGACCCTGCTGGGCTTCGCCGCCACCGACTTCCTGATCACCATCACCCTGTCGGCCGCCGACGCCTCCACCCACCTGGTGGAGAACCCGCACCTGACAAGCACCCTGCACGGCCAGCAGTTGCTGATCACCCTGCTGCTGGTGGCCCTGCTCGGCGCGGTGTTCCTCAAGGGCTTCCTGGAGGCCATCGGGGTCGCGGTGGCCCTGGTGGCGGCCTACCTGGCGCTCAACACGGTCGTCGTGATCGTCGGCCTGTGGCACGTGGTCACCGCGGGGCACGTGGTCACCGACTGGACCAGCGCCCTGACCGCCGAGCACGGAAACATCTTTGCCATGGTCGGCGTGTCCTTGCTCGTCTTCCCCAAGCTGGCGCTCGGTCTGTCCGGCTTCGAGACCGGCGTCGCGGTCATGCCGCACGTCGAGGGCGACCCGGACGACACCGAGGAGAGGCCGACGGGCCGGATCCGGGACACCAAGAAGCTGCTCACTGCGGCCGCGCTGATCATGAGCGTCTTCCTGATCGCCACCAGCTTCATCACCACGGTGCTGATCCCGGAGAACGAGTTCAAGTCGGGCGGCCAGGCCAACGGCCGTGCGCTCGCCTACCTGGCGCACCAGTACCTGGGCGGCGCCTTCGGCACGGTCTACGACCTCTCCACCATCGCCATCCTCTGGTTCGCCGGCGCGTCCGCGATGGCGGGCCTGCTCAACCTGATGCCCCGCTATCTGCCCCGGTACGGCATGGCCCCGCACTGGGCCCGCGCCGTGCGTCCGATGGTGATCGTCTTCACCCTCGTCGCCTTCCTGGTCACCTGGGTCTTCGACGCCGACGTCGACGCGCAGGGCGGCGCCTACGCCACCGGTGTGCTGGTCCTCATGTCCTCCGCGGCGATCGCGGTGACCATCGCCGCGCGCCGGGCCGGGCAGCGCCAGTGGACCGTCGGCTTCGCGATCGTCTCTGCGGTCCTCCTCTATGTCACTGTCGCGAACGTCATCGAGCGCCCCGACGGTGTCAAGATCGGTGCCTGCTTCATCGTCGGCATCATCCTGGTCTCGCTGGCGTCCCGGCTGGCCCGTGCCTTCGAGCTGCGCGTGACCCACGTGGCGCTGGACGACATGGCGGAACGATTCATCCGAGACATGTCCAGCCGCAAGATCCGGTTCATCGCCAACGAGCCCGACCGGCGCGACAAGGCCGAGTACCGCGACAAGGTCGAGCAGATCCGGGCCGACAACGACATGCCCGAGCAGGAGGACTTCGTCTTCGTCGAGGTCACGGTCACCGACCCCTCCGAGTTCGAGGCGGGGCTGACCGTACGCGGCGAGGTCCTGCACGACCGCTACCGCGTCCTGACCCTGGAGTCCTCCTCCATCCCCAACGCCCTGGCGGCGCTGCTCCTGCACGTCCGCGACTCGACGGGCTGCACCCCGCACATCTACTTCGAGTGGACCGAGGGCAACCCCTTCGCCAACTTCCTGCGGTTCTTCCTCTTCGGCCAGGGTGAGGTCGCCCCGGTCACCCGAGAGGTGCTGCGCGAGGCGGAGCCCAACCGCGCACGGCGCCCGCGCGTCCACACCGGCTGAGTCGGACGACGGTGGATCCTGACGGCCCGGCCCAGCCGCCCGGCCGTCAGGATCGCGTCAAGATCCGGCCCGACGACGTCAGGGCTCCGTCAGCGACCCGAGTCCCGGCCCGCCCGGGACCTTAGCGTCGACTCATGCGACGGAGTGGACGTCCGAGCCCGACCGGCGACCGCCACTGGCGCGGCAGCGCCCGGTTCGCGGTGGGCTGTGCCCTCGCCTTCCTCGGCATGGCCCTGCTGGTCGACTGGGACGCCGGCACCCTGACACGCCTACGGGCCCTGTTGTGGATCGCCCTGTCCGCCGCGGCCTTCTGCGTCCTGCTGCCGCATCGCGTCACCGCCGGCCCCGGCCGACTGTCGGTCCACGGTCTCGCACGGCGGCACACAGTCCGCACCGACGCGCTGGTGACCGTACGGCAGTACGGCGACGTCTCCGCGCACCTCGTCCTGCGGGACACCCACGGCCACCGCCTGGAGGTCGACCCACGCGTCCTCATCGCGAACCCCCTGCTCTGGCACGAACTGGACACAGGCGCACGCCGCTCACTGGAACACGGCACGCTCCGCGAGGGCACAGACGTACTGGAACGACTGGGCCACGAAATAGACGACTCGACCACGCGGGCGGTCCTCAAGGCCTCGGGGCTCTCCTGACCCATCCCCTGCGCGGCGGGCGCGTCACCACCCGGCCGTAGCTCATACGGCCGCACACCTCCACGCGCAGAACGACCGGCGTCCCCGGGTCACCGGCCGGACGTGTCTTGATCTTGGCGTAGCCGAGCACCAGGGAGTCGGTGTCCACGACGACGCCGGGTCAGGTCACCAGCCGCAGCGTGCCGCCGCGCATGTCCAGGTCGATGCGCAGGGTGTCGTGCGTGATGACCGCCCGGGTGAAGTCGAGCGTCACATCGCCCCAGGCGGACTCGACCTCCATCCGCCGCGGCACCACCCAGTCGTCCTGGCGGGAGGCCGAGCCGCCCTGTTGTTCCATCCGGACGACGTCCTTGACCGGGGCGGGCTCCTCCGCATCGGGCAGGTCCGTCGTCAACGCCGCCAGCTCGCCCAGTGTCCGGGCCGTCAGGGCGGCCTCCACTCGCTCGTCGAGCTCCTCGGCGGTGAGTCTGCCGTCCCCCGCGGCGACGGTCAGCACGTCCCCCACCCGGTCCCGGTCCGCGTGCGAGGCCCGCACCTCGGGCGACGCACCCTTGCTGCGCAAGAGCTCAGCCGACATTCCCTCACCCCGATCAGACCGTACGGACGCATCCACGCGAACTAACGCTATATCGCGTTATATCCAACGGCCAACCCCACGTCCACCGTTCCCGCCCGTAGCCCTATCGTGATCCGCATGCAGTCCTACACGATCGGCCAGGCGGCGCGGCTGCTCGGCGTGAGCCCGGACACCGCCCGCCGATGGGCCGACGCCGGCCGGATGACCACCCACCGCGACGAGGCCGGACGTCGGCTCATCGACGGCAGGGACCTGGCCGCGTTCTCGGTCGAACTCGCCAAGGCGGGAGCGACCGAGGAGGACACCCCGTACACCTCGGCCCGCAACGCCTTCCCCGGGATCGTCACCGCGATCAAGCTGGGCGACGTCGCGGCTCAGGTGGAGATCCAGGCGGGCCCCCACCGACTCGTCTCCCTGCTGACCCGGGAGGCAGTAGAGGAACTGGGCCTGGAGGTCGGCATGGAGGCCACGGCCCGCGTGAAGTCGACGAACGTGCACATCGACCGCGTCTGAACAGCGGCGGGCGTCCGCTTCACCAGGCCGACGCCGGCGCGCGGCCGGGTACGGCCGGCGCTGACCCCCAGCGGTGGTAGCCCCCGTCCACCCGTATCGCGTTGATGCCGCTGATGTGCCGGCCCCCACACCGGTCCTGGGGAAGCACCAGTTGAGGTCCGGCCCGGTCCAGCGGGGTGTTGTCGATGCCGACGGCGAGCAGAACCGGTGCGTGGGCGAAATCGGGGTCGATCTCGGCCCAGGACAGCAGGGCGTGATGGCCGTCCGTACCGCTGACGGCGATAAGGAAGCGCAGCCGGTCCTTGCACCGGGCCAGGTCACTGGTGAGGGCGAGTTCCGCGGACGTCACGTGCGACCGCCTCCGGCTTGACCGTACCCTGCCAGGCGCCCCGTACAAACGCACATGCATACCACACTTCACGATGATCCCAGCTCATGCGATGCAACAGGAGACCTGAGCCTTGCATATGCGGCAGTATCATCGCCGCACGGCCGTCGATCGGTGGCCGTGGATGGGCGCGACCGCTTTTCCCGAAAGAACAGAGGTGTAGATCGTGATGACCCGTTCCGCGCGCCGGACCCGGCGGATGCTGCAGGTGGCCGGTGCAGGAGTCGCAGCCCTGATAGCGCTGAGCGCCTGCTCCTCCTCCGACGACTCCTCCGCCTCCTCCGACTCGTCGGCCAAGTCGGACACCTTGACGTCCGCATCACCCAAGCTGTCCGGCACGGTCACCGTCTTCGCCGCCGCCTCGCTCAAGGAGAGCTTCACGACCCTGGGCAAGGAGTTCGAGAAGCAGCACCCGGGCACCAAGGTCAGCTTCAACTTCAGCGGCAGCGACACCCTCGCCGCCAGCATCACCTCCGGCGCCCCCGCGGACGTGTTCGCCGCCGCCAGCCCCAAGACCATGGCGATCGTGACGGACAAGAAGGACGCGGCCACCACACCCGTCACCTTCGTCCGCAACCAGCTGGAGATCGCCACCCTGCCGGGCAACCCCGACAAGGTCGCCTCCCTCAAGGACCTCACCAAGTCGAACCTCAAGGTCGTCCTGTGCGACAAGGCGGTGCCGTGCGGCGCCGCCGCGCAGAAGGCCCTGGCCGCCAGCAGCCTCAAGCTCACCCCGGTCTCCTACGAGGAGGACGTCAAGTCCGCCCTCAACAAGGTGGTGCTGAAGGAGGCCGACGCCGCGGTGGTCTACAAGACCGATGTGAAGGCGGCAGGTGACAAGGTGGAGGGCGTGGAGTTCCCCGAGTCGGCCAAGGCCATCAACGACTACCCGATCGCCCTGCTGAAGAACGCCGACAACGCCTCGGTGGCCAAGGAGTTCATCGCGCTCGTGCAGTCCGCCGAGGGCCGGCAGGTCCTGTCCGCGGCCGGGTTCCTCAAGCCGTGACCTCGCTGGACAAGACCGGTGCCGCGGACACCCTGACGGGTGGGCCGCGGCGCCGGCGCGGCCGGACGGGCCGCGCCGGCCGCGGAGTACCACTGCCGCTGCTGCTCCCCGGCGTGGTGGCCCTGGCGTTCCTGCTGCTCCCCCTCGTCGCCCTGCTCGTCCGGGCCCCCTGGAGCAGCATTCCGGACCAGCTGACCAGCACCGAGGTGTGGCAGGCGCTCCAGCTCTCCCTGATCAGCGCGACCGCGGCGACCGCGGTGAGCCTGATCCTGGGCGTACCGCTGGCCTGGCTGCTGGCCCGCACAAAGTTCCCGGGACGCGGCTTCGTACGGGCTCTGGTGACCCTGCCGCTGGTCCTTCCCCCGGTGGTGGGCGGTGTGGCCCTGCTCCTCGGGCTCGGCCGCAACGGCGTCGTCGGCCAGTGGCTGGACTCCTGGTTCGGGATCACGCTGCCGTTCACCACGGCGGGGGTCGTGGTCGCGGAGGCCTTCGTCGCGATGCCGTTCCTCGTGATCAGCGTCGAGGGCACCCTGCGAGCCGCCGACCCGCGCTTCGAGGAGGCGGCCACCACCCTGGGCGCCTCCCGCTTCACCGCGTTCCGCCGCGTCACCCTGCCCCTGATCGCCCCCGGCATCGCCGCGGGCTCCGTCCTGGCCTGGGCGCGCGCGCTCGGCGAGTTCGGTGCGACCATCACCTTCGCCGGCAACTTCCCCGGCCGCACCCAGACCATGCCGCTGGCCGTCTACCTCGCCCTGCAGAACGACCCCGAGGCGGCGATCGCCCTCAGCCTGGTGCTGCTGACCGTGTCGATCGCGGTCCTGGCGGGACTGCGCGACCGCTGGCTGACGACGTCGTGAGCACGACGGGTCGCCGTACGATCGTGTCCGAACGCACCACCACGGCTGCGCGCCACACCGGCACGGACCCCGCCGGCCCCGGCCCCGGCACCCGTACGAACGCGTCCGTCCCCGCGCCGCACCACGCCCGACGCGCGGCCGTCAGCCCGCTCGCCCCCTGGATGTGCGCCCCATGACCGACATCGACGACACCACCGCCGGGCTCGTCGCCGAAGGCGTCCGCGGTGACGGGCTCGACGCACGGCTCGTCGTCGACCAGGGCTCCTTCCGGCTCGACGTGACGCTGGCCGCCGCCCCGGGCGACGTGGTCGCGCTGCTGGGCCCGAACGGCGCCGGCAAGACCACGGCCCTGCGGGCGCTCGCCGGTCTCGTGCGGCTCACGGGCGGCCATCTGCGGCTGGACGGCACCTCGCTGGACCGTACGCCCCCGGAGTCCCGTCCGGTCGGCGTCGTCTTCCAGGACTATCTGCTCTTCCCGCATCTGTCCGCCCTGGACAACGTGGCCTTCGGCCCACGCTGCCAGGGCGCGACCAAGGCCGAGGCCCGGGCGCAGGCCGCCGCCTGGCTGAAGCGGATGGGCCTGGCCGAGCACGCCGGTGCCAAGCCCCGCCGCCTCTCCGGCGGCCAGGCACAGCGCGTCGCCCTGGCCCGCGCCCTGGCCACCCACCCCCGGCTGCTGCTCCTGGACGAGCCGCTCGCCGCCCTCGACGCCCGCACCCGCCTGGAGGTGCGCGCCCAACTCCGCGGCCATCTGGCCGACTTCGAGGCGGTTGCCGTCCTGGTGACCCACGATCCGCTGGACGCGATGGTGCTCGCCGACCGGCTGGTCGTGATCGAGCACGGCGGCGTGGTCCAGGAGGGCTCCCCGGCCGACATCGCCCGCCGTCCGCGCACGGACTACATCGCGCAACTGGTCGGTCTGAACCTCTACAAGGGCACCGCCGACGGCCACACGGTCCGTCTGGACGCCGGTCCCGCCATCACGACCACGGAAGACCTCACCGGATCGGTCTTCGTGGCGTTCCCGCCGGGCGCCGTCACCCTCTACCGGGACCGCCCCACCGGATCCAGCGCCCGCAACCTGTGGCGCTGCGAGGTCGCCGGTCTGGAGACCCACGGCGACCAGATCCGCGCCGACCTCACGGGCGACCTCCCCCTTGCCGCCGACCTGACCACGGTCGCCGCCGCCGAACTCGACCTGCACCCGGGTGCATCGGTCTGGGCGACGGTCAAGGCGACGCAGACCCACGCATACCCGGCATAAGCCACCCGGAGCCCTACGGTGGGTGCTCATGACGCTGAGCATCCGCAATCAACTCCCCGGCACCGTCACCGCCATCACCCCCGGAGAGGTGATGGCCACCGTGGGGATCCGTCTCTCCGGCGGCCAGGCCCTCACCGCGGCGATCACCCTGGAGGCCGTGCACGAACTCGGCCTGGCCCCGGGCTCGGCCGTACGGGCCCTGGTGAAGTCGACCGAGGTCGCCCTCGCCACCGGCCCGGTCGAGGGAGTGTCGATCCGCAACCAGCTCCCGGGCACGGTCACCGGCATCGCCACCGGCAGCGCGATGGCCTCGGTCAAGCTGGCCTTCGACGGCGGTGCGCTGACCGCCGCGGTCACCAGGGACGCCGTCGCCGACCTCGCCCTGACGGCCGGGTCCCCCGTCGTCGCACTGATCAAGGCGACCGAGGTGTCCCTCGCCACCGCGTGACACACGAAGGGACCACGTGCACCGCGTGACACACGAAGGGCTCCCGCCCCGGCCGGGATGGGAGCCCTCACGCCTGCACCGGGGGCAGGTCAGCCCTCGTACGCGTCCATCGGCGGGCACGAGCAGACCAGGTTCCGGTCACCGAAGGCCTGGTCGATACGGCGCACCGGCGGCCAGTACTTGTCGGCGGCCGAGACACCGGCCGGGAAGACGGCCTCCTCGCGGCTGTAGGCGTGCGCCCACTCCCCGCCCAGCGCGGCCGCCGTGTGCGGCGCGTTGCCCAGCGGGTTGTCCTCGGCCGGCCACTCGCCCGAGCCGACCTTCTCGATCTCCGCGCGGATCGCGATCATCGCATCGCAGAACCGGTCCAGCTCGGCCAGGTCCTCGGACTCGGTCGGCTCGATCATCAGCGTGCCCGCCACCGGGAACGACATCGTCGGCGCGTGGAAGCCGTAGTCGATCAGCCGCTTGGCGACGTCGTCGACGCTCACTCCGGTCGCCTTGGTCAGCGGACGCAGGTCGATGATGCACTCGTGCGCGACCAGGCCGCCGGGGCCGGTGTAGAGCACCGGGTAGTGCGGCTCCAGACGCTTGGCGACGTAGTTGGCGCTCAGCACGGCCACCTGCGTGGCCCGCTTGAGCCCCTCGCCGCCCATGAGCCGGACGTAGGCCCACGAGATCGGCAGAATGCCGGCGGAACCCCACGGCGCCGCCGAGATCGGTCCGACACCCGTCTCCGGGCCGGCCGCGGGCTGCATCGGGTGGTTCGGCAGGTACGGCGCAAGGTGCGACCGTACGCCCACGGGTCCGACGCCGGGACCACCACCGCCGTGCGGGATGCAGAAGGTCTTGTGCAGGTTGAGGTGGGAGACGTCACCGCCGAAGTGGCCGGGCTTGGCGAGGCCGACCAGGGCGTTGAGGTTGGCGCCGTCCACGTAGACCTGGCCGCCCGCCTCGTGCACCTGGGCGCAGATGTCGGCGACGTGCTCCTCGAACACACCGTGGGTGGACGGGTACGTGATCATGAGCACGGCGAGCTCGTCGCGGTGCTGCTCGATCTTGGCCCGCAGGTCCTCGACGTCGATCTCGCCGTCCTCGGCGGTCTTCACGACGACGACCTTCATCCCGGCCATCACGGCGCTCGCGGCGTTGGTGCCGTGCGCGGAGGACGGGATCAGACAGATGGTGCGCTGCTCGTCGCCGTTGGCGCGGTGGTAGCCACGGACGGCCAGCAGACCGGCCAGCTCGCCCTGGGAGCCGGCGTTGGGCTGCAGGGAGACCTTGTCGTAGCCGGTGACCTCGGCGAGGCGCTCCTCCAGCTCACGGATGAGCGTGAGGAACCCCTCAGCCTGCTCGGTCGGCACGAAGGGGTGCAGCTGACCGAACTCGGGCCAGGTGACCGGCTCCATCTCGGTGGTCGCGTTCAGCTTCATGGTGCAGGAGCCGAGCGGGATCATGCCTCGGTCGAGCGCGTAGTCGCGGTCGGCCAGCTTGCGCAGGTAGCGCAGCATCGCGGTCTCGGAGCGGTGCTCGTGGAAGACCGGGTGGGTGAGGTAGGCGTCGGAGCGCAGCAGCGCGCCCGGCAGGGCCTCCGCCGTCGCCGCGTCCAGCGCCTCGATGTCGCCCTCGACGCCGAACGCCGACCACACGGCGGCCAGCTGGGCCCGGTTGGTGGTCTCGTCGCAGGCGATGAAGACGTGGTCGGCGTCGGCCCGGTGCAGGTTGACGCCGTTGTCCCGGGCGGCTGCGACGATCTCGTCGGCGCGTCCGGTGACCTTGACGGTCAGCGTGTCGAAGTAGGCGCCGTGGACGATCTCGACACCGCCGGCCTTGAGGCCCTCGGCGAGGATCGTGGCGTAGCGGTGGGTGCGGCGCGCGATGGCCTTGAGGCCCTCCGGCCCGTGGTAGACGGCGTACATGCCCGCCATCACCGCCAGCAGCACCTGCGCGGTGCAGATGTTGCTGGTCGCCTTCTCGCGGCGGATGTGCTGCTCGCGGGTCTGCAGGGCGAGCCGGTAGGCCTTGTTGCCGTCGGCATCGACGGAGACGCCGACGAGGCGCCCGGGCAGGCTGCGCGCGAACTTCTCGTGCACGGCCATGTAGCCCGCGTGCGGCCCGCCGAAGCCCATCGGCACGCCGAAGCGCTGGGTCGTGCCGACGGCGATGTCCGCGCCGAGCTCGCCCGGCGAGACCAGCAGGGTCAGGGCGAGCAGGTCGGCGGCGACGGTGACGAGCGCACCGAGCTCGTGCGCCTGGTCGATGACCGGCTTGATGTCCCGTACGGCACCGGAGGCGCCCGGGTACTGGACGAGCACGCCGTTGATCTCGCGCTCGGCGAGCTCGGCCGGGATGCCCTCGCTGAGGTCGGCGACCACGACCTCGACGCCGGCCGGCTCGGCACGCGTCTCGATCACGGCGATGGTCTGCGGCAGCGCGTCCGCGTCGACCAGGAACAGGCCCTTCTTGTTCTTGCCCATGCGCCGGGACAGCGCCATTGCCTCGGCGGCGGCCGTGCCCTCGTCGAGGAGGGAGGCGCCGGAGGTCGGCAGGCCGGTGAGGTCGGCGACCATGGTCTGGAAGTTCAGCAGAGCCTCGAGGCGCCCCTGGGAGATCTCCGGCTGGTAGGGCGTGTAGGCCGTGTACCAGGCGGGGTTCTCCATCACGTTGCGCAGGATGACGGGCGGGGTGAAGGTCCCGTAGTACCCGAGTCCGATCATCGAGCCGAGCACCTGGTTGCGGTCGGCGAGCGAGCGCAGTTCGGCGAGCACCTCGGCCTCGGTCCGGGCACCCGGCAGGTCGAGCGCGTCGGCGTTCTTGATCACATCCGGCACCGCGGCGGCGGTGAGCTCGTCGAGCGAGCCGTAACCGACGTGCGCGAGCATCTTGGCCCGCGCCTCCTGGTCGGGCCCGATGTGGCGCTGTTCGAAGGGGATGCCCTGTTCGAGCTCGGTGAGCGGAATGCGCTGGGCGGTCATTGCGGAGGCCTCCTGGTCTGACGCGACCTTCGAGGGGCACCCCGGCACGGGTACCCCGACGGCCTCCCCCTCTGTCATCTCAACCTGAGAGCTTCGCCGGGTCGCCCGAAGGCACCGGCTTTCACCGTCGGTGAGAGCGGAAGCCGTCGACACCCGCCCTGCTTTCCAGAGTGACCTCGTCCGTGCGGTACGTGAGCCTGAGAGATTCCGGGGAGGATTTGCTCCTTCGGCGCCTCCGGTGATGTCCGGAGGACTCTCCCGCACGGGGTCAGCAGCCGTTTGCAAGACTACCAGCGAGGTCAACGCCCGGGCCTTCGAGTGGCCGCCTCCTTGATTGTGCTCTTTTGTAGTGCTTACGGATGAGTTGCGACCAAGTGGAGGGCCCGTGCAGACCGACATCGATCCGCGCAACCTGATCGGCCGCAAGGCGTTCGACCGCAATGGCACCAAGATCGGCACGATCGACGAGGTGTACCTCGACGACGCGACCGGCGTGCCGGAGTGGGCGGCCATACGCACCGGCCTGTTCTCGCGGGACGCCTTCGTCCCGCTGGAGCCCAGTGAACTGGTCGAGGGCACCCTCCACGTCCCGTTCGACCGAGCCCTCATCAAGGACGCGCCCGACTTCGGCGTGGGCCGCCATCTCTCCCCGGAGCAGGAGCTCCAGCTCTACCACCACTACGGCCTGGACGTGGCCCCACCGCCCCGCCTCCCCGACCACGACTTCGGCAACCTGGCAGGCACGGACGAGACCTGAGGCCGAACGAGTGGGGTGACCGAGGAGCCGGCAGGGCGGGCCGGAAGTCTCACAGGGGCGTAGTCGCGGCCCGGGGTTCCCCCGTGCTCCGCTCCGGCTCGCCGCGAGCCGCCCCGGATTCGCCCCCGTCCCCCACTCCTTGGACCAACGGCAAAGGATCCGCCGGCTCCAGGTCCGCGTCGTCGACCCGGAACGTCCGCACCCGCCCGGGCTCCGAGTCCGGCGTTTCGAAACGCACGGTGACCCGCCCAAGGCCGCTGCCCTGCACCCAGCCGTGTCCGTACTCGGTGTGCCGCACGTCATGACCGGGCGACCAGTGCCGCTCGGCGGGTGCCGGGCTTTCCGGCGCGGACTCGGCCACGCTCTCCTCCGGCGCCGCGTCGGCCCGCTCGCCCGCCGCCTGCGCGAAGAGGTCCTCCTGTGTGTAGTCGGCGAGCCCGGAGACGCCCACTCCGAGCAGCCGTACACCGCCCGTCGTGTCCACCGAGTCGAGGAGCCGCGCGGCGGCCTCCCGCACCACCGCCGGATCGTCCGTGGGCCCACGGAGCGTCTCGGACCGGGTGAGTGTGGAGAAGTCGTACCGCCGCACCTTCAGCACGATGGTCCGCCCCGACAGCCCAGCCCCGCGCAGCCGCCGCACGCACCGCTCGGCGAGCCGCTGCACCTCAAGACCCACTCTGAGCCGGTCGTGGATGTCCACGTCGTACGTGTCCTCGACCGAGACCGACTTGGTCTCCCGCTCGGCCACCACGGGCCGCTCGTCGTGCGCCAGCGCCATGGCGTACAGCCCGTGCCCATGGGCCTTGCCCAGCAGCCGTACGAGCTCGTCCTCGCCCGCCTCGGCGATCTCGTCGACCGTGGTGATCCCGGCTCTGCGGAGGTGGTCGCCCGTGGCCGGGCCGACCCCCGGCAGCGTCCGCACCGACATGGGGCCCAGCAGCGCCCGCTCGGTCCCCGGTTCGATCAGCACCAGCCCGTCCGGCTTGGCCTGCTCGGAGGCGATCTTGGCGAGCATCTTCGATGCCGCGAGCCCCACCGACCCGGTGAGCCCCGTCACGGCCCGTATGTCCGCGCGCAGCTTGGCTCCGGCCAGCCGCGCGGACTCCTCGTCCCAGGCCGCTCCCCCGGCCTCCAGATCGATGAACGCCTCGTCCAGGCTCAGCGGCTCCACCAGGGGGGACAGCTCCCGCAGCAGCCCCATCACCTGCTCGCTGACCGTCCGGTACAGCCCGAAGCGCGGCACGAGATACGCCGCGTTCGGAGCCAGCCGGCGCGCCTGGGCCATGGGCATCGCCGAGTGGACCCCGAAGACGCGCGCCTCGTACGACGCCGTGGCGACCACTCCGCGAGGTCCGAGCCCGCCCACGACGACGGCCTTCCCCCGCAGGCTCGGCTTGGATGCCTGCTCCACCGAGGCGAAGAAGGCATCCATGTCGAGATGCAGGATCGTGGGCGCGTTTCTCACAACTCCGATGCTGCACCACGCCACTGACATTGCCCCGGAGCGGGACGGGGGCGCGGTCGGCCGCGCCCGGGGACCTCGCCTCAGACGGCCCGGTTGCGCCGCCGCGCGAGTTCGTCGGCGGGGTTGTGCCCGACGAGGGTCTCGCCCGTGTCGATGCGCTCACCGTGCAGCTGTGAGAGCGCGCTTTCCACGTCCCGCCACACCACGCCCACCGCGATGCCGAAGATGCCCTGACCGCCCTGGAGCAGGGCGTGGACCTCGTCCGGCGAGGTGCACTCGTAGACCGTGGCACCGTCGCTCATCAGCGTCATGCGCTCCAGATCGCGGAAACCGCGTTCCCTGAGGTGCACGACGGCGGTACGGATGTTCTGCAGCGAGACCCCGGTGTCCAGGAACCGCTTGACGATCTTCAGGACGACAACGTCCCGGAAGCTGTACAGACGCTGCGTGCCCGACCCGTACGCGGGCCGCACGCTCGGCTCGACCAAGCCCGTGCGGGCCCAGTAGTCGAGCTGCCGGTAGGTGATGCCGGCGGCCGCGCAGGCCGTCGGACCGCGGTAGCCGATCTCCTCGGACGCCATGGGCCCCGCCCCTCCGCTGTTCGGCACGGCCGAGGGCCGCTGGGGGGCGTGGCCGACCGCGCCGTTGGGATGGGCGTACCCCCTGCTCGAACGCAGCTGAGAGCTTGAGGGAGGGTACGGACCGCTCTCCCCGAAACCGCGTCCGGGGGCACCCCCAGCCGTACCGTCGCCGCTGCTTCTCACGCCGACCTCCGTCCTTGACCTGCCTTCTCGACGGTAGGCAGTCACCAGGGGTGCGTCAACGATCGCCACACTCGGCACGCCGAGTGATAATCACCCTAGGAGTGGTTTCCCGTGCCCCACCGCGGGGAAAGGCTAGCCGAATGCTCTCGCGGGGGTCCGTAGGACGCTCTCAATGGCCGGTGGCATTTGCCGACATCCCGCACGTAACAGGGCGCCGACCGAGCCGTCACGGACCGCGTCCGCCGGATCGGCCGCCCCCTCACTGGCTGCTGGTGCCGAAGTCCTCGGGTGAGATCTGGTCGAGGAACTCGCGGAACTTCTCGACCTCGTCCTCCTGCTCGTCCGGAATCGCGATGCCCGCGTCGTCGAGCACCGTGTCACTGCCGTAGATCGGCGTTCCGGTGCGCAGGGCCAGCGCTATGGCATCGGACGGACGGGCACTCACTTCGACCCCGCTGGCGAAGACCAGCTCCGCGTAGAAGACGCCTTCACGCAGGTCGGTGATGCGCACTTCCGTGAGCTCCTGGCCGACGGCCTCCAGCACGTCCTTGAACAGGTCGTGGGTCAGCGGTCGCGCGGGGGCCATGCCCTGCTGGGCGAAGGCGATCGCCGTCGCCTCCCCCGGCCCGATCCAGATGGGGAGGTACCTGTCGCCTCCCACTTCGCGCAGGAGCACGATCGGTTGGTTGGAGGGCATTTCGACCCGGACACCTACGACATCGAGCTCGTTCACACAGCAACCCTAGGCCGTGCCCGGGACGTTTGGGTAGTCGGGCCGGGAACGGGTGGCCGATACGGCCTGTCGAGCACCGCCGCCGCTCACGGCAGACGCACCCCGAGGGCGGTCTTCACCAGGGCGGCGTGCAGCCGCACGGTGAGCGCCGCCAGCTCCTTCGTACGCGCTTCGGCGTGGGCCCTGGTCTGCGGGTTGCGATGCCGCTTCAAAGGGGCCACCACCTGGTCCACCAGGCCTGCCTCGCGGTCCGCCGCGGCCTTCATCACCCGCAGGTGGCGCGGCTCGATCCCGTGCCGGCCCAGCTCGGCGACGAGCGAGGCCACGGTGACCGTCTCCGCGTCGTACACGCCGTCCTCGAGCGGGGCGATGAGCCCGTACGACTCCCACTCCTGCAGCGCGCTCTCGTCGATCTCCGCCGCCGCCAGCAGCTCGGCCCGGCCGATCCGGGCCGCCGTGGGCGTGTCGCACGGCTCCAGGACGGTCTCACCGTCCCGCTGACGCCCCACGACGGGCAGTGGCACGGCCTCGCCGCGCTCCACGGCGTCCAGGTGCTCCCGGATCACCTTGAGCGGCAGATAGTGGTCCCGCTGCATCCTCAGGACGTGGCCCAGCCGCTCGACGTCACCGGCGCTGAACTTGCGGTACCCCGACGGCGTCCGCCGCGGCTCGATGAGCCCCTCCGACTCCAGGAAACGGATCTTGGAGATGGTGACTTCGGGGAACTCGCCGCGCAGCACGTTCAGCACCGTGCCGATGCTCATCAGCCCACTGTCCGCGGCGGCGGCACCGTGCCCGGCACCGCCGCTCGGTGTTTGAAGCATGGACCTTCCCTGACGGGTCAGATGCCCTGCCGGCTCGAGTAGAAGACCAGCCGGTACTTGCCGATCTGCACCTCGTCACCGTTCGACAGGGCGACCTGGTCGATCCGCTCGCGGTTGACGTACGTGCCGTTCAGACTGCCCACGTCGGCCACCGTGAAGGAACCGTCCGGAGAGCGCCGGAACTCGACGTGACGGCGCGAGACCGTCACGTCGTCCAGGAAGATGTCGCTCTGCGGGTGACGTCCGGCCGTGGTCAGCTCGCCGTCCAGCAGGAAGCGGCTGCCGGAGTTCGGCCCGCGACGCACCACCAGCAGCGCCGAGCCCGTCGGCAGCGCGTCCACAGCCGCCTGCGCCTCGGGAGAGAGCGCCGGCATCTGCGTCTGACCGGTGACCTCGGCGTCGTAGGCCTCAAGACCGGAGATGGAGATAGTGGACGTCGTCTCGGACGCACGCTCCGGCGCCACGCCGGCACGCAGCGGGGCACCACAGTTGGAACAGAACCGGGCGTTCTCCGCGTTCCGGTTACCGCACCTCGTACACACCAGGACCGACATGGACGGATCCTCCTGCCGCGGCTGCCCCGCGGGGGCATTGGACGCATACGGGTCGGAGGCAAACCCTCCACCCGTACTTGAGGTTGACGGTTGCCCGAAACCTATGCCGCCGGACTGGGCAGGGTCAACAGACGGCGCGCCCTGGCCGCCGGAAATGTCACCGCCCGGACCAGGGACCTGGTCACGGAACAGCGGGCGCTGGCCCTCTGCGTCAGGCTGTGCGCGATGACGAGCGGTCGCGTTGTCGCTGCCCTCTCGCGCGCTCTTGCCGAACAACTTCGCAAACAACTTCACGGGCGATTCCCCTTGACCGAAACAGACCCGCCCGTGGGGCAGGACGAACCCTGATTGCATACACCGGTCGACCCGGACACCTTCACAACGTCCGTATCCACCAGACAGTTTCCACCACGCGCCACCTCTTCGGTGCGCCGACCCCCCGCAACCTCATGCCCCTGCCGGACGGCCCCCATGCACCACCGGTTCACTAGGAGGACGACCGAGCGTAGTCAGGCCGCTTCGCCGCCCGCAAGGCGTCAACCACGATCTTGGTCGACCGCTCGACGGTCACGACGGCCTGCTCCTTCTCGAGGGTCTGCACCACGCCTCCGGGGATGTTGAGCGCCGGTTCGAGGTCCTGCGGCTTGCCGATGACCTTGAAACGATAGGGGGCGTTGATCTTGTTCCCGTCGACGCTCACACTCTTGCCGGAGTCCGTCAGATACGTGTTGGCGACGACCCGAACGCCGTTCACCTCGATCGCCTCCGCACCGGCCGCGCGCAGCTCCTGGATCGCGTCGAGCAGCATGTCCGCCTGGACCGTCCCCTTCGTGTCGTCGATCGTGATCGTGATGCCGGGACCCTGCGCGGCCACCGTGCCCGCCAGAATGCCGAGTTGCTTCTCCTTCTCAGCGGTCTGCTTGCGGGCCTCGGCCGCCTGGTCGGAGCTGCTCTGCAGTTCCGACCGCTGCTTCTCGAGTCCCTGCTTCTCGTCCTCAAGACGCTGAGTACGGTCATCCAGTTCATCGAGGATGCGAACGAGATCTTCCTGACGGGCACCGCGCAGCGCGCTGTCGCTGTCGCTGTTCGACGCCACCTGCACGGCCAGACCGAAGCCGAGGCCGAACAGCAGCAGGGCGACGATGAGTTGGGCCCTGCTGAACCGCGGCGGCCACAAGCCCTTCACCAGCCGCTGGCGGCCCGTGAGCGGGGCCTCGGGCTGCTCCTCCGCCGCCTGCTCGGCGTCGGGGGCCGGCGCGGGCACTTCCGCGGGCAGTTCCTTGCGCAGCCTGTTCTCCGACTGCTCGTCCTCGTTGCTCATCGTTCTCACGCCCGGAACACGTGGCGCCGGATCGCCGCCGCGTTGGAGAAGATCCGGATGCCGAGCACCACCACGACACCCGTGGACAGCTGCGCCCCCACGCCCAACTTGTCGCCCAGGAACACGATCAGTGCGGCCACGACCACGTTCGACAGGAACGAGACCACGAAGACCTTGTCGTCGAAGATCCCGTCGAGCATGGCCCGCAGGCCACCGAAGACGGCGTCGAGCGCCGCGACGACGGCGATCGGCAGATAAGGCTCGACGACCGCCGGAACCTCAGGACGGACCAACAGGCCGGCCACGACTCCCACGATGAGGCCCAGTACGGCGATCACGATGTGCCCTTCTCAGTGCTCGGCTGTGCTGTACGTACGATCACACTCGGTGCTGCGGGCAGCCGGACGTCACTCTCCGTGGAGATGCCGGTCCGGATGCCGTAGTTCTCCTCAAGGGCATGCAGATACAGCCCGTCGGCGCTGTTCTGGAACGTGGTGCTCAACCTGTCCCCGTCCCCCACCGCGAGCACCGTGTAGGGCGGCACCAGCGGCTTGTTGTCGACCAGTATCGCGTCACCCGCGGCCCTGATCGCGGACAGGGCGGTCAGCCGCTGCCCGTTGATGGAGATCGCCTCGGCCCCGGAGGCCCACAGCCCGTTCACGACGCGCTGCATGTCGCGATCGCGCACCCGGCCGGTGTCGGAGAAATCGGTCGTCTCGCGCGGATTGCCGGCGTTGCCGCCCGTGGTGGCTTCCTTCGCGTCGTTCACGACGAGCTTCACACCGGGGCCGTGCACCGCCGTGGCGCCCGACAGGATTCCGACCAGGTCCGCCTGGCCGCTGCCACCGCTGTGCTTCAGCGCCTCCCGCTGGCGCGCGCTCACGTCGTCGCGCAGCTTGTCGACGGTGCCCTCCAGCTTGTCCGCCGACGAGGTCTCCCGGTCGATGCGGTCGATCAGCTCCTGCCGCTCCTTGGCGACGACCGGGGCCGCCACGCGCGCCTGGGCCGCGCCGACGGTCACGACCAGCGCCGCGAGCACCAGACCGCCGGCGAGACCGAGCTTCGCCCTCAGGGTCTTCGGCATGCCGCCCTCGCCCTGGGACTGCTTCCGGGCGGCGGCCTCGGCGTACCCGTCGTCGAGGCTGTGATCCATGACGTTGGTGATCAACGACATGGAGGCGTCCGGGCGCGACGGCCGCGAGGCCGTGCTCCGAACGGGGGGTTGCTGCGGCATGCCGCACATCGTCGCACGTCGCGACCAGTACCTCCGAATGGCCCCACCCGCGTGCCGGACAGGCCCCCTTGGGGGACACTTGTCCGGCACGCGCGCGTGCAGCGGGTTTTACCGTCCGGCGCTGTCCACGATCGCCGACCATTCGTCGAGCAGGGCCTGTGCCGAGGCGTCGTCCGGCCCTTCCGCCCACAAATGCGTGACCGCCTCGGCGGGGTCGGGCAGCACCATCACCCAGCGCCCGTCGGTCTCCACGACGCGCACTCCGTCCGTCGTGTCGACAGAGCGATCTCCGGCCGCCTCCACGACCCGGCGCATGACCAGTCCCTTCACGGCCCATGGCGTGGCCAGGTCCCGCTTGAGAACGTGCGCCCGCGGGATCCGCGCGTCGATCTGGCTGAGGGTGAGCTGCGTCCGCGCCACCAGCCCGATCAGCCGTACGAAGGCCGCCGTGCCGTCGTAGACACCGCTGAACTCCGGGACGATGAAGCCGCCCTTGCCGTCACCGCCGAAGATCGTCCCCTCCTCACGCCCCACGCGCGTGAGGTCGTCCGGAGAGGTGGTGGTCCACTCGACCTGGGTGCCGTGGTAGGCGGCCACCTGCTCGGCGATCCTGGTCGTGGTCACCGGCAGCGCCACACGTCCGCTGCGCCGCTCCGCGGCCACCAGGTCCAGCATCACGAGCAGAGCCCGGTCGTCCTCGATGATCCGGCCCTTCTCGTCCACCAGGGACAGCCGCTCGCCCACGGGGTCGAAGCGCACGCCGAACGCGGCTCCGGACGACGCCACGATCTCGCCGAGGCGCACCAGCCCCGACCGCCGGACGTCGGCCGTCTCCGTCGGCCGGGACTCGTCGAGGCCGGGATTGATGGTCAGCGAGTCCACACCGAGCTTTCCGAGCAGGCTGGGCAGTACGAGCCCGGCGCTGCCGTTCGAGGCGTCCACGACCACCTTGAGCCCCGACTCGGCGATCCCGGTGGTGTCGATGTTCCGCAGCAGCGACCCGGTGTACGAGTCGAAGACGCTCGCCGGGAAGTACAGGTCACCGATCTCACCGGGGAACGCACGGCGGTACTCCTGCCGCGCGAACACCCGGTCCAGCTTGCGCTGGCTCGCCTGCGAGAGGTCGGCACCCTGCCCGTCGAAGAACATGATGTCGACGGAGTCCGGCACACCCGGTGAGGTCCGGATCATGATCCCGCCGGCACTGCCGCGAGCGGTCTGCTGCCGGGCCACGGGCAGCGGTACGTTCTCCAGGTCCCGTACATCGATCGCACTGGCCTGCAGCGCGGAGATCACCGCACGCTTCAGCGCACGGGCACCCCGGGAATGGTCGCGGGCCGTGGTGACCGTGGAGCCCTTCTTGAGCATGGTCGCGTAGGCGCCTGCCAGCCGCACGGCGAGTTCCGGCGTGATCTCGACGTTCAGGATGCCGGTCACCCCACGCGCGCCGAACAGATGCGCCTGGCCCCTGGACTCCCAGATGACCGAGGTGTTGACGAAGGCACCGGCCTCGATGGTCTTGAACGGATAGACCCGAACGTTGCCCTGAACGATCGATTCTTCGCCGATCAGGCACTCATCGCCGATGACCGCGCCGTCCTCGATCCGGGCCGCCCGCATGATGTCGGTGTTCTTTCCGACGACACAGCCCCGCAGATTGCTGTGCTGCCCGATGTACACGTTGTCGTGCACGACGGCCCTGTGCAGGAATGCGCCCGTCTTCACGACCACGTTCGACCCGACGACGGTGTGCTCACGGATTTCCGCGCCGGCCTCGACCTTGGCGTAGTCACCGATGTAGAGCGGCCCCCGGAGAACGGCGTCCGGATGCACCTCGGCGCCCTCCGCCACCCATACACCCGGGGAGATCTCGAACCCGTCGATGTCGACGTCGACCTTGCCCTCCAGGACGTCGGCCTGGGCCTTCACATACGACTCGTGCGTACCGACGTCCTCCCAGTAGCCCTCGGCGACATAGCCGTACACCGGCTTGCCTTCCTTCATGAGCTGCGGGAAGACATCGCCCGACCAGTCCACGGGAACATCGGCCTCGACATAGCCGAACACCTCGGGCTCCATGACATAGATGCCCGTGTTCACCGTGTCGGAGAAGACCTGGCCCCAGGTCGGCTTCTCGAGGAAACGCTCGACCTTGCCCTCTTCGTCGACGATGGTGATGCCGAATTCCAGCGGATTGGGCACACGCGTCAGACAGACCGTGACCAGCGCGCCCTTTTCCTTGTGGAAGTTGATCAGCTCGGTGAGGTCGAAGTCGGTCAGGGCATCGCCGGAGATGACAAGGAAAGCATCGTCCTTCAACGCCTCTTCGGCGTTCTTGACGCTTCCGGCGGTACCGAGTGGCTTCTCCTCATTGGCATATGTGAGCTCCATTCCGAGCTCCTCGCCGTCACCGAAGTAGTTCTTGACGAGCGAGGCCAGGAACTGCACGGTTACGACGGTCTCAGTGAGCCCATGCCTTTTGAGCAGCCGCAGCACATGCTCCATGATCGGGCGGTTCACTACCGGAAGGAGCGGCTTGGGCATGCTCGAGGTCATGGGGCGAAGGCGTGTGCCTTCACCACCAGCCATCACGACGGCCTTCATGTCGGAAGCGTCCTCCTCTAGAGACGACGGTCCAGCCGACTTCACCCGTCAAGATTGTCCCGCACTTTTCCGCCGCGGGCCATCGAGCCCTACGTCCGGACAATCGCCGAGCTCAATCGGCCATGGCGTCCGCACGTACCAGGCGGCGGACTTGGACCACGTAGAGCACTCCTGCCCACCAGTACAGCGTTGTACCCCATCCGGCGAACGCCCATCCGAAAATAGCAGCGAGTGACGAGATCCATCCACTTCCGTCACTCAGCAGGAGCAACGGGAAGGCGTACATCAGATTGAAGGTGGCTGCCTTCCCCAAGAAGTTCACCTGCGGCGGCGGATACCCATGGCGCCTGAGGATGCCCACCATCACCAGCAGAACCAGCTCTCGCGCCAGCAGCACGGCGGTCAGCCAGAGCGGCAGGATCTCGCGCCAGGTGAGGCCCACCAGCGTCGAGAGAATGTAGAGCCGGTCGGCAGCGGGATCGAGCAGCCGGCCGAGGCTGCTGATCTGATTCCAGCGCCGCGCGAGCTTCCCGTCCAGGTAGTCGCTGATCCCGCTCAGCGCGAGCACCAGCAGCGCCCAACCATCACTCTTGGGACCCCCGAACTCCGGCCGGAGGATCAGCCACAGAAAGACGGGCACGCCGACGAGACGCGCCATGCTGAGGATGTTCGGGATGGTGAGGACCCGGTCCGTCTGGACACGGGTCTCCTGGACCTCCACCCGGGGGCCTCCTGGGAAACGAACCAACGATGCCCCCTGACCTTACCTCAACGCAAAAAAGCTCCGGCTCCTGGGCTTCGTGCCCAAGAGCCGGAGCTCTAAAGGGAGTTCGGCGGTGTCCTACTCTCCCACAGGGTCCCCCCTGCAGTACCATCGGCGCTGTGAGGCTTAGCTTCCGGGTTCGGAATGTAACCGGGCGTT
>NZ_JBIAWG010000015.1:0-40904 GCF_042895285.1 Streptomyces sp. NPDC001406
CTCACGCCAGTCGAGTTCGAGCAACAGCTGATCTCATCACGTACGCTGTCGCTCGTCGCATGAAACCGGGTGTCCACTCCCGAGGTTGAGCCTCAGACCTCGGATTCCTGGACGGCACGCAGATGCATGTGGAAACTCACCGCTCACCCCTCACCTGTCGGCTTCGGCGGCTGGGACTCCATTCGTAGGTCATGGGGCCCGTCTCCACGACTTCGCTGGGCCAGGCCTGCCGGACCTGCTCAAGGCGCAGGTGATGCTCATCGACCCAGTTCTGCCCCGGTCGGATCCGCAGCATCGTGGTGAGGCGCTCGGGATCGTGGACGGTCACGGCCAAGGAGCGGTCCTCGAGCATGTGCAGAACGAGTTCCAGCCCGCGGTCACGGCCGATCCTCACGTCCTTCCCGGGCGCGAGGCCGGTCAAGTCGCGCTGCCAGGCGTCGAGGTCGCGCTGGAATATGTAGACATCCAGGCGGGCGTCGACGAAGCTCGCCGATACGAGCACGTCGGCCCGGAGGGTGTCGTGACCGGGCAGCACCCCGGGCCTGGAGCGCCCGGTGACGCGCACGACGCAACGGTTCCCGTCCGCGTCCTCCAGGTGGACGAGGTCCACCTCGCCTGGTTCCGTCACTGCCGGCCTCGCTCTCTCGTGATGGGCTTGCACAGTCAACATCACGGCACTGACAACACGTTGCCGCGTTTGCGCCGGCCATCACAGGTAGAGCTGTCGCTTGCAGTCCCGGCAGTGCGTGCCGCACTCGCGCTTCTCGATCTGCCGGTGCTCGCATGTCCGGGCCCCGGCCGACCCGTCCTGCCGTAGCACCGCGTAGTCGCCGAAGTTGCGCCGGTAGCGCAGGTGCCGGGTCTCCTGTGTGTGCTTGCGCTGCCATTCCTCGACGGGCCCGGGGTGACCGTGCGTGCCGGACCTCGCGCCGCAGTCCGTTTCGTCGCCGGAGACACACAGAGCCTCGTATTCGGGCTCTGTCGTCGGGTCCTGTTCGATGGGCACTCCGGCCACTCCTGGACGTCGTCGAGGAACGGCCAGCCGCCCACCGAGTTCCGCGCCGGCCGGTCCAGCGGCTCGGTCCCGACCTCGATCGCGTGGGCGGCCGGTACCGCGCGCCTATCCGTCACACCGGGTTCGATCATCCGCTCAGCCGATGGCGATGCGCGGGTGGGTGCCGGGCCGGATCCAGGCCATGATCTGGTCCATCGTGGCGCGCGGCACGGACACACAACCGGCGGTCGCGCCGTTCCCGTTCACATGCAGGAAGATGCCGGCGCCGCGACCGGGTGTGGCGGGCCACCGGTTGAAGTTGATGACGAGCGCCTTGGCGTACTGGGTCGGGTAGTTGATCAGATGCTCACTGCCCCGGTCACCGGCCTCGGTGAGCGGAAAGTCGGCGCCCGCCGCACTGTGCATCGAGTTGTAGAACTTGGACTGGGGGTCCTCCACCCACCAGTCCGAGCTGTTGACGACGTGGTACGGCATGCTCGTCCCGCCCGCTTCGACACCGAAGCCCTCGGTGATGGAGTACGTCCCGGAGGGCGTGGTGTACGTCCCCTGCCGCCGTGTCGCCCCGTTCGTGACGCCGTTGGAGCCGACCCGGCCCGCACTGGTGCTGAACTGGGCCTTCCAGCCCGAGGCCCCCTTGGCCCAGGCGGTGACGGTGGCGTACGAGCCGCTCGCCTTCACGGTGATGAGCTGGGTGGCGTCACCCGGGGAGGCGGGAACGGGGAAGTTCGGGGTGGCGTAGGC
Source organism: Streptomyces sp. NPDC001406 (assembly GCF_042895285.1). NCBI lineage: Bacteria > Bacillati > Actinomycetota > Actinomycetes > Kitasatosporales > Streptomycetaceae > Streptomyces > Streptomyces sp. NPDC001406. The sequence continues at coordinate 1,757 of NZ_JBIAWG010000015.1, forward strand.
GGCGGGCGGGGCGGTGGTGGCCCGCGGAGTGCCGGCCGTACCCGGGGCCGTACTCGGCGAGGCGGAGGCGTTGACCTTGGCCTTGGCCTTGCCCTTCGCCGAGGCGGAGGCTGAGAAGGAGGCGGAAACCGAGGCAGACGCGGAGGCGGACACCTTGGACGCGCCGGAGGCTGCGGACGTCTCGACGGCAACGTTCTCGGCCGCGTCGGCGGAATCCGCCCCTGGGCCGTCGCCTCCTCCACTCCCACAGGCCGACGCCATCAGCAGGACGCCGGCGACGGCCGGCGCGGCGACGAAGCACGTACGAGCACGGGAACGCGAAGAGGGCAGCACGAAGAGACCCTTCGATGGGCAGCGGAAAGCAGAGGCACGGCCGAGAAATGGCGGCCGACCGGAACGAGGGCTGGTTATACAGCAGCGGTAAGCGTCGGGACGACTGGGGCGACAAATCGGACTCTGCGCGCAAACCGCCCGTCCGGCCGCTGGAGTGCCCGCCGGTCAGCCGACTTCGCGGCGCGGCCGCCCGTGCAGGGTCAGCCAGAAGGTCTGCAACGAGTCCTCCGGACCGCCCACCTCGAAACGGTTGAGCACCCTGCCCAGCGGGTTCCACACCCGACCGTCCGGCATGCGCACGCCCACCGGCTGCCCGAAGTAGGCGCGCTGCCCGGCGTCGAAGTCCACCCACACCGCCCCCGCGCGGCGCACGAGCACCTCACCGACGTACGCCCCCAGCCCGAACAGCGCGTCCCGTGCCCGCTCCCGGTCGGCGCCGCCCTTGCGCAGCCCGTCGATCAGGAAGTCCACGACCCTCAGGCTGCGCTCGGAGTAGTCCAGCGGCAGCCGGGTGCGCGCGGTGGCACGGGCGACGAAGGCAGCCGCGCACGCACGCATCTCGCCCGGGCACGGTCGCGTGTCCACTCCACCCATGACAACGTTCCCCCTTCGCTCGGATCAGGGGGAGCAGAACCTCGTTCCCCCGTTCACCAAGCGGAATCTGACTGACCAACATCACAGGCCACGGGAGTGTCAATCGCCACATGGGAACTCACACCGGATGTACAACCTTCTTACCCTGTGGTGCGTCGCACAGGTCACTTCACACCGGACGGCAAGGCCAAGTGCCCGCTGAACACGCCACGGTTGTCGGCCCGCACCTCCTGACTCACGGTTATGTCCCCACCCTGGAACGGCACATGAAACGCGAACGCGTACCGATGTGCCGCAACCCGATACCCATGCACCGCATCCCCCAGATCCCAGGTCTCGGTGAAGCTCTTGAGCATGACCTGACCGTCGGTCGCCGTGACGCCCGCCTTGCGCAACTGCGCCAGGGCGGGCTCCACTTCGCGTACGGCCCGCCGGAGCGCAGGACGGCTGCGGGCAGCGGACAACCGCCATCCGGACGCACTCACCCGAAGTCGTACGCCCGCCCCTGTACGACTCACCGTCGCACTCTTCGCGTACGCGGCGAACGCGTCCAGCTCGGCCAAGGGGTCCTCGACGTCATCGGCGATGTCGGGCTCGGAGAGCGCCCCCTTCTTCCATCCCTCGGCACCCTCCTTGACGTAACCCGTGCCGCCGACGACATACACCACCTCGGGCTTGCGCTCCCCCTTGCTGGTGGTGATCGTGCCGGTCTGCTGGAGCGCGACGGGGGCGGTGGTCCGGTGCACGGTCGCGGCGTACGTCGCCCCGGACGGCGCCTGCCCCTGCATGACGGCGGACTCGCTGCCGCGCAGGGCGAACGTCCACCCCTCCTCGGCGCCCATGGCCTGCCGGGCCCGGGAGACGAACTGCGCGGCGGTCCTCGGCGGCGGGACGGGCTTGGGCGTGGGGTGTGCCGTACGCGTCGAGTCGGGCCGCGCTGCCCCGGGCTTCCCGGAAGCATGCCGCTCTGCCGACGTCCCCTTGCCGTCGCTCGTCGAACATCCGGACGACACTGCCACGGCAACCACGGCCGACACGAGACCGAGGGCGCGGAGCCAGCTCGGACGGAGAGGTCTTCCGGTTCCGGACAACATGACGTACCTCTTCGAAAGGGATGGGCAGTTCGATGGCGGCCTGGTTATACAACAGCCGTCGAGGCGGCCGCGAACGATGGGACGAAGCAAGCCGAAAGCGGAGTTTCGTGGTCGCACCGAAGCGGTGGCCCGCACTTCGGCCCGCTGTCGGTGGCCCGTGTTTGAATCCCGGCCATGGATGTTCAGGAACTGCTGGCGGAGGTGGCAGCACTCGTGTGGCCGGACTTCGGCGACCTGAGGTGTGCGGAGCCCGCTCATCCGGCGGGACATGTGTGCCTGCCGGTCTCGGACACCGCGGACGTGGACGACCTCGTGGCGACGCTCGACACCCGGTACGGGTCTCCTCGCACGGAAGGCAGCGGGCAGGCGTGGTTGCCCTGCGCCGAACAGATCGACTGGGAGTTCGTCTGGCCGTTCGGCGGACGATGGATCGCCTTCGGTCACCTTCACGAGGACGACGCCCGGCCGGTGCTGGCCGTCGCCGAACGGACCACCGCGAGCCCGGACCGACTGCCGCCGGAGGCATCCTGGCTGGACCGACTCGTGGCCGTCACGGGGTGGACATCCGCACGCACGTATCCGGTCGACTGGACGGCGGTCGAGTCCCAGCTGGGAACACCCCTGCCGGCCGACTACAAGACGCTGGTCGAAACCTTCGGCGAGGGCCAGTTCGACGGCTTCCTCGACGTCTACCTTCCCCCGGACCTCATCCGCTCCGTCCCGTACGGCGCGCGACCGGGCCCGCAGCCATGGGAGCCGCAGTCATGGGAGCCGGATTCGCCCCTCCCGGCGGCGGGCGGCCTGCTGCGCTGGGCCAGCAACGAGCATGAGCAGGCGTTCTACTGGATCATCGACGGCCCCGACCCCGACCGATGGCCCGTCTACGCCACGAATGACGACGGGGAGGCAGACAGCCGCTTCGACTGCACGGCCACGGAGTTCCTGTTCCACTACCTGACCGACCGCCGGCATCCCTTCTCCATTCCCGTCGAGTTCGCGGCCCACTGGTTCCTGAGCTATGACGACAGCAGCGAGCCCGGCTCCCGCCCCTACGTCAAGGCCTGATCGTCCGAGCTGATCACAGGGCCGTCGCCGTTCGGCGGCCCTCCCCCGCCCGCACGGTACGGAAGTAGCGGCGTGGGTAGCGGCGTACGCAGGGCCCCCTTGCACGGCATAAAGACGGGCGCGGCCAGAGCCGCGGGTACGGCACAGGCCAATAGCACCGCCGGCCAGGCGAACACCCCTACCAGGAGCGAGGTGGGAACACTGGCGCACAGGGCCGCCATCGCGACCGCGACGACACGCGCCGACCGGGAGGCCGGACCGTTGCGGCGATCCGCCGGGTCCTGCCGCAGGCCACCCTGGTCGTGGACCACTTCCACCTGGTGCAGCCGGCGAACCAGACCCTCGCCGAGGTCCGCCGCCGGATCACCGTGACCCACCGCGGCCGGCGCGGCCGCAAGGGCAACCGCGAGTGGGAACTGCGCAACCGGCTCACCCGCTCCGCCGCCCGGATGCGCGGCGAGCAGGTCGACGCTCTCCTCGACGAGCTGTCCAACCTGCCCAGGGTGATCGGCGCGCCGATCACCGCTGCGTGGAACGCCAAGGAAGACCTCCTGGACCTGCTTGCCACCGCCCGGACCCGCCCGGACCGGGAACAGGTCCGCGATCTGCTGTACCGGTTCTACCGCCGATGCGCCGACGCCGACCTTCCCGAACTGCAGCGCCTAGCCACAACGGTCGAGACATGGGGGGCCAGAGATCCTTGCGTTCCTGCACACTGGGATCACCAACGCCGGCTCCGAAGGCACCAACCGGGTCATCAAGACCATCGCCCGCGACGCCTACGGCTTCCGCAACCCCGGCAACCAGCGCTTACGCACCCGCTGCGCGACCACCCGTCGAGCCCGTGGACACCTCGATGCCCGCGAATTTCGTTGAGCCCGCACCCTGCAATCGTGTTGGCTAGCGGCACCGAACTGTCAGTACCGCAGGTGTCCGCTTGGCTGTAGCAGGGAGTTAAACGTGCAGGACATTGTTGTCGACCCCGTTGCCCACAATCGGGCAGCCTGGGACAAGTGTGTCCAAGAGGGCAACGAGTGGTCGAGGCCGGTGAGTGCTGAGGATGTCGAGCGCGCCCGCATGGGCGACTGGTCGATTGTTCTCATCGGGCGTGAGCCAGTCGACCGCTCCTGGCTGCCGACGGACCTGACCGGCAAGGACGTGTTGTGCCTGGCCTCCGGCGGTGGCCAGCAGGGTCCGATCCTCGCCGCCGCAGGGGCGCGGGTCACCGTATTCGACAACTCACCCCGCCAGCTCGGCCAGGACCAGATGGTGGCGGCGCGCGACGGACTCGAGCTGCGCACCGTCCTGGGCGACATGCGCGACCTCAGCGCCTTCGGCGACGCAACATTCGACGTGGTATTCCATCCGGTCTCTAACGTATTCGTACCAGACTTGGCACCGGTGTGGCGTGAGTGCTTCCGCATCCTGCGACCGGGCGGAACTCTGCTCGTGGGCTTCCTCAACCCTGATGTGTACTTGTTCGACCACGAGGCGCTCGACGAGCGCGGCGAGCTGATCGTCGTGCACAAGCTGCCCTACAGCGATGTCACGCAGTACTCCGCCGAGGAACGCGCCACGAAGTTCGGCGCGGATGCCCCTCTTGAATACAGCCACACCCTCACCGACCAGATCGGCGGGCAACTCGCCGCGGGGTTCGTCATCACCGGCTTCGCGGAAGCGCCGCACCAATCCAACGCATCCGCTCAATACATGTCGAACTATTTTGCGACGCTGGCGGTCAAGCCGGGCTGACCCAGCCGTGGGGCCGGCCGAGACGGCCGTGTCTCCGAATGGAGAGAGGTTCCTGAGCTGACGAATCGCAAGGAGAACATGACTGAGGGCCTGCCATTGGCCGGCAGGCCGTCAGGTTGACCGTTCGGGTCGGTTGCCCCGCATCTCAAGCAACTCCGCCGCCCCGAAGTGCTCGACCAGCAGCAGGCGGAAGCGTTCGGTCAGCGACGGATCGACGACCCCACCCGCTGCGGGGCTCCCGCACACCCCAACCTGTGTCACGGAGAAGAGAGTCCACCCACATAAAGTCTCCGTGTGAACGACAGCTGCCCGGCTGGGTGGTGCGAAAGAACGTCATCGACAGCCCTCATGGGCAACACCACCGCTGGAACTCCAACCGAAGGAGCCGACGGCCGGCCTAGAAGGCTTACGCCTCGCGACCAGGCGACGAGCAGAGCATCAGAGGTGTCTCCGCCAACTGGCCCGTGTTTGTGGCAAGTTCTTGCCACTCGCCGCGCACGTCCCGTGTCCGGTTGAGCAGCCGGTCCGCGAGCCCGAACTGCACGTCCTGATTCCGGTCCGCGAGCCGTTCCGTCGCCACCTCGGTCAGGTACGGGTCCACGTCCATGGCGGTGACGTGCTTGTCCGGGTCTTCGATCTTGAGCGGTGCGCAACGTCTGGGCCACTGACGTGCAGTCACGGTGAGTGACGGGCTTGCCGACCTGGTTCCGTTCTCAAGACCGGACAGCGATCAGTCAGTACTGCGCGGCCCTTGTGGAACTGTGAGGGGCGCGGATCGTCGGCTGGTGGGCAGGGCTCTGAACGCCCGCCGGTACGCCTGGGGCGTCGTGCCGAGGTGTCGGGCGAAGTGGTGGCGGAGGTTGTCGACGGTGCCGAAGCCCGTGCGGTGGGCGATCGCGGTTACTGGGTCGTCTGTGGTCTCCAGGTGGTGCTGCGCGAGCAGGACTCGCTGTCCGGTCAGCCATTGCAGTGGTGTGGTCCCGGTTTCCTGCCGGAAGCGTCGGGCGAAGGTCCGTGGGGAGAGGTGGGCACGGTAGGCCATTGCGTCGACGGTCAGGTCCTGGTCGAGGTTGGCTTCCACCCAGGCCAGGACAGGGGCGAGGGACCCGGTCCCCTCCCGGGGGAGGGGGCGTTGGCGGTACTGGTGCTGGCCGCCGTCACGGTGTGGGGGTGTGACCATGCGGCGGGCGATTGCGTTGGCGACGGCGCTGCCGTGCTCCTTGCGGATGAGGTGGAGGCAGGTGTCGACGCCGGCGGCGGTGCCGGCGCCGGTGATGACCGGGTCCTCGTCGACGTAGAGCACGTCCGACTCGACCCGGGCACGCGGGTGGCGGCGGGCGAGTTCGTCGGTGTAGCGCCAGTGCGTGGTACAGCGTCGCTCGTTGAGCAGCCCGGCCTCGCCCAGGAGGAAGGCCCCGGTGCAGATGCTCAGGACCCGAGCGCCCCGCTGCACAGCGGCCCGCAGTTCCTCGGTCAGGTGGTCCGGCTGGCGCACGTGCGGGTCGTAGGCGGGGACGCAGATGAGGTCCGCCGAGGCCAGCCGCTCCAGGCCGTGCCGGGCCCGCACCTCGAAGCCGTGGCGGGTCGGCACGCTGTCGCCGGTGGCCGAGACAAGAGCGAAGTCGTACACGGGCAGCGCGTCGTCGCTGCGGTCGATCCCGAAGACCTCGCAGAACACGCCCAGCTCGAATGCGTGGGCACCCTGGAGGGCTAGGACGGCGACGTCGTGAAGCATCGGTTCCCGATCCCCTCTTACGACAGTGGCAGGAATTTCAGCTTACCTGTCGTTTCTGCCACTCTCGGGTGGGAGCACCGGTCTGGAAGGCTCGCAGGCGTTCATCCATCCCGCGAACAGCTAGGCACAGCGCATGACCACGCAGATCCCCGCCACCAACGCCGTCCTCTCGTCACAGGCTGCCCAAGTCCTGCGTGGGCTCGCGCTCGACGAGGAGCTGAAGTGGCGTGTCCCAGGTGACCCGGTCCTGGGCCCTCTGGCCGGCAAAGTTGCGCGGCGGTACGTGGCCGGTGAAACCCTGCCCGACGCCCTGGACCGGGCGCAGCAGGTCCTGGCCGTCGGCCACCGCGTGAACGTCGAGTACATGGGCGAGAGCTGCCGCGACCCGCGGCGAGCCACGGAAGAGACCGACACGTTCCTCTCTGCGGCCCGGCTACTGCCACCCGGGTGCTCGATCTCCCTGGACTTGTCCCACATCGGCTTGGCCGTCGATGCGGAGCTTGCCCTTGCCAACGCCTCCCGCATCGCCCAGGCCACCGCCGACACCGGGCGGGAGATGGTGATCTCGGCTGAAGGCTCCGACCGTACCGGCGAGGTGCTTGCCCTGCACCGCAAGCTGTGCGAGCGGTTCGATCATGTGGGCATCACTGTCCAGGCACGCCTATATCGCACGGCAGACGACCTGCCGGAGCTGCTTTCCCGTCCCGGCCGCATCCGCCTGGTCAAGGGCGCCTTCCTCGAACCTGAGGCCATCGCCCACCGGCGCGAGGCCCCGGCCCTGACCGCCGCCTATCTTGCGTACGCGCAACAGTTGGCCGATTCGGGCCATCTGTGCTCCTTCGCCACCCACGACTGGGATCTGATCAACCGCGTTGACCAGCTCCTCGGAGGGAAGGGTCACGATTCCGATCCTTGGGAGTTCGAGACCCTCCTCGGCCTCGGGCCCGACCGCCTCCAGGCCATGGCCGAGCGCGGCCACCCCACCCGGGAGTACATCGTCTTCGGCACGGAATGGTGGCTCTACGTCTGCAACCGCATCGCCGAAGACCCCCAGCGCCTGCTCCAAGCCCTGGTCGACGCGGCCGCATGACCAGACCGCCCGATCCGGGCCCACGTCAACACGCCTCAGCACACTGCCCTGCGAAGCACCAGCGGCCCGGAAGCCAGAGCCGGTCCACCGCAACGACCGATCGAGGCCCATACCCGGACGCCACCCTTTGGGAGAAGCAGCCCAAGCACCCGGAGTGCTCATCGGCCAGATTGTGGTGCTTCCCACAATTTTTGTCGCATTGTTCGGGTCTTTCAGGTTTCCGTCTTTGTCGGTGTAGTTGATGTCCGCCTCGCTGAGGCACGCAATCGCGCCCTGAGCACGCCCCTGGGAGTCGAGCGGCATGTAATAGATCATGCTCGACCGGCTCTTCGCGCAGTCCTCCTTGGTGAACGGCACCCGAGCGTCGCCGGGTTGCCACTCCTTGACGGAGTCCGGCTTGAGGAGGAGCCCCTCGCTGTAGTCCGGCTTGTCACCGGGGTCGGACTCGTATCCGTTTTGGGCGGTCGGAGTGTCCCAGCCCAGTTCCTCCAGGAATACCCAGGCCGCCAGGCCGTATCCGCCCGCCTTGCTGAGCAGGCTGGAACCACTGCCGGCGACGGTCTCGGCTCCCTCGGCGATCCCTTCCGCCGCCCCTTCGACAGCACTCTCAGCGGTGTCGATGGCGGTGTCAATGAATCCGCCGATGTCGAAGTGACCGTCGACCTCGACGTTGCTGCTGGGGTTGCCGCTGCCGAACGCGTACCGGTTGCCGGTGAACGGGGCGGCTCCGAGGCCCATGTCGGCCAGGGCGCCGTTGTACATGTCCCGGGAGGTGAAGCGGTTCAGACCCGGGTTGTAGTTGCGGAAGCCCATGTCGTACGTGCCGGACTGGGCGTCCCAGCGCTTGGCGTTGAACCGGTAAGGGCTGTATGCCTCCTTCGTCGGATCGGCCGTGTCCGGCTTGTCGATGCCGGTGAACTCGGAGGAATCGTCGTCGCCGTAGGCGGTGTAGCCGTACGTGGACTTGGTGTCGCCGTCCTTGTCCGTGAGGGTTTCGACGTCGGAGTGGCTGTTGTAGGCGTAGTAGCCGTCCTCCGTCGTGCCGTCGCTGTTGTGCTTGACCTGCGACAGGCGTTCGCCCCAGGGGCTGTACTGGTAGGACTTGGTGAGCGTGCCGGCGACCTTCTCGTCCAGGACCTCATTGGACAGGCCCAGGTACCGGTAGCAGTGGGAGTGGAGGAGCTGGCGAAGAATGGGAGGCCCGGCCAGAGCTGTCCACCGTGCAGCTCGCCCCGGTCACCCCAGAAGCACCCGTCCGCCGGGGCCACCCCCTACACGGGCAACCAGGCCGGCCACACCAGGGGTGTGCCGCCGGATTCGCACACGCTGTCGGGGTGGCCGGGTGAGACGTACCAGACCGCCAGCACCGGCCAGAGCAGTACCACAACGGCGAGCACCGTCAGCGCGAGGGGCTTCAGCAGGCCCCGGCGACCGGTGAGCTTGCGCATGAGGGCCCACAGCAGTGTCGAGGCGAACGCCATGCCGGTCGACACGGCCACCAGCAGCACCAACTGGTAGGGGTTATTGGCGCCGATGTCGCAGTTCACCCAGGTACTGAAAAGCAGCAGCGCGGTCACGTACCCGGTCACCAGGAAGAGGGCGATACCGAGCAGCCAGGCGCCTGCGCTGTAGGGCACGGCCTTCTTCTCGGGGACGCCCCGTACTTCATCCGTTCTCATGTGCGGCCTTCCACCAGAAGAGGTGCCGTGGAGGCAGCCGGAACAGAGCCGGCTGCCTCCACGGCGAGGGATGGTACATCGGGCTCAGGAAGCCCAACGGTGCTGGTTACACCCAGCCCCCAGGGACCTTGTCCCAGGTGGGTGGCGGCGGGGCCAACGAGTAGATCTTGTCGGTTCCCTGGAGCTGCCCGAACATGTTGAGCAGCTCGGAGTGGAACTGCTCCTGGGTGAGGTCGGCACCGTACTTGTGCCACAGTTTGATGCCGAACTGCACCGTCGCCTTGTCACCGTCGTCGGACCTTCCGACGTACGGGATGTGCTCGGCTCCCGGAATGTTCTTGCCGCCCGGCAGGCTGGGCGCCGCCGCGGTCTCCAGCAGGTCGTCGTCGAGACCGGCCGCCGCTCCCACATAGCCGTAGTGCACGTTCGACCACACGTCGTGGTAGACCTCAGCGCTCATCCCGGTGATCTTGCCGGTGTAGCAACAGACATCGTTCTCCTTGTGGACAGCGAAGTTCTTCAGGAGGAAGTTCTTGTGGTCCCAGGGACCGTTCTCGTGGACCTGGTCGAACCAGAGCTTGATGGACAGGCTGGGGCGGCAGTCAAGCTCGTACTGGATGGGATTCCAGGTGTCGCAGGAGCTGGTGTAGTGCTTGATCTCCTTGAACGCGTCCGATTTCAGATTTCCCTTCATCTCGGCGAACATGAAGTCCTCGACAGCCTGATAGGACTTCGCGGGGCTCTGCCGCTCCTCCGCCTTGATCATCGGAGTCTCGCGGTAGGTGCCCCCGCACATCCCGGTGACGTCGCAGCTGGTGTGTCCGTCCAGTTCGACGAAGCTGGTGGGGTTGCCACCGCCGAACGCGTATCGGTTGCCGGTGTACGGGTCGGCACCGAGCCCCATGTCGGCGAGTGCGCCGTTGTACATGTCCCGGGAGGTGAAGCGGTTCAGGCCCGGGTTGTAGTCGCGGAAGCCCATGTCGTAGGTGCCGGACTGGGCGTCCCAGCGCTTGGCGTTGAACCGGTACGGGTTGTATGCCTCCTTGGTCGGGTCGACGGTGTCGGGCTTGTCGATGCCGGTGAACTCGGAGGTGTCGTCGGAGCCGTAGGCGGTGTAGCCGTACGTCGCCTTCGTGTCACCGTTGTTGTCCGTGAGGGTCTCGACGTCGGTGTGGCCGTTGTAGCCGTAGTAGCCGTCCTCCGTCGTGCCGTCGCTGTTGTGCTTGACCTGCGACAGGCGTTCGCCCCAGGGGCTGTACTGGTAGGACTTGGTGAGCGTGCCGGCGACCTTCTCGTCCAGGACCTCGTTCGAGAGGCCCAGGTACTCGAAGTTCGTCGTCTTGCCGGCTGCCGTCTTCGACGCGGTGCGATCCAGCGGGTCGAAGGTGTAGGTCGTCGACTTCATCGCGCCCATGTCGTCCATCTTCTGGGACTCGATGACGTGGTCGAAGCCGTCGTACACGCTCCGCTCGATGACCTGACTGCCCGAGGTGACCGACTCCTCGCGGCCGAACGGGTCGTAGTTGTAGTTCGCTGTTGAACTGCCGATGGTGGCATTCAACAGCCGGTTGCGGTCGTAGTTGTAGTTGGTGGTGACGTTCTTGACCGTCTGGCTGATGACGTTGGCGTTGTTGTCGTGGACGTACGTCTCCGTCCCGGCGCCGTTGCCGGTCTTCACGGACTGCTTGAGGCGGTCGGCGGGGTCGTAGGTGTAGTCCGTGGTGGAGTCGAGGTACGCCGCGTGGTTGTCGGCGTTCATCTTCCTGGCCACGTCCTGCGACTTGTTGCCGTTGGGGTCGTAGGCGTAGGTGTGCGTGGAGACGAGGGTGCCGTTGGGCTTCTTCTCCGTCGTCGACTTGAGTGCCGCGTCCAGGTAGTACGTGTAGTCGACCGTGTTGCCGTTGGCCTTCGTCTCCTGGAGCTTGGCGCCTCGGTCGGTGTACGTGTACGACGCCACCTTGGGTGAGGCGTCTGTGGCCGTCTTGCCGACCGAGACCGTCTTCACCAGGTCACGCAGGTCGTACGTGTACTTGGAGAACTGGTCCGGGTGCGTGATCGTGTCCGACAGGCCGTTCGCGTCGTACGTGTACGACGTGGCCTTCTTCTCCACCCCGGCCAGCAACTCGCTCACCTTCTGGACCTGGTTGAGGCCCGTATAGGTGATCGCGTACGAGTCGATCTTCGCCGTCGACGAGGTGTCGTCGATCTGGGTCAGGTTGCCGTTGAGGTCGTAGGAGTAGGCGAAGTTGTCCTTCTCCGTGTCGGCCGGGTCGCCGGTGGTGTCACGGACGAGCTTCACGCCGTCCGCCACGACCGTGCCGGCGCTGTTCTGGAACAGCTGCAGCTTCGCCGCGTTGCCCTGCTTGAAGGCGAAGGAGCCGAGTGAGACCCAGGTGCCCTGGTTCGCGGTGGCGTTCTGGTCGATCGTCTTGTCGGCCGTCCCGCCGTCGTAGGTCACCGTGTACTTGGCCGTCGTCGCGGCGCCCGTCACCTTCGGGAACTTCACGTACGCGGCGTACGTGCCGTCCTTGGGGATGTTGAGCGTCCACGTGTAGGCATCCGTGCCGGTGCCGGCCGCGTGGGTCTCGTGGTTGTAGCCCTGCTGACCGGTGATGTCTCCCTTGGTCCAGGTGCCGGTCTTGGAGGTGTTCTGGGTGTCGGAGTTGTCGACCAGGACGACCGACTTGCCCGCCGGGACACCGTCGTCCGCGCGGGACTTCAGCGAGCCGTCGGGGTAGTACGACCATGTCATCGTGCGGTCCGAGGAGCCGCCCGCCGAGGTCAGGGTCCTCTTGGTCTGCTTACCCAGCTCGTTGTAGTCGTAGGTCGTGGCGATGTCCCACGGGTCCGTGGACGACCTCACCCAGCCGTTGTCGAAGTAGCCGTAGGTGGTGTCGTTGCGGACCGTCTCGCCGTCCGACGGCGGCAGGGAGGTCTTGGCGACCCGGCCCACCTTGTCGTACGTCGTCTCCGTGTAGACATTCGGGTCGTTGTAACGGGAGTCCGCCGGGTCGTACGGCTGGTACTGCTTGGCCGGACGGTTCAGCTCGTCGTACGACGTGCGGACCGTGAAGGCGTCGGTGGAACCGGCCGCCGTCGCGCGCGGGGTGAGCACCTTGGTGGTGTTGCCGACCTGGTCGTACTCGTACTTCGTCGACCGTGTCGTGGTGCCCTCGTGCGGGACCTTAACCTCGGTCTGCTTTGCGCGCTCATCGTAGGTGATGAGCGTGGTGTTGTTCTCGGCGTCCGTGGCCGAGGTGACCAGGCCGTCCTTGTCGTAGCCCTTCTTGGTGGTCTTGCCGGCCGCGTCCGTGACGACCGTGACCCGGTGGTCCAGGTCGTAGTCGGTCTTGGTGGTGTAGTCGGTCGTGTCGGCCGTCGCGTTCTTCTTCGGGTCGATGACCTTGGTGACGTTGCCGACGTTGTCGTACTCGTACGAGACCTTGTCGGTGTTCGCGTTGACCACGGACGTGAGCTGGTAGATCTCGTCGTAGTTGTTCGTCGTGACGTAGTCGGTCGAATCCGTCGTCGTCGCCGTGCCCTTGGGCTCGGTCGTCGTCTTCAGGTTGCCGGCCTTGTCATATGTGTACGTCGAGGTGCGCGGAGCGGTCTGGTTGTTCGCTGGCGCCGTCGCCGAGGTGACCTGGTCCGCGTTGTCGTACACCGCTGTCGAGACCGCGCCGTTGGGTGCCGTCGACTTGGTGACGTTGTTGTTCTCGTCGTACACCGGCGCCGGCGTGGTGATGACGACACCGGTTTCCTTCGGCACCGTGTTGACCAGCGGACGCCCGTACGTGTCGTACGTCTGTGTGGTCACCTTGTTGTTGGCGTCGGTGACCTGGGTGACCTGGCCGCGGTCGTCGTAGACGAACTTCGTCACGTTCGACTTCGCGTCAGTGATCGTGTCCGGGTAACCGGTCGACCCGAAACCGCTGTACGTCGTCGGGTTGCCGTTGGCATCGGTCGCCTTGATCAGCTCACCGTAGGCGTCGTAGTCGTACTTCGTGGTGTAGTCGTCCGGCACCGTCGTGGTCGCGACACCCTTGGGGTCCGTGACCGTCTTCAGGTTGCCGAACGAGTCATAGCCGAACTGCCAGGCCCGTCCCTCCGGCGACGTCTTGCGGAACAGGTCCGCCGAGAAGCCGTCCGCGCGCGTCTGGTACTCGTACTTCGCCGCGTTCGCCGGCCACTTGGTGGTGTCCGAGACGCAGGTGGTCGTCTGGTCCGGTACGCCCGCCTTGTTGTTCTCCGCGTCGCGCTGCCAGAGCGGGTAGCCCGTCTTCTGGTCGTAGCAGTAGGCGGTCTTGGCGCCGTTGTCCTCCTCCAGGTACGTGACGTTGTTGTCGGCGTCCCAGCTCATCTTGGTGTTCTGGGACTTGGCGTTGGTCGTCTGGACCGGGCGGCCGAAGTCGTCCGTCACGTACTTCGTGGCGTGCGTCTCGGCGTCCGTGACCGTGGTGTCCGTGAACTTGGTGTTCGCGGTGTCGGCCACATAGGCGAAGCCGGTGTCGCCGTTCAGGCGGTCGGTGACGGTCTTCGTCCACCAGTGGTACTTCGGGTCGTCACCCGCCTTCGGCTCGTAGTACGCCAGCTTGGTGTCGTGGCCGCGCGGGTCCGTGGCCGTCACCAGCTTGACGTTCTTGTTGCCCTGGAGGGCGTCGTAGGTGAACTTGAAGTTCTTCGGCTGGCTGGAGCCGTCACCGTCGGTGAACTGACCGAGCAGGCCCTCCACCGTGTAGAAGAAGGAGACCTTGCGGCCCGAGATGTCCGTCATGGACTTCACGTGGTCGTAGATGTCCGGGTCGGTCAGGCTGGTGCCGGTGACCTTGGCGCCCGTGCCGTCGATGTAGTCGTACGACGCGTCGCCCTTCTTGTAGTAGTCGAGCGTCAGGGACTGCCGGCCCGCCGGGTCGGTGATGTAGGCGAGGAACTTCGCCGCCTTGCCCTGGGTCTTGTGCTGCTCGTAGGTGTACGTCTGGGTGTTGCCGTTCTTGTCGACGACAGACGTCAGATAGCCGTCACAGCCGAAGTAGAACCGCGTGCCGTCCGGACGCAGCAGCGTCCACGCGTCCGGCACCGGGTCCTTGTCCGGGGTGCAGTCCAGGCCCGCCTTGGCCGTGATGCGGTAGTGGACGCCCGCGGGGGCCTTCCAGCTGCCGTCGGCCTGCTTGGTGAAGACGTGTGTGGTGCCGTCACCGTCGGGCAGACGGATCTCCGTCGCGTTCTGAACCGGGTTCGGGTGGAAGTCCAGTGCCGCGCCGAGCCGGATGGGCCCGCCGACCTGGGCCGACCAGCCCGCGCCCGCGCCACCTGTCGTGTTGTCGGTGTCCAGCGAGTTGTACGCGAACCGCGCGAACGTCGTCAGGCCGCGGCCCGGGTTGCTGAACGCGTTGTACGACCACACGGTGTTGCCGTAGGCGAGGTTGTTCATCACCGTCGAGCCGGCGCCCGTGTTCTTGCCGGTGTAGCTGTAGAACTTCTCCAGGCCCAGCGCGTTGGAGGTGGGGTCCTCCACCGCCACGTTCTGCTTCAGCGGCGGAATGCCACCGGTGCCGGCCGACAGCCAGCTGCCGTCGGAGACCTTCTTGACGTCCCAGCCGAGTACGTACTTGGTGCGCTTGCTGCCCGAGTCCGAGTTGATCGGCGTCTTGACCTGCGCCTGGATCGTCGTCGACTGGCCCGGGGACAGCGGCGGGATCGCCGTGGACAGCTGGTTGCCGCCCGTGGTCGCGTCCGTGCCGTCGGGGAGCTGCCAGGTGTACGACAGGACCCGCTCACCGCTCGCCCACGCGCTCGACGTGGTGTTGGTGACCGTGAAGTCCACCGTGTACGTCGAGTTCGGGGTCATACGGGCCGGGGTCTGCGGCGCGTAGTACGTGTCGTCCGTCGTGGAGTCGACGTAGATCACGCGCAGCAGCGGGCCGATCTGCTGGTCGGCGGTCTCCGAGGCCAGGAACATGGTCTGCTCCTGCGGGCCCGTGGCGGTCTCGTCCTTCAGCTTGATCAGGGCGCCGTGGTTGGAGGACGGGGTGCGGGTCCAGCCCTGGGTGAGGGAGGTCGCGTCCCACCAGTGACGGCCGACGTCGGAGACCGTGCCGACCGTGTCGGAGACGGTCCCCGAGTAGTCACCGCCCGCCGTCGTCCACGCCGTGGTCGAGTTCGCGTTGTTCCAGGTGGCCTGCGTCTCGGTGAAGTCCTTGTTCAGGCCGTGGAGTTCGTAGATCGCACCGTTGGTCTTGGTGGTGGTCTCCGCGCCCCACAGGAACAGGCGGGACTCCAGCACCGTGGCGGTGGTGGGGATCGCACTGGTCGGGAACTTCATGACCGCGCGGGTCTTCTCGGTGGTGTTCGTGGGCGTGTTGTTGCCCACGCTCAGCCACTTCTGGCCCACACCGTCCCGGCTGATGGTGTCCAGGTTGGTGGTCGGTGTCGCGGAGGACAGGGTGGTGTCCGTGACGCCGGCCGCGGTGCCCTGGACGAGGCGCATGGTGCGGCCCGCCTTGGGGACGCCCACGATGCGCGTGGGGGAGCCGAGGAGCTGGCCGCCCTTCGTCTTCACCGCGAGCTGGTAGTAGTACGACCGCCCGATCTCCACCGAGGAGGAGTCCGGCGTCGGAGTCGCGGTGGTGTCCGTGTACGCCGTCGCCGACTTGTCGATCGGGGCGACGAGCGTGGCCGCGGACGGGGTGAACGCCTGCTGCGTGGAGCGGTGCAGCTGGTACTCGACGATGTCGTTGTTCGGGTCACCGGTGGTGTTCGAGTACGCCTTCCAGGACAGCTCCGGGCCCGTGGAGTGGACGACCGTCGGCGAGTTGAGGGTGGTGCCGACCTTGCCGTACGTGACAGTCAGCCGCGGGATCGTGGACGTCTCGCCGCCGTAGTCGCCGTCGCCGGCCTCGTAGCGCGGGCCGCCCATCGGGCCGGTCGCCGACTCGTCGGCGGCCTTGAGGATGAACCCGTTGTTGACCGAGGTGCCGTCCAGCCACTGCTGCACGGTGTCGGTCACCGGGAACTTGTGCCACTGGCTGTACTCGCCGATGTCCTTGTTGATCATCGCCGGGTTGGTGAAGCGGACCGCGTCCGCGATCACGGCCGTGGTCGCGGAGGCCGGGCCGTCGCCCAGGACGACCTTGCCCGCCGTACCGGCCGCGAAGTCGATCTGCGCGCCGCCCGCCAGCGGGGCCCAGACACCGTTCGTGCCGGACTGCTGGTTCACCGTGTAGGTGGTGGTGCCGGTCTTGGACGTCACCGAGTACGGGGCGTTGGTGGCCCGGTCGGTGGCCGCGACGTAGTGCGCGTCCACCTGGTAGGTGCCCGCGTCCTTGATGTTCGGCTGCCAGGTGTAGGTGTCCCCGGCGACCGTGTCCTTGTTGTAGCGGTAGTCGCCGCCGATGCCGTACTGCGCGAGCGAGGACGTCGTCGCCGGCCACGAGCCGGTGGCCGCCGTGGTGCCCGGGTCGCCGTCGTCCACCGTGTAGCTGGTGCCGGACAGCTCACCGACGTACGAACTGGTGTTGTTCCAGTTCGCCGTCGTCTCGTCCCAGGTTCCCGTGGCCCGGTGCACCTCGACCGGCACCTTCGTGCCGCCGCCGTCGTGCGCGTTGTCGAAGTACATCTCCAGACGCGCCGAGTCGACCTGCGTGCCCGAGGGGATCTCGCTCAGCGGGAACTTGATCAGGGAGCGGGCCGTGCCGGTGGCCGTGCGGCCCACCGACAGCTTCCAGGAGGTGTTGTAGTTCGTCGTCGGCGCCTCCTGCAGGACCATCGTGTCCTGCGAGTCCGACGGCGACGGCGCGATCGTGATCGTCGGGTCGATCACCACCGGGTACTGGCGGTCCTTCGAGGCCAGCCACTTCGCGTCCGGGGTCACTGTCAGCTTCCAGGACCTGCCGTCCTTCGTGAGCTTCTGCCTGACCCTCGTGCTGTAGGTCTTGCCGAAGACGGACTTGTCCGCCTTCTTCGCGTCCGTCATGTACGGCGCCGGGATGACCATCGCCGGGGTGTTCGGCAGTGCGCCGTACAGCGCGATCGAACCGTCCTTACGGGCCCGCGGGACAAGCCCGTCGGTGTCCAGCGTGAACGTGAACTTCACCGGACCGGCGGGGCGTTCGGCCAGGGTGATGTTCTCCTTCACCCGGCCGGGACCGACGCCGTATTCCAGGTCCGCGCCGTGCGCGGCGTCCTTGTACGTGACCGTCGACCCCTTGGCCACCGGCTTCAGCCTGCCGCCCGCGCCCTCGAGGCCCAGGGTGACCGTACGGCCGTCCGGCGACCGGAAGCGCACCAGCTTGTCCGTGTCCGAACCGAACCAGCTCCGGCCCTCGTTCGTCGTGTTGGCGAACTCGAAACCCTTGGCGTCCGTCGCGTGGACCGCCGTGTCGATCGGCTTCCAGGCCGCGTGCCTGCCGTCGCCGGAGCGGTACGACGTCGGCACGGCCGACAGTTCCGCCTGGACACGGCCGTCGGAGAGCTGCCAGAACCGCGCCGTCGCGGTCCGCTTGCCCTTCAGCTCCTTGACCCGCCTGGCCTTCGGGGCCTTCTTGCCCCTCGGCAGCTTCTGCCGGTCGGCCATGTCCAGTTCGTCGTGGGACGGCGGCTTGTCGAGGTGGTGGTCGTCGTCTGCGAACCAGCCCTTGACGGTGTCGACGATGCCCTTGTCGTGGCCGCCCGATCCGGAATCGGACTCGGGTACGGCATAGGCGATCTGCGGCAGCGCGGTACTCGCCACCGCCGACACGACAAGGCAGGAGATCAATCTCCCATATCGGACTTTCACGTCCTGTGCCCTTTCTTTGGTGGCGCACCCGCGTTTTCACCGACGCCCTTGTGCGCGCGTGCGCCAGGGCGAATGCGGGCACGCCGAACTTCCGGTCCGGAGAATTCCGGCCGGAGACTGTGTCGAGCCGTGCCACGCGGAAGTGCGCCGGTCAGGCGCCTTCGACCACTCCTCTCTGTGATCTTCCTGTGTGGCGAGCGGAGTTCTAATCACTCAGATGACGTGCTGTCAATTGCTAAGGCAAAACGGATAGTTGACCCCACGTCGGGGCGGATCCCGGGATTTCCCTCCGCCGATTCGCCCGTTTCTTCCGCGCACTGGAAAGCGGTTCGCCGAATGAGCTATAAACCGCGCCCATGGCATCAACCGATACGGAATCGACGAGGGACTGGCGCTCTCTCACCGTCGCCGGGATCCTGGTCGCCGCCTGCGGCGGGCTCGTGCTGTACGGCGTGCTCGACACGGCGGACAAGCCGGCCGGGCCGCATGTCCCGACCGCCGCCGTGACGTACGAGGTGACCGGCGACGGCACCGCCGACATCGCCTACCAGGGCCGCAGCGAGGCCGGGGCGGCCATCGTCGACCGTGCCGTCGCGCTGCCGTGGAAGAAGACCGTGGAGGTGCCGCTCGGGCGGTCGCCGCTGGTCTCGATCACGCTCGGTGAGAAGGGCGGACGGGCCAGCTGCTCGCTCGCCGTGCGCGGCAAGCACGTCCAGACCGCCTCCGCCTACGGGAAGTTCGGGCGCGCCACCTGTCAGGCCGAGGTCGGCTCACCGACGCCGCAGCAGGCGGCGGCCGCCGCGGTTCGGCCCCTCGGGTGACGTCTGGACCTTTCATTGCGCTTTACAAGTATCACCTGTGTGACAGGTGGTGTCATCGTGGTTCATTTCTAGGGGTGGGGTAGTTGAGTCCTCGCAGGACGCGTGCGTACAGACCGCTCAGTCTCAAGCGGAGGGCGTGGCTGACACTCGGAGCCGTCGTCCTGGGCGGCGCGGGAGCCGTGACCTATGCGATCGCGGATCCCGGCGCGCAGAGCGACGGCAAGGGCGCGGGCCGCAAGGCGGCCGTGCACACGGTCAAGTTGGAGAGCCGGGGCGCCGGCCGCAAGGGCCTGGGGCAGCAGCGCACCGACCGGTTCAGCGCGCTGCTGCTGACCTGGGACGACGCCCACGTGAACGCCAAGGGCAGGCCCGAGGTGCGCACCCGGGACATCGAGACGGGCAAGTGGTCCGCGTGGCAGCGGCTGGTGGACGATCCGTTCCAGGCCGACGGAGTGGAGGCACAGCGGGCCGCCGGTGCCGTGCGTGGCGGTACGGCCTCGCTGTGGACCGGTGACTCCGACGGCGTCCAGGTGCGCCTGGTGAACGCCGACGGCACCGAGGCGGGCGGCCAGCCGGCCGGCATGGACGTCAGACTGCTCGACCCGGGCACCGACCCGAAGGGCACCACGGAGCCCGCGGCGTTCGCGGAGGAGACCACCGCCCCGGCGACGGACTCCCCGGTACCGACGGACTCCCCGCTGCCGACGGACTCCCCGGCCGGGACCGTCACGCCGAGCGACCCGCCGGTCCCGACGGACCCGCCGTCCGGCTCACCGTCCGACTCGCCTTCGGCCTCCGTGTCCGACTCGGCCTCCGCATCCGCCTCGCCGTCCCCGTCCCCGTCCAGCACGGTCCCGGCCCCGCGCCCCTCCACGGTCGCGAAGCCGCCGATCATCACGCAGGCGGAGTGGGGCGCCTCCACCGCCTACAACGGCACACCCGAGTACGGCGCCGAGATCAAGGCCGCCGTGATCCACCACACGGGCATGGACAGCGACAACAAGCTGTCCTGCGCCGAGTCCCGCGGCCGTATGCGGACCATCCAGCAGGAGCACTTCGCCCGCGGCTACTTCGACGTCGGCTACAACTTCGTCGTCGACCGCTGCGGCCAGATCTTCGAGGGCCGCAGCGGCGGCGCGGACCTGCCGGTGATCGGCGCGCACGACATCGGGTTCAACACCAACACGGTCGGCATCTCGTACATCGGCAACTACATGAGCGCGCAGCCGTCCAGGGCCGCGCTCGACTCGATCGCCCGCATCGTGGCCTGGAAGTTCGGGATGTACGGCGTCGACCCGACCGGCAAGGTGACGCTGACCTCCGGCAGCGCCGCGGGCGTCGACGGCAACAAGGTCGCGAAGGGCACGTCCATCACGCTGCCGCGCGTCTTCGGCCACCGGGACACCAACGCCACGGCCTGCCCCGGCGACAACCTCTACAAGAAGCTCCCCCTGATCGCCACGCTGGCCAGGACGCCGGGTGTCTCGCACGCCCTGCGCACCTCGGACTACAACCGGGACGGCATCGCCGACCTGGTCGCCGGCACCCCCAAGGCGAACTCGGTGACCGTCGTGCCGGGCGGTGTCGACGGGC
The DNA here is from genome assembly GCF_042895285.1 of Streptomyces sp. NPDC001406. Classification (NCBI taxonomy): domain Bacteria; kingdom Bacillati; phylum Actinomycetota; class Actinomycetes; order Kitasatosporales; family Streptomycetaceae; genus Streptomyces; species Streptomyces sp. NPDC001406. The sequence goes on from NZ_JBIAWG010000015.1 coordinate 22,289, forward strand.
CGGTCAAGGCATCGAAGGTGACGCTCACCCAGAACAGCCCCGGTGTCCCCGGCTCCTCCGAGAGCGGCGACGCCTTCGGCACCTCGACCTCCTGGGGCGACGTCAACGGCGACGGCTACGCCGACCTCGCGATCGGCGCGCCCGGCGAGGACGACACCAGCGGCAACGCGGACCGGGGCACGGTGACGGTGCTGTACGGGCCGGGTCTCAACTCCGGCTTCTCGTACACCACGTCGGGTGTCACGGCGGCGGGCGCCAAGCTCGGCTCCACGGTCGCGGTCGGCGACTTCAACGGCGACGGCAAGGCGGACGTGTTCTCGGCCGGCACCGGCAAGGGCGGCAACTGGAACGTCCGGCTGACCGGTGGCGCCACCACCGCCGGCACCCTGACCACCGCCACGGGTTCGGTGGCCTACCTGGACGCCGCGACCGGCGACTTCAACCGGGACGGCTACGGCGACGTGGCCCTCAACTACCGTGACGCGGGCGGCATCGGGCGCGTGGTCCGGTTCGCCGGCTCGGCGACGGGTCTGACCAAGGCGGGGGTCATCTCCGTCAAGGGCGGCCGGTCGATCGCGGCCGGAGACGTCAACGGCAACGGCTACGACGACATCGTCATCGGCCAGCCGGTCGCGAGCGAGTCCGGCGGCAAGGCGGGCGGCCAGGTCACGATGGTCCCGGGCACGTCGACGGGCTTCACGACCACCGGCATGACCGTGATCCACCAGGACACGACGGGCGTCCCGGAGACGGACGAGTCCGGTGACGCCTTCGGCACCGCCGTCTCGGTCGGCGACTTCAACGGCGACGGCTACCAGGACACGCTCGTGGGCGCCCCCGGCGAGGACCTCACCCGCTCGGCCGTGAAGTACTCCAACGCGGGAGCGACCTTCCTGGTCAAGGGCAGCGCCTCCGGTCTCACCGGCACCGGCGCGGTCCTCGTCTCGCAGGACACCACGGGGGTCCCGGACAGCACCGAGACCGACGACCGGTTCGGCTCGTCGGTGTCCCTGACGGACCTGTCCGGGTACGGGCGCGCCGATCTGACGTTCGGTGTGGAGGGCGAGAACGCCGGTGACGGCATCCTGATGTACCTGCCGAGCAACAGCACGGGCCTCGGCTACAGCCAGACCCTCGTCCTCAGCAGGTCGGCACTGGGCACACCGGCGGGGGCCCGGCTGGGCCAGACGATGACGCCGTAACCCTGTTCAGCAGTCGGCCGGGGTCCCGCTCAGCGGGGCCCCGGCCTTCGGTTTTTCCGAGCCGTGCGCATTCTGTTTTTCCGAGCCGTGTGCATTCGGCTCGTTTGAGCCGTGTGCATTCGGCTCGTTCGAGCCGTGTGGACGCGGCCTGTCGGAGCCGTGCGGCCGCAACCCGTCAGAGCCGTGCGGACGCGGCCGTCGCGTCCCGGCACAGCAGTCGCAGCGACCCCTGCCCGTCGAAGCAGCGGCGGGCCTCGTCGATGGGGTCCCAGAGCTTGCCGTCGGGCGTACGGACCCAGTGGTCGCCGCCGGTCGCCCACCACTCGGCGCCGGTCTGCCGGACGATCACCTCACCGGCGTACGCGCCCAGAGCCCGCAGCACGTTCTCGACGGCGGCGTACGGTGCGTCCTCGCGCCGGATGTCCTCGATCAGCCGGTCGACGCGCCACAGGCTCTGCGCCGAGTAGTCGAGCCGCACCCGCGCGCCCTCACGCATGGTCGCCACCGCGTCGGCCGCCCACCGCACCGGCTTCGCCGCCGCATGCGGCCTGGTCTCCTGCTGTGTTCTCACATACTCGACAGTCACATTCGGTAGAGCGAGGTCAGCGGCGTTTTCGTCACCCGGATCCGGGCCGTTTCCGCAACCGGTGCAGGACCGGCGCAGCGCACCCGCACAACGCCCACAGGATTCGCTCAGGATTTCGGGTTTGCCGGGGAGTGATACTTGGGGCCTCCGCTGCGCTCCATTGAGTGATGAGCACGTACTTCCATCTCCGCGCAATACCTGCCCCGGCGCTGCGCAACAGCGCCAACTGGCTGCGCAGGCTGTTCGAGGACGACTGGAACACGGTGCGGGTGCGGCTCGACCGGCACCGTGAAGAGATGCTGGACAAGCGGTATCTCGACCATGACCTCCTCTACGTCGGCGCCTCGCTGCGCCATGACATGGAGGGTCCGGAGACCGACGTGGTGCTCGGCGGGCACCGCGTCTGTCACCCCGACCCCGCCCAGCCGCCGTTCCTGCTGCTCACCGCGGCGGAGGCGGACCGGGTCGCCGCATTCCTCGACTCGATCGACTTCGAGTCGCTGTGGCGTATGGCCCGGCACGATCTCGTGCCGCGCGATGCCGATGCCGACACGGAGTCACAGATCCGGGCCGCCTTCGAGTCGGCGCACCGGGATCTGTCGGCGTTCTACGCGCAGGCGGCGCACTACGGCGAAGCGGTGGTGAAGTGGCTCGTGCGGTGAAGCGGCTCGTGCGGTGAAGTGTGCCGGGGCGGGTGGTGCGGTGGGCCTCAGGCCCGGCCTCAGGCCCGGCCGCGTGCCCGCCGCGACACGACCGCGCGCAGCACCCGCCGCCCCTCGACCGACACCTCCAGCGCCCGGCGCAGCCCGCCCGCGCCGTGCTCGGCGAGCAGCTCCAGGACGGTGACCTGGCGCCGCAGTTCGGCGGCGACCAGCGGCGACATGCCCTCCGTACGGCCCTCTCGGCGCTGGTCGACGGAGCCGGCACCGTCCTCGGCGGAGTCGAGGAGGCGGTGGATCTGGAGCGAGGCGACCGAGCAGGCGTCGGCCCAGACCCGTATCTCGGCGGCGTCGCGCACGGCCGGCGCGGCGCCCAGCATCCGGCGGGCGAGCAGCGCGGCCTCGTCCTCGCCGGGGTCGTCGGGGTCGGCCGAGTCGAGCGCGGCGCGTGCCTTCTCCAGGCACTCGCCCCAGTCGCCACCGCCGTCCGTCAGGCTTGCCCAGACCGGCCGAAGGACCTCGTCGTCGCCGCCCAGCAGGGGGACGCACCGATCCAAACAAGCCAACCCGCTGGCAGCCAGTCCGCGTTCGTCGGCCTGCGCGATCAGTTCCACCAGGCTCATCCACGCCTCCCTCGCCAGGGCGCCGACCTTTACGGAGCCCGCACTTCCCCTTACTGCGTGCGATGGGCCGGTAGTGTCACAGGGGCACCACACCGAGCAGGTCGAGAAGGCGGAAGAAAAGGTTTTCGGCCAAAGGGTCGGGGTCGGCGGTCAGCACCTCGATCAGCGCCTCGGCGCTGACCGTGTGCCCGGCCTCGGCGGCCCAGGCGACCGCGCGTCCGGCGGCGTCGGCGGGTTCGAGGAAGTAGTCGTCCAGGGTGAGACCCTCGCGCTCGGCGCCCAGGTACCCGGCCATCGCCGCCCGTGCCAGACACGTGGTCCAGCCGCCGCTCTCCGGCGCGGCCGCCTCGACGACCACACAGGCGCTGTCCATGACGTACCCGAAGAGCGCGGGCGCGCCGGTCTGTTCGGCGAGCGCGTTCATGTTCCCGATGTCGCCGCCGTCCCCGGTGTACTCCCACACCTGCCAGCCGCCGGGCGCGAAGGCCCGCCGGGTCATGCCCTCGGCGCCGGACAGCGCGTCCAGTTCGGCGAGCGGCCGCTCGGCGCGGCCGACGACGAAGTAGCCCCAGTGACCCATTGCTCGTCCCCCCACGGCCGCACGGTTCGGTCGCGCCGAATACACCACAGCCGTACAGGGGTTCGCAGCCGTATGCGGTATTGCGGACCGGGGAAGGGCGGAAATACGCGCCGGCGAAGGTCAGACCGCGGCGGGCACCGGTCCCGCGAGCGCCTTGCGGTGCTGCATCCGGGTCAGCCGCAGCACGACGAGGATGGCGAGCACGGCCGCCGCTACGTCGAGCGCGTCGGAGAACAGCATCGTGCGGGTGGCGTCGCGCAGCTCCGCCGCGCCCTCGGCCCTGCGGTACTGGGTCAGCGCGGCCCGGTCGGCGAAGAGCGAGATGATCCACAGCGTCCACCAGGCGTTGACCAGCGCGTGCGAGGCAGGCTTGCCCCAGGGACTGCTGGCGTCCCAGATGTCGAGGGTGATCCGGCGCGGATACCACAGGTTGACCACGGGGGTGAACCAGCCGCCGATCGCCCAGCCGCGCGACTTGCTGTGCCCGGACGCGTCGAACACCTCGGCGTTGACGCGCACCCGGTAAAACCAGCACAGGAAGACGACGATGCTCCCGATCAGCGCGACCCCCTGGGCGATGCCCGACGCGCCGTAGAGGGAGTCGGCGCGGTCGGCCCGCCGGACCACGTCGGAGCCGCTCGCGCCGTCCACGATCTCGCTCGCGACGTCGAGCTGCAGGAAGTCCGCCCAGATCGCGAACAGATCGACGGCGATGACGAGCCCGAGCGCCGCGGCGGCGGCCCGGCCGAGCACCACCGGCGAGCGCAGCCAGGCACCGGGCGCGGCGGCGTACGGCACTGCGCTGTACGGCGTCCCGGTGTACGCCGGCATCGGCGCGGGCGGCTCGCCCGCGCACCGGGTGCAGAGGGTTCCGCCGGGCGCGGCGGCGAAGTGATGGCAGCGCGAACAGATCATTGAGTCCCCCGAGGTGTGGTCGCGAATCCGGGCACGGCTCTCCCCCGTGAGGCACGTGCGCGATATCCGGAAGATACGGTTCGAAAGACTCGTACGTCCACTCGATCGGGCGTCAGCCCAGCCGGTCCGCCAGCTTCTTGAACTCCGTCCAGGGCATGGCGGGTGTGCCCGGGTCCCACAGCTTCTGGGCGGTGGCCCGCAGCGGCATCCGGATGCCGGCGGCCACCTGGTCCTGCGTCTGGGCGTACGCGCGGTCGCTCCAGACCGCGAAGGACCCGCCGAGTATCTGCCCGTCGTACCGGGCGGGCACGGCGGTGGTGCCGCGCAGCACCCGCGGGTTCCACTGCTCGTAGATCCGCTGTCCCGTGGGATAGACGAAGGTCTGCGGCTCCCCGAGGACGTAGTAGAGGAACTCGTCGTTGTAGTTGAGGACCTGCCGTCCCGCGCTCAGGTACTCGACCGGCTGCCGGGCGCCGATCTCCTTGCCGGTCCAGTAGGCGACCTGGAGGTCCTTGGCGGGCTGGACGGACGTGCCGCGGAAGAAGCCGTCGTTCCAGACCCGGATCGTCCGCCGGTGGGCGCGGACGGTGTCGGCGCGGTCGCCCAGCCAGCCGGTGGTGAGGTCGGCGACGGTCCCGCCGGAGCCGTACGCCTTCCGCGCGGCCGCGGCCAGTTGCGGGTAGGAGGCCTGCGGGTCGGCGACCACGAGCGCCTGGTACTCGTCGCCGCCGAGGTGCCAGTAGGCGCCGGGGAACACGCTCGCGTACTCGTTGAGCAGGTCGTCGACGATCGCCGCGGACGCGCGCTTGGATATGTCGATCGCCCCGCGCGTCGCAGCGCCCTGCGCGTTGCGCAGTTGCAGGTCGGGGTGGGCGGCGAGGACGGCACCCAGGTGCCCTGGCGAGTCGATCTCAGGAACGACCGTGATGTGCCGGCCGGCCGCGAGGTCGACGATCCGCTTGACCTGGGCCTTGGTCAGATGGTTGGCGGAGACGATCTCGGGGTGGGTCGTGGACTCGATCCGGAACCCCTGGTCGTCGGAGAAGTGCAGCCCCAGCTGGTTGTACTTCAGGTCCCCCAGCTCACGCACCCGGTCCTCGATCCAGGATGCGGAGTACGGCTTGCGCGCTATGTCCAGCATGAACCCGCGCTGCGGCTTGGCCGGCTGGTCGCGTACGACGCCCTCCGGGGCCGTACCGCCGCCGTGGACCTCCTGCTTGAGGGTGCGCGTGCCGTAGAAGACTCCCGCGTCGGCGGGACCGGTTATGTCCACGCCCCCGCCGCGCACGGTCATGGTGTACGACTCCGGGTTCGCGCCCTTGCCGCCGCCGAGCGCCAGCCGTACGTCCCCCGGGCGTACGTCGTTCTTCTCGCCCGCGTACGACAGCCCCAGTTCACCGGCTATGAGCCGCCCCTCGTCGGCGAGCGCCGGGTCGCTCACCACCACGCGCTCACCGCGCGCCGGACGCCAGCCGGGGCCGTGTGCGGGGGTGTGGGAGCGGACGGCGGGGATCGTGCGGGGCGCCTGGGACAGCGGGTAGGAGCGGGAGGGCGTCGGGCTGGCCGGGGTCTTGCCCGAGGTCGTCGCCGTGGCGCCCGGGGACGTCCGCGCCGCCCCCGCGGGCTGTCCGCCGTCGCCCCCGCCCGTGGAGGCCCAGACCGCGAGCCCGGCACCGAGGGCCACCGTGCCGACGAAGGCGGCGGCGGTCAACGCCCGCCTCTGCCTCACCTGCTGCGCCGACGCCCGGCGCCTGTGCTGGCTCACCTTGCCAACCTACGACTCCCGGAAGGGCGCTGCGTCCACCGCATGGTCCGAAACTCTCCCGTCCGAGTGAAATTCGGGCATCCTTCGGACACACCCTGACCGCTCTCGGTAACGTGGCGATACATCTTTCCCAGCATCCCCTGCCAAAACACATGTGACGCGAGGACCCACGCTGCCTGCGCACCGTCTCCCGTACCTCCCGGAGCAGACCCGCACTCCCACCTGCGCCGACCTCCTGGAGGGCTTCAACACCGCGCCCGTCGAAGAGGCCCACACCGTCCTCCTCGCCTGTCTGCGCAGCGTGCGCTGGGCGCGGCGGGTCGCCGACCACCGTCCCTACCCCGACCTGGACTCCCTCCTGGCCGCGGCGGACGAGGCGGCGTACGACCTCGCTCCCGCGGACCTCTCGGAAGCGCTGGCCGGGGAGTCGTTGCCGGACCTGCCCGAAGACACGTACTCCGCCGCGCATACGGCACTGAGTGCTGCCCATGCCGCGTACGAGGCGCGATTCGGACACGCGTTCGTCATCTATCTGGGTGACACTCCGCCCGAGGAAACCCTCGACCGCATCCTCGAAGGAATCCGGTCACGATTGACGAACGATCGGGAGGAGGAGCGCGTCCTCACGGCAGAGGAGATCCGGCGCCTCGCGAAGCAACGGCTGGGGCAGCTGCTCGGGGGCGCGGGGTGCCGCACGAGAAGCCACAACGCACCCGCACCCGGCAAATAACGGGACACCCCACCCCAGATGCCGCCCCGCCAATAGCCCGTCCGGTGCCAGTTTGATCACACGAGGTAGGCCCCCTGTCAGGCGAGCGGCGGCACGTGGCTACGATGCTGGGGGCCGGTGGACCGTACCCGGCCGGGCCCGACCGACAACCGAAGCCGGCGCGGCCCTAGTCCCCGCTCCCGGAGGGTTCTTCCGTGCCGGCTGGAACGCTGTACCGCGGCCGGGAAGGAATGTGGTCCTGGGTGGCTCACCGAGTCACCGGCGTCCTCATCTTCTTCTTCCTGTTCGTTCATGTGCTGGACACCGCTCTCGTCCGTGTCTCCCCCGAGGACTACGACAAGGTCGTAGCCACGTACAAGACGCCGATCGTCGCGCTGCTGGAGTACGGCCTGGTGGCCGCCATTCTCTTCCACGCGCTCAACGGCCTGCGCGTCATCGCCGTCGACTTCTGGTCGAAGGGCGCGCGCTACCAGAAGCAGATGCTGTGGTCCGTGGTCGTCGTCTGGGTCGTCCTGATGGCCGGCGCGATCTACCCGGTCCTCGGCCACGCCGCTCGTGTTCTGTTCGGGAGCTGACGCCGATGTCCACCACTGAAACCACCGCGTCCGGGATCGGCCCCGTCGAGGGCGCCGCCCTGTACAACGTCGACAACCCGGCCCCGCTCATCGAGGCTCCGCGCAAGCGCACCAAGAAGACCCCGCGGTCCACCCGCGGCAACTTCGAGATGGCCGCCTGGCTGTTCATGCGCCTGTCCGGTGTCGTGCTGGTCGTCCTGGTCATCGGCCACCTGCTGATCCAGCTCGTGCTGGACGGCGGCGTCTCCAAGATCGGCTTCGCCTTCGTGGCCGGCCGCTGGGCGTCCCCGTTCTGGCAGGTCTGGGACCTGCTGATGCTCTGGCTCGCGATGCTGCACGGTGCCAACGGCCTGCGCACGGTCATCAACGACTACGCGGAGCGCGCGAACACCCGGCTGTGGCTCAAGGGCCTGCTCTACACGGCCACGGTGTTCACCATCCTGCTGGGCACGCTGGTGATCTTCACCTTCGACCCGAACATCCGCTAGGCACGGGGCTGCGAGAATCATGAAGATCCACAAGTACGACACCGTCATCGTCGGCGCCGGCGGCGCGGGCATGCGCGCGGCCATCGAGTCCACGAAGCGCAGCCGCACCGCGGTCCTGACCAAGCTCTACCCCACCCGCTCCCACACGGGCGCCGCGCAGGGCGGCATGGCCGCCGCGCTGGCCAACGTGGAGGAGGACAACTGGGAGTGGCACACCTTCGACACGATCAAGGGCGGTGACTACCTGGTCGACCAGGACGCCGCCGAGATCCTGGCGAAGGAGGCCATCGACGCCGTCCTCGACCTGGAGAAGATGGGCCTGCCGTTCAACCGGACGCCGGGCGGAACGATCGACCAGCGCCGCTTCGGCGGTCACAGCCGCAACCACGGCGAGGCCCCGGTCCGCCGCTCCTGCTACGCGGCCGACCGCACCGGCCACATGATCCTCCAGACGCTGTACCAGAACTGCGTCAAGGAGGGCGTGGAGTTCTTCAACGAGTTCTACGTCCTGGACCAGCTGATCACCGAGGTCGACGGCGTCAAGAAGTCGGCCGGTGTGGTGGCCTACGAGCTGGCCACCGGTGAGATCCACGTCTTCCAGGCGAAGGCAGTCATCTACGCCTCGGGCGGCACCGGCAAGTTCTTCAAGGTGACGTCCAACGCGCACACGCTGACCGGTGACGGCCAGGCCGCCGTCTACCGCCGCGGACTGCCGCTGGAGGACATGGAGTTCTTCCAGTTCCACCCGACCGGCATCTGGCGCATGGGCATCCTGCTGACGGAGGGCGCCCGTGGTGAGGGCGGCATCCTCCGCAACAAGGACGGCGAGCGCTTCATGGAGAAGTACGCGCCGGTCATGAAGGACCTCGCGTCCCGTGACGTCGTCTCCCGCTCCATCTACACGGAGATCCGTGAGGGCCGCGGCTGCGGTCCCGAGGGCGACCACGTCTACCTGGACCTCACCCACCTCCCGCCGGAGCAGCTGGACGCCAAGCTCCCGGACATCACCGAGTTCGCGCGTACGTACCTCGGCATCGAGCCGTACACGGACCCGATCCCGATCCAGCCGACCGCGCACTACGCGATGGGCGGCATCCCGACGAACGTCGAGGGTGAGGTCCTGTCGGACAACACCACGGTCGTCCCGGGCCTGTACGCGGCCGGCGAGGTCGCTTGCGTGTCGGTGCACGGCGCCAACCGTCTCGGCACGAACTCCCTGCTGGACATCAACGTGTTCGGCCGCCGCGCGGGCATCGCCGCCGCCGAGTACTCCCAGAAGGCGGAGTACGTCGAGCTGCCGGAGGACCCGGCGTCCTTCGTCGTCGAGCAGATCGAGCAGCTGCGCACCTCGACGGGCAACGAGCGGGTCGCCCAGATCCGTCGCGAGCTGCAGGAGACCATGGACGCGAACGTCATGGTGTTCCGCACCGAGCAGACGATCAAGACCGCGGTCGAGAAGATCGCCGAGCTGCGCGAGCGCTACAAGAACGTGGCGATCCAGGACAAGGGCAGGCGGTTCAACACGGACCTGCTGGAGGCCATCGAGCTGGGCAACCTGCTGGAGCTGGCCGAGGTCATGGCGGTGTCGGCACTCGCCCGCAAGGAGTCCCGCGGCGGCCACTACCGCGAGGACTACCCCAACCGCGACGACGTCAACTTCATGCGCCACACCATGGCGTACCGCGAGGTGGGCGACGACGGCACCGAGTCCGTCCGTCTCGACTACAAGCCGGTCGTCCAGACCCGCTACCAGCCGATGGAGCGTAAGTACTGATGGCAACTCCTGTTCTGGACAAGGTGGAGGCGGAGGCCGCGGGCTCTCCCTACATCACGGTCACGTTCCGGGTCCGCCGGTTCAACCCGGAGGTCTCGGCCGAGGCGGCCTGGGAAGACTTCCAGCTGGAAATCGACCCGAAGGAGCGGGTCCTCGACGGTCTGCACAAGATCAAGTGGGACCTCGACGGCACCCTCACCTTCCGTCGCTCCTGCGCCCACGGCATCTGCGGCTCGGACGCGATGCGGATCAACGGCAAGAACCGTCTTGCCTGCAAGACGCTGATCAAGGACATCAACCCCGAGAAGCCGATCACGATCGAGCCCATCAAGGGCCTCACGGTCCTCAAGGACCTGGTCGTGGACATGGAGCCGTTCTTCCAGGCGTACCGGGACGTCATGCCCTTCCTCGTCACGAAGGACACGAACGAGCCGACGCGCGAGCGTCTGCAGTCGGCGGAGGACCGCGAGCGGTTCGACGACACGACGAAGTGCATCCTCTGCGCCGCCTGCACGTCCTCCTGCCCGGTCTTCTGGAACGACGGCCAGTACTTCGGCCCGGCGGCCATCGTCAACGCGCACCGTTTCATCTTCGACTCGCGTGACGAGGCCGGCGAGCAGCGCCTGGAGATCCTCAACGACCGCGACGGCGTGTGGCGCTGCCGCACGACCTTCAACTGCACGGATGCCTGCCCGCGCGGCATCGAGGTCACGAAGGCGATCGCCGAGGTCAAGAAGGCCCTGATCACCCGCCGCTTCTGAGCTCCGCTCCACTGCGGCAAGGTGGGCCCCGCCTCCGGTTTCACACCGGGACGGGGCCCACTCGTCTTCCCGGGCCGAGCCCGGGTTCGGACTTCAAGGGGACGGGCATACGGTGACCATGAAAGCCTCCCGTGGGGGTGCTGCGGGTGCTGCCCGAGTTCGACTGTTGGGCGGCTGACGAGTCGGACCCGCGGTCGACGAGGACCGGGGACGGCCCCGCGCAGTGCCTGCCCGTGTCGGTCCACGACCGGTGCCCCCCTGAACCTGGCCGAGCCGTTCGTCCGGGCCCTGCGCGCCGAGGACGCGGCGGCCGTGCTCGCCCCTCTCCGACACCGCCGGGCGGGTGACCTACGCGGTCTGTCCGCGTGGGGGCCCGTTGCGCCGTACCTAATCTGATGGCATGTCAGATGACGAGTCGTACGAGCTGCTCGGGTTCGACAACGTGCTGCTCCCCGTCGGGGACCTCGCGGAGGCCGTCGGCTTCTACGAGCGTGCCGGGTTCGGTGTCGCCTTCCGGTTCGACGAGGGCGGGATCGCGCTGCTGAAGGTCGGCGGCGAGACGCCCGGGATTCTGCTGCGGGTCGAGGAGGAGCTGGGGTACCGGCCGCCCACATGGCCCTCGCCGCGCGTCTGGCTGGAGGTGCCGGACGCGCGGGTCGCGGCGCAAAAGCTCACCGAACGCGGCATCACCCTGCTCGACGAACCCTTCCCCGTGGCGACCGGCTGGACCGTCGAGATCGCCGACCCCTGGGGCAACGTCCTCGGGTTCGCGGACTACTCCAAGCGCCCGGAGCTCGGCAGACGGCCCTGATGCGGAGCCCGCCACACTTGAGTTGAACACGTTCAAAAACAGGTCTACAGTCATCCCTGTCAGCGTTTTGAACGCGTTCAAGAAGGGGTGGGGCATGGATCGCACCGTCATCGCCTACGTCATCTACCTGGCCGTCAGCATCGCGCTGACCGTCTGGGTGGCCCGCACGCTCAGCCGCAACGGACGGATCTTCCTCTCCGACGTACTGCACGGGAACGAGCAGCTCGCCGACGCCGTCAACCACCTCCTGGTGGTCGGCTTCTACCTGGTCAACCTCGGCTTCGTGGCGCTGTACCTGAGCGGTGACGACACCATCGAGGACACCCGCGGCATCTTCGAGGCCCTGTCGACCAAGCTCGGCGTGGTGCTGCTCGTGCTCGGTGTGATGCACCTGGGCAATGTGTACGTGCTGAGCCGGATCCGGCGGCGCGGGGTGCTGGACCGGGAGCAGGTGCCGCCCGTCGCGCCGCAGGGCTGGGCCGCCCCGGGCACCGGGGTGTGAGCGCCGTGCCGGCCACCGCAGACCGGGGCGCCGTGCGCGTCCCGGTCCACGGGCTCACCGTGCTGTACGACGCCGAGTGCTCCCTGTGCGCCCATGTGCGCGACTGGCTCGTGAAGCAGCGGCAGTTGGTGCCGCTGGAGCTGGTGCCGGCGGGGTCGGCGCAGGCCCGGCGGCGGTACCCGGGGCTCGACCACCGCGCCACCCTCGACGAGGTCACCGTCGTCGGGGACGCCGGGCAGGTCTACCGGGGCGCCGCCGCCTGGATCGTCGTCCTGTGGGCCCTGCGCGAGTACCGCCCGCTCGCCCACCGGCTCAGCACCACGGTCGGCACCGGGCTCGCCAAGGGTGCGGTACTGGCCGCCGCCAAGTGGCGGGGCGGCCAGTGGGGCGGGAAGGTCTACCGGCGGGAGGACGGCTGGTCGTACGACCCCCGCCAGGGGTGGACGTACGCTCCTCCGGGGTGCGACGGCGGTGCCTGCGCCAGTCGTTAGGCTCTTTGCGTGTCCGCGATGAACGAGTCCGGCCGGCCCGGTGAGGCCGACGCCCCCAGCAAGTCCGAGCAGACCCGCGCGCTGATCCTGGAGACCGCGATGCGGCTCTTCCAGGAGCGCGGCTACGACAAGACGACGATGCGGGCCATCGCCAAGGAGGCCGGGGTCTCCGTCGGCAACGCGTACTACTACTTCGCGGGCAAGGAGCACCTGATCCAGGGCTTCTACGACCGGATCGCCGCCGAGCACCAGGTGGCGGTCCGTGAGGTCCTGGCCCGGGAGACCGACCTGGAGGCGCGGCTCGCGGGCGTGCTGAAGGCATGGCTGGACGTCGCGCGGCCTTACCACGAGTTCGCGGTGCAGTTCTTCAAGAACGCCGCCGATCCGGACAGCCCGCTCAGCCCCTTCTCGCCGGAGAGCGAGCACGCGCGCATGGAGGCGATCAGCGTCCACAAGGAGGTGCTGCGCGGGGCGAAGACCAAGGTGCCGGAGGAACTGCGGGAGGTCCTGCCCGAGCTGATGTGGCTCTCCCAGATGGGGCTCGTCCTGTACTGGATCTTCGACCGCACGGAGGGCCGCGAGCGCAGTTACCGCCTGGCGGCGCGGGGGGCGCGGCTCACCGCGCGGGGTGTGTCGCTGGCCCGGTTCCGGGTGCTGCGGCCGCTGGTGCACGAGGTGCACGAGCTGTTCACGGACTTCCTGCCGGGGATGACGAAGGCGCTGCCGGATCCGGCGGGCAAGGGGCGGCGGGGCGGGGCGGAGTGATCACTTTCGATGAAGCGGTTCGGACGGGACGGCGGGGGCTCTTTCTGCCTACGATGATGCTCTCGACACCAGCCCATGGGAGGCACCTGATGTCCGCAGCAGCTGTCGAGCAGCCGCACGAGGAGCGGTCGCTCATCGCCGAAGCGAACCACATCATGGAGAGCGTTCCGGGCCTCCGCGTCGAGATCATCGGAGAGCAGATTCTCGTGAGCCCCGCACCGGACGGCCCCCACTCCGAGGCCCTGATGCTGTTCGCTGCCCCATTCATGAGTATGGGCCTGGTACGGGTGCTCCCGGGCATCGGACTCTGGCTCCCCAGCGGCCCGGAGGACTACGCGATCCCCGACCTGTCGGTGGTCGACGACGACTACCGAGATCACCTCGTGGAGAACAGCTGCTACGACCCGACGTGCTTCCGTCTGGTCATGGAGGTCACCTCCAGCAACTGGAAGACGGATCTGCAGACCAAGGTCGGCTCCTACGCCAAGGCCCGAATTCCCGTCTACGTCATCGTGGACCGCCAGCACCAGCGCCTGCATGTACTGACCGAACCCACGGGTGGCCGTTACGCCGAACACGGGATCCACATCCCCGGGGAGCTCGTCACGCTCCCCGAGTCCGTGGGTGGCAAGGTGGTACTGGATGTCGAGCGCCTCCTCAAAGCCGGGCTGACCTGAGTCAGTTGACCGCGTCCACCTCCCCCTCCGCCAATTCCACGTCGTACACCACCGGCCCGTCCGTCACCGCCACATGCCGGGCCCGGGAGCCGTACGAGCCCGCTGTCACCGCCAGCACATAGGAACCCGGCGTCGGTACCGACACGATGTACGAGCCGTCGGCCAGAGACATCACGCGGTCCAGTTGGCGGCCGGCCTTCGAGAGCAGGGTCACCGCGGCGTTCTCGACGGGGTCGCCGTCCGCCGTGCGGACGAAGCCATGGACCACCGAGGCGGGGCCGCTCTGCTGCTCAGCCGGTTCCTCGGCCTCTTCCTTGGGCTCCACCGCCAGGTGCGGCAGCCGCTTCTCCAGCCACCCCGGCAGCCACCAGTTCGAGCCGCCCAGCAAATGCATCGCCGCCGGCACCAGCGCCGTACGCAGGATGAACGCGTCCAGGGCCACCGCGACCGCAAGGCCCACGCCCGCCGTCGCCGCGCCCGAGTCGCCGCTGAGCACGAACGCCAGGAACACGCAGACCATGATCAGGGCCGCGGAGTTGATGACGCGGCTGGTCTCGGCCAGACCGACACGCACCGCGCGCGCGTTGTCCTTCGTGTGGACCCACTCCTCGTGCATCCGGCTCACCAGGAACACCTGGTAGTCCATCGACAGGCCGAAGAGCAGGGACAGCATGATGACCGGCAGGAAGGCGTTGATCGGGCCCTCCTTGCCGAGGCCGAGCAGATCCAGGCCCCAGCCCCACTGGAAGATCGCGACGAGGACGCCGAAGGAGGCCGCCGCCGCGATCAGGTTCATCACCGCGGCCGTCAGCGGCACCACCAGGGAGCGGAAGGCGATCAGCAGAAGCAGGAAGCCCAGGCCGACGATGGTCGCGATGAAGTACGGGAGGCGGTCGCCGGTGACCGTCGCGAAGTCCTTCGACACCGCCGTCACACCGCCCACGTGCGCCTGCACGCCCGCCTTCGGGATCACCTCGTCCCGCAGGACGTCGATCAGGTCGTCCGTCTGCTTCGACTGGGGCGAGGTCGTCGGGACGACCTGGATGACCGTGACGCCCCGGGCGGGCGGCAACGGCGCGACCTGGGCCACCCCGGACGTCGCCTCGATGTCCTTCACCAGGGTCGTCGTGTCGCCACCGGACGTCACCACCTGGAGCGGCCCGTTGAAGCCGGGACCGAAGCCCTCCGCGAGCAGGTCGTACGCCTTCCTCGTGGTCGTCGACGCGTCGTCGTTGCCCTGGTCCGTCGCGCCGAGCCGCAGCGACAGCACCGGGAGGGCGAGCGCGGCCATGAGGACCACGGCGAGCACGGCGATCGTACGGGGGCGCTTCTGGACGCCCGCCGACCAGCGCACCGCGAGTCCGCTCGTCCGCTCCCGCTCGGGGCCCTGTGCGGCGAGCCGGCGGCGCTGACGGCGGCTGAGCACCCGGGGGCCGAGGAAGCCGAGCAGGGCCGGCAGGAGCGTGGTCGCCGCGAGGACGCTCAGCACCACCGTGAGGGACGTGCCGATCACCACGCCGTCCAGGAAGCGCAGGTTCGTCACCAGCATTCCGGCGAGCGCGATGCACACCGTGCCGCCCGCGAACAGCACCGCGCGGCCGGAGGTGTTGAGGGCGGTGACCGCCGACTGCTCCGGGTCCATGCCGCGCAGGATGCCGCGCCGGTGCCGGGTGACGATGAACAGCGCGTAGTCGATGCCGACGCCGAGGCCGATCAGGGTGGCGAGCAGCGGGGCCAGGTCGGGGATGTCGGTGGTGTGGCTGAGCAGCTGGGTGGAGAACAGCCCCGTGCCCACGCCGAAGATGGCCACACCGATCGGCAGCAGCATCGCGAAGAGCGAGCCGAAGGCCAGGAACAGGACGACGGCGGCGGCCACGATGCCGACCATCTCCGCGAGGCCCGTCGGCGGCTCCTGCACCCGCTGGATCGCCTGGCCGCCGAGCTCCACTTCGAGACCGCCGCGTTCGGCGGCCTGCGCGGTGTCGACGACGTCCTGGACCAGGTCCTTGGGTACGGCGTTCGCCCGGTCCGTGAACGTGATCTGCGCGTACGCGATCCGTCCGTCACGGCTGACCTGCGCCGCGCCGCGGGGGCCGGAGTAGGGGCCGGTGACGTCGCCGACGCCCTTCATCTTCGCGATCTTCTCCAGCGCCGGCTGGATCCGGGACCGTACGTCCTGGTCCTTCACCGAGCCGGAGCCGACCTTCCACACCACCGTGTCGGTGTCGCCCGAGCTGTCCGGGAACGCCTTCTCCATCAGGTCGTACGCCCGCTTGGAGTCCGTGTCGGGAAGGGAGAAGACGTTCGCGTAGTCCGTGCCCGCCGTCGACGCCGAGAATCCCAGGCCGAACAGCGCCCCCACCCACAACAACAGGACCACCAGCCGGTGCCGATAGCACCACCGTGCCAATGCTTCCACGCTCAAAACTCCTTGATAGTCCGGTTCATCCGGTTCGTTCGGTCGGTTGGTCCCCCAGGTCCTGGGCAACAGGATTGGGGGCACCACTCGCGTGTGGACATGGGACCGACTTGACTCTCAAGGAACTCCAAAGCTGCGACCGGCCACCGTTGTCGGTGGGTGTACGGATACTGGGGGCATGACGGCTCCAGGAACCGTGCTGGTCGTGGAGGACGAGCCGAGCATCGCGGACGTCCTCGCCATCGCCCTGCGCTACCACCGCTTCGAGGTGATGACGGCGGGCACCGTCCGCGAGGCCCTCGCGCTCGCCGAGCGCACCCGGCCCGACGCCGCGCTGCTCGACGTCATGCTGCCGGACGGCGACGGCCGCGCCCTGGGCCGCGAGCTGCGCGCCCGGCGGCCCGAGCTGGCCCTGGTCTTCCTCACCGCGCGCGACTCGCCCGCCGAGATGGTCGGCGCCCTCGCCTTCGGCGACGACTACATCACCAAGCCGTTCGACATCGACGTGGTCGTCGCCCGGATCGCCGCCGTGCTGCGCCGCACCCGCCCGGCCGACGTCATCCCGCAGCAGCCGCCGCTGCGCTACGGCGACCTGGAGCTGGACGAGACGACGTACTCGGTGCACCGCGCGGGCCGCACGGTCGAGCTGACCCCCACCGAGTACGCGCTGCTGCGGTTCCTGGTGCGCAACGGCGGCCGGATCGTGCCCAAGGAGCAACTCCTGCGTCACGTCTGGCAGTACGAGCACACCCCGGCCGAGTCGACCGTCGTCGAGACCTACATCAGCTATCTGCGGCGCAAGCTGGACACCCTGGGGCCCCCGGTGATCACCACCCGGCGGGGCGTCGGATACGGGCTGGCATGAGGCTCCCTCGGTTCGAACGGCCCCATGGGGTGCACTCCCTGCGCGGCAGGATGACCCTCGCGAACGTCGCGCTGCTCGCCGTCGGCATCATCGCGGCGACCGCGGTCAGCCTGATGGGGATGCGCCACTATCTGGTCGGCCAGGTGGACTCCGAGATGGTCAAGATGCGTGACTCGCTGGGCGGTTCGCGGCTCACCCTGCGCCAGATCGACTCGCTGAGCGTGCTCGGCGTCATCCGCGACCGGTTCGCGCCCAACGGCACGGACGAGCAGCCGGCCCCGGACTCGATCTTCGCCGCGGTGGACGGCCGGGGCGAGGCCATCACGCTCTTCGACATCGAGCCCACCGTCGCCCAGCGCGGCCTCGCGGCGGCGGTGGACGATCCGCGGGCCCTGGCCGCGGACCCCGAGCCGCACGATGTCACGGTGCGCGGCGCCACGTACCGCGCGACCGCGATCCGGCTCGCCGACGGTCACTACATCCTGCTCGCCACCTCCACCGACGGCCTGCACAAGGGCATAGCCAAGGCCCTGAAGCTGGACCTCGCCGTCGGCACCCTGCTGATCGGGCTGCTGGGCTGTTTGACGATGTTCAGCGTCCGGCAGGGGCTACGGCCCCTGGAGGACATGGTGGAGACCTCGTCGGCCATAGCCGAGGGCGACCTCACCCGGCGGGTCCCCTCCAGCCACCATCCGACCCAGGAGGTCGAGCAGCTGCGGCTCGCGCTCAACTCCATGCTGCACCAGGTGGAGTCGGCGTACCGGACGCGCGAGCGCAGCGCGGCCCAGTTGCGCCGGTTCGTCGCCGACGCCTCGCACGAGCTGCGCACCCCGCTGTCGGCGATACGCGGCTACCTCCAGCTCTACGACAAGGGCATGCTGACCGAGCCGGACGAGCGCCGACGCGCCTGGGACCGGGTGAACGCCGAGGCGGACCGCATGGGGCGGCTGGTCGACGAGCTGCTCACCCTCGCCCGCCTCGACCAGCGGCCCGAACTGCGCCTGCGGAACGTGGACGTGAGCCGCCTGGTGCGGGACGCGGCCGAGGACCTGCGGGTGCAGCAGCCGGACCGCCCGGTCACCGTGGCCGCCGACGGCTCCCTGCTGGTGCGCGCGGACGAGTCGGGGCTGCGGCAGGTGCTGGGCAATCTGGTGACCAACGTCCGCATCCACACACCCGCCGACGTGCCGGTGCGGCTGGGCGTGGAGCGGGCGGACGGGACGGTCCGGGTGTGCGTCACGGACGAGGGCCCGGGACTGTCCGAGGAGGACGCGGCACGAGTCTTCGACCGCTTCTTCCGCGCGGGCGGCGGCGCGGGCAGCGGGCTCGGCCTGGCCATCGTGCAGGGCGTCGTACAAGCACACGGCGGCGAAGTCACGGTACGAACCGCCCCCGGGCAAGGGCTGGCCGTGACGGTGAGCCTGCCGA
>NZ_JBIAWG010000015.1:41000-226406 GCF_042895285.1 Streptomyces sp. NPDC001406
CCGACCCGGGCAACGGCAGAGCCGTAGGCCCGTACGGCGGCCGGACAGGGTCCGAGGCGGGCCGAAGAGGACACAGCGAGAGCCGTCAACCACTTCTTCCGCGCGGGCGGCGGCGCGGGCAGCGGGCTCGGCCTGGCCATCGTGCAGGGCGTCGTACAAGCACACGGCGGCGAAGTCACGGTACGAACCGCCCCCGGGCAAGGGCTGGCCGTGACGGTGAGCCTGCCGACCCGGGCAACGGCAGAGCCGTAGGCCCGTACGGCGGCCGGACAGGGTCCGAGGCGGGCCGAAGAGGACACAGCGAGAGCCGTCAACCACTTCCTCCGCGCCGACGGCGGCGCGCGCAGCGGACTCGGCCTGGCCATCGTGCAGGGCGTCGTACAAGCACACGGCGGCCAAGTCACGGTACGAACCGCCCCCGGGCAGGGGCCGGCCGTGACGGTGAGCCTGCCGACCCGGGTGGCCGGGGAGACGTGAGGGCTTACGGGTGGGCAGGGGGCGGGGATTCAGGTGTTGGTCGTTATCAGTGCCCATACCGTCTTGCCGTGTCTGCCCCGGCTCCACACACCCCAGGCCGTCGCGATGTTCTCCACCAGGTGCAGGCCGCGGCCCGCCTCCGCGCGGTCGCCCACCATTCGCAGCCGGGGTTCGAAGCGGCCCTCGTCGGAGACCTCTATCAGGCAGGAGCCGTCCGCCAGAGCCGTCACCGCGACCTCGAACTCCCGCTCCAGAGAGGGGCCGTGGCGTACGACGTTGGTGGTCAGCTCGGACACCAGCAGCACCGCGTCCTCCAGCGCCGGGTCACCGGGACCGTGGCCCCAGTCGGCCAGATGGTCCCGGACCCGGTGCCGGGCCAGTCCGACGGAAGCCGGATGCCGGGGCAGCCGGAAGGAGTTGCGTCTCAGCACATCTGCTCCTCACCCCATGCGCACCTCCGTCACAGGGTGCCGCGTCGGGTGTCTGCCCCGCGTCATTCGGCCGTAAGTTCCCGCGGGCGCGCGACCGGATCGCGTCAGATCCAGGTCAGCCGCCACAGCCGGAACACGCCCGTGCCGTCCGAGAGGTACTGGCCGCCGCCGACGTCCTCGCTGCTGACGACGTACTCCTTGCGCTGCCACAGCGGGATCAGCGGCACGTCGGCGGCCACGTCCGCCTGCAGGTTGCGGAAGTCCTGCGAGACGAGCCTGCGGTCGGCGTACGTCTGGCTGTTCACGATCAGGTTGTCGACCAGCTTGTTGCTGTACCCGGTGTGCATGGTGGAGCCGGTGCCGACCAGCGGGGCGGCGAAGGTGTCCGGGTCCGGGTAGTCGGCGACCCAGCCGACCGCGTACGCGTCGAGCCTGCCGGCCGCCCAGCGCTTCTGGAAGTCGGTCCACTCGTAGCCCTGGACGTCCACCTTGAACAGACCGCCGGCCTCCAGCTGCTTCTTCAGCTCGGCGGCCTCCTCCGCGCCCGCCCCGCGTCCCTTGCCGTAGCCGAAGGTGAAGCGGACCGGGAGCTTGACGCCGGCCTGGACGAGCAGGGCCCTGGCCTTCGCGGTGCTCTGCTTCGGGTAGTCGTCGAAGAACGAGGTGGTGTGGCCGGTGATGCCGGTCGGGATCAGCGAGTACAGCGGGTCGACCGTGCCGTCGTACACCTTCGCGGCCAGCTGCTCGCGGTCGATCAGCCAGGCCATGGCCCGGCGGACGGCCACCTCGTGCAGCGGGGAGTTCGCGCGGGTGTTGAGGTAGAGGTTGCGGGTCTCGGAGCTGTCGGACTCCGTGACGCGCTGGTCGGGGTCGCTCGCCGAGAGGCGGGACAGGACCGCGGGCGGCAGCGTCCGCGTGGCGACCGCGACCTCCTTGGCCTTCCAGGCGCTGTTCAGCTTGGCCGAGTCGGCGTAGTAGCGCAGCCGGACGGGGCGGCCGGTGCCGCCGAGGTCGCCCTTGTAGCGCGTGTTCGGCGTGAGGTCGGCCTGCTCGTCCTTGGTGTACCCGGTCAGCGTGTAGGGGCCGGTGCCGTCCACCTCGGTGCCCCTGCGCAGGGTGTTGGCCGGATATCTGGTCCGGTCGACGATCGAGCCGGCGCCGGTGGCCACCTTGAACGGGAAGGTGGCGTCCGGCGACGACAGATGGAAGGTGACCGTGTTCCCTTCGGCGCTCACCGAGTTGAGCGTGGACAGCAGGGACGCCGGGCCGACATCGGAGTTGATCTTCTTCACCCGGTCGAAGGAGTACTTCACGTCCTCGCCGGTCACCGCGCGCCCGCTCGGGAACGTGAGCCCGTCGCGCAGCCTGCACTGATACGTCTGGAGTCCGGTCCCCACGAACGCACAGCTCCGCGCCGCGTCGGGCACCGGCTCGACACCGCCCGGTTCGAAGGTCAGCAACGACTGGAAGACATTGCTGAACAAGGCCCAGGAACCGGCGTCGTAGGCACCGGCCGGGTCGAGTGATGTGACGGCGTCCGTGGTGCCGACGGTGATGGTTCTGTTCGTGTTCCCCTGCGACGGCAACAACTGCCAGCCGCCCACTCCCGCGGCCGCAAGTACGAGAAGCGTCGCGAAAATCCGCATGCGAACAGATCGCATGGTGGTGCCCTCCCCAGGACCCAGCCTGGCCCTACCCAAGGCCAGCACAAAAGTGCCACTCCCCTAAGTGGCGCGGCTCACCTAATCACACGTGTTTCAACCGGGGGAAGAGCAATCTGGCGAGATGAGAAAGAACTTACCGGGCGCTTGTTTCCGGTGAATTTCACAGCGCTTTCACAGTTACGTGCCGCGCATGCGGGTCACGCCTGTCTCGACGCCAGCTCGATCACCGTGATGTCCGACGGCGCGCCGACCCGCGTCGGCGGCCCCCAGGCACCCGCGCCCCGGGACACGTACAACTGCGTGTCGCCGTAGCGGTCCAGGCCCGCGACGGTCGGGTTGGCGGCGGCCGCGACGAAGTTGCCGGGCCAGAGCTGCCCGCCGTGGGTGTGTCCGGAGAGCTGGAGGTCCACGTGGTGCTTCACGGCCTCGTGGACCTGGACCGGCTGGTGGGCCAGGAGGACGACGGCGCGCGAGGTGTCGCGGTCGCCGAGCGCCCTGGCGAAGTCGGGGCCCTGGCCCTCGCTCTCGCCCGCCAGGTCGTTGACGCCGGCCAGGTCGAAGGCGGGCAGTTCGGTGCGGGCGTTCTCCAGCGGGTGCAGCCCGAGCCGCCGTACCTCCTCGACCCATTGCGCGGCGCCGGAGAAGTACTCGTGGTTCCCGGTGACGAAGTACGCCCCGTGCCGCGCGCTCAGCCGGGCCAGCGGGGCGGCCGCCGGGCCGAGGTCCTTCACGCTTCCGTCGACGAGATCACCGACGACCGCGATCAGGTCGGGCTGGGTCGCGTTGATCGTGTCGACGACCTTCTGCGCGAAACCCCGGCCGAGGACGGGGCCCAGGTGGATGTCGCTGACGACGGCGATCCTGAATCCGTGCGCGGACCGCGGGAGTTTGGCCAGCGGGACCGTGACGCGCTTCACGCTCGGTCCGCGCAGCACGCCGTACGTCCCGTATCCGACGGTAGCGACGGCGGCCGTGGCGGCGGCTCCGCCCACGACACGGGAGACGAAGAGGCGGCGGGTGACGTCGGAGGCTTCGGGGGCGGCGGGGCTGTCGGGAGCGGGCGGCCCGGCGGCGGGCCCGGCAGTGGGTGCAGCGGCCCGGGGTGCGCTCGCCGAGGGGGCGTTCGCCTCGCCCCGGACCGCGCCCTCGGCCGACGCGGCGACGCTCGCGGTCTCGGGCTCGGGCTCTTCGACCGCGGGCGCCCGCGCGGGGGCCCGCTTCTCCATGAGCCGTCGCAGCAGGGGCCGTACGGCCTCTCCCGCCACCACCGCCAGCATCAGGTACAGCCACAGCGCCATCCACAGGAAGCCCGGCCAGGCCAGGGTGCGCTGGAGCCAGAAGGGGGCGCCGGAGCGTTCGGCCACCAGCGCCGTGATCATCAGCGTGGGACCGGCGACGAAGGCGACCGTGCCCAAACGGCGGGCCGGGCCCCGGCGGCGGGTCGTGTCGCGGACCAGACGGCGCCAGAGATACCGGTGCAGCCCCGCCACGACGGCCAGGACGGCCAGGGCGACCAGGACGAAGACGATGACCAAGCTGCCGTATCCCCCGCTATGACGTCCGGCGCAGTGCGCGCAGTCCGCGCAACCCGATGACCCCGATGACCGTCCCCAATACGAAGGAAACGACCGCCAGCAGCAGGTGCACCCAGAAGTAGGCCGTCGGGTGGCCGTCGTCGAAGGCGAGTCCGCTGCTGTCCTTGATCAGATTCTTGACGAAAGTGACCCAGATGACCCAGCTCCACACCCCGAAGGCGAGCAGGAACCAGGAGACCGGGCGGCTGAGCTTCATGCACCCAGTATCGCCGTCGGCTGTCCGGATCCGCGCCCGGGGTGGGAGGGCGCGCGGGACTTCGCGATCCACTGAAGGTACGTTCTCGATCGTGCCCGCACCCAAGAAGACCGGTAAGCGATCCTTGCTGCTCGCTTCCGCCACCTTGCTGTCCCTTTCGCTCACCGCGCCCGCCGCCCTCGCGGCCCCGCGCCCCTCGACGAGCCCCTCCGCCACTCCCCCGGCGCACATGTCGGTGGTCGGCGGTGCCCGCCTCGGCCAGGCCGGTACCCAGGTCAACCTCGGCAGTGGCGTCCCCGTGCTGCCCAAGGACCTCACCGCGCGCTCCTGGATCGTCGCCGACGCCGAGTCCGGCGAGGTGCTCGCCGCGCACAACCCGCACTGGCAACTGCCCCCGGCGAGCACGCTGAAGATGCTGTTCGCCGACACGGTCCTGCCGAGGTTCCCCAAGTCGACGAAGCACAAGGTGGTGCCGTCCGACATGGCGGGCATCGGCGCCGGTTCCAGCATGGTCGGGATAAAGGAGGACGAGACCTACACGGTCCACGACCTGTGGCTCGGCGTCTTCCTGCGCTCCGGCAACGACGCCGTGCACGTGCTGTCCGCGATGAACGGCGGCGTCGAGCAGACCGTGAAGGACATGCAGGCGCACGCCGAGGAGCTGCAGGCGCTCGACACGCACGTGGTCAGCCCCGACGGCTACGACGCGAAGGGACAGGTCTCCTCGGCGTACGACCTGACCCTGTTCGCCCGTTCGGGGCTGCAGAAGAAGGACTTCCGCGAGTACTGCTCGACCGTGCGGGCGGCGTTCCCCGGCGAGACGACCAAGAAGAAGGGCAAGTCCGTCCGCGGGACCTTCGAGATCCAGAACACCAACCGGCTGCTCAGCGGGGACAGCGACGTCCCGGTCTACCAGGGCATCGCCGGTGTGAAGAACGGCAACACCACCAACGCGGGCGCAACCTTCACCGGAGTGGCCGAGCGCGACGGCAGGGTGCTGCTGGTCACCGTCATGAAGCCGGAGAAGAGCGAGCACAACGAGGTCTACAAGGAGACCGCCAAGCTCTTCGACTGGGGCTTCAAGGCGGCCGGCAAGGTCACGCCGGTGGGCGAACTGGCGGCGCCGAGGAGCGCCGCGCAGTCCAGCGCCCAGCCGAGCACCACGGCCGCCAACGGGAAGAAGGACGGTACCGGGAGCGGCGGGTCCGCGAAGCCGGTGGTGAGCGCCTCCGCCGGGGGCGGCGGCATCGGCATCGCGCTGGCGATCACCGGTGGACTGCTGGCGCTGCTGGCGGGCGGGGTGTTCCTGGTCAACCGCCGGTGGCCGCTGCCGGATCTGGTGCGCCGCCGGTCGTCCCGTCCGTGAGCGCCGTCTCCTCGCTCTCCGTCGCCGTCCAGGCGGCGGAGAACAGGACCAGCTTCGAGGTGAAGTTGATCCACAGCAGCAGGGCCACGGGGACGCCGAAAGCGCCGTACATGCTCTTGGTGGCGACTCCCTGGATATAGCTGCTGAGCAGCAGTTTCAGCAGCTCGAAGCCGACCGCGCCGATCAGTGCCGCGACGAGCAGGCGGCGGCGCGGCGGCTCTACGCCGGGCAGCAGGGTCAGGACGTAGAGCAGCAGCAGGAAGTCGGCGAGGACGGCGACGGCGAACGCGGCCGTCCGCAGCAGGAGGCTGCCCCAGCTCGCACGGCCGATGCCGAGCTGGTCGCTGATCCAGCCCACCATGGCGGAGGCGACGGTGGAGACGGCGAGGGTGGTCAGGACCGCGCCGCCGAAGCCGACCAGGACACCCGCGTCCTTGGCCGTGCGCAGCAGGGGGTTCTCCTCGCTGTCGGGCAGTTCCCACACCGCGCGCAGGCAGTCGCGCATCTGGCCGACCCAGCCGATGCCGGTGAGCAGCAGAAAGGCGCCGGCGATGAGTCCGACGGTGCCGGCGTTCTGGACCAGGGCGTGGATGTCGAGCTGGTCGGAGATGCCGGGGACCTGGTCGGCGATCTTGTTCTGGAGATCCCGCTGCTGCTTCTCGCTCAGGGTGGCGGCGGCGGTCGCGGCGGCCACGGTCAGCAGCGGGAACAGCGCGATGAAGCTGATGAAGGTCATCGCGGCGGCCAGCCGGGTCCACTTCACCCGGTCCAGTCGCTCGTACGACCGCCACGCGTGCGTGGCCGTCAGGCGCGTGACGAGCGGCCCGATGACGGGGAGTTTCTTCAGCCAGTCCATGATCCGACTCTGCCCTCGTTGTGGAACACCCATGTCCGAGTACCCCAGAACCGCAGGACAGTGGCCAGCGCCATGCCGATTCCCGCCCCGGAGACGGTGTCGGCGCGCTGCGAGGTGAGGCCGAGGCCGTAGTGGCTGACGGCGAGGCACAGGAGCTGGACCAGGGCGCCCGCGATGTTCACGGCGACGAAGACGGCGTACGGGCGCATGCCCCGCGGCTGAGTGTGCCGGTAGGTGCCGAGCGCGTTGCCGGTGTAGGCGACCGTGCAGCCCGCGACGAAGGACAGCGCCTTGGCGGTGAGCGGGTCGAGGGCGGCCGGGCCGCGCAGCCAGGTGAACAGGGCGAGGTCGGTGACGTAGGCGAGGAGACCCACGGTGGCGAAGCCCAGCACCTCGGCCCGCTGCGCCCGGGTCACCAATTCGCCACCGCCAGGCCGTACATCGCCAGCCAGGCCGCTCCGATCAGGGCCAGGGCGCGGTCGTGCAGGACCACGTCCTCCGGCTCGCCCGCGGTGCCGCGGTCGGCGAAGACGGCGTATCTGAGGATCGCGAGGATGAAGGCGACCATCGACAGCTGCCGCCAGGGAAGCACGCTCGCGTGCGGCACACCGCCCTCCTCCAGGGCCCACATGCAGTAGGCGAGGACGGCGACGCCGGCCGCGAGCTGCCAGACGAAGCGGAGGTAGCCGGTGGTGTACTCGGTGAGCAACGCGCGCGTGGCGCCCGCTTTTCCGGCCATCTGCAGGGCTTCGGAGTAGCGCTTGGCCGACACCATGAACAGCGCCCCGAAGCCGGTGGTGATCAGGAACCAGCGGGACAGCGGGATGCCGAGCGCGACCCCGCCGATCATCGCCCGCATCAGGAAGCCGGTGGTGACGACGACGAGGTCGACCACCAGGACGTGCTTGAGACTGACGCAGTACGCCAGTTGTACGCCGATGTAGGCCGTCAGGAGCGCCGCGACGACGGGTGAGGTCAGCCAGGCCGCGGCGGCCGGCGCGAGGACGGCCAGGACGCCTCCGGCGGCGTAGGCGACGGGCACCGGGACCTGTCCGGCGGCGACCGGGCGGCGGCACTTGGTGGGGTGGGCGCGGTCGGCCGCGGCGTCGCGGGCGTCGTTGATCAGGTAGACGGCGGCGGCGCAGCCGGTGAACAGGACGAAGACCAGGCCGACCTGGACGAGGGCGTGCCGGGAGAAGATCTGCCCGGCCGCGGCCGGGGCGGCGACCACGAGGGTGTTCTTCACCCACTGCTTGGGGCGGGTGGTCTTCAGCAGGCCGGTGAGGACGGTGGCGGTGCGCACCCGCGCGGGTGGCTCGTGGCGGGCGCGCTGCTCCAGGAGGGCCGATTCCGTGAGGGGCGCTGCCTCAGTCATGGGCGCTCCCCCTCATCCAGCGCGCCCCGAGCCGGGCCGTGAGCGCCCCCAGCGCCGCGCCGGCGGCCACGTCCGTGGGGTAGTGGACGCCGACGACCAGACGGGAGAGACACATGGCGGCGGCGAGCGGCGCGATCCCGTAGGTCCCCAGCGCGCCGAAGGCGACGGCGGCGGCCGCGGAGGAGGCGGCGTGGGAGCTCGGGAAGGAGTGCCGGCCCGCGGTGCTCACCAGGGGTTCGATGTGCGAGGGGCGCGCACGGCGCACGAGCCGCTTCACGCCCATGCTGGCGAGGTGTGCGCCCGCCACGAGCGCGGTGCCGCGCAACCAGGAGCCGCGCCGGGTGCCGTCCACGGCGGCTCCGACGAGTCCCGTCCCGAGCCACAGGGCGCCGTGCTCACCGGCGAGGGACAGGCCGCGTGCGGCGGAGGCGACGCGCGGAGCGGTGCCGCAGGCATGCAGTGCAGAAAGGATTCTGTGGTCCAGGTCGTCGAAGTCGTCCATGTGGACTCACTGTTCACGTCGACCGCCGCCAGCACTACGACAATATTGTGCGACATACCATTAATCACCCATTTCGGGGATGAGCGTAATGTTCCATAACCAATCGCCCATATAAGGGCGATACGGTCACCGCCATGTCCGAAGACACGGTGTCCGTCACCGGCTGGGGCCGCACCGCCCCCACCGCCGCCCGGCTGATCCGCCCGCGGAGCTACGAGGAAGCCGTGGCCGCCGTCCGGAACTGCGGGGCCCGGGGCAGCATCGCGCGGGGACTGGGGCGGGCGTACGGGGACGCCGCGCAGAACGCCGGCGGGTCCGTCATCGACATGACGGGGCTCGACCGCATCCACGCCATCGACGCCGACGGCGGCACCGTGCTGTGTGACGCGGGCGTGTCCCTGCACCGGCTGATGGAGGTGCTGCTGCCGCTCGGCTGGTTCGTGCCGGTGACGCCGGGAACCCGTCAGGTCACGGTCGGCGGGGCGATCGGCGCCGACATCCACGGCAAGAACCACCATGTCTCCGGCTCCTTCTGCCGCCACGTGCTGTCCTTCGAACTCCTGACGGCCGACGGCGAGATCCACGCGGTCGGCCGCGGCACGCCCCTGTTCGACGCGACCGCGGGCGGCATGGGCCTGACCGGGGTGATCCTCACGGCCACCATGCGGCTGCTGCCGGTCGAGACCTCGTACCTGTCGGTCGACACCGAACGCGCCACCGACCTCGACGACCTGATGGCCCGTCTGACGGCGACCGACCACCGCTACCGCTACTCGGTCGCCTGGATCGACCTGCTGGCCCGCGGCGCGGCGACCGGGCGCGCGGTGCTCACCCGCGGCGACCACGCGCCCCGGCAGGCCCTGCGCAAGGGCACACGCGCGTGGCGCCGTCCGCTGTCCTTCCGCCCCCGGCAGCTCCCGGCCGCCCCCGCCCTCGTCCCCGACGGGCTGCTCGGCCGTACCTCCGTGGGGCTGTTCAACGAACTCTGGTACCGGAGGGCGCCCCGCGCGCGGCACGGTGAACTCCAGCGGATCTCCGCCTTCTTCCACCCCCTGGACGCAGTGCCGCACTGGAACCGGATCTACGGCCGCGGCGGCTTCGTCCAGTACCAGTTCGTCGTCGGGTACGGCCAGGAGGAGGCCCTGCGCCGGATCGTCCGCCGTATCTCCCAGCGCCGCTGCCCCTCCTTCCTGGCCGTCCTCAAGCGCTTCGGGGACGCCGACCCCGGCTGGCTCTCCTTCCCGGTGCCCGGCTGGACCCTCGCACTGGACATTCCGGCCGCGCTGCCCGGCCTCGGCGCGTTCCTCGACGAACTCGACGAGGAGGTCGCCGCGGCGGGCGGGCGCGTCTATCTCGCCAAGGACTCCCGGCTGCGCCCGGACATGCTCGCCGCGATGTACCCCCGGCTCGCCGACTTCCGGGCCCTGCGCGCGGAACTGGACCCACGCGGGCTCTTCGTCTCGGACCTGGCCCGACGCCTGGGCCTCTGAGTCCACACCAGCCGTTCCGATCCCCCAAGGAGCTGTCGTGAAGGACGCCTTCGGCATCCCCCAGTCCGTGCTCGTCCTGGGCGGCACGTCAGAGATCGCGCTGGCGACAGTGCGCAGGCTCGTCGCGCGCCGCACCCGCACGGTGTGGCTGGCGGGCCGCCCCTCTCCCACCCTTGAGGAGGCCGCCGAGGGCCTGCGCTCCCAGGGGGCGGACGTCCGCACCGTCGCCTTCGACGCGCTCGACCCCGAGTCCCACGAGAGTGTGCTCGGCAAGGTCTTCGCCGAGGGCGACATCGACATGGTGCTGCTCGCCTTCGGCATCCTCGGCGACCAGGCGCGCGACGAGCGGGAGCCGATGAACGCCGTACGCGTCGCCCAGACCAACTACACGGGCGCGGTGTCGGCGGGCCTGGTGTGCGCGCGGGCCCTCCAGTCCCAGGGGCACGGCTCCTTGGTGGTGCTGTCCTCGGTCGCCGGTGAGCGCGCCCGCCGCTCGAACTTCATCTACGGCTCCAGCAAGGCCGGCCTCGACGCCTTCACCCAGGGCCTCGGCGACGCGCTGCACGGCACCGGCGTCCACGTCATGGTCGTACGCCCCGGCTTCGTACGCTCCAGAATGACGGCCGGTCTCGAAGAGGCACCGATGTCCACCACACCGGAGGAGGTCGCCACGGCCATCGAACTCGGACTGCGACGGCGCACGGAGACGGTGTGGGTACCGGGACTGCTCCGCCTGATCATGTCGGCCCTACGCCACGCGCCACGCGCGGTGTTCCGCCGCTTGCCGATCTGACACGGCAGCAACCGGAAGGGGGGCGGGGAACTGCGCGACCAGCCACGACGGCGCCGCGGACAACCGACGACCCGCCCCGCCACCACCGGCGAAGCGCTCAGCGGCTGGCGATCGTGCCGCGTTCCACGTCCGCGTGGCCGGCCTGTGGGGGTACCACCGAGCCGCCGAAGGTGAACTCCCGGAGCTTGCGCCATACGCCGTCGGGGCCCTGTTCGTAGAGCGCGAAGCCCGTGCAGGGCCACTCGGCGTCGTAGTCGGCGAGTTCCTCGAAGGCGCGGTCCATCGCCGCGTCGTCGATGCCGTGCGCCACCGTGACGTGCGGGTGGTACGGGAACTGCAGCTCGCGTGCCACGGGACCGGAGGCGTCCCGGACCCGCTTCTGCAGCCGGGCGCAGGCCTCCGCGCCCTGGACGACCTTCACGTACACCACCGGCGACAGCGGCCGGAAGGTGCCGGTGCCGGACAGCCGCATCGGGAAGGGGCGGCCGGCCGCGGCGACCTCGGTCAGATACGCCTCGACGGCCGGCAGCCCGGTGGCGTCGAGCTCCGTCGGCGGCAGCAGGGTGACATGGGTGGGGATGCCGTGAGCCGCGGGGTCGCCGAAGCCCGCGCGCCGCTCCTGGAGCAGGCTGCCGTGAGGCTCCGGGACCGCGATCGACACGCCGATCGTTACGGTCCCCACGTCGTCTCCTGTCGTCGTGTCCGGTGCGCTGCCGGATGCGCTGCCGAGTGAGGTGTCTGGTTCGTACTCAGCCGTCCGGCTATCGACTGTAAGGCCACGGCTGTGTTGTGGGCAGGCGCAGCCGGAGTGATGTACAGCGCTCTGCCCGACGTACGTACGTGCGGTCGTACGCCTCAGTGCTTGGCCGGCAGGAAGCCCACGCGGTCGTACGCCTGGGAGAGTGTCTCCGCGGCGACGGCCCGCGCCTTCTCCGCGCCCTTGGCCAGGATCGAGTCCAGCGTCTCGGGGTCGTCCAGATACTGCTGGGTGCGCTCCCGGAACGGGGTCACGAACTCGACCATCACCTCGGCGAGGTCGGTCTTGAGCGCACCGTAGCCCTTGCCCTCGTACTTCTGTTCCAGTTCGGCGATACCCGCACCCGTGAGCGTCGAATAGATCGTGAGCAGATTGCTCACGCCCGGCTTGTTCTCGGCGTCGAAGCGGACCACGGTGTCCGTGTCGGTGACGGCGCTCTTGACCTTCTTCGCGGTGATCTTCGGGTCGTCCAGGAGGTTGATGAGGCCCTTCGGCGTGGACGCCGACTTGCTCATCTTGATCGACGGGTCCTGGAGGTCGTAGATCTTCGCCGTCTCCTTGAGGATGTACGGCTTCGGGACGGTGAAGGTCTGGCCGAAGCGGCCGTTGAAGCGCTCGGCGAGGTCGCGGGTGAGCTCGACGTGCTGGCGCTGGTCCTCACCGACCGGGACCTCGTTGGCCTGGTACAGCAGGATGTCCGCGACCTGGAGGACCGGGTACGTGAACAGGCCGACGGAGGCGCGGTCGGCACCCTGCCTGGCGGCCTTGTCCTTGAACTGGGTCATGCGGGAGGCCTCGCCGAAGCCGGTGAGGCAGTTCATGACCCAGGCGAGCTGGGCGTGCTCGGGCACATGGCTCTGGACGAAGAGCGTGCAGCGGTCCGGGTCGAGGCCGGCCGCGAGAAGCTGGGCGGCGGCCAGCCGGGTGTTGGCGCGCAGCTCCGCGGGCTCCTGCGGGACCGTGATCGCGTGCAGGTCGACGACCATGTAGAACGCGTCGTGGGTCTCCTGCAGGGCCACCCACTGGCGGACGGCACCGAGGTAGTTGCCGAGGTGGAACGAGCCTGCGGTGGGCTGGATTCCGGAGAGCACGCGGGGACTGTCAGAGGCCATGCTCATCATTCTCTCAGAGCGCGGCCGCCACCCGGAACGGGTCCCGGGCAGCCGCGGGGGCCGCCCGGGGTGCCGGGATCAGCCGAGGTCGATCTCGGGGTACAGCGGGAAGCCCGCCACCAGGTCCGTCGCCCGCTGGGCGATCTCCTCCGCGGTCTTCGCGTCCAGGACGTGGGCCGCCTTGGACGGGGCGCCCGACTTGGTGGTGCCCGGCTCCGTCGTCGTCAGGACCCGGTCGATCAGGCCGGCCACCTCGTCCATCTCGGCCGTGCCCAGGCCGCGCGTGGTCAGCGCCGGGGTGCCGATGCGGATGCCGGAGGTGTACCAGGCGCCGTTGGGGTCGGCCGGGATCGCGTTGCGGTTGGTGACGATGCCGGACTCCAGGAGCGCGGCCTCGGCCTGGCGGCCGGTGAGGCCGTAGGACGTGGCCACGTCGATCAGGTTGAGGTGATTGTCCGTGCCGCCGGTCACCAGGGTCGCGCCCCGGCGCATCAGGCCCTCGGCCAGCGCCCGGGAGTTGTCGACGATGCGCTGGGCGTAGTCCTGGAACGCGGGCTGCCGGGCCTCGGCGAAGGCGACGGCCTTGGCGGCCATGACGTGCGGGAGCGGGCCGCCGAGGACCATCGGGCAGCCGCGGTCGACCTGGTCCTTGAGGGAGTCGTCGCACAGGACCATGCCGCCGCGCGGGCCGCGCAGGGACTTGTGGGTGGTCGTGGTCACGATCTGGGCGTGCGGGACCGGGTCGAAGTCGCCGGTCAGGACCTTGCCCGCGACCAGGCCCGCGAAGTGGGCCATGTCGACCATGAGGGTCGCGCCGACCTCGTCGGCGATCTCACGCATGATCCGGAAGTTCACCAGGCGGGGGTAGGCCGAGTAGCCCGCCACGATGATCAGGGGCTTGAACTCACGTGCCGACGCGCGCAACGCCTCGTAGTCGATCAGGCCCGTGGCCGGGTCGGTGCCGTAGGAGCGCTGGTCGAACATCTTGCCGGAGATGTTCGGGCGGAAGCCGTGGGTGAGGTGGCCGCCGGCGTCCAGGGACATACCGAGCATGCGCTGGTTGCCGAAGGCCTGGCGGAGCTCGGCCCAGTCGGCCTCGGAGAGCTCGTTGACCTGGCGGACGCCGGCCTTCTCCAGGGCGGGGGCCTCGACACGCTGGGCGAGGACGGCCCAGAAGGCGACCAGGTTGGCGTCGATGCCGGAGTGCGGCTGGACGTAGGCGTGGCGGGCGCCGAACAGCTCCTTGGCGTGCTCGGCGGCGAGGGACTCGACGGTGTCGACATTGCGGCAGCCGGCGTAGAAGCGGCGGCCGATGGTGCCCTCGGCGTACTTGTCGCTGAACCAGTTGCCCATGGCAAGCAGGGTGGCCGGGGAGGCGTAGTTCTCGGAGGCGATCAGCTTGAGCATCTCGCGCTGGTCGGCGACCTCCTGCGCGATGGCGTCTGCGACGCGCGGCTCGACGGCGCGGATCACGTCGAGGGCGGCTCGGAAGGCCGTCGACTCGGTGGAGAGAGGCGCAGGGCTGGCGGAATTCTCGGGCATCGGGACCTCCGGACGTGACATTCGGCGTACTCGGCTCGGCCCAGGCGCACGGCACTGTTTCCCGATCGGGCCGCTCCCCGATGGTCCGTCCCATCCCAGCGCGCCAGTTACGGCCCGCTGGTCAGCCTACCGGGCGCGTCGGATTCGGCAGGTCCCACGTCCACCATGCGAGCGAGGATAAGAAAGGGACGAACCCGACTCTCTGGCCCTCTGGAGATCCCGTGAACGCTACGGAGACGCTCATCGCCGCCGCGGACGCCCACAGTGCGCACAACTACCACCCGCTGCCGGTGGTCGTGGCCACCGCGGACGGCGCCTGGATGACGGATGTCGAGGGGAGGCGGTATCTCGATCTGCTGGCCGGGTACTCGGCGCTGAACTTCGGGCACGGGCACCCGCGGCTGGTGGCGGCGGCCAAGGCGCAGCTGGAGCGGGTGACGCTGACGTCCCGGGCGTTCCACCACGACCGGTTCGCCGCGTTCTGCACCGAGCTGGCCCAACTGTGTGGCATGGACATGGTGCTCCCGATGAACACGGGCGTGGAGGCCGTGGAGACCGCGGTGAAGACGGCCCGGAAGTGGGGCTACCGGGTCAAGGGGGTGCCCGCGGAGATGGCGAAGATCGTGGTCGCGGGCGGCAACTTCCACGGCCGTACGACGACCGTGATCAGCTTCTCCACGGACCCGGAGGCACGGGCGGACTTCGGGCCGTACACGCCCGGCTTCGAGATCGTGCCGTACGGCGACCTGACCGCGATGCGGGAGGCGCTCACCGAGAACACGGCCGCGGTGCTGCTGGAGCCGATCCAGGGCGAGTCGGGGGTGATCGTGCCGCCGGAGGGCTATCTGCCGGCGGTGCGGGAGCTGACGCGGGAACGGAACGTGCTCTTCATCGCGGACGAGATCCAGTCGGGGCTGGGCCGGACCGGGCGGACCTTCGCGTGCGAGCACGAGGGCGTCGTACCGGACATGTATGTGCTCGGGAAGGCGCTGGGCGGCGGGATCCTGCCGGTGTCGGCGGTGGTGTCGAGCGCGGAGGTGCTGGGGGTGTTCCGGCCGGGCGAGCACGGGTCGACGTTCGGCGGGAATCCGCTGGCCTGTGCGGTGGCGCTGGAGGTGATCGCGATGCTGCGGACCGGCGAGTACCAGGCGCGGTCCGCGGAGCTGGGCGCGCATCTGCACCGCGAGCTGGGCGCGCTGCTCGGCACCGGCACGGTCACCCGGGTGCGGGGGCGCGGGCTGTGGGCCGGGGTCGACATCGCCCGGCGGGCGGGGACGGGACGGCAGGTGTCGGAGCAGCTCATGGAGCGGGGTGTCCTGGTGAAGGACACCCACGGCTCGACGATCCGGATCGCCCCGCCGCTGGTGATCAGCAAGGAGGACCTGGACTGGGGCCTCGACCAGCTCCGCGGCGTGCTGGGTGCCCAGGCGTCCTAGGCCCTGTCGTCAAACTCCCGCCTGCCCTGCGGGGGGACCACGGGAGTCGGACGACAGGACCTAGAGGATCACATGGGGCAGGAAGCGGGCGTACTCGTCCGTGATCAGGCCCGAGGACTCGCGGATGCCCAGCCCGGCCGACTCGTCCTCGACGACCCAGGCGCCGAGGACGACGTGGTTGCCGTCGAAGGCGGGGAGCGGGGCCAGCTGCTGGTAGCAGCAGGGCTCCTCGCGCGGGACGGGCTCCGTGCCGGGCTCGTGGACGGTCACGCCGGCGCCCTCCCGGCCCAGGAGGGGCTTGGCGACGTAGCCGGTGGTCGTGGCGAGCTCGCGCGGGCCGTCGAGGTAGGAGGGCAGGAGGTTGGGGTGGCCGGGGTACAGCTCCCAGAGGATCGCCAGGAGGGCCTTGTTGCTCAGCAGCATCTTCCAGGCGGGCTCGATCCACAGGGTGCTGCCGGTGCCGCCGCCGTTGTCGAGGGTGTCGAGGACATGGCCGGCGAAGGCGTCGGTGGTGAGCCACTCCCAGGGGTAGAGCTTGAAGCAGCTGCGGATGAAGCGGAGCCGGTTGTCGACGAAGCGGCCGGAGAGCGGGTCCCAGCCGATCTCCTCCATGGAGATCCAGTCGGTGTCCAGGCCGGCCTGCTGCGCGGTCTCCTTCAGATAGGCGACGGTCATCAGGTCCTCGCCCAGCTCGTCGTCGGAGGAGTGCGCGAAGTACAGCGGGCTGCCGGGCGGGAGGAGGGCGGCCTGCTTCTTCCAGGCGGCGACGAGGCGTTCGTGGAGCGAGTTCCACTGGTCGGCGCCGGGGAAACGGTCCTCCATCCAGAACCACTGCGGTGAGGCGGCCTCCACCAGGGAGGTGGGGGTGTCGGCGTTGTACTCCAGGAGCTTCGCCGGGCCCGTGCCGTCATGGCGGAGGTCGAAGCGGCCGTAGACGGAGGGGAGTTCGGCGCGCCGCCGCCAGGCCTCGGTGACCGCCCGCGCGACCCGCGGATCGGTGATGCCGAGGTCGGCGAGGCGGCCGGTGGTGACGATGTGGTCCGCGGCCGCCAGGCACATGCGGTGCAGTTCCTCGACGGTCTGCTCCAGCGCCTCGACCTCGTCGAGCGTGAAGGCGTAGTACGCGCTCTCGTCCCAGTACGGGCGCAGCGAGCCGTCGCGGTGGCGGGTGAGCGGGTAGATCAGCCCCTGTTCCTCGACGGTCCGCTGCCAGCCGGGGCGGGGTTCGATCGTGCGGCGTTCCATCTCGCGTGTCCCGTTCAGCCGCCGGAGCTGCCCTTGCCGCCGCCGAAGCCGCCGCGGTGGACCCCGCTGTGGTGGCTGTCGTCGTCCGAGGAGCCGCCGCCCGAGCCCTTGCTCGGCTTGGTGAAGGAACCGCCGTCGACCCAGCCGTTCTTCTTCTTGCCGCCGTAGTACCAGGCGCCGTTGACGGAGACCTTGGTGACCTTGGTGGACTTGCAGTTCTTGTCGGCGACGACCTTGTAGCCCTTGGTGAGGTTGTAGCTGTCGCGGTCGACGCAGCGCTTGTCCGGTTCGGACGAGCAGGCGGTGAGGGCCGCCGCGAGCAGACCCATGCCGCCGAGGACGACGGTTCCGGAGCGCAGTTGCCTGCGTGTGCTGGCCATGTTCGTGTGTCCCCCGTCGGCTGATTTCTTGTCGCTGTCCCGTCAGCCTAAAGATCGGTAAGAGCGGCACCCCAGGGACCCCCGGGTTTTTCCGCTCCCCTACAGTCGCTTTGTGCTCTTTGGAATGCTGTGCGCCCTTGGCGCGGCGGTCTGCTTCGGTACGGCGACGGTGTTGCAGGCGATGGCGGCGCGCGAGGCCGCCGACACCGGCGGGGGCGGGGACGCGGCGCTGCTGCTCCGGGCGCTGCGGCAGTGGCGGTATCTGGCCGGGCTCGCGCTGGACGGGCTCGGCTTCCTGCTGCAGATCGCGGCTCTGCGGTCGATCCCCATCTACGCGGTCGGCGCGGCCCTCGCGTCCAGCCTCGCCGTGACGGCGGTGGTCGCGGCGCGGCTGCTGCGGGTGCGGCTGAGCGGGGTGGAGTGGAGCGCGGTCGCGGTGGTGTGCGCCGGGCTGGCAATGCTGGGGCTGGCGTCCGGGACGGAGGGGGACCGTTCCGGCTCGGCTGCGCTGAAGTACGCGATGCTCGGGACGGCGGTGGGAGTGCTGCTGCTCGGGACGGTCGGCGGGCGGCTGCCGGGGCGCGGGCGGGCATTGCTGCTCGGGCTGGGGGCCGGGTTCGGGTTCGGAGTGGTGGAGGTGGCGGTGCGGCTGATCGACTCGCTGAAGCCGTCCGACCTGCTCACCAACCCCGCGACCTATGCCCTGCTTCTCGGCGGCGGCGCCGCGTTCCTGCTGCTGACGTCGGCCCTGCAGCGCGGTTCGCCGACGACGGCCACCGCCGGGATAGTGATCGGGGAGACGATCGGCCCGGCCGCGGTGGGGGTGGTGTGGCTCGGGGACCGTACGCGGGAGGGGCTGACCTGGC
Organism: Streptomyces sp. NPDC001406; assembly: GCF_042895285.1. Lineage (NCBI taxonomy): Bacteria > Bacillati > Actinomycetota > Actinomycetes > Kitasatosporales > Streptomycetaceae > Streptomyces > Streptomyces sp. NPDC001406. The sequence continues at coordinate 59,084 of NZ_JBIAWG010000015.1, forward strand.
TGGCGGTGCTGGGCTTCGTGGTGGCGGTGGCGGGAGCGCTGCTGCTGGCACGCTTCGGCGAGGCCCCGACGGCGGACACCGCCCCGGTCGCCGAGCCGACCCGGCCGCGCTCCTGACACCCTGACGCATCACGGCAGCACCCGGCACAACGCCTCCAGTGCCCCCGCCCACGCATGGTCCGGCGGTGTCCCGTAGCCGACGACCAGGGCGTCCAGCGGCTCCGTCGTGGCCTGGGCGTGGCGGTAGAAGGCGAGGCCGTGCAGGGCGAGGCCCTGCCAGGCGGCCGCCTGGACGACCGACGGCTCGGTGCCGGGCGGCAGGCGCAGCACGGCGTGCAGACCGGCCGCGATACCGGTGACCCGGACCTCGGGCGCGCGGTCGGCGAGGGCCGCGACGAGGGCGTCCCGGCGGCGCCGGTAGCGCAGCCGGGCGGAGCGCACATGACGGTCGTACGCCCCGGAGGTGATGAACTCCGCCAGGGTCAGCTGGTCCAGCACCCCGCAGTTGTCGACCAGGCCCTTGGCCGCCACGCACTCCTCCATGAGGGACGGCGGCAGCACCATCCAGGCCAGCCGCAGGCCGGGGGCGAGGGACTTGCTGGCGGTACCCAGGTACACCACGTGGTCCGGGTCCAGGCCCTGGAGCGCGCCGACCGGCTGGCGGTCGTAGCGGAACTCGCCGTCGTAGTCGTCCTCCAGGACCAGCCCCCCGGTGCGCCGCGCCCAGTCCACGACGGCCGCCCGCCGGTCGGCGCGCAGGGGTGTGCCCATCGGGAACTGGTGGGCGGGGGTGAGCAGCACCGCCCCGGCGTCCGGCAGGGCGCGGGTGTCCGTGGCGCGTGCGTCGTACGGCAGGGGCCTGGTGGTCAGTCCGGCCGCCGTGAGCAGGTCCCAGTGGACAAAGAGGCCGTACGACTCGACCGCCACCGTGTGTGCGCCGCGCGCCCGCAGCACCGTGCCGAGGATCCTCAGCCCGTGGGAGAAGCCCGCGCAGACCAGGATGGCGTCGGGAGCGGCGCGCACGCCCCGGGCACGGGAGAGGTAGCCGGCCAGGGCGGTGCGCAGTTCGGGGCGACCGCGCGGGTCACCGTAGCCGAGGGCGTCGGAGGGGGCGGCGATGAGGGCGCGGCGGGCCGCCCTGAGCCACTCGGCGCGGGGGAAGGAGGCGAGGTCGGGGGTACCGGGGACCAGATTGTGGGTGGGCCGGCCGGGGGCGCGGGGCCGCGGAGCCGTATCGCTGGGCGGTACGACGGCTCGCTCGGCGACCCGGGTCCCCGACCCCTGCCGTGCGGTGAGCCAGCCCTCCGCGACCAGGTCGCCGTACGCCTCGGCGACGGTGTTCCGGGCGATGCCGAGGTCGGCCGCGAGGGTCCGGGAGGAGGGCAGCCGGGTGCCCGGGGCGAGCCGTCCGCCGCGCACGGCGTCCCGCAGGGCGTCGGTCAGCCCACGGCGAAGCCCACCCGCGCCGGAGGGCTCCAGATGCAGATCAACCCCGAAAGTGGCCCAAGGTCTCTCCATGGAAATGGACCATACTCCTGGGCCGCCTGCTCCATAGAGTCGAAGACATGAACAACGAACCGACTGCCCCCCAGTACGCCGCGGAGATCACCCCCCGCCTGCAGTGGGCCGAGCACGCCCCGGGCGTGTACAAGGCGATGATCCACCTGGAGACCGCCGTCCGCCGGGGCCTGGACGACCCCAAGCTGTACGAGCTGGTGAAGATCCGCGCCTCGCAGCTCAACCACTGCGCGTTCTGCCTCGACATGCACACCAAGGACGCGCTGGCGGCCGGCGAGAGCGTCGAGCGGATCGTGCAGCTGAGCGCGTGGGAGGAGTCGCGGCACTTCTACACGGAACGCGAGCTGGCCGCGATCGAACTGACCGAGGCGATCACGGTCCTGACCGACGGCTTCGTCCCGGACGAGGTGTACGACCACGCCGCCAAGCACTTCGACGACGCGGAGCTGTCCCATCTGATCGCCGCGATCACGATGATCAACGCCTGGAACCGCTTCGGCGTGAGCACCCGGATGACACCGGGGCACTATCAGCCGGGGCAGCAGGGCTGAGGCGTCGGCCTGGAAGGTGTCGAGGAGGACCAGCAGTTGCTCATCGGTGCCGTCGGCCCGGAAAGCCGCCTTGAACGCGGCGAGAGACGCCGGGTCCGCGGTACGGAAGTTGACGCGCAGCAGGCCGAGTTCGGCGGGATTTCCGGCGAGCGCCGGCGCCGACGAGGCCGAGACGCACACGATACGGTCGATCAGGTCCGGCCTCACGTTGGCCGCGGCGGTCGAATCATGCCGCCGCGGCTGTGCGCGACGAGGATGACCCGGCCGTTCTCCTTGGCCCGTTCCAGGATCCCGATCAGGTGCGCCGCGTTGTCGGCCAGTGTGACGCCCTTGAGCGAACCGGGTGCGGCAACCGACCCTTCGGGGTCCTGCGGCGCCTGGTGGGCGCGCGGACAGTCGGCCGCGGAGCACAAGACCATCACAAAACCCCGGCTGCTGACGGGCCCTGCTCATCGCAGTCGGCCAGTGACCAGCGCTGATGCCGCAGGCGAGCCAAATCGACTGTCAATTGGGGACTTTACGTGTGCATGACGTGCGCATATGGTGTCTGCGCATGACCGGGCCTGACCTGCCCGCGTCCGTGCACATCTATCAGCGACCGGGGGAACACCGTCGCTCACGGGGAAAGTTCGCTTCGTCATGCCGCCGTACCCGTTCGTACGGCTTCTGGGCTGCTCCCGGCACGCATCCCCCTTGACGAAGACAAGGATGCCTCTTTGCGTTCCACACCATGGTCCCGCCTGGCCAGATCGCGCAGTTCAGGGTTTGTGACCACCTCCGCCGTGGCGTTGGCGGTGCTGGCCGGGTTGGCCGTCCAGCCCGGCGCGTCGCCGCTGCGGGGCGAGCCGGTGAGTGACTCCTACCCCTGGTACGAGGACACGGCTGCCGAGCAGTTGCGGCAGGACCAGTGCCTGATGGCCGACGTGCTGCGGCTCGGCGGCACGTCGATGGCCGCGACCGCGCAGGACGGCCTCAACCAGACGCCGGAGAAGCTGCATGTCGCGGCCGACCGGAAGAACTGGGAGAAGACGCCGCTGGCCGTCGCCTACAAGGCGGACAAGGACGCGGCGAGCAAGGAGGGCGCGGCGCTGTCCGCGCTCCAGGAGTCCTGGAAGAAGCCGCTGGACGGGCTGGAGACGCCGGGCGGGTTCACCGTGACCGGGTTCCACTGGCCGCCGGGCACCGGTGACGACGGTCAGCAGTCGTTCTACGGGCAGACCGGTCTGACGTCGTGGATCTCCGACCGGTACTGGCGGACCGACTCCGACTTCTACGACGACGAGACCCCGGCGGCCGACGAGAAGACCCTCGCTGCCGTCGACCAGGTGGGCGCCTCCCTGTACGGGCAGGACCCCAGCTCGGTGGGCAGGACCCGGGAGGAGTTCAACCAGGCGCTGGCCGAGCACGCCGCGTTCGAGTGGATGCACGGCCGCCCCAGTGCGAACCCGGGTGCGGACGACGCGCGGATCTTCCTGGCCTCGGGCGGCTTCCCGCGCACCGCACCGCAGCCGGGCACGCCCGAGTACCGGATCGCGGTGGAGGACGTGAAGTCCCGCTTCGCCGCGTGCGGCTGGCGTGATCCGCTGGATCCGAACGGTGTGCTGGACGACATCACCTCCACCGCGGCCGGCGAGTGGCAGCAGGAGATCGCCTCCCAGGCCACTCAGCGCAACCAGATCCTCGACGCCAACAAGGCAGCGGTCGACGCGCTGACCAAGGGCACCAAGGCCCTGGGCGAGATGCTCGGGCACTCCTGGATCGCCGACCACGCCACCCGCTGGCAGGACTACTGGTCGGCGGGCGGTGCCGGATACATCGGCGACGCCCCGCTGACCATCGAGATCCCCGGCGCCAAGGGCAAGTGCCTGGACGTGGAGGGCGGCGGCACGGCCAACGGCACCGCGGTCCAGGTCTACACCTGCAACGGCGGCTCGGCGCAGGAGTGGCAGTTGCGGGGTTCGTACGACGGCGGCTACGCCCTGGCGAACACCAAGTCGCAGAAGTGCCTGGACGTGGCCGGCGGCAAGAACGCCGACGGTACGAAGATCCAGATCTCGAGCTGCAACGGCAGCAAGGCGCAGCAGTGGGACTTCGATCTGCGGGCGGCGGGCGTGTTCCGCAACGCCGCGACGGACAAGTGCCTGAACCTGCCCTCGTTCGACAACAGCAAGAACTCCTCGCTGCTGACCTGCAACAGCTCGGCCTCGCAGAAGCTGCGCGTGGTGCCCAAGGGGCACACCGGCGACGCCAGTTTGAGCTACCCGGACAAGGCGCAGTTCACCAAGGCGAAGAACGGGGTGAGCGCCGCCCAGACCGGCGCGAAGGCCCAGCTGGCCGTGCTCAAGGCGCAGTTGACCGCCGCGCAGAAGGCCGCGACCGGTTCGGACAGCGCGCTGCAGAGCGCCTACGACACCGCGGACGCCAATGGTGCGCCGAGGGGTCGGGGTCTGCTGGTGGGTCAGCAGAAGGCGCAGGTGACCAAGGGTGCGGTCGCGGCTCTGACGGCGTTGGTGAAGGCCGGTGAGACGGCCGAGGCCGCCACCCGGGCTGCCGCCGGGGACAGTGCGACCATCGCGCAGCGCGCGCTGGCGCAGGCCGCGCAGGCCAAGGCGGAGTTCCGCAAGGAGGCCGCGAAGACGGCCGAGTTCCAGGCCAAGGCGGCCGCGGACGCGGCCAAGGTGCACCGGGACAACGCGAAGAAGGACAAGGAGACCGCGGAGGCCAAGCTCGCCGTCGCGCTCAAGGCCGAAGGTGACGCGAAGGCGGCCGCCGCCGACGCGCACGCCAAGCGGCTCACCGCGGAGGCCGAGGAGAAGACGGCCAAGGCCGAGAAGGAGACGGCCGCCGCCAAGCAGGCCGAGGCCGCCGAGCACAGGAAGAACGCCGAGGCCGAGGCGACCAAGGCCAGTGACGCCAAGGACCGGGCCGAGGCCGCCGAGAAGACCGCCCAGGGCAAGCGGGACGACGCGGTCAAGGCCAGGGACCACGCCAAGGCCATGCGCGACGATGCCTGGGACGCGCGGCAGGAGGCCAACGCCAAGCGAGCGAAGGCCGATGCCAAGGACGCCTACGCCGACAAGCTCAGCTCCGGTTCCGCGGCAGAGGACGCCCGCGCGGCCGCGAACGAGGCGGACAAGGCCGCCGACGACGCCGAGACCGCGGCGGACAAGGCCGGTTCCGAGGCCAATGCCGCCACCGAGGCCGCAGCCGCGGCGGACGCCGCCGCCACCCGCGCCGAGGCGGCCGCCAAGCGCGCCCGCGCCGCCTCCGACGCCGCCCAGGCCGACAAGCTCAAGGCCGACGCCGCGGTGAAGACCTCGACGGCCGCGGTCGCCGACGCCATCAAGGCGTCCAAGGACGCCGCCGCCGAGGCCCAGGCCGCGGTCAAGCTCGCCGACGAGGCCGAACAGCACGCCAAGGACGCCAGGACCCAGGCCGACGCCGCCAACGCGGAAGCCGTGAAGGCCCTCGCCGCAGCGGCCAAGGCCGCCGGCTTCGCCCATGTCACCGCCCAGGCAGCCGTCGACGCGGCCAAGGCCGCCGAACAGGTCGCTGCCCCCGCCAACGACGCCGTCCAGCTCGGCTCTCCCTACGTCGACACCGACTCCGCCGCCGGCCTGGTCGTCCTGACCGGACAGGCGTCGAAGTCGATCGCGGAGCAGCAGCAGGCCGTCGCCCAGGCGCACGCCGGCAACGCGGCCGCCGAGGCCCAGGCCGCCAAGAACCTCGCCGACCAGGCGAAGGGCGACGCCAAGGAGGCCTACCAGCACGCCGCGAACGCCGCGCAGTACGCGGCCGACGCCCGCACCTACTCCAAGGACGCCCTCGGCTACGCGGCCGACGCCGCCACCGCCGCTTCCAAGGCGGCCGACTCACTGGCCCGCACCATCGAGTACGACAAGCAGGCAGCCGCCGACGCCGCGGCCGCCGACAAGGCAGCCGGCAACGCCGAGGGCTACGCCAAGGACGCCCGCGACTCCGCCGACCAGGCCGAACTCGACGCCTCGGCCGCCCGCGCCGCGGCCACCCAGGCCGAACAGGACGCCAAGGACGCCCGCGCCGCCGCCACCCGCGCCGACACCGCCGCCACCGAAGCCGAACAAGCGGCCAAGGACGCCGACAAGTACTCCACGGAGGCCCAGCAGGCCGCCACGGAAGCGGAGGCGGCTCAGGCAAGCAAGAACGTCAAGAACGGCTCGGGGACCGGTGTCGGCGGGGTCTTCTCCGTCATCGACGAGATCAGGCAGCGCGGGGAGCCCGAGCGCCTCCCCAACGAGTGCCACGACGTCGTGGTCTGCGACAAGATCGTGTACGTCGCGCACTTCGACGCGGTGGTCAGCTTCTACCTGTGCGCAAACCCCGACGTGCCCGCCACCCCGGCCGGCTGCCCGGTGGACGACACGTACTTCCTGAAGACGGTCACCATCAAGGACCAGACCAAAACGGTCAAGATCTCCACGTGGGACGCGACCGTCGACGTCTGGAAGGGCATCGCCAAGTCGATCAAGGGTGACTTCACCGGCTGCTACCACAAGGCCTTCGGCGGCGGCGAGGGCAGTGCGAGCGACTGCTTCTGGGCCGCGACCTGGCTCCCGCTCGGCGGGCCCATCGGCAAGGTCGCCGACGCGATCCGCGCCGTGGACGCCGCCATGCGCACCGGCATCGGCGTCGCCGACGCGATGAAGGCACTGCGTACTCTGGACATCGACGCGGAGGCGTTGGCGAGCATCGAGCGGTCGGTGAACGCCTACGAAGAATCCCGCATGGCATGCCGGCCCAACAGCTTCCCCGGCGCCACGCACGTGTTGATGGCCGATGGCACGACCAAGGCGATCAAGGACGTCAGGACCGGTGACGCGGTCCTCGCCACCGATCCCGGAAGCGGCCGGACCGCGGGCCGCGCTGTCACCGACACGATCTACACGCCGGACGACACCGACTTCGCCGACATCACGATCGACGCCGGCCGGTCACGGATCACCGCCACACAGCATCACCCGTTCTGGTCGCCCAGCGCCCACCGCTGGATCGACGCCGGCGATCTCAGGCCCGGCCAGACGCTGCGCACGAGCAGCGGCGAGACCGTCACCGTCGTAGGCGTCCACCGCTACCAGCGGCTGCACTCCGCCTACAACCTGAGCGTCGCCGAGATCCACACCTACTACGTGCTGGCGGGGACCACGCCGGTTCTCGTGCACAACACGTTCTGCCCGATCGGCTTCGCCGACCTGGGCGGCGGCAGGCTCCAGTCGCCCGGCGGGCTGATCTACGGTCTCGACCGGAAGTTCGGCAACAAGATCGACCATGTGCTCGCCCACACGGTGCCCGATGCCTCCAGAGCGACGCACACGGTGTTCATCGAGAAGGACCCCGGCAAGGTCCTCGCCCTGGTGGACGAGGCATGGGCCATGCAGAGCAAGGCGATAAAGGATCCCGCGGATGCCTTCAGGTTCGTCTTCCCGATGGGAAGAGCCATCGGAACCAGGGGCGAGAAGTATCTGCAGATTGCGGTCAATCCGCAGACCAAGGAGATTCTGAGCGCCTATCCGGTGGCTGCGCCGTAGCGGTCCGCGCCGCGTCGTAGAAGAAGCGGAAGAACGGGACCGGGCCGGCGCCACATGGCGTCGGCCCGGTCCCGACTCGATGAGCGTGAGGCAAAGTGATTCCACCATGCACAGCGACATGACTCAGCGGATCAGAGAACTGCTGGACAGTGACTTCTCGGCCGCGTCCGCACTTGGCGAAGAGATCCGGCATCGGGTTTCGTCCGGAGACTTCGAGTGGGCGACGCTGCTCGGCGCGGAGCTCGCCCGGCGGGCCGCCCGCGAAGGCGAGGATGCATCCGAACACGCCTTCCTGCTCGACCGGTTGCAGACGGCCCTTGCCACCACGGCGGGACAGCAGAGCCTGCGCGCTTTGCTGTGTCTGCCAAGCAGCCTGCGGGCCGGAGGGCCGGCACGGACCAGGGCCGAGCGGCGCCTGGCCCATCTCGTGGCCCTGGGGCATCGGCCTGAGGACATCGTCCCGGTCGTCTACGGCGAGCGGCTCGGCACCGCGGCGTCGGACGAGTTCAGGGCCTGCCTGCTGCAAGAGCTGGTACTCGTGGGCGTCGCGGTCCTCCAGTACCCGCTTCTGCGGTCCTTCGGCGAGGCGCTCGTGACCCAGGAGCATCCGCTCGCGCCTCTGCCGCTCCGCCTGCTGCCGGCGGAGCGTGCGCTGCTCAGGCCGACGCACGCTCCGCACGACTGGACGTGGGCCCTGCCCCCGGCAACGGTGGAGAAGCACAGCGACCAACCCGAACTCCGTGTCTCCCCGGAGATGCGCCGGCGCAGTGCCGCGGTCGATCCGGCAGAAACCACCGTTCCGGAGGTGGCCGAGGCCATGAGCGCTGCCGTGCGGCACTGGCTCGACGAGTCCAACGGCATGGTCGCCGCGCAGGAGTTCTGGTCCGCGTCGCCTGTCTCACCGGACGACTTCGCAGCCGTCTTCGAGCGGCTGCCACTCACCGCATGGCCCACGGCAGAGACCAGGGCCCGGCTGCACCCGGCCACCTCCGACAGGGTGCTGCGGGTGCTGCTCACCGCGGCGGTGCGCGGCCCCGCCTACGGCAACGGCATGTTCGGTGCGTACGGGCGGCTCGCCGCCTGGCGCTCCCTCGGCGGCCTGGTCGGCGCCGCCCCGGACGCGCCGATCGACCACACGGCCATGCTGGTCGAACAGGCGCACTGGTTCATCGCCGACGCCTCGTCGGACTGGTTCCACCAGGTGGCCTGGGACCTCGCCGTGGCCGCCCTGCGACCGGGCGGGCAGGAGATCGCGATCCTCACCGCCACGGACACCGACTGATTCCTGACAGTCCCTCGCCCGCCGAATCCACACTGGGTTCGGCGGGCGAGGGACTTTTCACGACGCGCGTCAGGAAAGCCACGCCTTCCACACCGACGGATGGCTCCGCACCCACTGCTTCGCCGCGTCCTGCGGACTCATCTTCTTGTCGGCGATCAGCAGGGAGACCTCGTTCTGGTCCTCCGTCGTCCACTGGAACTTCTTCAGGAAGGACGCCGCCTTGCCGCCCGCCTTGGCGAAGTCCGTGTTCAGGTACTTCTGCAGCGGGGTGTGCGGGTAGGCGCAGGTGATCTTCTTCGGGTCCGCGTCGCAGCCGTCCTTGTACACAGGCAGCTTCACCTCGGTCATCGGGACCTTCTTGAACAGCCACTGGGGCGCGTACCAGTAGGTCAGGAAGGGCTTCTTCTCCTTGGCGAACTGCTTGATCTGGGTGATCTGCGCCGCCTCGGAGCCGGCGAACACCACCTGGTAGTCCAGCTTGAGGTTGGTCACCAGCGCCTTGTCGTTGGTGACGTAGGACGGGGAGCCGTCCATCAGCTGGCCCTTGCCGCCGCTCTCCGCGGTGCGGAAGAGCGAGGCGTACTTGTTCAGGTTCTTCCAGTCCGTGATGTCCGGGTGCTGCTCGGCGAGGTACGTCGGGACGTACCAGCCGATGTGCCCGGTCACCCCGAGGTCGCCGCCGTGCGCGATGGTCTTCTTGTCGTCGACGTAGCGCTTCTCCTGGTCGGGGTGGCCCCAGTCCTCCAGGATCGCGTCGACGCGGCCCTGGCTGAGCGCGTCCCAGGCGGGGACCTCGTCGACCTGGACGGTGTCGACGCGGTAGCCCAGTTCGTGCTCCAGGAGGTACTGGGCCACGGCCACATTGGACTGCGCACCGACCCAGGACTGCACGGAGAGCGTGACGGTCTTCGCTCCCTGGGCGTTGGCGAAGGGCGAGGCCTGCTTGGTCATGTCGGCGGCCCCGCACCCGGTGGTGAGGGCCAGCACGGCCACGGCGGCCGTGATCGTCGTACGGCGCATGTCAGGCTCCCTTCCTCGCGCGGCGTTCCGTCGGCTGGGTCACCCGGTCGAGCACCAGGCCGAGGCAGACGATGGCCGCGCCGGCGACCAGTCCGGTCGCCAGGTCGCCCTGGGCCAGGCCGAAGGTGACGTCGTAGCCGAGGGCGCCACCGCCGACCAGGCCGCCGATGATGACCACGGCGAGGACCAGGACCACGCCCTGGTTGACGGCGAGCAGCAGCGCCGGGCGGGCGAGCGGGAGCTGGATTTGCCAGAGCTGCTGGCGGCCGGTCGCGCCGAGCGAGCGGGCCGACTCCAGCGCGGCCGGGTCGACCTGGCGCAGGCCCTGCGCGGTGATCCGTACGACGGCCGGGAGCGCGTAGACGACGGCCGCGGCGACGGCGGGGGCACGGCCGACGCCGAACAGCGCGACGACCGGGATCAGATACACGAACTGCGGCATCGTCTGGAAGACGTCCAGCACCGGGCGCAGGGCGCGTTCGAAGCGGTCGCTGCGGGCGGCGGCGATGCCGGTCGCGAAGCCGAGCACCAGGGTGACGGCGACGGCCGCGAGGACCTGGGAGAGCGTGTCCAGGGACGGCTCCCACACGCCGAGCACACCGATCGCGGCCATCGCGAGGACGGCGGTCAGGGCGGTGCGCCAGGTGCCGATCAGCCAGGCCAGGGCGGCGACGATCAGCAGGACCGACCACCAGGGCAGCCACTGCAGGCCGCTGCGGACGGGGTCCAGGACCCAGGTGGTGAAGTGGCCCGCCCAGTCCGCGGTGCCGCCGATGTACGGGACGCCGGAGTAGAGGTGGGCGGTCATCCAGTCGACGGCGCGGTTGACCGGTTCGGCGATGTGCAGGACCCAGCCGGAGGGCCAGTCGAGGCGCCCGGCAAGACGCGCGGCCAGGGCGGCGGCGACGGCCACGAGGGCGCCGTAGGCCCAGGGCCGCAGATCGCGGTGGCCCTCGCCGAGCTTCTCCCCCGCCGCGCCGGTCACCCGGTCCAGGACGACGGCGAGCAGCACGATCGGGATTCCGGCGGCGAGTGCCGCGCCCACGTCGACGGAGGCCAGCGCCTGGTAGACGCGGTCGCCGAGGCCGCCGGCGCCGATGACCGACGCGATGACCGCCATCGACAGGGCCATCATGATCGTCTGGTTGAGGCCGAGGAGGAGCTCCTTGCGGGCCAGCGGGATGCGGGCGGTCACGAGGCGCTGGCGGCCCGTGGCGCCCAGCGACTCCACGGCCTCCAGGACCTCGGGGTCGGCGCCGCGCAGGCCCAGCGCGGTGAGGCGGGCCATCGGCGGGGCGGCGTAGACGACGGTGGCGAGGACGGCTGCGGGGACGCCGATGCCGAAGACCAGGACCACGGGGAGCAGATAGGCGAACGCCGGCAGCACCTGCATGGTGTCCAGGACCGGGCGCAGGGCGCGGTCGAGGCGGTCGGAGAGCCCGGCGGCGAGGCCGAGCAGGACGCCCAGGACCACGGACGCGAGCACGGCGACCACCATCAGGGCCAGGGTCTGCATGGTCGGCACCCACATGCCGAGCAGACCGCAGACCACGAACGCGGCGGCGGTGCCCAGCGCGAGGCGGACGCCCGCGACCCGCCAGGCGACGAGCGCGCCGACGGCGGTGACTCCCGCCCAGCCCGCCGCGAGAAGCGCCAGGTACACGACGCGCACGGACACGACGACCGCGTTGCTGAGGTAGCCGAAGAAGTAGAGGAACAGCGGGTGGCTGTCCCGGTGGTCGATCACCCAGTCACCGGCGCTGGTGAGCGGCCCGGACAGGTCGACGGTGAGGGCGTGCGGCCAGGTTCCGCTCGCCCAGCGGGCGGCCGCGAGGGGGACGAGCACGGCCGCGGCGAGGGTGAGCAGCACAAGCTTGCGGGCGGCGGGGCGCCGGAGGAATCCGGGCAGCGCGAGCCGCGGAGCGGCGGCGGTGACCGTGGCCATCAGGCCACCTCCCTGGGCAGCTCCGTTCCGGCGACCACGTCGATCAGCCGCTCGTGGTCCACCACCCCCAGGCACCGTCCGTCGTCCATGACGCAGGCGGCCTTCCCGCTGCGGGCCACCGCCTTGATCGCCTCGGCGACGACGGCGTCGGGGGCGAGCGCGCCGGGATGCTCGGGGCCGCCGCAGTCGCCGGGCCGCATCGCCCTGCGGACCGTCATGACCTGCTCGCGCGGGACGTCACGGACGAACTCGCGGACGTAGTCGTCGGCCGGGGAGCCGACGATCTCCTCCGGGGTGCCGAGCTGGACGACGCGGCCGTCGCGCATGAGGGCGATACGGTCGCCGAGCTTGAGCGCCTCGGCCAGGTCGTGGGTGATGAAGACCATCGTGCGGCCCTCCTCCCGGTGCAGCCGTACCACCTCGTCCTGCATGTCGCGCCGGATCAGCGGGTCGAGGGCGCTGAACGGCTCGTCGAAGAGCAGCACTTCAGGGTCGACTGCCAGCGCGCGGGCCAGTCCGACGCGCTGGCGCTGGCCGCCGGACAGCTGGCCGGGCCGGCGCTTCTCCAGGCCCTCCAGGCCGACCTTGGCGACGAACTTCTGGGCCCGCGCCCGGCGCTCGGACCTGCCGACGCCCTGGATCTCCAGGCCGTACGCCACGTTGTCGAGGACCGTGCGGTGCGGGAGCAGGCCGAAGTGCTGGAAGACCATCGCGGCGCGGTGGCGGCGCAGTTCGCGCAGCCGGGCGCGGTCCATGGCGCGGACGTTCTCGCCGTCGATGGCGATCGAGCCCGCGGTCGGCTCGATGAGCCGGGTCAGACAGCGCACCAGCGTGGACTTGCCGGAGCCGGACAGGCCCATGACGACGAAGACCTCGCCCCTGCGCACGTCGAAGGAGACGTCCTGGACGGCGGCCGTGCAGCCGGTGCGGGCGCGCAGTTCGGCGGGCGGGAGGGCGGCGAGCTCGGCGTCGGCGGGGACGCGCTCCGCCTTGGGTCCGAAGACCTTCCACAGGCCCTCGACGGAGAAGACGGGGGTGTCGGTGGAGTCGCCGGTGGGCGGCTTGCGGGTGGGGACCGTGAGAGCCATCAGGCCTCACCTCCGATCAGGTCGGCTGCCTTCTCCCCGACCATGAGCACCGCGATCATCGGGTTCACGGCGGTCATGGTCGGGAAGACGGACGCGTCGGCTATGCGGATGCCGTCGAGGCCCCGGATACGCAACTCGGGGTCCACCACGGCCAGTTCGTCGTCGGTCGCGCCCATGCGGCAGGTGCCCGCCGGGTGGTAGACGGTGTGCGCGACCTTGCGGGCGTACTCGCTCAGCTCCTCGTCGCCGGTGATCTCCGGGCCGGGGCACACCTCGCGCTTCAGCCAGCCGGCCAGCGGCTCGGTCTTCGCGACCTGGCGGGCGATACGGATGCCGTCGACGAGGGTGCGGCCGTCGTAGTCGTCCTCGTCGGTGAAGTACCGGAAGTCCAGCGCGGGCTTCTCGGCCGGGTCCGAGCTGGTCAGGTACAGCCGGCCGCGGCTCTTCGGCTTGGGGATGTTCGGGGTCATGGAGACGCCGAACTCGGGGCGCTCGTAGCCCAGTCGCTCGGGGTTGTCGGTGAACGGGACCTGGTAGAAGTGGAACATCAGGTCCGGGCCCGCGTGTTCGGGGTCGCGGCGCACGAACAGGCCCGCGTCGGAGTCCATCGCGGAGTTCTCCGGAAGGGGACCGTGGGTCTCCCAGACGATCACCGACTCTGGGTGGTCGAGGAGGTTCTCGCCGACGCCGGGCAGATCGAGCGCGACGGGCATGCCGAGCTTCTCCAGATCCGCCTTCGGGCCGATGCCGGAGTGCATCAGCAGACGCGGCGAGTCGACCGCGCCCGCGCACAGCAGGACCTCGCCGCGGGCCCGGACCAGGAGTTCCTCGCCGTCCTTGGTGCGCACGTGCACGCCCCGTACGCGGGTGCCGTCCAGCTCCAGCTTGTGCGCCCAGGTCTCCAGCAGGATCGTCAGGTTGGGGCGCTCGTCCATCACCGGGTGCAGATAGGCCACCGAGGCGGAGGAGCGCTTGTTGTTCTCGGGGTGGTAGGCGAGGTCGAAGAAGCCGGTGCCCTCGGTGAACGGCTTGCGGTTGAAGCCCTCGACACGGGGCACGCCCAACGCCTCCTGCGCGGCCTCGACGAAGTCGCCGGCGATGGCGTTCCGGTCCTTCTCGTCGACCGGGACGATGTTGTTGAGCAGCCGGGCGTAGTACGCCTCCATGGGCACCGCGCCCCAGCCCTTGGCGCCGGCCGTCTCCCACTCGTCCCAGTCGGACGGCAGCGGCTTGAAGGCGATGAGGGTGTTGTGGGAGGAACAGCCGCCGAGGACGCGGGCGCGGCTGTGCCGGATGTGGGAGTTGCCGCGCGGCTGCTCGGTGGTCGGGTAGTCGTAGTCGAGCTCGCCGCCGAGCAGGCCCGTCCAGCGGCGCAGGGTGAGGACGTCGTCGCGGCCGACGTCGCTGGGGCCGCCCTCGATGACGGCGACGGTGACGTCGGGGTTCTCGGTGAGGCGGGAGGCGATGACGGAGCCCGCGGTGCCGCCGCCGATGACGACGTAGTCGTAGACGTGGGGGGTTTCGGGCGTTTCAGGCATGGGGGTTCTTGCTCCGGAGGGATCGGGAAGAGGGGCCGGGGGCCGGGAGGGGACCGGGGGCGGGGGCTCAGCCGGCGAACCAGCGCACGGGCTTCGGCGCGAGGTTCTGGTAGACGTGCTTGGCCTCGCGGTACTCGGCGAGCCCGGCGGGTCCCAGCTCGCGGCCCACGCCGCTCTTGCCGAAGCCGCCCCACTCCGCCTGCGGGAGGTAGGGGTGGAAGTCGTTGATCCAGACGGTGCCGTGGCGCAGCCGTGCGGCGACGCGCCGGGCGCGGCCCGCGTCGGCGGTCCAGACGGCTCCGGCAAGGCCGTACTCGGTGTCGTTGGCGAGGGTCACGGCCTCGTCCTCGGTGTGGAAGGTCTCGACGGTGAGGATCGGTCCGAAGACCTCCTCGCGGACGACCCTCATCTCCCGGTGGCACTGGTCGAGGACGGTCGGCTCGTAGAAGTAGCCCGCCTCGGGCCTGGTCGCGGCGGGTTCGGGCCGCTTGCCGCCAAAGCGCAGGACCGCGCCCTCGGCGAGCGCCGAGGCGACGTACGACTCCACCTTGGCGCGCTGCTGCTCGGAGACCAGCGGGCCGCACTCCACGCCCGGCTCGGTGCCCCGGCCGAGGCGTATCCGGCCCGCCCTGCGGGCGAGTTCGGCGACGAAGCGTTCGCGCAGCGGCTCCTCGACGATGAGCCGGGCACCCGCCGAGCAGACCTGGCCGCTGTGGATGAAGGCGGCGTTGAGGGCCTGGTCGACGGCGGTGTCGAAGCCCTCGTCGGTGGCGCAGGCGTCGGCGAAGACGACGTTGGGGTTCTTGCCGCCGAGTTCGAGGGCGACCTTCTTGACGGTCGGGGCGGCGGCCTGGGCGACCTTGGTGCCGCTGACCAGTCCGCCGGTGAAGGAGACCAGGTCGACGTCGGGGTGCTCGGCGAGCCGGGCGCCGACCGCATGGCCGGGTCCGGTGACGAGGTTGGCGACTCCGGTGGGCAGCCCGGCCTCGACGAGCAGTTCGATCAGGGCGATCGTCGTCAGCGGGGTGATCTCGCTCGGCTTGATCACGAAGGTGTTCCCGGCGGCGAGCGCCGGGGCGATCTTCCAACTTGCTTGCAAGAGCGGGTAGTTCCAGGGTGTGATCAGCGCGCAGACGCCGACGGGTTCGTGTACGACGACGCTGTGCACGTCGGCCGAGCCCGCGTCGACCACACGGCCGGGGGCCTCGGCGGCGACGAGGCCGGCGAAGTAGCGGAAGGCGTCGGCGACGCAGTCGATGTCGACACGGCCCTCTTCGAGGGTCTTGCCCGCGTCCCGGCTCTCCAGCAGACCCAGCTCTTCGCGGTCGCGCACGAGGAGGTCGGCGACCCGGCGCAGCAGCGCGGCCCGCTCGGCGACAGGCGTGCGGGGCCAGTCCCCGGTGTCGAAGGCACGGCGGGCGGCGGCCACCGCGAGCTCCGCGTCCTTCTCGTCGCCCTCGGCGACCACCGCGAAGGGCAGGGCGTCCGCCGGGTCGATGATCTCGCGCGTCGCGCCGGAGACCGCGTGCAGCCACTCTCCTCCCGCGTGGATGGTCGCCGTCGCCGGTCGTGCCGTTCTGTCCGCCATGTTCGGTGATGCCTTCCGTTCCTGTTCCGTTCCCCTGTGTCACATTCGTGTCACTCTCGGGGACGGAGGCCGCCTGCCCCGACCGCCGGATTGCATGCGCAATCGACACCGGAAAGTGCGCCACCTCACGGAGCGTGCGGGCAAAACGGGACAAAAGAAGGCGGGTTCCGTGGCTTCGGCCGGGTCAGAAGTCGGCTGGCGGGTCCTCCCCCACCCGTCCGTCGATCGACTCACGGATCAGGTCGGCGTGGCCGACGTGGCGGGCGTACTCCTCGATGAGGTCGACCAGGAGGCGCCGCAGGCTGGGCGACTCGCCGGTGCGGAAGGTGACGGCGGCCCGGTGGCCGGCGCCGCCCTCGGCGACCGCCCGCCGGACACCTGCCCGGGACCGGGCCACGGCGTCGCGCCACAGCCCGTACAGCTGCTCGGGCGTGTCGGAGGCGGCCGAGCGCCACTCCCAGTCGGGCTCGGCGTCCCATTCCGCCGTGTCCCACGGCGCCGGCATCCTCTCCCCGAGCAGCCGCCGCGTGAGGTACTCGTCCTCCACCAGGGCCAGATGCTTCAGCAGCCCGCCCAGGGTCACCGAGGAGGGCGCGAGCGTCGCGCGCAGGCCGGCCGCGTCCAGGCCCTCGCACTTCCAGGCCAGCGTCCTGCGCTGCCGTTCCAGGGAGCCGAGGAGGGTGTCGATCTCACTGCCGTCGACGGGCGGTTCGAGCAGCACGGGTTCGTGCGGCACTTGTCCGGTCACCACGGACTCGGTCACCACGGATTCGGTCACCACGGATTCGCTGTTCTCGCTCATGGCGCGCACGCTACGGTCCGTTCCGGACGAACGGCTGCCGGAATTCCGGGGAGTTGGATGACACACGACGAGAGCCCGACCGCCCGTGCCCTGCTGCTCCTGGAGATGCTCCAGAACAGCCCCGGCAGCACGGCCGGGCGCCTGGCCGAGCGGTTGGGCGTCTCCGAACGGGCGGCCCGCCGGTACGTCGCGATCCTGCGCGAGGCCGGGATACCGGTGGAGTCGACGCGCGGCCCGCACGGCGGCTACCGGGTGGGCCGGGGCCTGCGGCTGCCGCCGCTGATGTTCACGGCCGCGGAGGCGCTGGGGCTGGTGATGGCGGTCCTCGACGGCCACCACGACGCGGCCGACCCGGCCGGACCGGTGGGCGCGGCACTCGGCAAGATCATGCGAGTGCTCCCGGAACCGGTCGCCCGCCCGGCCCGGGCGGTCCGCACGGTGAGCACCCGCGGCGGCGACCCGTACGCCGAGACGCCCGACCCCACGACCACCGCCGCCCTCGTCGAGTCCTGCGCCGCACGCCACCGGCTGCGCCTCGGCTACCACCTGGGGCCGAGGGGCGTACGGGAGATGGAGGTCGACCCGTGGGCGGTCGTCGTCCACCACGGCCGCTGGTACCTGCTGTGCTGGTCGCACACCAGGGACGCCCGGCGGGTCCTGCGGGTGGACCGGATCACCCGGGTCACGCCCCTCGACACCACGTTCACCCCGCCGACCGGGCTCGACCCCCTGGAAACCCTGGAGGAACACCTCTCCCAGGGCTGGACCTACGAGGTCGAGGTCGTCGTCGACGCGCCCGCCGACCGGGTCGCCCGCCTGCTGCCGCGCAGCCTGGGCCGCCCCGAGCCACTGGCCGACGGCACCACCCGACTGCTGGCCACGACCGACGAACCCGACTGGTACGTCCGACAGCTCACCGCCCTCGACGTACCCTTCCGCATCGTCCGACCACGGGAGCTACGGGAGGCCGCCCGCGAACTCGGCCGACGACTGCTGACGGCCGCGGAGCGGGACATGGACGCGCCGAATGCGGCTGCGCACCATGTGTCCCCCGGGGACGAGACGGCCTCGGTCGCGTTCGGGACTGGGGACTCCCCTGCTCGAACGTAGGTGAGAGCCTGCGGAAGCTCGCGCGGCTGCCCGAGGGCGCGGATCTCAGGGTGCGTCGAGACGGAGACGACGGCGGACCGGCTGCCTGTCGCTCACGCCGGGCGGCTCGACTGGCTGGTCCGGGGCAGAAGTTCGCTGCCGGAGACGGTACGGCGGCTCGGTCCCGAGTCCGGCGGCGCGGCTTACGCCGCCGGACCTGCGCGCGGTGCTCGCCAAGCCGGTCCGGGCGCCGGGCGGGCGCGGGCCGGAATGGTCACCCGCCGCACTGGGAGTTCGTCGGGCAGAAGGAGGTCACCGCTGCGGCGAGGGGATCGCGGATCTGGTCGGAGGACAGTTCCTCGGGGCCGCTGGAGCGGATCGCGTAGAGCGTGCCGTCGGCAGCCTTGAAGCGGTGGTCGATGACCTGGCGGGCGCCCTTGTCCTTGTCGTCGTAGCGGTACGACAGCTCGACCCAGGTGTCGCCCGAGGTGCGGTCGCCCGCCTGGTAGCCGGGCTGGCTGGAGTAGCCGTAGGTGGAGTCGTTCTCGGCCAGGTCCAGGGACTCGGCCGGGGTGGACTCCGACAGCTCGAAGATCTGCAGCTGGCGGCCGTCGGACGGGGAGTCGTAGAAGACCACCACGGCCTTCTCGCCCTGCTTCTGCCGGCGGGTCCAGCCGTCGGGCACGTTGAGCGTGTAGCCGACCGGGTCCCGGGCGGTGCGGTAGCCGGCGGCGGGCGGAGAGGCGAGCGTCGAGGCCGACGGGGTTTCCTGCGGGGTCTCCTGCGGACTCTCGGGGGTCTGTGACGGGAGCGAGGTTCCCGGCGTCGAGGCTCCGGCGGACACGCTCGTGGAGGGGCTCGCCTCGGATCCGGTGCCGTTGTCACGGTTGAGGAACCAGACGCCGAGAGCGGATCCCGCGGCGACGACGATGACGGTGAGCACGAGGAGCACCCGGCCGGGGCCGCTCCGCGGGGCGCCGGGCTGGGTGGTGTAGGGAGGAGCCGGGACGGACGGGGCCCAGGCCTGAGGTTGCAGGGGCTGGTGTGGCTGCTGCGGCTGGGGTTGTGCCGGTGGCGGCATCTGCGGCGGCGTGTGGAACGGGGGTGCCGGCGTGCCGACCTGCGTCTCGGCGGACGCCCACGGAGGTGGCGGCGGGGGCGGTGCCGAGGCCGTACGGGTCTGCGCCGACGCCCACGGGGGCGGGGAGTCCGGCTCGGGCGCGGACCACGCGGCCTGGCCCCTCTCCTCGCTCGGCTCGCGCTCCGGCCCCGAACCCGCGCTGTGGCCGTCCTGACCGCCACTGTCCCATTCGCTCATCGCGAACCCCCCGAATCACCGTGCCGCGTACCGCTCTTGACGGTAGCGGCGAAAACGGGCGCGGGCCCCGTTCCGGCAGAAAACCGGAACAGGGCCCGTGCGGGCTCGTGACAGAAACGGTCTGCCGGTCGGCTCAGATGAGGCCGAGGGAGCGGACCGCCTCGCGCTCCTCCGCGAGCTCCTGGACGGAGGCGTCGATACGGGCGCGGGAGAACTCGTTGATGTCCAGGCCCTGGACGATCTCGTACTTGCCGTCCTTGGTGGTGACCGGGAAGGAGGAGATCAGGCCCTCCGGGACGCCGTAGGAACCGTCCGACGGGATGCCCATGGAGGTCCAGTCGCCCTCGGCGGTGCCGTTGACCCAGGTGTACACGTGGTCGATGGCGGCGTTGGCGGCGGAGGCCGCGGAGGAGGCGCCACGGGCCTCGATGATCGCGGCGCCGCGCTTGGCGACGGTCGGGATGAAGTCCTCGGCCAGCCACTTCTCGTCGTTCACGACCTCGGCGGCGTTCTTGCCGGCGACCGTGGCGTGGAAGATGTCGGGGTACTGGGTGGCGGAGTGGTTGCCCCAGATGGTCAGGCGCTTGATGTCGGCGACCGTGGAGCCCGTCTTCTTCGCGAGCTGGGTCAGCGCGCGGTTGTGGTCGAGGCGGGTCATCGCGGTGAAGCGCTCGGCCGGTACGTCCGGCGCGGCGGCCTGGGCGATCAGGGCGTTGGTGTTGGCCGGGTTGCCGACGACCAGGACCTTGATGTCGTCCGCGGCGTGGTCGTTGATGGCCTTGCCCTGCGGCTTGAAGATGCCGCCGTTGGCCTCGAGGAGGTCACCGCGCTCCATGCCCTTGGTGCGCGGGCGGGCGCCCACGAGCAGGGCGACGTTGGCGCCGTCGAAGGCGACGTTCGGGTCGTCGCTGATCTCGATGCCCTGCAGGAGCGGGAACGCGCAGTCGTCCAGCTCCATGGCCGTGCCCTCGGCGGCCTTCAGGGCCGGGGTGATCTCCAGAAGGCGCAGCTTGACCGGCACGTCCGCGCCGAGCAGCTGGCCGGAGGCGATGCGGAAGAGCAGGGCGTAACCGATCTGGCCGGCCGCGCCGGTGACGGTGACGTTCACGGGAGTGCGGGTCATGGCGTTCTCCGTATGACAGCTGGCGGTGGGGCGTCCCTGCCCCTGGGGTACGGGATCCCCGCCCCGGCTTGTGGCCGGGTGCCCGCCGCGATGATCGATCACGGGTATGAATGATCGATCTCTTGGCGTCAAGAGAGATCCAGCGGTCAGGCTATCGCGCCTCCGGCATCCCGCACGGCCGGGTCGGTGTGGCCCGTCCCACAGAGTGACAAAAGGGGGCGGCCGCCCGTCCGGGAGAGGTGAGACGAAGGCGGCCGCCGGTTGGGGGTACCGGTGTCCGGACTCCCGTGGGGGTACCGTTCGCGTGCCCGGAATCCGGCCGGCCATGCATGCCTCACGGGATCGTTTTCCGGCCGTACTGCTTGATGCCCCCCGTCTGCCCCGCTACTTGGTGCACCCCGTCTGCCCCGACGCCAGCGTGGCGCACGCCTTCGCCTCGGCCGCGTCCTTCACGGCCACCATCGGCGTGTACGCGATGGTGTCACCGGGGGTCGTGATGTCGCCGGTCTCCTTGACCTTGCCCACGGTGACCCGGACCTGGTCCCCCTGCGTGGCCCCGGTGATCCGCCCCCAGGCCGCGCCGCAGGTCTTGCTGTAGCGGACCTCCAGGACGGCCGCGCCGACGGCGAGGGACTTGGCGGTGGTCACCAGGTCGCCGCTGCACCCCATGCTCTCCGCGTCCTTGCCGGTGCAGCCCGCGCCGCTGCACTTGACCCCGGCGGGCAGGCTGGCATTGGTGCTGGCGGACGGGGAGGGCGACTTGGCCGAGCCCTCGTTCTTCTTGTCGCCGCCCTTGGTGAAGAAGAAGACGGCGGCCACGACGACGGCCGCGCCGACGACGCCCGCGAGGAACATCGTCAGCCGCCGTCTGCCCGCGCTCCCCGCGCCGACGGGTCCGCCGGGGCGCGGAGCCTGGGGAGGTTCGCCGTACGGGCCCGGACTGGCCGTGGTCCGGCCGGGGCCGTCCGAGGAGGCCTGCGCCGGTGCCGGCCCCGCGGACTCGGGCGTCGCCGGCTGGCCGGAGGGCTGGCGGCTCGACTGCGACGGGCCCTCGTACCCGGCGAGCCCCCAGGAGTTGGGGCCGCTCGGCGCGGAGGGCTTCTGGGCCTCCTCCCGGGCGTCGGCGTCGGGTGCCGTCGGCTGGGCCGGGATCGTCGGGGACACGCCCGCCGGTCCCGCGATCCCGGGACTGACCGTGGCACTGCCGCCCTTACGGGCCGTCTTGTTTCCGTTGGCGGCGGGAGGTCCGCCGAACTCCCCGAGCGCGGCGCGCGCCTGGGAGATCCGGATCGCCTCCATGGTCATGTCGTGGCGGTTCTCCGAACGGCTCCAGGCGCGTTCGGCGAGCTCCCACATGGTCGTCAGGTGAATGGGATTGGTGCCGGTGACCTCGGCCAGCGCCACGATCGCCCCCTTGGGCGCGAGCAGCCGACCGTTGAGATAACGCTCCCAGGACGTCTTGCTGTAGCCAGTGCGGTCGGCCAGCGCCGCGATGCTCAGCCCGCTGCGGTCCACGAGCCGCCGCAGTTGGCTTGCGAACTCCCTGACCTGCGGATCGAGTTCATCCGGCAAGGCTTTCCAACGAGGCATCGATTCCCCTCTTTCCCCCCTGTTGGTGCTGTTTTGTTGCCCGCGCCTTCCCCTGTGCCGCGTGCGCGTGGTGCCCTCCGCCAGTCCCCGTTCTGGCTACCCACGGGGATGCGTCCCCTAAGGATCGCAGTTCCCGGGAAGGGGGCGCACGGGAGCAAAGGGCCCGTTGGGCATGCACCGTTGCACGCCGACCGCTGCGCGGTCCAACGGACCGTCCCGATGGGACACGTTAGCCCGATTGAGCGGGCAAAGGGCGCTCAGGTCGGCGGTCAGCCGAAGACCACGGCCCCCATGACCACGACGAGGAGCAGGAGAAGCAGGAGTAACACCGCGGACAGCAGCAGGCGTCCGGCCGGGCGGGGCGGCCGCTCCTCCTCCGGCCGGTCCCACCAGGGAAGCGTGGGGTCGTCCTCGTACGCCTCGGTGCCGGCGGGTCCCCCGGAGCGTTCGGGTGCCGTCGCCGGGCGGGGCCAGGCCTTGACCGCGAGTTCCCAGCGCACGGCGTGCCGTTCGGCGTCCGCGCCGGCCACGCCCGCGACCCGGCACAGTGCCTCGACGGCCTGCCGGGGCGGCGGCTGGACCGCGTTGAGGTAGCGCTGCCAGGAGGACTTGCTGTACGCGGTGCGCGCGCCCAGCGCGACCAGGCTGAGGCCGGTGCTGTCCTTGAGGAGCCGCAGATGTTCGACGAAGTGCCGTACTTCCGGCGGGAGTTCGTCCGGCAGCGGCTGCCAGCAGCCCACTGTGCACCTCCTGGCATCCTTCGGCTCTTCGATTCGCCCGCTCTGATCGGTGACGATGCCGGGCGGCCGGTCGGTTCCCGTGGCTGTGACCAGGGTCCGGTCACGTAGCGGAACGGTCACCTCCGTGCCACAGCGCACTGACAGGCGTTGAACAGGGCGTTCCCGCTGCAGGAGGGTGGGTCGTGGCGGCGGTCCGTCCCCGTTCGGGGGAGGGGGCGGGCCTCCGCTGCGGAGCTCCGTTCCCGGGAGCCCGGCCCTGAGAACGACCGTGGCCCGCGCCCCTCGGGGGAGGTGCGGGCCACGGTCGCGTCGTACGGGGGAACCTAGTTCTCCATCGTGAAATGCAGGGTGTCCTTCAGGAACGGGATCTCCAGCCAGGGTTTGGGCTGGGCCATCATCGCCAGCAGGACGATCGCCAGGCCGAGTACGCCATAGGTGACGATGTCCGTGAAGCGGGAGCGCACGGCGAGCATGCCGACGCTCGGCAGGACCCAGCGCATCACCGCACCGGCCAGCAGGGCGGCACCGATCAGCAGGGTCCCGTAGCGGAACAGGTCGAGCGCGGCCAGCAGCAGGCCGATGGCGACCGCCGACAGCACGACCAGCATCGGCCACTGCCGGGCGGGCGCCGGGGCGTCGCCCGGAGCGGCCCGGCCGCCGCCCTCGGGGCGCGCGGTGTCCCGGGTGAACAGCGGGAAGCGGCGCGTGGTCCGCCTCGGGTGGCCCTCGGCGTCCGGCGCGCTGATCGCGTCGCGGACCGTCGGCTCCGCGTCTGCGGGAGCCTTGTGGGTGTGGATGTCGTCCTCAGCCGGCACTGCGCTCCGCCGCCTCGACCACGTTGACGAGCAGCTGCGCACGGGTCATCGGACCCACGCCGCCCGGGTTCGGGGAGATCCACCCGGCCACCTTCGCCACGTCCGGGTGGACATCGCCCACGATCTTGCCCTCGGCGCTGCGCGAGACGCCGACGTCGAGGACGGCCGCGCCCGGCTTGACATCCTCGGGTCGGACCAGATGGGCGGAACCGGCGGCCGCGACGATGATGTCCGCGCGCCTGAGGTGGGCGGAGAGGTCACGGGTGCCGGTGTGGCACTGGGTCACGGTCGCGTTCTCGCTGCGCCGGGTGAGCAGCAGCGGCATCGGGCGGCCGATGGTGACACCGCGGCCGACGACCACGACCTCGGCGCCCTTGATCTCCACGCCGTAGCGGCGCAGGAGGGTCAGCACGCCGTTCGGGGTGCAGGGCAGGGGGGCCGGCTCGTTGAGCACGAGACGGCCGAGGTTCATCGGGTGCAGGCCGTCCGCGTCCTTGTCCGGGTCCATCAGCTCCAGGATCCGGTTCTCGTCGATGCCCTTGGGCAGCGGCAGCTGGACGATGTAGCCGGTGCAGGCCGGGTCCTCGTTCAGCTCGCGCACGACCGCCTCGATCTCCTCCTGCGTGGCCGTGTCCGGCAGCTCGCGCTGGATGGAGGCGATGCCGACCTCCGCGCAGTCGCGGTGCTTGCCGGCGACGTACTTCTGGCTGCCGGGGTCGTCCCCGACCAGGATCGTGCCGAGGCCGGGCGTGACGCCCTTCTCCTTCAGCGCCGCCACGCGGGCGGTCAGATCGGACTTGATCGCGGCTGCGGTGGCCTTGCCATCGAGAATCTGGGCGGTCATGTTCCCATCCTCGCGGATGACGGGCTCCGGGTTCCAATCCGGGGTCCGGACCATGGACACCTCATGATCAATGATGTTGCACTTGCACAACACATAGCGAATGCGGCTGGACAAGTAAGAGCCTGCTAAAGAACGATGAGCACACAGTGCCGCGGGCAGTACCGGGGGGACGGACCGCATCTGTAGAACTTTCCTCCGCACCGTGCCGCGCTGCGTCCCCGCACTTGAGCAACGGAGGAAAAACCGCCATGAGCTTCGGCGACCCGAACAACCCCTACGGCCCGCCGCAGGGCCAGCAGCCCGGTTACCCGCCCCAGCCGCCGCAGGGCCAGCCCGGGTACGGCTACCCGTCCGCTCCCCCCGCCCAGCCCGGCTACGGCTACCCCGCCGCCCCACCGGTCCAGCAGCCGTACGGCTACGGCATGCCGATGGAGATGCCGGGCCTGATCAAGACCGCCCGCGTGCTGCTGTTCATCGTGGCCGGCTTCCAGTTCCTGGCCGGCGTCTTCATCGGCATCGCCGGCGCCGCCCTCCAGGACGGCTCCAACGCCCTGGGCTCCGGTGACGACACCAGCGCGGCGACCGGCGTGATCGTCCTGATCGCGCTGCTGATGCTGGCGCTGGGCAGCCTGTCGATCTTCCTCGGCGTGAAGTTCAAGAACGGCGGCAGCGGCATCCGCATCACGACGATCGTGTACTCGTCGCTGATGATCCTGGGCAGCCTGGTCAACATCGTGAACGGCGCGGGCGGTTCGGCCACCTTCGGCGGCATCATCTCCCTCGCCATCGGTGGCATCGTCCTCGCGGCGATGGTCAACGGCGCGGCCTCGACATGGTTCAACCGCCCGAAGTACTGAGCCGGTACAGCACCACACACAGCCAAGGGCCGTGTCCCACCCCGGACGGGGGGGCCACGGCCCTTGTGCGTTCTGTGCGTTCCGGACGCCCGCGTCGTCCGGCCGTGCTCAGTGGAAGAAGTGGCGCGTGCCCGTGAAGTACATCGTCACGCCTGCCTTCTTCGCGGCCTCGACGACCAGTTCGTCGCGGACCGAACCGCCGGGCTGGGCCACGGCCTTGACGCCGGCCGCGGTCAGGATCTCCAGGCCGTCCGGGAACGGGAAGAACGCGTCGGAGGCGGCGTACGAGCCCTGGGCGCGCTCGGCACCGGCCCGTTCGACGGCCAGCTTCGCGGAGTCGACCCGGTTGACCTGGCCCATGCCGACGCCGACCGAGGCGCCGTCCTTGGCGAGCAGGATGGCGTTGGACTTGACGGCCCGGCAGGCCTTCCAGGCGAAGGCGAGCTCCTTCAGTTCCTCGGGGGACAGCGCCTCGCCGGTGGCCAGCGTCCAGTTGGCCGGGTCGTCGCCGTCGGCCTGGAGGCGGTCGGTGACCTGGAGGAGGACTCCGCCGTCGATGTGCTTGGCCTCGACCCGGTTGCAGGGACCGTTCGGGGCCTTCAGGACGCGGATGTTCTTCTTCTTGGCGAGGGCCTCCAGGGCCCCCTCCTCGTAGTCGGGCGCGACGATGACCTCGGTGAAGATCTCGGCGACCTGCTCGGCCATCTCCTTCGACACCGGGCGGTTGACCGCGATCACGCCGCCGAACGCCGACAGCGGGTCGCAGGCGTGCGCCTTGCGGTGCGCCTCGGCCACGTCCGCGCCGACCGCGATCCCGCAGGGGTTGGCGTGCTTGATGATCGCGACGCACGGCTCGTCGTGGTCGTACGCGGCACGGCGCGCGGCGTCGGTGTCCGTGTAGTTGTTGTACGACATCTCCTTGCCGTGCAGTTGCTCGGCCTCGGCGAGACCGCCGGCCGGGCCGCCGCCGGTGTAGAGGGCGGCGGGCTGGTGCGGGTTCTCGCCGTAGCGCAGGGTGTTCTTGCGCTCGTAGGTGGCACCCAGGAAGTCGGGGAAGACCGACTCGTCGACGGGGGCGTACGAGGAGGCGAACCAGGAGGCGACCGCCACGTCGTACGACGCCGTGTGCTGGAAGGCCTCGGCGGCGAGCCGCTTGCGGGTGGCGAGGTCGAAGCCGCCCTCCTTGACCGCGTGGAGGACGTCGGCGTACCGGGCGGGGCTGGTGACCACGGCCACGGACGGATGGTTCTTGGCGGCGGCGCGGACCATCGACGGCCCGCCGATGTCGATCTGCTCGACGCACTCGTCGGGCGAGGCGCCGGAGGCGACGGTCTCCCGGAACGGGTAGAGGTTCACGACGACCAGGTCGAACGGCTCGACGCCCAGCTCGGCCAGCTGCCGCTGGTGGTCCTCCAGGCGCAGGTCCGCGAGGATCCCGGCGTGGACCTTCGGGTGCAGGGTCTTGACCCGGCCGTCCAGGCACTCGGGGAAGCCGGTGAGCTCCTCGACCTTGTTGACGGGGACGCCGGCGGCGGCGATACGGGAGGCGGTGGAGCCGGTGGAGACGAGTTCGACACCGGCCTCGTGCAGCCCGCGGGCGAGCTCTTCGAGTCCGGTCTTGTCGTAGACACTGACGAGCGCGCGGCGGATGGGCCGCTTGTTGCTCTCGGCGGTGGCGGTCACTGGATAACTACCTTTCGTCCCTCAATGCGATAGCCGTTGCGGGCGATCCGCCCCACGACCTCGACGAGCAGCCTTCGCTCGACTTCCTTGATGCGCTCGTGCAGAGCGCTCTCGTCGTCCTCGTCCCGGACCTCCACCACGCCCTGAGCGATGATCGGTCCGGTGTCGACGCCGTCGTCGACGAAGTGGACGGTGCAGCCGGTGACCCTGGCGCCGTACGCGAGCGCGTCCCGTACGCCGTGGGCCCCCGGAAAACTGGGGAGGAGAGCCGGGTGGGTGTTGACGAACCGCCCGCCGAAGCGCGCGAGGAACTCCTTCCCCACGATCTTCATGAACCCGGCGGAGACGACCAGGTCGGGCTCGTAGGCGCCGACGGCCTCGGTGAGCGCGGCGTCCCACTCCTCCCGTGTCCCGTAGTCCCTCACCTTCCGCACGAAGGTCGGCAGCCCGGCCCGCTCGGCCCGCGCCAGCCCCTCGATGCCGTCGCGGTCGGCGCCTACGGCGACGATCTCGGCGCCGTAGGCCTCGCTTCCGGTGCGCGCGATCTCGTCGAGGAGCGCCTGCAGATTGGTGCCGGATCCGGAGACCAGCACGACGAGGCGCTTGGCCACGGGCTTGGCGGCCACGGTGGGGCCCTTTCTCGGGGGAGCGTCTTACGGCGGCCGGGACCGTACGATCATTTGTGTATTCGTACGAATGCTTCGCGCCCCTGGATACGGGGAAGTCTACGAAGCGGCCGACCGTCAGCAACGATACCGGCACACGGAGCGGGCCCCCACGGGACGGGTGCGTGGCCGGAAGGTAGCGTCTGGGAGGGAGCGGGCTCGGGAACGCGGTCGTCGTGCGGCGCGTTCACCCAGTGACAGCTCACGTCAGACGGGTCGTACCAGCCGTATTCATCTAGGGGAAGACGCTCACTTGATGCCGGACCGCAGCCTGCGACTTCTCACGTTCCCCCCGCAGCCGGCGCTGGGAGGGGAGCGTGGCGCCCTGCTGCGCGAGCGGCCGGCCTCGCCCCCCGAGGCACCCTCGGGCCGGGAGAACGGCGAAGGCGACGGGCAGGGCGGCGCACCGCAGGACGACAACCCGTTCGCGCCACCGCCGGAGGGCAGCCCGGACCGCCCGTGGCAGCCGCGGCGCCCCGCACCGGGATCCTCCGACGAACACGACTCCCCCTGGGGCAACCAGTGGAGCGACCGCCAGCCGGGCCGCTCCCCCGGCGGTTTCGGCGAGCGCCCCAAAGGCGGTCCCGAGGGTCCGGGCGGCGGCCCCGGCCAGGGTCCGGGGCCGGGCATGCGCTGGGACCCCACGGACCCCGCCCAGCGCCGGGCCCGTTACGCACTCCTGTGCGGCATGTGGGCCTTCTTCTTCGCCCTCTTCAGCTGGCCCTACGTGGCTCTGCTGCTCGGCTCCCTGGCCATCTACTGGGGCGTGAGCGCGCTGCGCGCCAAGCCCCGCACCCCGGACCCGGACACCCCCGCGGCCGAGCAGACCGGCCGCCCCCAGACCACGGCGGCCGTCAGCGGCCTGGTCACGGCGTCCCTGGCGCTCGCCCTGGTCGCAGCGACCTTCACGGCCCAGCTGGTCTACCGCGACTACTACACCTGCGTGAACGACGCCCTCACCAACCAGGCCAAGCAGTCCTGCAGCCAGCTGCTGCCGCACGAGCTGCGCGGGCTGCTGGGGACCGGCAACGGCTGACCCCGGGTCGCCCGGCGCCGGGCCCCTCACGCGCTGTCCGCGTCCGGGGCGTCCGGCTGGGCCGAGGCCTCCTTGAGGGCCGCCCAGCGCGCCGCGCGTGCCGCGTCGTCGTGCCAGGAGAGGCCCGGCGGGTCGCCGACCGGCAGGAAGCCGTACGCGGCTTCCGTGTCGTCGACGGGCAGGAAGTCGTACGCGTCCTCTCCGTCGTACGCGCCTTCCGCGTCGTACGCCTCCCTCGTGCCGGGCGCTTCCTTCGTGCCGTGCGCGTCCTTCGTGTCATGCGCCTCTTCGGTGTGCGGCTCGCGCGCGGGAGGCGACGCGGGCTGGGCCGGCAGCCTCCCGGCCGAGACGACCGGTACCGCCCCGGGCTCCCGGGACCGGAGGCCCCGCAGCCGCCAGGCCCGCAGCCGCCAAGCCCGCAGCCCCAGCACCACCGGAACGGCGACGACCGTGATCCAGGCCGCCGTGGCGAATCCCGCCTGCCACCACACCGGACCGAACCGGGCGAGCGCGGCGACCCCGAGCGGCCCGCCCGAGAGCTCGGCGAGCGTCGCGAACGCGAGCGCGCACACCCCGGCCGCCAGCACCGCCGCCCCGGCGGTCCGCGCCGCCGACCAGCCCGGCACCCGGCGCCACGCCTTCCCCGCGCCGTCCCCCGGCTCTCCCCGCCGCACGGCCACCCGCACCGTGAACCACGCCACTGTCACCCCCGCCACCACCGGCACCACCCCGGCCGCCCAGTTCAGCGGCGTGCCGGCACCCGCCACCGGCACCGCCGCCAGCAACGGGAACGGCGGCAGCAGCGGCGCGGGATTCGAGGCGAGCGGATACACCAGGTGCCCGGCCCCGAGCACGAAGCCGGGGCCGAGGGCATAGGCCGCCGACCACACGGCCGCGTTGGGGGCCAGGGCCGCGCACAGCAGCAGGACGGCGAACTGTCCCGACCAGCCCTCCGTCAGCTGGCCGAAGGACGCGCGCGCCGGCCCGCCGTGCCCCACCAGCGACACCAGGAGCAGCAGCGTCCCGCCCCCGAAGAGCACCACCGTCCCGGCACCGGCGGCCCGCACGGCCGCGACCAGACCCGCCCGGCCGACCGGCCCCAGGAGCCGCCGGCGCAGCATGCCCGGCAGCAGCACCAGCGCGCTCAGCAGCGGCTCGCGCGGACGGCCGTACGCCGTCCACACCCCCGCGCCCGCCGCCCCCGTCGCGACGAGCGGCAGGCACACCGCCACCCACCCCCACTGGGGCCGCAGCGCACCGCCGGAGGCGTACAGCGCGGCGCAGACTCCGACGGCGAGATAGCCGAGGACGACGCCCGCCCACGCGGTCCGCGCGTCGATCGGCGGTGGCCCCTCGGGTTCGATGGGCGCGTCCACCGCGTCCCGTGCCGCTCGGTACACCAGCAGCACCGGCAGCACCAGGAGCAGCAGCGGGGTGACGCCCATGGGCGCGGGGGCGCCGGAGAGCGTCTCGACGCGCACCAGCTCGACTCCGTGCGCGAGGAGCCACAGCGCGCCGGCGATGTGCAGGGCGCTGCCCGGCCCGCTGTCGGGGTAGGGGGAGCTGATCCACAGCACCATCACGGGCACGGCGAACGAACCGAGCCCGAGCCCGGCCGCGAGCGCACCTTCGAGAACGCTCGCGCCCAGTCCCGGGGACCGGTCCCGCAACCGGGTGAGCAGGGGTGCCAACGACAGTCGGCGAGCGGTCATCTGGCGAGCGGTCATCTGGGGCACGACCGCCATGCTCCCAACGACACGCGCTTTCCCGTCGTAACGGGCGAACAACCGAAGTGTCGCTCAATATATGTTTATGTACTTTTTCGTACGAAGGGGCGACCTGTGACACAGAGCCCCGAGAGCCCGCTGCCACCGCCCAAGGAACGCCGACGCCTGCGCGAGTCCCGGTCGCTGACGCAGGTTCAGGTCGCCGAGCGGATCGGCGTCAGCCGCGCGACCGTACGCGCGTGGGAGACCGGCCGTACCACCCCGAAGGCAGAGAGACGGGAGGCCTACGCCCAACTGCTGGCGTCGCTCGCGGCGAACGCGGCGGACGCCGTGGAGGACACCGCACCCCAGCCCGTGATCCCCGCCCCGGCGGCCCCCTCCCTGACGCCCGCACAGGCATTCGACGCCCTGTACGAGTTCTGCGCTCCCGCCCTCGTACGCCAGACGTATCTGCTCACCGGGCGGCGCGAGCTGGCCCGGGAGTCCGTGGAGCGTGCCTTCCAACTCGCCTGGCAGCAATGGCCGCAGGTGGCCCAGGACCGCGATCCGGCGGGCTGGGTACGGGCGACGGCGTACGAGTACGCCCTGTCCCCCTGGCACTCCTTCCGCCCGCGCTACCGGCACCCCGAACCACCGCCCGCCGACGCCGGCGACCGCACCCTGCTGCACGCGCTCCTGAAGCTGCCGCCGTCGTACCGCCGCACGCTCCTGCTCTACGACGGCGTCGGCCTCAACCTGCCGGAGACCGCGGCGGAGACGGAGGCGAGCACACCGGCGGCGGCGAACCGGCTCACCCACGCGCGAGCCGCGCTGGCCGAGCACCTGCCCGAGCTGTCGGACCCCGTCGCGCTCCACCGGCGGCTGGCCGAACTCGCCTCCACGGAACGGCTACGGGCGCCGCAGCCGACGACGGTACGGACCGTCGGCGAACAAAGGACCCGGTTCTGGACCCGGGCCGCCATCGCCTTCACGGTCGCCATCATCGGCGCGACCACACTCACCCTGCGCACCGCGCCGACCCAGTACGAGGCACCGCTCGCCCCGGCACAGGCGGTTCGCGGGGTACCGCCGAAGGCCGCGCTGGGTCCGCTGTCCGGCGCCGAGCTGAAGCTGCAGGCCAAGCTGCGGTCGGCGGCGGCCCGCGGACCGGAGAGGGTGCTGCCACTGCCCCGGTGAACCGTGCGCACCCGGCATGCGGAAGGGCCCGCACCCCCGTGAGGGTGCGGGCCCTTCCGGCTGCGATCAGCCGTGTCAGCCGTGTCGGCCGTGTCAGCCGTTCAGGATCTCGCGGGCGAGCTTCGCCGTCTCGGTCGGCGTCTTGCCGACCTTGACGCCGGCGGCCTCAAGGGCCTCCTTCTTCGCCTGGGCGGTGCCGGACGAACCGGAGACGATGGCGCCGGCGTGGCCCATGGTCTTGCCCTCGGGGGCGGTGAAGCCCGCGACGTAGCCGACGACCGGCTTGGTCACGTTCTCCTTGATGAAGGCCGCGGCCCGCTCCTCGGCGTCGCCGCCGATCTCGCCGATCATGACGATCAGGTCGGTGTCGGGGTCGTCCTGGAAGGCGGCCAGGGCGTCGATGTGCGTGGTGCCGATGATCGGGTCGCCACCGATGCCGACGGCCGTCGAGAAGCCGATGTCACGCAGCTCGTACATCATCTGGTACGTCAGCGTGCCGGACTTCGAGACCAGGCCGATACGGCCCGGCTTGGTGATGTCGCCCGGGATGATGCCGACGTTCGACTGACCCGGGGTGATGATGCCGGGGCAGTTCGGGCCGATGATGCGGGTCTTGTTGCCCTTCTTGCCGGCGTACGCCCAGGAGGCGGCCGTGTCGTGCACGGCGATGCCCTCGGTGATCACGACGGCCAGCGGGATCTCGGCGTCGATGGCCTCGACGACCGCGTCCTTGGTGAACTTCTCCGGCACGAAGATGACGGAGACGTTGGCGCCGGTCTTCTCGATGGCCTCGGCGACCGTGCCGAACACGGGTACCTCGGTGCCGTCGAAGTCGACGGTCTGCCCCGCCTTGCGCGGGTTCACGCCGCCCACGACGTGGGTGCCGTCGCCCAGCATGAGCTTGGTGTGCTTCATGCCCGT
The DNA here is from genome assembly GCF_042895285.1 of Streptomyces sp. NPDC001406. Classification (NCBI taxonomy): domain Bacteria; kingdom Bacillati; phylum Actinomycetota; class Actinomycetes; order Kitasatosporales; family Streptomycetaceae; genus Streptomyces; species Streptomyces sp. NPDC001406. The sequence goes on from NZ_JBIAWG010000015.1 coordinate 91,563, forward strand.
GGCGCCGGTCATGCCCTGGACGATGACCTTGCTGTCCTTGTTGAGCCAGATAGCCATGGTGTGTTGGTGTCCTCGTCCTGAGTGCTTACTTGGCGGCGTGGGCCAGCTCGGCGGCCTTGTCCGCCGCGCCGTCCATGGTGTCGACGCGCTGCACCAGCGGGTGGTTGGCGTCCGTGAGGATCTGCCGGCCCAGCTCGGCGTTGTTGCCGTCGAGGCGGACGACGAGCGGCTTGGTGACCTCTTCGCCGCGGTCCTCGAGAAGCTTCAGGGCCTGCACGATGCCGTTGGCGACCTCGTCACAGGCGGTGATGCCGCCGAAGACGTTGACGAAGACCGACTTGACGTCCGGGTCGCCGAGGATGATCTCCAGGCCGTTCGCCATGACCTGGGCGGAGGCGCCACCGCCGATGTCCAGGAAGTTGGCGGGCTTGACGTTGCCGTGGTTCTCACCGGCGTACGCGACGACGTCCAGGGTGCTCATGACGAGACCCGCGCCGTTGCCGATGATGCCGACCTCGCCGTCGAGCTTGACGTAGTTGAGGTTCTTCTCCTTGGCGGCGGCCTCCAGCGGGTTGGCCGCGGCCTTGTCGTGGAGCTCGTCCCAGTCGTGGCGGAACTCGGCGTTGTCGTCGAGCGACACCTTGCCGTCCAGGGCGATGACCTCACCGGAGGCGACCTTCGCGAGCGGGTTGACCTCGACGAGGAGGGCGTCCGACTTGATGAAGGTGTCCCACAGCGTGACGAGGACGTTCGCGACCTTGTCGGCGACCTCGGCCGGGAACTTGGCGGCCGCGACGATCTCGCGGGCCTTGGCCTCGTCCACACCGTCGATCGGGTCGATCGGGGTCTTGGCGACGGCCTCCGGGCGGGTGGCCGCCACCTCCTCGATCTCCATGCCGCCCTCGACGGAGGCGATGGAGAGGAAGGTGCGGTTGGCACGGTCGAGGAGGAAGGAGACGTAGTACTCCTCGAGGATCTCCGGCGCGGTCTCGGCGATCATGACCTTGTGGACCGTGTGGCCCTTGATGTCCATGCCGAGGATGTCCGTCGCGCGGGCGACGGCCTCGTCCGCGGAGGCGGCCAGCTTGACGCCGCCGGCCTTGCCGCGACCACCGACCTTCACCTGCGCCTTGACGACCGACTTGCCGCCCAGCCGCTCGGTGATCGCGCGCGCCGCCTCAGGCGTGTCGATGACTTCACCGGCCAGCACCGGTACATCGTGCTTGGCGAAGAGGTCCCTCGCCTGGTACTCGAACAGGTCCACGCGCTTCCGTCCCTATCAGTGATCTCGCGGTTCGTTGGATGCGTGGGCGTGCCGCGAAGGGCAACGTGACGTCCACATGTGTCACTAGGGGGGCGCACACGGTGTCCGAGCGCGCGGCATGTCCGTCTCGCAGGTTATCTCTGCTTGCGGGAGGCCTCTAAATCGCGGGTCACACGTGAGCGGTGATACCTGTCACACGATGCCGGGATCGCTGGCACGGCGTGCCGAAACGGCGAGGCCTCACCGGGCTGGGGTTGACCCGGTGAGGCCTCTGGAGCGGCCCGGAAGGGCCCGGGGCGGCTGATCCCCACCCCAATGGGGACCAGCCGACCCCATCCGTGAGGTGTCGGTCGGACGCGCCGACGGCATTCGGCCGTCCGATACCTCCCTCCCCACGGAGCCGGTCGGGACGGGGCGCCTCAGCTGCCCTGGGTCAGATGCCCTGGGTGCGCCCGTCGTGCACGTTGTGCAGGGTGTGCAAGGTGTTCATGTACCCCGTGTGCCCGACCTGAGACGGGGCCACGGAATCGGCGACACCCGCCGTGCCGTGCACGGCGTGCCCGGCGAGCGGGCCCGCGGCGTGGACGGTGCCGCCGGCCAGGTCCTGCGCGAAGGGCTGGGCCTGCTGGGCGACACCCTGGGCGAACGGGTCGACCTCACCGGCCACGCCGTGCGCGAACGGGGCGACGTCGCCCGTCACGCCGTACGCCAGCGTCGTGGTGCTGCCCGCGACCGGCTGCACCGTCCGGGTGACGGTGTCGACGACGGGCTGAACGGCACCGGTCACCCCGTGCGCGAACGGCGGGACCTCCTGCGCCACGCCCTGCGCGAAGGGACCCACCTGCCCGGTCACGCCGTGCGCGAGCGGCGGTACGGCGCCGACGACGCCGTCCGCGAAGGGGTGGACGTCACCCACGACGCCGTACGCGAGCAGTTGGGCGTCCGCCACCGCCTGTCCGGCGACCGGCACGACCCCGTGCACGGCGGTGCCGGCGACGGGCGGCAGCATGCCCTGCGTGCCGTCCTGGGCGACCTGGCCGACCACACCGGTGGCGTACGGCGGCACGTCGGCGACGACCCCGCCGACGACCGGCCGCACGTCGGCCACGGCACCCGCGGCAACACCCTGTACACCCGTGACGGCGCCCCCGGCGACGGGCGTCACCCCGTGCACGGCAGCGGTGACCACCGGCGTCACGCCGTTCACCGCGCCCGTGGCCACGCCCCGCACGCCCGTGACCGCGCCCCCGGCGACCGGCTGGACCCCCTGGACGGCGTGCCCGGCGACCGGGACGGCTCCGTGCACGGCGCCGGTGGCGACCGGCGGGACGGCCTCGGCGGCCGCCTCGTACGCGACCGGGGTGACCGTGCCGGGAACGGCCGTCATGGTGCCGGTGAGGTGCGCGGGCACGGAGGACACGGAGGCCCGGGCGGCGGACGTGGCGTCGGCGGCCCGGCCCTGGACGCCGGCGAGCGCGCCCTGGCCCGTGCGGCCCGCGGTGGCAACGGTCTGCGCGGCCTTCGTCCGTACGGCTCCGTCGACGCCCTGGGCCTGGCTGCGGGCGGCCGCCCGGGTGGCCTGGAGCTTGGTCTGGGCGGCGGCCAGGGCCTCCTCCACCTCGGGGGCGAAGGAGGACAGCGGGCCGAACAGGTAGTCGATCTCGTCCTGCGGGGAGGACGCGTCGGAGGCGGTGGCCGTCGCCTCCGCCCTCGCCGCCACGTGGTGGGTCGCGGCCTGCGCGGCACGGGCCGCCCGGGCGCCGTTGATGGCCTGGGCTCCCCTGACCTTGGCGGCGGCCGGGACCTTGGCGTCCACGTAGCGGCGGGCCTGGTCGGCGGTGGCGGTGGACGTGCCGGTGGCGGTGTGGGCGGCGGTGGCGGCCGTCTGACCGGCCCCGGCCGCCTTGCTCCGGGTGTCGGACACGGTGGACTGCGCCTTCGCGGTGGTGTTCGCGGTGGTGTTCTGGGTGGTCTTCTGGGCCGTCGAGGTCACGCCGCCGGTGACACCGGTGACCGTGTCCTGCACGTCGGACACGACACCGTCGACCGTGCCGGTGAGCCCGGAGGTCGTGTCGGAGACGGACAGGGACGAGGCGGGCAGCTCGTCGGCGCTGGCCACGGTCGAGCCGAGCGCCCACGCGCCGGTCACTCCGGCGGCTATGACGATGGAACGGCGGATGTTCTTGTTCATGCGTGCGTCAGATCCTTAAGGGATTCCCGGACGTCGGAGCCGCAGGGGCTGCGAGGACGTCGGAAGTGCGACTGGGACTTGGGCCGTCCGGAGTTCGGAGGGGTGTCCGGACGGTCGGGCAGACCTGTTCCGCCCCCGCGCGACAGGTCCACGGCGGGCAGGTGGCCGTGGTGTCCTAGCCGGGGAAGACGGGAATGTCCCGGTGCCTGTCCCGGGTCCCGGCCGCGTCGACGCGCGCGGCGGCACCGGGCGCGAGCCGCACGGGCGCCCGGTCGTTCAGGGTGACGGCGTATGCGTCACCGTGCCTCGGAGAGCCGTTGTCGACCGCCGACTTGCACGGCGCGCCGCCCTGGTCGCCGGTCGGCGCGGGGCTGCTCGGAGCGGTGACGGGGGCCGCGGCGCGATGACCGTCGGCGTGCGCCGCGGAACGCGGTACGGGAGTGGCGGCGGTGAGGTCCGGTCCGTACGCGCCGTTCCTCGCGGGCTTCGGCGTACGGGCCGTTGCGCCCCGGACGTCCTCACCGGACGCGGCAGCCGGCCGAGCCGCCCCGTGCTGCGTCGTCCCGGGTACCGAGGTGACCGGCGCCGGCAGCAACCGGCCGGGCAGCTCGGACATTCCGGGGAGTTCGGGAAGCCCTGGCAGCGAGGGAGTCGCGGGCAGGGCAGGCAGTTTGCCGCGCACCGTGTCCAGTTGCCGCGTCACGGCGCCCACCAGGTCCCCGACCGGCCGCGTGGCACGACGGGTCACGGACGCGACGGCGTCCTGGTCCACCGGGGGCACGGCAGCCGGCGCACGGCGACCGGTGTGCTCGACCGGAGCGGTGACCGGGGCGGTGACCGAGGCGGCAACTTCCCCTACGACACTCTTCGTCGGTGCCTTCCGCGCAGTGGCCCGCACTGCGTCCGTCACGTCCGTCACGGCCGACGACACGGACGCGACCGACGTGGCGGAGGCGGCCGAGGTGGTCGAGGTGCCCGCCGGCGTCCCCTCCGCGGCGTGTGCCCGCTCCCCGCAGAGGAGTCCGAGCGCGAACAGACCGGCCATCAGCAGCCCCAGTTGCAGGGCACGTCGTCCCGCCGCCGTGCGCAACACGCGCACGCCGGTGACGGGCTGGACTGCTGCTGAGGTCAAGAGGGGACGGGTCCTCCCGTGCGGCGGAACACGTGACGAGTTGGCACATCGCGGGCGAGCCCGATCCTCGCACGGCACGCCCGAGGTTGCGCAAGCCCCCCGTTACCGATGGGTACTCATGTCCCTTTTCCCGCCCGACATCACACGGTGTCCGGTATCGGAAGGGGACGCTTCTCGATCGCCGCCGCCATCACGTCCGGGAACAGATCGGGCGTACAGGCGAAGGCAGGTGCCCCCAGAGCGGCGAGCGCGGCCGCATGCTCCCGGTCGTAGGCGGGCGCCCCTTCGTCCGACAGCGCGAGCAGCGTGACGAACTGCACTCCCGACGCCTTCATCGCCGCGGCCCGCTTGAGCATCTCGTTCCGTATCCCTCCCTCGTACAGATCGCTGATGAGCACCACCACCGTCTCGGCGGGCCGGGTGATCTGCGACTGGCAGTACGCCAGCGCCCGGTTGATGTCCGTGCCACCGCCGAGCTGGGTGCCGAAGAGGACGTCGACGGGGTCGTCGAGCTGGTCGGTGAGGTCGACCACGGCCGTGTCGAAGACCACGAGCCGGGTGCTGATCGACCGCATGGAGGCAAGCACCGCCCCGAACACGGACGCGTAGACGACGGACGCCGCCATCGACCCCGACTGGTCGATGCAGAGGATGACCTCCTTCTTCACCGACTGGGCCGCGCGTCCGTATCCGATCAGCCGCTCCGGCACGACCGTGCGGTACTCGGGCAGGTAGTGCTTGAGGTTGGCCGCGATCGTGCGGTTCCAGTCGATGTCGTGGTGGCGCGGCCGGCTGACCCGGGCGCTGCGGTCGAGGGCGCCGGTGAGCGTGGCCCGGGTGCGGGTGACGAGCCGCTTCTCCAGGTCCTCGACTACCTTGCGCACGACGGCCCGTGCCGTCTCCTTGGTGGTCTCCGGCATCGCCTTGTTGAGCGAGAGCAGCGTGCCGACCAGGTGCACATCGGCCTCCACCGCCTCCAGCATCTCCGGTTCGAGGAGCAGGGAGGCAAGGCCGAGCCGGTCGATGGCGTCCCGCTGCATCACCTGGACGACCGAGGAGGGGAAGTAGGTCCGGATGTCCCCGAGCCAGCGCGCCACCGACGGCGCCGACGCCCCGAGCCCGGCCGAACGGTCCCGCCCCGTCTGCGGTTTGTCCCCCTTGCCGTAGAGGGCGGCGAGCGCTCCGTCCATCGCGGCGTCCTGCCCGGACAGCGCGCAGCCGGTTCCGTCGGCCGTGTCGCCCCCGAGTACCAGCCGCCAGCGCCGCAGCCGCTCCGGTGCCGGGTCGGCGCTGTCCACCGCTGTCGGCTCGGTCGTCATGTGCCCACCCCCACGAAGTCGCTGTCGTCGGCCTTCTCCCGCTCGGCCTTGTCGTCCTTGCCCTTCTCCCCCTTGCCCTTTTCCTCCTCGCCCGTCTCCTCCTCGTCCAGGCCGAGCAGCAGCCGGACGAGGGGCAGTACGGCGTCGGCGCGCTCGGTGTCCGGCTCCGGGGCGAAGCCCGGTATGCCGGCCCCCCGGCCGGCCGCCGCGCTCCCCCGCTCACCCGGTCCGCGCCGCACCAGTTCGCCCAGGGTTCTGCGCACCCCCGGCTCGTACGCCGAGAACGTCCGCCGCAGCAGCGGCAGCACGTCCGTGAACGCCTCCGCCGGCACCCCGGTGAGCCAGGCGTCGACCAGGCGGAGCAGCCGCTCGTCGTGGACCAGCAGCATCCCGCCCCCGCCGCCGACGAAGCCCTCGATCCACGCGGCCGCGTCCGGCGGCGGTGTCCCCGGGGACAGCACGAGCCCCATCAGCCGCGCCGCCTCGTCCTGGCCCAGTTCCCCCTCGTCCAGCAGCAGCCGCACGGCCCGCCCCCGGATGACCCCGGGCACCGTGTCACGCCCGGACAGGACGCGCAGCACCGAGCGCCAGCGTGCGCGCAGGCCGCCGGCTCCGGGGGCGGGCGGGTCCTCGCGGCCGTCGGCGGAGACCTCCCCCAGCAGGCCCACCGCCCCGTGCACCTCGTCCACATGACGCCGCATCTCCTCGGCCGCGTCCGCGTCCAGGGCGGCGCAGGCCGGGGGCAGGCCGACGAAGATCCGCTCGGCGAGGCCGGCGGCGACCTCGGCGAGGGCCCGCGTGTCGGTGCCGCGTACATCGCCGTAGCGCAGGGAGCGGACCAGGGCCGGGAGCGCCTGGGCGAGGTGGCCGACGTCGGCGTCGAGGGCCGCGCGGTCGGCGAGCACCCGCATCACCACGGGGAGCGCGTCCGGCAGTTCGGCGAGCAGACAGCGTTCGGCGAGCGCGGTGACCTCGGCGAGGGCCTGCGCGGCCACGGCGTCCGCCTCGGCCTTGGCGGTCGCGGCGCCGAGCACCGTCGTGCCCCAGACCCCGGCTTCGGCGACCCGCACCGACAGCTCCGGCTCCCAGCGCAGCCGCCAGGTCTCCCGGAACGTGCCCGTGCTGCCCCGCGACTCCCTGGGCTCGCCCCAGCCGACGCCCAGCAGCCGCAGCCGGTGCAGCAGCCTGCTGCGTCCGGCGTCGGTCTCCTTGCGCAGGTCGAGCTCCAACTCCCGCTCCAGCGCCTCCGGTTTGAGTCGCAGCCGACGCTGCAGCCGGGCCAGGTCCCGCTGCAACGGCACCGCGGGCGCCGCGTCGGGCACCTCGCCCAGCAGGTCCCCCACCACCAGCCGGTCGTGCACCAGCGCCAGCGGTACGTCGGAGCCGTCGCACATCACCGCACGGACGGCATCGGTCGTCTCGCTCAGCCCGGCCAGCGGGCGGCCCCGCATCGCGGCGAGCGTCTCCGCCAGCCGCACCGCCTCGATGACATGCGCCGAGGACACGATCCGGTCCTCCTCGCGCAGCAGCCCGGCCACCTTGGTCAGCCACCGCTCCACCGGCCGGTCCGGCGCGCCGAACAGGTGCCCGTACCAGCCCGGCGAGTCGATGCCCGCCCCGTACCCGCTGGACCGGGACAGCCTGCGGTGCGTCCACGGCACCCAGGTCATGTCCACCTTGGCCTTGGGCAGCCCCTTCAGCAGGGCCCGGTCGGCGGCGACGGAGACCTTCTGCCGCAGGGCGGGCACGTGCCAGGCCCCGCACACCACGGCCACGGCGTCTTCGAACTCGCGCTGCGCCGCTCGCAGTTGGAGCCGCATATGGGCCTCGCGCACAAGGTCCCGGGCGTGCCCACCGGCGCCGTACGTCTCCCGCAGCGCCCCCATGGCCTCCTCAAGTGCGGCGAACGGCGCGAGCGCCGCGCCCAGATGCTCACCCCTGTGTTCGACCACGTCTTCCCACCAGCGCTCGGGGTCGTCGTAGCCTCCGGACTCGGCGAGCACGGCGATCGGGTCGACGCGCACGTCGGGCCCGGACCCGGGCTCGTCGGTGGCATCGGCATCGGCCCCGGCGTCGCCCCCGGGAGACTCCCCCTCCTCACTCCCCCAGGCGAGCGTGTGCGCGGCCGGCAGGTCGATGAAGCGGGCCGGGACCCCGTGTTCCAGGGACCAGCGGATCGCCACCCACTCGGGGGAGAACTCGGCCAGCGGCCAGAAGGCCGACCGTCCGGGCTCCTCCACGGCGTGCGCAAGGAGCGCGACCGGAGGGCGCATGTCCTCGTCGGCGGCCAGCGGGATCAGCGCGTCGGCCTCGGTCGGCCCTTCGAGGAGCACCGCCCTCGGGCGGGCCGCGTCCAGCGCGGCCCGCACGGCCCGCGCCGACCCGGGCCCGTGGTGCCGCACCCCGAGCAGCAGCGGCCCGGAGTCGAACGCCCGCTCCCACTCGGACCCGCTCACGCGCTCACCTCCCGGCAGGCCCGGTAGAAGTCCTTCCAGCCGTCCCGCTCGCGCACGACCGTCTCCAGGTACTCCTGCCACACGACGCGGTCGGCCGCCGGGTCGCGGACGACGGCGCCGAGGATGCCCGCGGCGACATCGGCCGGCCGCAGTATGCCGTCGCCGAAGTGGGCGGCCAGCGCAAGGCCGTTGGTGACGACGGAGATCGCCTCGGCCGTGGACAGCGTGCCGCTGGGCGACTTCAGCTTCGTACGGCCGTCGGCGGTGAGGCCGTCGCGCAGCTCCCGGAAGACGGTCACCACCCGGCGGATCTCGTCCATGCCGTCGGGCACGGCCGGCAGATCGAGGGAGCGGCCGATCTGGTCGACGCGGCGCGAGACGATGTCGACCTCGGCGTCGGCGCTCTCCGGCAACGGCAGCACCACCGTGTTGAAGCGGCGGCGCAGGGCGCTGGACAGGTCGTTGACCCCGCGGTCGCGGTCGTTGGCCGTGGCGATCAGGTTGAAGCCGCGGACCGCCTGCACCTCCTGGCCCAGCTCCGGGATCGGCAGGGTCTTCTCGGACAGGATCGTGATCAGCGTGTCCTGGACGTCGGCCGGGATGCGGGTCAGCTCCTCCACGCGGGCCGTCATGCCCTCGGCCATGGCCCGCATGACCGGGCTGGGCACGAGCGCGTCACGGCTGGGGCCGTGGGCGAGCAGCTGCGCGTAGTTCCAGCCGTAGCGGATCGCCTCCTCCGGGGTGCCGGCCGTGCCCTGCACCAGGAGCGTCGAGTCGCCGCTGACGGCGGCGGCCAGGTGTTCCGACACCCAGGTCTTGGCGGTGCCGGGCACGCCGAGCAGGAGGAGTGCGCGGTCGGTGGCGAGTGTGGTGACCGCGACCTCGACGATACGGCGCGGGCCCACGTACTTCGGTGTGATCACCGTGCCGTCCGGCAGTGTGCCGCCGAGCAGATACGTCGCCACCGCCCACGGCGACAGCTTCCAGCGGGCCGGGCGCGGGCGGTCGTCCTGGGCCGCCAGCGCGGCGAGTTCGGCGGCGAACGCGTCCTCGGCGTGCGGCCGCAGCGCCTCGGCCGGTTCCTTCACGAGTGCTTCGGCCGCATCGGCTGCCTGTACGGACGTTGCTTCCACGGACACAGTCATGGCTGAGGCCCCCTCCAGCTCGGCCGGTTCGGTCTGTCACCAACCGTGCACCACGCCACTGACAATCCGTTCCGACCTGCGAAAACACGGCGGCAGGGCCGATTGTCAGTGGCGGGATCTACCTTCGATGGCATGACTCAGCAGGGGGTGCGCTGGACCGCGGACCAGGTGCTGGCACTGGCGCCTGACGTCGCGTCACGCAAAGCGGGAAGCAAACTCGGCGCGGCCGGACCGTGGTCCGAGGCGGGGAGTTCCGACGAGGGGACGGTGTGGGGGCTGTGCAAGGGCAGCGGCAGCAAGCCGTATCAGACGGTCGTCGACATCGCGGAGGCGGCGGGTCCGGCATACAAGTGCTCATGTCCCAGCCGTAAGTTCCCGTGCAAGCACGCGATCGGACTGCTGCTGCTGTGGGCGGGCGGGGACGGTGCGGTGCCGACGACGGAGGCTCCGGACTGGGCCGAGCAGTGGATCGCGGGCCGGAAGAAACGAGCGCAGGAGAAAAGGGAGTCGGGCGGCGGGGGTTCCGGGTCCGGGTCCGCCGATCCCGAGGCGGCGCGGCGCCGGGCCGAGCGCCGGGCGGAGCGGGTCACGGCGGGGGCGACCGAGCTGGAGCAGCGCCTGGCGGATCTGCTGCGCGGCGGCCTGGCCTCGGCGGAGCAGGCGGGGTACGGGCTGTGGGAGGAGACCGCGGCCCGCATGGTCGACGCGCAGGCGCCGGGACTGGCGGCCCGGGTGCGGGAGTTGGGGGCGATCCCGGGGTCGGGGCCGGGCTGGCCGGTGCGGCTGCTGGAGGAGTGTGCGCTGCTGCATCTGCTCGACCAGGGCTGGTTGCGCCGTGAGCGGCTCCCGGACGGCCTCGCGTCGACGGTGCGTTCCCGTGTCGGCCTGCCCGCCTCGGCGGACGGCCCGCCGGTGCGCGACCGCTGGCTGGTCCTCGCCCAGTACGACACGGCGGAAGCAAAACTGACGACGCGCCGGATCTGGCTGTACGGCGCCGAGTCGGACCGCATCCGTCTGCTCCTCTCCTACGGCGCGGCCGGCCGGGCTCCGGAGCTTGCGCTGCCGGTCGGGCTGGCCCTGGAGGCCGAGGTGTCCGCCTATCCCGGGGCGGGACAGCTGCGGGCGGCGCTGGGCGAGCAGTTCGCCCCGCCCGCGCCGGCCGTGATACGGCCCCCGGGGGTGACGACGGCCCGGGCGGCCGCACGGTACGGAGAGGCGCTGCGGGACGACCCATGGCTGGACGCGGTCCCGGTGACGCTGGACCGCGTCCTACCGATCCCGGACGGCGACTCCTGGCAACTGGCCGACGCCGACGGGGACTCGGCGCTGCCGCTCAGCCCGACCGCCCGTTCCCGCCCCGGTCTGTGGCGGCTCGTCGCCCTCTCCGGCGGCGCACCGGTCAAGGTCTTCGGCGAGTGCGGCCACCGCGGCTTCACCCCGCTCACGGCATGGCCACAGGGAGCGGGAGAGGCGGTGCCGCTGTGCTGAGGGGGCCCGGCACCGCAGGACGACCGATGGAGAGGGGCGTTGTATGAACGGGAACCCGGCTTCCGTGGGGACGGCGGGTGCGGCGGGCATCGCGAACGGCGCGGGTGCCGCGGGCACCCCGAGCGCCCCGAGCACCTGGGAGGAGCTCGTCACCGCGGCACTGCTCGGCACGGACCGGCGCGCGCCCGTCGGCGGTGCGCCGGGGCGGGAGGCTCCGGTCGCGCTGCTGGACGCGGCGGCCGTGGAGACCGTGCGGCGGCGGGCGGGGCTGCGTCCGGCGCAAGCCGCCCGGCGTCCGGAGCCGGCCGCCGAGGACCCGCGCCCTCCGCTGCCCGCCGCGGCGGCCCGCAGGCTCGTGATGCTGCTGGCCGACCGTCCCGGCACGGGCGGCGGCAGGCGGGGCACCTCGCCGGATCTGATGGAGCTGCTGCCCCAGTGGCTCGCGGCGGCGAACGCGCGAGGGTTCGCCGCGCCCCCGCAGTCCCTGCCCGCACTGCTGGACGCGGCCCGTGGGCGTACGGACCTGCGGCCGGCGGCGCTGGCGTTCGCGGGACCGCGTGCGCTGTGGCTGGCCCGGCTGAACCCGGACTGGCGCTTCGCCCTGCGCGCGGCCCCGGGCAGTGGGACGTCGCTGCCGGACCCCGACGACGACTCCGCCGCGGGCGAGGTGCAACGGCTGTGGCAGGAAGGGCTGTTCGCCGAGCGGGTCGCCCTCCTCGCCGCGATACGGGCACGCAGGCCCGCGGCCGCACGCGACCTGCTGGCCGCGACCTGGGCGACGGAGCGGGCGGAGGACCGCCTGATGTTCCTCGACTCGCTGCGCACGGGGCTGTCCGCCGACGACGAGCCGTTCCTGGAGCAGGCGTTGGGCGATCGCAGCCGCAATGTACGGGCGACGGCGGCGGAGTTGCTGTCCGCGCTGCCGAACTCGGCGCTGGCCGCGCGGATGGCGGTGCGGGCCGGAGCCTGCGTGGCCGTCGACCACACGCGCGACATTCCGACGATCGCGGTCGAGGCGCCGCTTGAGTGCGATACGAGGATGGAGAGAGACGGTGTCGTGGCCAAACCTCCTTCGGGTAGAGGGGAGCGATCGTGGTGGTTGGGCCAGTTGGTGGAGGCGGCGCCGCTCGGAACATGGCCGGGACGGCTCGGCGGTCGTACGCCGCGGGAGATCGTGGCACTGCCGGTTGCGGACGGCTGGCAGGGCGAGCTGCATGCGGCGTGGTGCCGGGCCGCGGCTCGGCAGCGGGACCCGGAGTGGGCCCGGGCTCTGCTCGGAGCGCCCTCCGCGCCCGAGGCCGGGGGCCCGGGAGCGGTCTCCCTGGCGGAGCGGGCGAAGCTGCTGGGCACTCTGGACACCCGGGAGCGCGCCGAATGGGTGGCCGGCTTCATCGCGACGCACGGTTTGTCAGAGGCGTTCCAACTGCTCGGGGTGTGCGCCGTGCCCTGGGCCCCGCCGCTCGGACGGGCGGTGGTGGATGCGCTCGACATCGCCCGGGAAGCGGGGAGTTACCCGTGGAGCTTCAGTGGGGTGATGGGGCTGGCCGAGCGGTGCCTGGATCCCGCGGCGGCGTCGCGGCTGGACGGGCTGCTGGCGGTGCCGGACGAGAAGGAGGACGCGTCGCCCGGCGCCGGGGGCTACTGGGCGGAGGCGTTCCAGCGGCTCGTGACCACCTTGCGGCTGCGCGCCGCGATGGCCGACGAGTTGGGGGTGAGGCCGGAGCCGGGTGCACCGCGGGTGCGCTGAACCGCACCCGCGCGGTGACCCTCGTCGACCCGGCGCCGCAGGGACTACGCGCCGGCGGGCTGGCGGACGTTCTGCCGCACCCAGTCCACGATCGAGGCCGTGGTGGCCCCGGGCGTGAAGATCTCGGCAACACCCTTCTCCTTGAGCGGCGGGATGTCCGCCTCGGGGATGATGCCGCCGCCGAAGACCAGGATGTCCTCGGCGTCCCGCTCCTTGAGGAGGTCGATGACCGCCGCGAAGAGGGTGTTGTGGGCACCGGAGAGGATGGACAGACCGATCGCGTCGGCGTCCTCCTGGATCGCCGTGTCGACGATCTGCTCCGGGGTCTGGTGGAGTCCGGTGTAGATGACCTCCATACCGGCGTCGCGCAGCGCACGCGCGATGACCTTGGCCCCGCGATCGTGGCCGTCGAGCCCCGGCTTGGCCACCACCACGCGGATCGGACCGGCTGCCACACCCATCACTGCCTCCATGAAGCGACTACATCCATCCGTACCGACAAGTACCGCACATTCCGCGCGTTCCGCCACCCGTCGCGAAGTGAACGAACGTTATCTCCAGCATCCCTCAACCGGCAGTTTCACGGTGATGACAGAGGGGGAAATCACACGGTGGGACACGTTCGGGAGCCGCAGCGTGGTCCGCGCGGGCACGAAGGGCACACAGGGCAGGTAAGGCACGACAGCGGGGAGCCTCGTCACCACGCCGGCAGGACGCCTCGTCAAGTCATCGGCGCCGCATGCGCCGCACGCCTCATCCAACCCGCGCGTGCCACTCAGGCACCGGCGGCCGCCCCCACTGCGGCTGCCCATGAGGGCACACGGGGGATCGGGCCGTCCTCCTGCGTGCCGACAGGAGGTCGGCCATGAAGGTCACCAAGGCACTGGAGCCCCTGGTTCCGCTCTGCCAGCGGCTCCTGCCGGGCAGACTCACGGGGCTCTCCATGGCCCTTCTCAAGGCGACCGCCCTGGAGCTCGCGATCCTGGCCGGGCACATCGTTCTCTATCCCACCGGTATCACCCAGGAGCGTCGCTCCCCCACACAGGCGACACCCCTGCCGGACGGCACCGCGCAGCTGCCGGCCACACCGGACCCTCCGGTCGTCCTGCTGCACGGCTTCATCGACAACCGTTCGGTCTTCGTCCTGCTGCGCCGCAACCTCGCCCAGCACGGCAGACAGCGCGTCGAGTCGCTCAACTACTCACCGCTGACCCGGGACATCCGCACCGCGGCCGAGCTGCTCGCCCGGCACATCGAGGAGATCTGCGAGCGCACGGGGAGCCCGCAGGTCGACATCGTGGGGCACAGCCTGGGCGGACTGATCGCGCGCTACTACGTACAGCGGCTCGCCGGTGACCTCCGGGTCCGCACGCTGGTGACGCTCGGCACCCCGCACTCCGGCACCCGGGTGCTCCCGCTGGCGAACGCGCACCCGATCGTGCGCCAGCTGCGTCCCGGTTCGCAGGTATTGGAGGAGCTGGCCGGGCCGGCGCCCGGTTGCCGTACGCGCTTCTTCTGCTTCTGGAGCGACCTCGACGCCCTGATGGACGAGCCGGAAACCGCCCGTATCGACCATCCCGACCTTATGGCACAGAACATACAAGTGATGGGAATCGGGCATCTCGCCCTTCCCGTCCACCCGGCCGTCGCGGCCGGGATACGGGATGCACTCGACTCCGAACACCCGGAAGTGGAGGTCGCCAGGCCGGCCGGCGGGCTGACCGTGGCGTGAGAACAGGGTCGTAACAGGGTCATACCGGGGCGAGTCCGGGCGGCGCAACAGCCGCCCGGACTCGCCGACTTAGCGGGACCGGCAGACAACCGAATGTCGAACAATCTTCGAACACAAAGCCAAACCCGCGTCCATCGTCCCCCGAAACACGGCCGAATGCCCGTTTCCTTCGGGCGCGAAACCTTCCGAAGATTGTCGCGCCCGCATACCGCCGGGTACAGTCGCCGCACTGCTCTGGCAGCCCCTGTTGTCGAGGCGAAAGAGAAGTTGGTGAACGACCGTCACCCGTCGGGAATCATGACCTCCCCGGCTCCGGCTTCCGATGCCGCCTCGGCGCCCTACGCGTCGTACGGCGGACAGGAGGCCCAGTACGGCGACCTCACCTCGTACGCCGGATACGGCACGGACGGCTATGCCACCGGTGCCCACACCGCCGCCTCGGCCTTCGAGACCGACCCGCTCTTCGGGAATCTCCCGGGCGGGGGTCACACCACGGGCGCGTACGACACCACGCAGTGGCAGACCAGCGGGCACCACACGCTGAACTACGACCCGTACGCGGCCCAGCACCACGCCGCCTACGACAGCGGCGCCTACGACAGCACCGCCTGGACGATCCCCCATCAGGCCACGGGGAACGACATCAGCGGCCAGTGGGACGCGAACGCCTGGCTCCAGCCCGAGCAGCACACCGGCGCCGCCCCGACCCAGCAGTGGGAATGGGGCACGCAGGCCTACGAGACCGGTACGTACGACGCCACGCAGTGGAACTCCGACGGCAGCGTCGTGGCCACCGAGCCCGAGCGGCAGGCCGAACCCTTCGACCAGCAGGCGACCACCACTTTCGACCAGGTGTCGTACGAGAATCCCGCCCACGAGGAACTCGGCTACGAGACCTACGAGGACTACGCGGATTACGAGGACGACGCCTTCGAGGGGGCCGCCCCGGACGAGGACGAGTCGACGGCCACGGGCGAATTGCCCGCAGTAACGCCACTGCTGGACGATCAGGAAGAGTTCACCCCGCTCCCGTCCACCCGTGCGGGGTCACGCGGCGGTGCGCGTTCCCGCCGCCGTACGCCCAAGCGCTCCGCGCTGCTGACCGTGGCCGTGCCTTCGGCCTGTGTGATGGGGGTGGCCGGGATCGCCGCCGCCTCCGTGGGCAATCTGAACCTGATCGGCGGCGGCAAGGACACCAGCGCGTCCGCGGCGGAGACGAAGTCGGTGAAACCGTCCGCCGTCAACAACCAGCTGGACACCCAGCTGGAGAGCCTCTCCGCCGGCGCCGACGACTTCGCCGACCGGGCCAGCCGCACCCAGGAGCGCATCGACCTCAAGGCACAGCAGCTGGCCCAGCAGAAGAAGGCCGCGGCCGAAGCGGCCCGCAAGGAGCGGCTGCGCCCGAAGTACGCGCTTCCGGTCATGCAGAAAGGGCTCAGCGCCTATTTCGGTCAGGCGGGCGTGAACTGGATGTCCGTGCACACGGGCATCGACTTCCCCGTCTCGTACGGCACGACCGTGATGGCCGCGACCGACGGCACGGCCCGCACCCAGTGGAACAGCGCCTACGGCAACATGATGATCGTGACGGCCAAGGACGGCACGGAGACCTGGTACTGCCACCTCTCCAGCTACCGGGTCGCCTCCGGTACGAGCGTCAAGGCCGGGCAGCCGATCGCCTACTCGGGCAACTCGGGCAACTCGACCGGCCCGCATCTGCACTTCGAGGTCCGGCCGGCGGGCGGTTCGGCCATAGACCCGCTGCCGTGGCTTCGCAGCCATGGCCTGGACCCGACGTAGGTCCGCGCCTTCTCCACGAGTGACCCAGCCCCCGCCGGACCTTCCGATCGGCGGGGCCTCGTCGCATGCGTCTACAGCTTCTCCACCGGCGCGTAGCGCAGCACCAGCCGCTTCGGCTTCGCGTCACCGAAGTCGATCGTCGCCTGGGCGTTGTCCCCCTCGCCCGTCACCGCGAGGACCGTGCCGAGGCCGAACTGGTCGTGGGTGACCCTGTCCCCGACGGCCAGGGACACCACCGGCTTCGACGAGACCCGCTTCGTGGCGAACCCGGACGCGCCCGACGCCGACGAGCGGGAGCGGGACGAGGACAGCGAGGCCGCCACACCGGAAGCCGGTCCGGAGGAGACCGGCGCCGCCGCTCCCGTCCGCTTCCACTGCACATGGGCGGGCGGGATCTCCTCCAGGAAGCGGGAGGGCGGGTTGTACGACGGCTGTCCCCAGGCGCTGCGCAGCGACGACCGCGTGAGATACAGCCGCTCCCGCGCGCGGGTGATGCCGACGTACGCCAGGCGCCGCTCCTCCTCCAGCTCCTTGTTCTGGCCGAGGGCGCGCATGTGCGGGAAGACGCCGTCCTCCATGCCGGTGAGGAAGACGACCGGGAACTCCAGGCCCTTGGCGGTGTGCAGGGTCATCAAGGTGATGACGCCCGAGCCCTCCTCGTCCTCGTCGGGGATCTGGTCCGAGTCGGCGACCAGCGCGACCTGCTCCAGGAAGTCGGCCAGCGTGCCTCCCGGGGCGGCAGCCCCTGATGTCGCCGCACCCTCCTCGCGCTCCTGCTCGAACTCCAGGGCCACGGCGGCGAGTTCCTGGAGGTTCTCGATGCGGGTCTCGTCCTGCGGGTCGGTGGAGGCCTGCAACTCGGCAAGATAGCCGGTGCGTTCGAGGATCGCCTCAAGGACCGTGGCCGGCCCCGCGCCGGACTCGACGATCGTACGGAGGTCCTCCATCAGCACGTTGAACCGCTTGACGGCGTTCGTCGAGCGCGCCGCCATGCCGTATGCCTCGTCGACCCGGCGCAGCGCCTGCGGGAAGCTGATCTTCTCGCGCTGGGCGAGGGCGTCGATCATCGCCTCGGCACGCTCGCCGATACCGCGCTTGGGGACGTTGAGGATCCGGCGCAGCGGCACGGAGTCCTCCGGGTTGGCCAGGACACGCAGGTAGGCCAGGACGTCCCGGACCTCCTTGCGCTCGTAGAAGCGGACGCCGCCGACGACCTTGTAGGGCAGGCCGACGCGGATGAAGACCTCTTCGAAGACACGGGACTGGGCGTTGGTGCGGTAGAAGACGGCGACGTCGCCCGCCTTCGCCTCGCCCGCGTCCGTGAGACGGTCTATCTCGTCGGCGACGAACTGTGCCTCGTCGTGCTCGGTGTCGGCGACATAGCCGGTGATCCGCGCACCCGCGCCCGCGTTGGTCCACAGGTTCTTGGGGCGGCGGGACTCGTTGCGCTCGATGACCGCGTTTGCGGCGGAGAGGATCGTCTGGGTGGAGCGGTAGTTCTGCTCCAGGAGGATCGTCGTCGCGTTCGGGTAGTCCTCCTCGAACTGGAGGATGTTGCGGATCGTCGCGCCGCGGAAGGCGTAGATGGACTGGTCGGCGTCACCCACGACGCACAGCTCGGCGGGCTGGAGGTCGTGCTCGCTCGGCGGTACGTCCACCGGGTGCCCGGCGGTGCCGACGAGCTCGCGCACGAGGGCGTACTGGGCGTGGTTGGTGTCCTGGTACTCGTCGACGAGGACGTGGCGGAAGCGGCGGCGGTAGTGCTCGGCAACGTCCGGGAAGGCGCGCAGCAGGTTGACCGTCGTCATGATCAGGTCGTCGAAGTCGAGGGCGTTCGCCTCGCGCAGCCGCGACTGGTACATGGCGTAGGCCTGGGCGAGGGTCTTCTCGAAGCCGTCGGTGGCTCGGGCGGCGAAGTCCTCCTCGTCGATCAGCTCGTTCTTCAGGTTCGAGATCTTGGCGCTGAAGGACTTCGGCGGGAAGCGCTTGGGATCGAGCTCCAGGTCGCGGCAGACCAGGGCCATCAGGCGCTTGCTGTCGGCGGCGTCGTAGATCGAGAACGACGAGGTGAAGCCGAGCTTCTTGCTCTCGCGGCGCAGGATGCGCACACACGCGCTGTGGAAGGTCATCACCCACATCGCGTTCGCGCGCGGGCCGACGAGGTGCTCGACGCGCTCCTTCATCTCGCCCGCGGCCTTGTTGGTGAAGGTGATCGCGAGGATCTGCCCCGGGTGCACGTTCCGCTCGGCCAGCAGGTGGGCGATGCGGTGCGTGAGCACACGGGTCTTGCCGGAGCCGGCGCCGGCCACGATGAGCAGGGGGGAACCGGCGTGCACGACGGCCGCGCGCTGGTTCTCGTTCAGCCCCTCCAGCAGCGCCGCTGCGTCGATCACCGGGCGCGGGGCGCCGTCGCGGTAGTAGTCGTCCCGGTCCGGCGGCACGTCGAACTTCCCGCCGAACAGATCGTCCGGAACCGACTCCGGAGCGTGATCGTCCTCGGGCGGCGGGGGCTCCTCCTCGCGCCCGTGAGGGGTCTGGAGGTCCGCCAGGAAGCTGTCGTCAAAGAGGCTGCTCATCGCTCTCCGAGTCTAGGGCGCCCCACCGACAAACGGCCGCCGCCCCGGAAACAGGACCGGCCCCGCGCGCGGGGGGATCTTCCCGATGCATGAGCCGGACAACTGTCTCACGCTCCGGAGGCATGCTGTCACACGGGCGGAATTCTGCATCAGGTCACAAAAATGTATCGGGCATATCGCCCATCAACCTTCACACGGGCCACACCAGTTGGCTACCGTCTCGGGCGGGCCGTACGACCCCCACCGGCGAACGTCGCCGGGCCGCGCGGCCTCCGCCGAGTCCGGTGTGCCCGCCACGGCAGCCGGAGCCGGGGACCCAACCGACCTTGGGGTGAATCGGCCCAACCTCCACCCGGAGAAAGGCCGTAGGGCAACCCTTCCGAACCACCCGCCCGAACCCGACAGCTAACTCGGTAGGCGGAACATGGAAGGAGTCGCCTCCCTTGGCGTCGCACCGCAAGTCGCGCCCCGCGAGTGCCCTGGTAACAGGAATACGCACCCCCGCCATCGCCACCGCCGCGCTCACCTCCGTGGCCCTGCTCTCCCAGACCGCCAACGCCACGCCCTCCGCCGACGGCAAGCCGAGCATCGAGGAAGTCGAGAAGAAGGTCGACGACCTCTACCGCCAGGCGGAGTCGGCGACCGAGAAGTACAACGCGGCCAAGGAGAAGTCCGGCCAGCAGCGCAAGAACGTCGACACCCTGCTGGACGACGTGGCGCGGCGCACGGACAAGCTCAACAAGGCGCGTGAGGAACTGGGTACGTTCGCCGCCGCCCAGTACCGCACCGGGACCGCCGCGCCCGACACCGCCACCTTCCTGCTCTCGAACTCCCCGCAGGACTACTTCGACCAGACCCAGCTGATGGGCCGGATGACCTCGCGGCAGAAGGGCGCGATCGACGACTACATCACACAGCAGTCGGCGACCATGAAGAAGCGGCAGGAAGCCGCCAAGAGCCTCCAGACGCTGACCGAGTCGCAGAACGAGCTGAAGACGGCCAAGGCCACCGTCCAGAAGAAGCTCTCCTCGGCGCGCGAACTGCTGTCCAAGCTGACGGCGCAGGAGAAGGCCCGGCTCGCCGCGATCGAGAAGCAGAAGCAGGAGGAGGCCGCGCGCCAGGCCGCGGAGCTGGCCAAGAAGCAGGCGGCCGCGGAGGCGGCGAAGAAGGCCGCCGCCGCGAGCTCCTCGAGCTCGTCCAGTTCTTCGGGCTCCTCGGGTTCCTCGGACTCGTCCACCTCGACGGGTTCGACGGGCTCGACCGGCTCGACCTCGGACTCCACGTACGCCACCAAGGCGGAGAAGGCGATCGCCTTCGCCCGCGCCCAGATCGGCAAGCCGTACGTCTGGGGCGCCACCGGCCCCGACTCCTACGACTGCTCCGGCCTCACCTCGGCCGCCTGGCGGGCCGCGGGCGTCAGCCTTCCGCGCACCACCTGGGACCAGGTCAACGCGGGCACCACGGTCTCGCTCACCAATGCCGAGCCCGGCGACCTGATCTTCTTCTACGACGACATCAGCCACGTCGGCATCTACATCGGCAACGGCATGATGATCCACGCCCCGAAGCCCGGCGCCTACGTCCGCGAGGAGTCGATCTACTACGGCGGCGCGTCGATCATCCACAGCGTGGTGCGGCCGGCGTGAGAGACCTCCGTGGGGCAGGGGCGCGAGCGCTGCAGCCGTGGTGATGCGAGCGCCGCGGCCGTCGTGAACCGCAGGCGCACGCGACCCTGTCCCGCACCCGCGCGTTTTTCCCGGCACGCGCGCGCGTGCCCCGCTCGCAAGGCGCGCGCGGCTCCCTAGCATCGGGCCCATGCCCGCCTCCTCACCCCTTCGCGCCTGGTGGAAGCGGCGCCCGCCGGCGGCCGGGGCCGCCGTGATGGCGACCGGCATCGTGTCGGTCGGGCTGCAGCTGGCGGGGTACGAGGCACTGTCCCTGATCGCCCTCGCGATGGCCTCGGTCGCCTGGCTGGCGTCGGCCGTGGACTTCACCGTGGGGCTGCTGTGGCAGCGCAGGCGCTGGGTGGCCGAGGCGCGGACGCCGGGCGCGCTCACCGCCGTCGCCGCGACCGCCGTGCTGGGCACCCGTTTCTCCGCACTGGGCCGCCACGGCATGGCTCGCCCACGCGGCGCTCGTGCTGTTCTGGCTGGGCCTCGTGCTCTACGGGTTCGCCCTGGCCAGGTTCGACGTGCGGCAGGTGATCGAGGGGCCCGGGGACCAGTGGATCGCGGGCGGCGCGCTCGCGATCTCGGCGCTGGCCGCCGCGAAGCTGATCTCCGCCGACAGCGCGCGGCTGTACCTGTGGGACGACGACAACCTCGGCGTCCTGCGCGACACGGCCCTCGCGCTGCTCGTCCTCGATCTGAGCTGTTACGTCGTGCTCCTGACCGCCGAGGTGGTGCGCCCTCGGCCGCGCTTCGACGTACGCCGCTGGTCGACGGTGTTCCCGATGGGGATGACGGCGACGGCGACGCTCTCCGTCGCGGCCGCCCTCGGCATCCCGTGGCTAAAACGGCCCGGACAGGTGCTGGTGTGGATCTCCGTGGTTGTCTGGCTCGCGGTCGCCGCCGGTGCGGTCCGGTCGGCCCGCGCGGGGCTCAGGGCCGTGCGCTGAGCCCGGTCACGTCCACAGCACGGCGATGAAGATGTTCGCCGTGGTCAGCAGGCCCACCAGCCCGAACAGGCGCTTGTCCACCGTCTCCTCGTCCCGCTTCACATAGACGAGCCCGAGGATCACGATCAGCAGGGCCAGCTTCACGCCGATCTTGACGGCGTTGATGTGGTGGCCGTCGGCCTGGTTGAGGCCGACCAGGATCACGCCGGTGACCAGCATGGTCAGCGCGCCGTGCAGCATTGCGGGGACGAAGCGGGCGGTGCCCCGGCCCATCGCCTTCATCTGGGTGAGGAAGCCGCCGAGGAGCGCGGCGATGCCGATGATGTGCAGGCCGACGAAGAGATGGATGAGTACGTCCATGAGGCGGGAGCCTAATCCCCCGCATATATGCGCCCCATAGCACCCCACCGCCCCCGTGCACCGCGGAACCGCCGCTTCGGTCATCGCGCTGTGTGAAGACGGCGGCTCCGGACCCCGATCACGGTCACATACGGTCACCGCGAAGTCCGATGCGGGCACTTCCATACATGACGTTACCGAGCCGACACCGTCAGGTTTAGCGTCCTCCACCAGGTGACCGGCTCCCCACCGCCGCCCGGGCCAGGGGCGGCAGCCGGCCACCTCCGCCGAGAAAGGTCCGGCGGCGGCCCGCTCCCCCCGTGCGGGCCGCCGCCGGACGCGTAGCCGGCCAGGTCGTACGAGAGGACGTGACGGTCCAGGTGGCAGTGCACCGAAGGCCCCGACAGCGCTCGCTGGGCGGCAACACCGCCCGCACGGCCGTGACCATCGCCCTGGCGGGCGCGGCCACGGCAACGGGCTTCGAGGGGACCGGGCACGCCGAGCCGCAGCTGACGCCGGCCCAGGTCAAGGCGAGGGTCGACAAGCTGTACCAGGAGGCGGAGGTCGCCACCGAGAAGTACAACGGCGCGAAGGAGAAGGCGGATTCGGCGGAGCAGCGGCTGAAGTCGCTGCGGGACGAGGCGGCCCGCAAGGAGCAGAAGCTCAACTCGGCGAGGGACGCGCTGGGTTCCGTCGCGGCGGCGCAGTACCGCGCCGGTGGGCTCGATCCCACGGTGCAGCTGATGCTCTCCGGCGATCCCGACCGGTATCTGGAGGGCACGGCGTTCGCCGAGCGGGCGGGCGACCGGCAGTCCCAGGCCGTGGCCCGGGTGCGGGGACAGCTCCGGGAGATCGAACAGCTGCGCGGCGCCGCCCATGTCGAGCTGGTGTCGCTCAGGTCACGGCAGGCCGAGCTGAAGCGGCAGAAGAAGACGGTCACCGGGAAGCTCGGCGAGGCGAGAGAGCTGCTGTCCGGGCTCACCCCGCAGGAGCGGGCGCGGGTCACGACGGACGGCGGCACAGCTACCGCGGCTGCCACCGGCCACGCCTCCAGGTCGGCCTCGGACACGCGGGACGCCCTGACCGCCCCCGGCTCCACCGCGGCCCCCGACTCCCGTGCCGCGGCGGCCGTCGCGTACGCCTACCAGAAGCTCGGCAGCCCCTATGTGTGGGGCGCAACGGGCCCGGACGCCTTCGACTGCTCGGGCCTCGCCCAGGCCGCCTACCGCTCCGCCGGCATCTCCCTCCCCCGCACCACCTACGCCCAGATCAACGCGGGCCGACGGGTCTCCCGCTCCGCACTCCAGCCCGGCGACCTGGTCTTCTTCTACTCCGGCATCAGCCACGTCGGCATCTACGTCGGCAACGGCCAGATGATCCACGCCCCGAACCCCTCGGCGCCCGTACGCCTGGCGCCGATCGACGAGATGCCGTTCGCGGGGGCGACGCGGGTGGTGTGAGGTCCGCTGCGCGAGCCCCCGTTCACACCAGCCGACGTGCCGTGGCCCACCGGGTCAGTTCGTGCCGGTTGGACAGCTGGAGCTTCCTCAGGACCGCCGAGACATGGGACTCGACCGTCTTCACCGAGATGAACAACTGCTTGGCGATCTCCTTGTACGCATAGCCGCGGGCGATCAGCCGCAGTACCTCCCGCTCCCGCTGGGTGAGGCGGTCGAGGTCCTCGTCGACCGGCGGGGCGTCGGTGGAGGCGAAGGCGTCGAGGACGAAGCCGGCCAGCCGCGGGGAGAAGACCGCGTCGCCCTCCTGGACACGGAAGACGGAGTCGACCAGGTCCGTGCCGGTGATCGTCTTGGTGACATAGCCCCGGGCACCGCCGCGGATCACACCGATCACGTCCTCCGCCGCGTCCGACACGGACAGCGCGAGGAAGCGGACCGGCCGCTCGGTGTCGGCCATCAACGGGGCGCAGCGGCGCAGCACTTCGACACCGCCGCCGCCCGGGAGGTGGACGTCGAGGAGCACCACTTCGGGCCGGGTCGCGGTGATCACCGTGACGGCCTGGTCGACGTCCGCGGCCTCGCCGACGACCTCGACGCCGGTCTGCTCGGTCTGGCCGATCTCGGCCTGGACACCCGTACGGAACATACGGTGGTCGTCGACGAGGACCACCCGGACGCGACGCCCGGACGTCGCGCCGCCTCCCTCCGCCGCTCCCGCCGTGCCGTTCGCCTCGGTCGCGTCGCTCATGACGTCTTCTCCGCCCTCTCCATCTCCAGCTCGACCTCCGTGCCGCCGTCCGGCACCGACCGCAGCCGTGCCGTACCGCCGTTGCGTTCCATGCGGCCGATGATCGATTCTCTGACGCCCATGCGGTCGGCGGGTATCGAATCTAGATCGAAGCCCGGACCGCGGTCGCGGACGGACACGAAGACCGTCCTGCCCTCGACTTCGGCGTAGACCTGCACGGCGCCGCCCTCGCCACCGTACTTGGCGGCGTTCACCATCGCCTCGCGCGCGGCCTGCATCTGTGCGGCGATCCGCTCGTCGAGGGGGCAGTCGCCGACCACGACGACCTCGATCGGGACGCCGTGCTTGTCCTCCACCTCGGCGGCGTTGCGCCGGACCGCGTCGGCGAGGCTGTCCGGTTCGTCGGCCTCGTCCTTGCCGGTGCCCTCGGGTTTGTACAGCCAGGTACGCAGATCGCGCTCCTGGGCGCGGGCGAGGCGGCGCACCTCGTTCGCGTTCTCCGCGTTGCGCTGGATCAGGGTGAGGGTGTGCAGCACCGAGTCGTGGACATGGGCGGCGACCTCGGCGCGCTCCTGGGCGCGGATACGCATCAGACGCTCCTCGGAGAGGTCCTGGGTCATCCGCACGAGGTACGGCCCGGCGAGCAGCGTTATGCCGACGAGGACCGCGAGGGCGGCCTGGAGGACCGAGCCGAGGTGGGCGGCGGAGCCCTGCAGGACGAAAATGCCGGAGACGCCCGCGGTGACCAGCAGGACGCCTCCGCCGGTGCGCAGCAGGGTCAGGGTGCGGCGGCGGCTGCCGACCTCGACCCAGCGGGCCCGGCGGGCGTTGTCCGCCTGGCGCCAGACCAGGGCGACGCCCGCGCCGACCAGGACGGCGGGCAGGAGATACGCCTTGGCTCCGCTGCCCAGGTTGACGTTGCTGACGAAGACCATGGCCACGACGACCATGAGGAGCAGCGCGACGATCTGGCCCTTGTCCGGTTTACGCGCGATGAGTCTGCGCCGGCCGTCCGGCGAGGTCTCGGTGCCGACCAGGGACGGCGGCTTCTGGCCGCCGACGCCGCCGACGCCGAGCGGCACGAAGAACCAGAACGCGGCGTACAGCAGCGCGCCGAGGCCGTCGGCCATGAGCAGGCCGACGAACACCAGCCGCACCCAGATCACGGGCAGCCCGAGGTGCCCGGCGAGGCCCCGCGCGACACCACCGAGCCAGCGGCCGTCGCTGCTGCGGTAGAGCTTGCGCGGTGGCCGCGGGTCGTCGATGGGCGCTGCTGCGGCTTCCGGCATGCCATCGATGGTCACACGGGCCGAGTGGCGGAGCATCAGGGTCCACCCCCGAGACTCCCCTGATCTTCGAAAGTCCGGCCGTCGAACGCCTCCCCCGCCCGGTCTCAGGGCCGATATCAGGGTTCACCCAGGGTCATTCCGGCTGCCGTCGCGGCGGCACGCCCGTCACCATGGACGCATGACAGATCACGAGCACGCCGCGACGGGTCCGGGACCCGGCCCCGGCCCGCGCCCCGCCCCGGGCGCCGGGCCGACGGATGCCGCGCCCGCCGCGGACGCGACGGCGCCCGGCGAGGGCGGTGCCGTCGAATCCCCCCGCAGGTTCCGCCGCGACCGGCGGCACAAGATGATCTCGGGGGTGTGCGCCGGGCTCGGGCGGCACACCGACATGGATCCCGTGATCTTCCGGATCACCCTCGCGGTGCTCGCCGCGGCGGGCGGGATCGGCCTCATCTTCTACGGCTTCGCCTGGCTCTTCGTGCCGTACGAGGACGAGGAGGAGAACGAGGTCCGCAAGCTGCTGACCGGGCGGGTCGACGGGCAGGCCCTCGCGGCCGTGCTGTTCGCGCTGGTCGGCTGCGGAGTGTTCCTGACGATGCTGAAGAACGGCGGAGTGCTCACGTTCGCCGTCGTTCTCTCCCTGCTGCTCGCCGGCGCCGGTTACTGGTCGCGGCGGCGCGGCGCGCCCGACCCCGACCCCCTGGCGGCGCAGGCCGTGGCCGACGCCCCGCCGGAGGCCCAGGCGCCGCCGGTCCCGACCGCCTACCCGTCCTGGTGGCGCGACCCGATCGTCAAGGACGGTACGCACGTCGGCGGCACCGGCTATCTGTGGGGCCCCGGGGACTCGCGGGACCGGGACATCGCGGCGGCCGTCACCATCGGCCTCGGCAACTCCTGGAGCAACCGCGCGGACGTACGCGCCCCGTACAGCGGGCCCCCGCGGCCGCGCGGTCCGCGATGGATCGGCGGCTGGGTCTTCCTGCTCGCCCTGCTGGCCGGCGGCCTGGGCACCGGCGCGACCTGGGAAGGTCATCCGCTGGGCACCAGCCTGCAGGCCGGCCTTGCCTGTGCGCTCCTCGTCTTCGGTCTCGGCATCGCGCTCAGCGCGGTCCTGGGACGTACGGGCGCGGGGTCGGTGTTCCTGGCGATCGTCACGGCGGCGCTGCTCGCCGGGGCGTCGGCCCTGCCCAAGGACATCACCACGCACTGGATACGTACGTCGTGGAAGCCGGCCTCGGTGGCGGAGGTGCGGCCGAAGTACAACCTCGGCACCGGCGAAGGCACCCTGGACCTGACCCGGGTGCGCATCGCCAAGGGCGAGACGGTGGAGACCAAGGCCGCGGTGGGTGCGGGCCGGCTGCGGCTGATCGTGCCGGCGGACGCGACCGTACGGATGAGCATCGATGTGGGGGTCGGCGACATCCAGTTGCCGGGTGAGGACAAGAAGGACGTGGACGTGGCACCGGGCAAGCACAAGGACGTGACACTGACACCCGTGAAGGGCGGCAAGAACGCCGGGACGCTCGACATCGACCTCGAAGTCGGTGTGGGACAGGCGGAGGTGGACCGTGCTACGTCATGAGTTCCAGCCCGGAAGGCTGGTTGCCGGTCTCTTCCTCACCGTCACGGGCGTCGCGTACGCCGGGGACGCGGGCGGTCTGTGGGAGACGCCCTGGTTCGCGGCCGTCCCCCTCGTCGTGGGCGGCCTCGGCCTGGCGGGCGCGGCGGCGGCCCTGACCCGGCTCATACGCGGACGGCAAGGGCCGGGCCGTACGAGCGCGCCGGAGACGGGCACCACCGGGCCCGGCCACCCGGGCTGACGGTCACGCCCGGCCACCCGGGCCGACGATCGCGCGAGGGGCTACGGGCTACCGGTAGCCCGCCGTCCGCTGCCGTCGCCGTGCGCGCAGCATCGAGTCCAGGGAGAGATACGGGGTGCCGGCGAGGACGAGAGGCAGCCAGGCCATCAGATAGGCGAGGTCGTTGCCGTAGTAGTACGGGGTGGAGGACCAGCTCACCGTCAGCCACAGGCTGAGCGAGATCAGCGCGCCGCCGAGCGCGGCAAGACGGCCGAACAGGCCGGTCAGGACGCCGATGCCCACGGCCAGTTCACCGAAGGCGATGGCGTAGCCGAAGCCGACCGGGTTCTTCAGGGCCAGGTCGACCAGGGCCGGGATGGCGGAGGAGCCGCGGACCGCGCGCATGGTGTCGCCGATCGATCCGGAACCGCCCGACTTCATGAAGGCACTGTTGGTCAGCTTGTCCAGGCCGGCGTAGATGAAGGTGACGCCCAAGAAGATGCGCAGAGGAAGGAGGGCATAGCGGGTGGCGGTGTCCCGCCAGTCGCGGTCGCCGTCGAGATAGGGAGTGTGCGTGTCCGTACGGATGCTGTGAGTCATCGTTCCTAGCCGCCTCTCGCCCGCATGCAGAGACCCCTCAACAGACCTTACGTACGACGAATGGGTCCGGCTCAATCCTGTTGCGAAGGTTTTTCAGTCTCTTCGGCCAACGTAAGCGACCCGTGGTCCCGTTCGGTGATCCGCCGGCCTCAGTCCGTCACCTCGACCGTGCACCGGTTCGTGGCCACCCCCGCCGCGGTGATCACCTGCACCTCCACACATCCGGGTTCCACGTCCGCGGGCACCGGCACCGTCAGGACCGTGTCCGAGGGGTTGCTGAAGCCGCCCCTGACGGGGATCAGGGGGACATGGACGTTGACCGCGCCGATGCGGACGACCAGGCGGGAGAGCTGGTCCGCGGTCTGTGCGCCCGGCGGGACGAAGCAGGCGCCGCGGATCTCGATGTCGTCGCCCGTGCGGATCGGCCCGTCCAGATCGCCGGCCTCGCGGGCACGGACGACGGAGAGGATCACCGGGCGGCCTCCCTCCGCGTACTTGCCGGCCAGGTAGGTCAGGGCGGAGACCAGGACCAGCACCGCGAGGCCCCACGGCAGGTCGGGCAGCTGGTCGGGACGGCGGGCCAGCCGTACCGCGGCGAACAGCAGGGCCACGGCGCTGATCACGACGTACTGGATGTCGGCGAAGGTGCCCCGGCCGGAGTCGTCGGTGAGGAGGTCGGCCGCGCGCGGGCGGGGTGCGGGTACCTTCTGCAGCCGCTGGCCGTGGATCCGCAGGCCGACCACGCGCCGTACGAGGACCGCGATGCCGCAGACCACGGCGAGGACGGTCACCATGCCCGCGCCGCGGGCGAGTTCGAGCCCGGAGATGAGCGCGTCGCGTTCGGTGTGGTCGGAGGCCGCGGCAAGGCGGCCCGCGAGGACGAGGACCGCATACGCCACGAGCAGCACCCAGGCCGCCGCCACGGTGCGCGAGGTGGACATCCGGTTGTCCTCGCCGATCACCGGCGCCAGCGCCCCGCCGCGCGCCCGGTGGAA
The DNA here is from genome assembly GCF_042895285.1 of Streptomyces sp. NPDC001406. Classification (NCBI taxonomy): domain Bacteria; kingdom Bacillati; phylum Actinomycetota; class Actinomycetes; order Kitasatosporales; family Streptomycetaceae; genus Streptomyces; species Streptomyces sp. NPDC001406. The sequence continues at coordinate 120,260 of NZ_JBIAWG010000015.1, forward strand.
CCACGAGGCCCCGCTCAGGGCGCCGGCCACCAGCAGCGCGGCGAGCAGCGCGGCGGTGCGGGCGCTCGTCCAGCCCGCGCCGATCGCGGTCAGCGACTCCACCAGCAGCAGGAGGACGACTGCCGCCCACAGGACGCAGAGCGTGCGCAGCCACAACCGCGCCAGCCAGGCGTCACCCGCCTCCCGGCCGCGCTCGGCGACTACCTCGGCGGACTGGGTCAACTCCTCGGACACCCACTGCCGGGAGGCGGAGGCGGAGTGGGCCACCGCTGCGGGCAGCCCCTGTCCGGCAGCGAACTCGTCGCGCTTGAGGAGGAATTCGGCGACGGCCCGCCGATGCCCCTGCCGCGCCCCGTGGGGGCAGTCCCCGCAGGTGCAGCCACCCCCGTGGGCAGCCCCGCGCGCGCCCGCCTGCGCGCCCTGCCTCGCCTCCTGCACCGCCACGCCCGACGCCCGCCTTCCCCATGACCCACGACCCGACCCACGACCCGACCCACGCCCCCGGGGCACGACCGGCGGCGTCCTCCGCGGAGACCGACTGTGACCGTGCAACTCCCATGTGACAAAAGCGAATTGTGCCCTACGCCACCTCGCGCCGGTCCGGCAGGTGGTCACCGCGGGTGAAGTGCGGGCCGCCGTGTTGACCCGGCTGGGAGAATTTCGGTATGGCCGAGATCATCCAGCGGGACGGGACCTGGGCCTTCGACGGCAGCACGGTCCGGATCACACCGGGGCTCCACCGCTCGGTGCCGCTGTTCCGGCAGACGTACGGAGAGATCGCCGTACCCCTGGAGGCCGTGGCGGGCGTGGTCTACGAACCCGAGCGCAAGCGCGGCCGGCTGCGGGTGCGGCTGCGCGAGGGCGCGGATCCGCTGTTGCAGGCCACGGGCGGGCGGCTGCCGGAGCCGGCCGATCCCTATCGGCTGACGGTGGACCTGGACCGGTCCGGGGTCGCCGAGTACATCGCCGAGGAGATCCGGCACGCGCTCCTCCTCGACCGGATCCCCAAGGAGCCCACCAAGGCCTATCTGCTGCCCGGGCCGCCGGTGCCGGTATCGGTGCGTTCCTCCGACGGCACGGTCTCCTTCGACGGCACCCAGGTCCGTATCGACTGGGCCGACACCTCGGACCGGGTCAAACGGGCCACCGGACCCCGGATCATCAACGTCGTCGACCTGGCCCAGGTCGAGTGGCTGCCCAACTCCGGCTACGAGGACGGCCTCCTGCGGTTCGCGTTGCGCGAGACGGTGTTCTCCAGGCTGCCGCCCGAGCGCGACCCGTACGCCCTCGACCTGTGGGGCAGTGTCCGCCGCGATCTGCTCACCGCGCTGGTCGCGGCCGCGGTCACCGCGCGGCTGCCGCATCCGTCCACCCGGACCGGCGTCCCGTACGCCGACCGGGACCGGCCCGCGGGTGCGCTGCCGCCGCCGGCCGACCATCACGACGTACTGCTGCGCCGGCTGCGGGAACTGGGCGAGCTGCACCGGGAAGGGGTGCTCACGGACGAGGAGTTCGCGATGACGAAGGCGGTTGTCCTGCGCGGGTTCTAGCGGTCTGCGGCATGATCCGCCGGACATGCCCTAGCTGAGCAGATCCGGCTCGCTGCGGCTGATGTCCTGCCACAGCGGCTGGTAGTTGATCCAGGCCACCAGGTCGCCGCCGAGCTGTTCACGGGTCGCCACCGCCAGTTTGTGGTCGATGAGCAGGGGGCGGCCCGCCGCCTTCGCCATCAGCTGCACCTGGCAGGACTTCTCCATCGACATGAACCACCAGGCCGCCGCGTCCACCGAGTCGCCGACCGTCAGCAGCCCGTGGTTGCGCAGGACGAGGGCCTTGCGGGAGCCGAGCGCGGCCGCGATCCGGCGGCCCTCCTCGACGTCGACGGCGACGCCCGTGTAGGCGTCGTACAGGGCGTGGTCCTCGTAGAAGGCGCAGCTCTCCTGGCTGAGGGGGTCGAGCAGGTCGCCGAGCGCGGACAGGGCGCGGCCGTGCACCGAGTGGCAGTGGGCGACGGCGACGACGTCCGGGCGGGCGGCGTGCACCTGGGCGTGCACGGTGAACGCCGCCTGGTTGACGTGGTAGCGGCCCTCGATCACCTGCCCGTCCTGGTTGGCGAGGACCAGGTCGCTGACGGTGACGTGCTTGAACGGCATCCCGAACGGATTGACCCAGAAGCAGTCGGAGAACTCCGGGTCGCGTGCGGTGATGTGGCCGGAGACCCCGTCCTCGAATCCGGACCGGCCGAAGAGCCGGAGCGCGCCCGCGAGCCGTTCCTTGCGGTGCCGGCGTTCGTCGTCGAGCGAGTCGTGCATCGGCGGCATCGCGAACTGCAGCTGGTCGGTGGGCAGCGGCAGGGGCGGGGTCGGCCCGTGCATAGGTCCTCCTGCACTGGGTTTTGCTTTACGTGGCGGAAGTTACCGTCGGTCAGCGCAGGAGAACAGAGCCGTTCTGTAAAGAAGACGCCGCAACCGTTCCGGGGGCTCGGTGGTCTGTGATGCGGAACCCGAAGTTCAGCAGCAGTTCTCAGTCACCCGGAGCCCTCCATGAGCCAAGCCGAACGCCATCTCAACAGCCTCATGCGGCAGCTCGCGACCCAGCAGCACGTCGAACTGATCCATCCCTTCGCCGAGCTGAAGACCATGGGCGCGCTCGTGTACGTCGCCGAGTGCTTCGGGTTCCGCTACGCCGGCGTCCGCCTCCTCGGCCGCCACAAGGTGCTGCACATCCATCTCGCGCGTGACCCCGAGCCGTGGGCCCAGCAGCGCGCGGCGACGAACGCGGCCACGTTCACGCAGGTGGGAGCGGGCGGTCCGGTGCCGGGCATGTATCTGAACTCGCTCACCCCGGTCCCCGAGGCCGCGGCGGACGTCGATCTGATCTGCGCCCTCATCAGGTACGACGGCCTGGTCGAGGCCGGCAACCGGAAGCAGCTGCTGACGATGGCCTGGGGCTTCGGGGCCCTGTTCCTGCTGCTGGCGGTGATCACCGGCGTCTACGCCGTGCTGCTGCCGCTCGCCGTACTGATGCCGGTGTGCCTGCTCGGCGCGCTCCGCGTCAACACCGTCCGCCGCGCGAAGCTGGCCCGGCAGCTCACCGCGGCCGGGTGCGCACAGGTGCGGGACCAGGCGGGGCGGGAGCAGTACGTGCGGCCGGTGCCGTTCGCGGCATGACCTCGGACACCTCGGACACCTCGGGTGCCTCGGGTGCCTCGGATACCCGACAGAGGATGTCAGGTATCACCGCCACACTCGCCGTATGACAGCGAATACGGCAGTGAACTGGGCGGCTTTCACCGAGGCGGAACCCGAACTCGCGAAGATCGCGGAAGAGCGCTTCGGTGCCTTCACGCATCACGTCCTCGCCACGCTCCGCAAGGACGGCTCCCCGCGCACCACCGGCCTGGAGGTCCGCTTCCTGAACGGTGAGCTGTGGCTCGGCATGATGCCGGGCTCGCTCAAGGCCCTCGACCTGCTCCGGGACCCGAGGTTCGCGCTGCAGGCGAACCCGGGGCCGGGCACCGCGATGGGCGGCGGGGACATCCGGATCGCCGGGCGGGCGGTCGAGGTCGAGGACCCGGAGGTGAAGGGGGCGTACATGGAAGAGGTGGAACCGCCGCAGCCGTTCCACCTCTTCCGCACCGAGCTGACGGAGGTCGTACGGACCTGTGTCGAGGACGACAAGTACCTCGTCGCCCAGGTCTGGAAGCCCGGAGAGCCGGTGCGCACCCTCAAGCGGACGTGACCTTCGGAGCCGGGAGGGCTACTCCCACTCGATGGTGCCCGGCGGCTTCGAGGTCACGTCGAGGACGACGCGGTTGACGTCGCGGACCTCGTTGGTGATGCGGGTCGAGATGCGCGCGAGGACCTCGTACGGCAGGCGCGACCAGTCGGCGGTCATCGCGTCCTCGGAGGAGACCGGGCGCAGGACGATCGGGTGGCCGTAGGTGCGGCCGTCGCCCTGGACGCCGACGCTGCGGACGTCCGCGAGCAGGACCACCGGGCACTGCCAGATGTCGCGGTCGAGGCCGGCCGCGGTCAGCTCCTCGCGGGCGATGGCGTCGGCCTCGCGCAGCAGGTCCAGGCGCTCCTTGGTGACCTCACCGACGATGCGGATGCCGAGGCCGGGGCCCGGGAAGGGCTGGCGCTGGACGATCTCCTCGGGCAGGCCGAGCTCCTGGCCGACCATCCGGACCTCGTCCTTGAAGAGCTTGCGGAGCGGCTCGACGAGCTTGAACTCCAGGTCCTCGGGGAGGCCGCCGACGTTGTGGTGGGACTTGATGTTGGCGGTGCCGGTGCCGCCACCGGACTCGACCACGTCGGGGTAGAGCGTGCCCTGGACGAGGAACTCGACGGCCGGGCCCTCGTCGGCGATGATCTCGGCCTGCGCCTGCTCGAAGACGCGGATGAACTCGCGGCCGATGATCTTCCGCTTCTCCTCGGGGTCCGAGACCCCCTTGAGGGCGGTGAGGAACCGCTCCTCCGCGTCCACGACCTTCAGCTGCACGCCGGTCGCGGCCACGAAGTCCTTCTCGACCTGCTCGGTCTCGCCCTTGCGCATCAGGCCGTGGTCGACGTACACGCAGGTCAGCTGGGAGCCGATGGCCTTCTGGACCAGGGCGGCGGCGACGGCGGAGTCCACACCGCCGGACAGGCCGCAGATGGCGCGCTTGTCGCCGACCTGCTCACGGATCAGGGCGACCTGCTCGTCGATCACATTGCCCGTGGTCCAGTTCGGGGACAGACCCGCGCCGCGGTAGAGGAAGTGCTCCAGAACCTGCTGGCCGTGCGTGGAGTGCATGACCTCGGGGTGGTACTGGACGCCGTACAGCTTCTTCTCGTCGTTCTCGAAGGCGGCGACCGGGACGACGTCCGTGGACGCCGTGACGGTGAAGCCCTCGGGGGCGGCGGAGCAGGCGTCGCCGTGGGACATCCACACGTGCTGCTCGGCCGGGGTGCCCTCGAAGAGGGTGGAGGACGTCCTGGAGACGTACATGTCCGTACGGCCGTACTCACGGGCGCCGGAGTTGTCGACCGTGCCGCCGAGGGACTGCGCCATCAGCTGGAAGCCGTAGCACATACCGAAGACGGGGACGCCGGCCTCGAAGAGCGCGCGGTCGAGGCCGGGGGCGCCCTGCTCGTACACGGACGAGGGGCCGCCGGAGAGGATGATCGCCGCGGGCTTCTTGGCGAGCATCTCCGCGACCGGCATGGTGCTCGGCACGATCTCGCTGTAGACCCGCGCCTCGCGGACGCGACGGGCGATGAGCTGGGCGTACTGCGCGCCGAAGTCGACGACCAGAACGGTGTCGGGGGTGGCGGCAGCGGAAGTCGCTGATGACACGGGGTGCCTTCCGGCGGTTTGGGCGGGGGTCTGTGCTGTCGATTCTAACGGGGCGGGCGTGGGTGACCTCGCCCTCGTCCCAAGGCTGCCGTCCCCGGACCCCCGACAGATCAGGAATGCGGCGTGGCATACTGACCACCATGCTCACGCAGATGACCTTCCTCTTTACCTATGGCAACCGGCCCGCCGGCTGCCATGGTCGTCCTGCTTGAGCGAAACGCCGAGCGACTTCCCAGGCGCCCCGGGCCGACAAGGCCCGGGGCGCCTGTCGTTTTCCGGGTCCTGCCGTTCCGGGGCATCGCGTCCGAACCGATGAGGAGCCCCCGACATGACCGTCACCCCCGCAGAGAAGACCGGCGCCCGTACCGCCGAGGCCGCCGATGTGATCACCGGTGCGCGGGAACGCATCGATACGCTCGACGACCGGATCATCGGACTGATCCAGGAACGGATGGCGGTGTCCGCCGTGATCCAGGAGGCCCGGATCACCTCCGGCGGGCGCCGGGTGAACCTCTCCCGCGAGATGGAGGTCCTCGGCCACTACCGGGAGGCGCTGGGCAAGCCGGGTACGTCCCTCGCCATGACCCTGCTCGAACTGTGCCGTGGTCGTATCTGAGTTCGAGTCGGCACTCACCCGTACGGCGCGTGACCGGCCCGCGCACCGCTTCGTTGGTCCCGGTGTCCGTGCCAGCCAGGGGCGGGCCCGAAAGAACCACGCGTGGCTCGCTGGAGCGATGAGACGTGCGGATCGTGCCGTGCGTCGTGGGACCTCGCTCCAGGAAGGTGACCGGACGGCAGGGGACAGCAGCCCGGTCATTCAAGAGAACGGTCGGCTCCGGGGACGCCCGGGGCCGACCGGCGGAAAAAGCAAAAATGCACAAGGGCTGGGTCAAACGGTTGCGGAGGCCGCGCCCATCCAGCACGATGCGTAGAAAGCCCCCCAAGTCCCCGGACACACAACCGCATTGCAATGCGCTGCCCGACCGCCAGAGGTCGAGACCATCCGCGCGCCCCGAATGCGCCGGGGCGCCGACCGAGGCGCACAGGGCAGATAGGGCAACAGAGAGCAAGCGGCGCAACCCCCCGGCGCCGCTCCCCGGGCACCGACGCTGCCCTGACGTCGGTGCTGACGGAGAAGGGCCCCGCGGTTCCGTCCCGCGGGGCCCTTCGCATGCCCGCATGCCCGCATGCTCTCGTGCCCGCGCGATCTCGTGCCCGCGCGATCTCGTGCCCGCGCGATCTCGTGCGGCCCTTTCTCAGCTCACATGTGACCCAGGCCACATAAGAATCCTGTGAGTGAGCGTGCAACCTTTCACCCACCTCAGTGATCAAACCCGCTGAATCAAAGAAACCGGTAAGAGCCGGTAAGAGCCGGTCACACAGCAGAAACCAAGGGTCACACCCGCGCCCCACACGCGGAGCCCGCCTCCACTTCGTGCCGCCCGCCGCGGCACGCCGGACTCCTCGAGGTCTTCATGAAGCTTCGCCGTGCCATGGCCGCAGCTGCCGCGACGGCTGTCATAGCCCCGCTCGCTCTCCTGTCCGCGCCTGCCGCTTTCGCGGACGAGTCCACGTCGCCCACTCCCACCGAGACCGTGACGTCCGAGGCGCCCACCGAGATTCCGAGCGACACGGCCTCCGCGTCCGCACCCGAGACCGAGACGCCTCCTCCCACCACCGAGACGCCGGGCAGCAGCGCGTCCGCCTCGGTGACCCCGAGCGGCAGCGCGAGCGCGTCCACCGAGCCCGAGCCCTCCGAGACGGCCGAGCCGAGCGAGGACCCGTCGGACCCCGACGTGCCGTTCTGCGAGGACCTCGACGAGAACTTCGGCGACGCCAAGGTGTCCGCCGACATCAAGGGCCTGCCGGGCAAGATCGTCGCGGGTGACGGCTTCCACAACTTCAAGCTGGTCGTCACCAACGACTCCAAGGCCGACATCAAGGGCGTCGCCTTCTACGCCGAGGTCGAGAACTACGAGCTCGACGAGTCGAAGTACCTGAGCCCGTACGTCGACCTGGAGTTCAAGAACCCCGAGGACGGCTCCTGGGACCGCATCGGCAGCGACGACTGGGCCGGCGACTACTTCTTCTACGTGGAGAAGCTGAAGTCCGGCGCGAGCCAGTCGATCGACCTGCGCGTCAGCATCGACGCCAAGGCCCCCGCCGGCGACGCCTACTCCTTCGGCTCCGGCGCCTACCTCGACAACGTCAAGGGCCAGGACTGCATCGCCGAGGGCTGGGCCCAGTACGACTTCGAGGTCCTGAAGGCCGGCTCCTCGAACCCCGAGCCGGGTGACGCCACCCCGAGCGACAACGGCAGCAAGGACTCGCCGAAGAAGCCGCAGGGTGACGTCTCCGACCTGCCGACCGGCAACCTCGCCGAGACCGGCTCCAGCTCCGCGCTGCCGGTGCTCGGCCTCGTCGGCGGTGTCGCCGTCGTCGCCGGTGCGGGCGCGGTGTTCGTGGTGCGCCGCCGGAGGACCGCGGCCGGCGCGTAGCCGGTACGCACAGACAAGAGAGGGACCTGCGCTCGGAGGGGGGGCGCAGGTCCCTTTTTCTCTGCCGTGCTGTCGGCCGTCGCGGGCTACTCCTTCGGCGGTACCGCCGGCATCCCCAGGAACGGCAGCCGCAGTGCGCCGAACGCGTCCGCCGGGACCACCGGGTTCGCCGGCTCCACCGGCTTCAGGCGTTCGTACGCCACGCCCTGCGCCGGGCGCGGGTCCGCCTCGCCCTTGTTGGGCCAGTACGACATCGCCCGCTCGGCCTGCGCGGTGATCGTCAGCGACGGGTTGACGCCCAGGTTCGCCGACACCGCCGCGCCGTCGACCACCGATATTCCGGGGTGGCCGTACAGCCGGTGGTACGGGTCGATCACACCGGTCTCGGGTGAGGCTCCGATCGGACAGCCGCCGAGGAAGTGCGCGGTCAGCGGGGTGCCCATCAGCTCGCCTACGTTGCTGCCCGCGAAGCCGTTGATCTCCGAGGCCAGCGCGGAGGCCGCCTCCGAGGCCGCCCTGATCTGCTTCGGGTTGGGCGCGCCATGACCCTGGCGGGCGGTGAGCAGGCCCTTGCCGACGCCGTTCGGCTTCAGATACGTCGTCAGGGAGTTGTCCAGCGACTGCATCACCAGGCCGATGATGGTCCGCTCCGACCAGCGGCGGTTGGAGAGAGAGCGAGCTACCAGCAGCGGGTGGCGTGCCGCGTTCGCCAGCCAGGCCAGCACGCGCGAGGAGCCCTCGGCGTACGGGACCTGGAGGATCGACATGCCGCCCATCGCGTTGGAGCCCTTGCCGTAGCGGACCGGCTCGATGTGCGTGTCCTCGTCCGGGTGGATCGAGGAGGTGATCGCCACACCCCGGGTGAAGTCGGCCTTCGTGCCGTGCGCCTTGCGGTAGCGCCGGTCGTCGGTCTGGGCGCCCACCAGCGCCTCGGAGTTGGTGCGGGTCAGATCGCCCAGCCGGCCGGAGAGGTGGGGCAACTGGCCGTTCGCCTTCATGCGGTGCAGCAGCGTCTGGGTGCCGTAGGTGCCGGCCGCGATGACGACCCGCCGCGCGGTGAAGGTGCGCCCCTTGCCCTTCTTCTTCTCGTCCGTCGGCAGGGTCGCGACGGCGTATCCGCCCCGGGAGTCGTCCGTGACGGACACGACCGTCGTCATGGGGTGGACCACCGCGCCCGCCTTCTCGGCGAGGTGGAGGTAGTTCTCGTTGAGGGTGTTCTTCGCGCCGTGCCGGCAGCCGGTCATGCACTCACCGCACTCGGTGCAGGCCTTGCGGGACGGGCCCACCCCGCCGAAGTACGGGTCGGCGACCTCCTGACCCGGCCGCGTCCTCGACTTTCCGTCGGCGTCGTCGCCGTCCCCGAAGAACACCCCGACCGGCGCCATGTGGAAGGTGTCGCCGACCCCCATCCGCTGCGCCGCCGCCTTCAGGTGCACGTCGGAGGGGGTCATGGTCGGGTTGAGCCGTACGCCGAGCATGCGCCGCGCCTGGTCGTAGTACGGCTTCAGCTCCTCCTGCCAGTCGGTGATGTCGCGCCACTGCGGGTCGTCGAAGAAGGCCTTCGGCGGTACGTAGAGGGTGTTGGCGTAGTTGAGCGAGCCGCCGCCCACTCCGGCGCCGGCCAGCACCATCACATTGCCCAGCAGATGGATGCGCTGGATGCCGTACATGCCGAGCCTGGGGGCCCAGAGGTAGTTCTTCAGGTCCCACGAGTTCTTCGGGAGGGTGTCGCGGGTGAAGCGGCGGCCGGCCTCCAGGACGCCGACGCGGTAGCCCTTCTCGGTCAGGCGCAGCGCGGTCACGGACCCGCCGAACCCCGATCCCACGACGATGACGTCGTAGTCGTACCCGTCCTCGTCCCGGGTCTGGACAGACTTCTCCTGCGACACGTGCTGCTCTCCTCGTTGAGAACGGGGTTCTGTCTAGCGGAAGCGGAACGCCTTCATCAGCCGGAGGCTCCGGCTCATGAACCGCGCGTACTTCTCGTCGTCCATGCCCAGCGACGGAGCCATCGGCAGCAGCCGCTGCTGGGCGACGGTCTGGGCCTCGGTGTACTTGAGGATGCCCTCGGAGCCGTGCCGGCGGCCGAGGCCGGAGTCCTTCATGCCGCCCATCGGCGACTGGACGCTGCCGTAGGCCGGGGCGTAGCCCTCGTTGACGTTCACGGTGCCGGTGCGCAGCCGGGAGGCGACATCGCGGCCGCGCCGGCCGTCCTTCGTCCAGACCGAGGAATTGAGGCCGTACGGCGTCGAGTTGGCCGCCTCCACCGCCTCGTCGTCGCTCTTGAAGCGGTAGAGGGAGACGACCGGGCCGAAGGTCTCCTCCGCGCACACGGCCATCGGGGTCTCGACGCCGTCGAGGATGGTCGGCTCGAAGAAGTACGGGCCGATGTCGGGACGGGCGACGCCACCGGCGACCAGCCTGGCGCCCTTGGCGACAGCCTCCTCGACATGCCGCTTGACGGTCTCCAGCTGCCGCTCGCCGACCAGCGAGCCCATGTCGGCGCCGTAGGCCAGCGACCTGCCGAGGCGCATGGCCTTCGTACGGGCGGCGAAGCGCTCCAGGAAGGCGTCGGCGATCGACTCGTGGACGTACAGCCGCTCGATGGAGATGCAGAGCTGGCCCGCGGAGGAGAAGCAGGCGCGGACCGCGCCGGCGGCCGCCTTCTCGATGTCGGCGTCCTCCAGGACCAGCATGGCGTTCTTGCCGCCGAGTTCGAGGGAGACGCCGACCAGGCGGGCCGCCGCACCTTGCGCGACCTCGCGCCCGGTGCGGGTGGAGCCGGTGAAGGAGACGTAGTCGGCGTGCTTGACGACCTCCGGTCCGACGACCGGGCCCTCGCCGAGCACGACCTGGAAGACATCGGCGGGCAGGCCGGCCTCGATCAGCAGGTCCCGGGCCCACAGGGCCGTCAGACAGGTCTCGGTGTCGGGCTTCATGACGACGGCGTTGCCCGCGACGAAGGCGGGCAGGGCGTCGCCGACGGAGAGTTCGAGGGGGTAGTTCCAGGGGGCGATCTGGCCGACGACACCGCGCGGGTGGCGCAGCTCGGTCACCTTCGTCAGGGTGGGCATGGCACCGGCGTGCCGCTTCGGCCCCAGGTAGGCGGGTGCCTTGCGGCCGTAGTGCCGGGAGGCGACGACGACGGCCTGGACCTCCTCGTGGGCGTGCAGGCGGGCCTTGCCGGTCTCCAGCTGGATGAGGTCGAGCACCTCGGCCTGGCGCTCCAGGATCAGGTCGTGGAAGCGCAGGAGGACGGCGGCGCGCTCGCGTACCGGCCGCTGGGCCCAGACGGCCTGGGCGGCGCGGGCGGCCTCGAAGGCCTTGGCCACGTCCTCGGGGGTGGACTCGGGCAGATCGGCCAGCTTCTCGCCGGTGAAGGGCGTGTGGTTGGCGGTACGGCCGGAGCCGACCACGCCCTTGGTGAGCTGGGCGACCAGCTCCGGGGTGACCACGTCGGCGGCGGTACGGGCGCCCGCGGGGGCGGGGGCGAGGGGATTCGTGCCAGTGATTTCCGTGGCCTGTTCCGGGGCCTGCGAGTCCGTCATGACGCGCAGGGTATGCCGGAGCGGAAGCTTTGGGTACCCGCCGGTAACGGGGATTCACGGACTGCTCACACACCGCCAGTGACCACTGGCAGCAAATGCGCTGATCAGGGGTTGTGCGGCGACGGTCGTCCGGTGATTCAGTCCACTCCCGGTTTTCTCGGGAGGAGCAGGCCGAGGGCGGTGAGCAGGGGGCGCCGGGGCGGGGGTGTCATTTCGAGCGCGGGTACAGGGGCCGGTATGCGCAGCGGCTCCGGCCCGGGTACGGGCTCGGGTGCCGGCGGCGGCGAGGGCACCCCGGCGATGTCCTCCAGTACGGCCGCCACCTCCTCCGCTCCCGGCCGCTGCTCCGGCAACTCCGCCCGGAGCCGCGCGAGCAGCGCCGAGAGCGGTCCGGCCTGCTCGTGCTCATGGTCCACGGCGGCGTGGAGCAGGGCGCCCAGGGACCAGAGGTCGGAGGCGGGCCCGGCGCCACGCCCCGCCAGCTGCTCCGGGGCGACGAAGCCGAGGGTCTCGCCGGGGACGGGGCCGTGGCCGATGCCGAAGTCGGTGAGGACCACGCGGTCGGTGCCGGATTCCAGAAGGACGTTCTCCGGCTTGACGTCACGGTGCACGATGCCGACGCAGTGCGCGGCGCGCAGGGCACCGAGGACGGCGAGCCCGACGCGCGCGGCCTCGGCGGGGTCGAGGGGCCCGCGTTCGAGGGCCGTGCGGAGCGACTCCCCGTGGACGAACTCCATGACGATCCAGGGAAGTCCGTCCTCGACCACGACCTCGTGGATGGCGAGGGCGGCGGGGTGGTCGACGCGGGAGGCGGCCCGCGCCTCGTGGTGCAGCCGGTGGACGCCCCGCCGGTGGTCCTCGTCCTCCGGGTCACCGGTGAGCCGGAGTTCCTTGACGGCGACGTCCCGCTCCCCCGCCTCGTCGCGCGCCCGCCACACGGTGCCCGTCGTGCCGGAGCCGATGCGCTCGGTCAGCCGGTAGCGTCCGCCGAGCAGAAACCCGCCGGATTCGCGTCCGTCGGGCGCATGTTCGCCGTCTTCGCTCATGCCTCATGAGTACCGTGCATACCGGGCTCTTGTCGAAGCGGGCGGCACGGGGACCGCCAACTCCCGCTCGTCCGCCGCCGGTTCGAGCACTCGCCAACTCCCGCTCGTCCACTGCCCGTTCGAGCACCCCCCGAGGCCCCGGCGCGGTCAGGGCCGGTCGACGCCCAGGTTCGCGATCGCCGCCTTCGCCACCTCCCGGCCCCGGGCGGTGAAGTCGCCCCTGCCCGGGTAGCTGATGGTGAGCTTGTACATGTCCCCGGCCTTGGTCCGGTAGTAGAAGATCCGCAGTTCGCGCAGGCGCGGGTTCTGGCTGTCGTCGGTCGTGTAGACGACGGTGTTCATCGCCGCCTGCCTGCCGTGGTACCTGGCGTCACCGTCGACGTGCGTCCTCGGCCCCTTGGGCATGCCGACGGTGTAATCGCCGTCGCTCTTGAACTTCTCGTTGTCGGCGTACATCTGGGCCGGCGCGGAGTTCTTGATCTCGTGGAGGGAGTCGTCGGACTTCCTGGACAGTTTCAGGGCGATCCAGATGGCGCCGCTCTCGTCGGTGTAGGTGACCCAGTTCTTGTCGGAGTCGTTCTTGGCCGGGTGACCCGGCCTGTATGTGTCGGGGAACGCCACGGTCGCGCCCAGCCGGGGGCTCGGCGCCTTCTTCCAGCCGTCGGGGAGCGGCCCCGCGAAGGGGTCGGCGAGCACCAGGTACCCCGCCACCACCGCCGCGACGACCAGCGCGCCGACGCCGAGCCATGCCTTGCGGCCGAGCCGGCGGGAAGGCGCGGCGGGCCCGGCGACCTGCACGACCCGGGTGGGCTCCGGGGCGGGCGGGTTCGCGGCCGTCTCCAGCAGGGCGCGGACCCGGGCCGCGTCCGGGCGGTGTGCCGGGTCCTTCTGGAGGAGGCCGTTGATGGCCTCGGCCAGCGGTCCCCGCGCGGAGGCGGGCGGCGCGGGCGTGGCGTTGAGGACCGACTGGAGGGTGGCCGGGGTGTTGCTGCGCCGGAAGGGCGAGACCCCCTCCGTGGCCGCGTACAGGACCACGCCCAGGGACCACAGATCGCTCGCCGGGCCGGGCCGCTGCCCCAGCACCCGCTCCGGCGCGATGTACTCGGGCGAGCCCACGAAGCCGCCCGTGTCCGTCAGATTCGTCTCGCCCTCGATCTGCGCGATGCCGAAGTCGGTGAGGACGACCCGGTCGTGCCGGCCGAGCAGTACGTTGTCCGGCTTGACGTCGCGGTGCAGAACGCCCGCCGCGTGCGCCGCCTCCAGCGCGCCCAGCACCTGAAGACCGATCCGGGCCGCCTCGCGCGCGTCGAGGGTGCCCTCCTGGAGGGCGTCGCCGAGCGTCCGCCCGTGAACCAGTTCCATGACGATCCATGGCTTGCCGTCCACGATCGCCACGTCGTGGACGTTCACCACCGCCGGATGGTCGAGCCGGGCCGCCGCACGGGCCTCGCGGCGCATTCGCTCGTAGGCGTTGGCACGTTCACGCTCGGGAAGATGGTCCGGTACGCGCGGCTCCTTCACCGCGACCTCGCGGTCCACCGTCTCGTCCTTGGCCCGCCACACCGTGCCCATTCCGCCGTGGCCCAGCTTGGCGAGCAGCCGGTAGCGACCGGCGATCAGCCGCTCCGCGTACGGATTGCCCGGGTGGGGCAGGTGCGCGGGCGGGTTCGGCGGTTGCAGACCGAAACTCGTCGGCTCGTCGGCCCCTTGGCGGGCTCCCCCGTTGCCTCTCATGGGTCCATCCATATCGCGCCACGCGCCGACGCTTCCACAGCTGACGCCGACCGGTCACAGACCCGTGACCCAGGATGCCGGGAATCTCCCGTTCCCGGCCGTTTCAGGACCGTACGAACGTGTCCACCGCGACGTCGAAGTACTCCCGCGCCTCCCGCACCTTGCCGACCGGCGCCGACACCCACACGTCGTACAACTGCCCGGCCTCCTCCCAGCACACGTCGTAGGTGTGCCGGGGCCCCTCCGCCGCGCTGAAGCCGTTCCAGCTGAACTCCCAGAGCGCGGCGGGGTGTCCGTTGTGCGTGGTCCGGGTGACCCGGCCGTCGTGGTAGCCGGGGTTCGTGCTCGGGCCCTCGGCGGCCGCCCGGTGCATCACGGCCGACGGGCCGCCCGTTTCGGGGTCGGACACCTTGATGCCGAGGCGGAAGGCCTCCCCCGGCGACATGTAGAAGATGCGCTCGCCCTGCGGCTTGCGCGTGAACCCCTCGGGTACGGCGACGGAGAACCCGCCCGGGTCCTCGGCGATGCGGTAACCCGAGGGTGCCGTACGGGTGTTGGCCGCGCTGGGGGACAGGGAGGCGTTGCCGGACGGGGAGCCGGTCACGGTGACCGTGGGGGTGACCGCGGAAGGCGTCGGGGCGGTCGCGGACGTGTGCGGCGCCGAACTCGTCGGCACACCGCCGCCGTCCCCGCCGCCCCCCTTCATCAGCAGGGCCGCAGCAGACACGCCCGCCCCTGCCATCGCGGCGACGAGCAGCGCCGCCAGCAGCACGCCCCGCGTGGACTGCCTGGCCTGCGGATCCACCCCGGGCGACGTCGGCTCCGGGCGGGGCACATCGCGCTGCGTCGGCGTGTAGGGGACCTGCAGTTTCGGTGTGCGGCCCGAGCCGGGCCCGGGCGTACGGCTCTTGCCGGACGTGCTCACCGGCGTACGCCCCGTCTCCAGGAACGCCCGCAGCATCCGCTCCGCCTCCGCGGCGTCCAGCCGCCGGTCCGGATCGCGCTCCAGCAGCCCCCGTACGACGGGCAGCAGCGGCTCGGCCTGCGCGGGCGGACGGATCTCGCCGGCGACGACGGCGTGCAGGATGCCGCCGAGCGAGTCGCGCCGGAACGGTGACTCGCCGCTCAGCACCGCGCACAGCAGCGCGCCGAGCGACCACAGGTCGGACTCCGGCCCGGTCCTGACCCCGGACATCCGCTCGGGCGCGGTGTATTCGGGCGAGCCCACGAAGGAACCGGTCTCGGTGAGCGTGGTGGCGCCCGCGACCTGCGCGATACCGAAGTCGGTGAGGACGACCCGGTCGGTACCGGCCTCGACCAGGACGTTCGCGGGCTTGATGTCCCGGTGCAGCACACCGGCCGCGTGCGCGGTGCGCAGCGCGCTCAGCAGGTCGATGCCGATACGGGCGGCCTCGGCGGCATCGACCGGACCGCGCGCCGAGACGCGGTCGGCGAGCGATCCGCCGTCGATCAGCTCCATCACGATGTACGGCCGCTCGTCGTCCTCGACGACGTCGTGCACCACGATGATGTGCGAGTGGCGCAGCTGCGCCACCGCGCGGGCCTCGCGAAGGGTGCGGTCACGGTGCCGTCGGGCGTCGTCGTCCGAGAGGGAGTCGTCCTGGGCGAGCTCCTTGACCGCCACCCGCCGGCCCAGCAGCTGGTCGGTCGCCCGCCATACGACACCCATCCCGCCGCGCCCGATGCGGGCCTCCAGACGGTAACGGCCCGCAATCACACGGAAGTCGTCCCCCTCGGTCCCCATGGGCCCCATCATGCCGCACCGGACGGCTGCGCTCCGGGTCGCCGTCCGGCCAAGCCCGTCAGGACGCGTCGGGCTGCCAGCTCTGCAGCACCCACTTGAACTGCTTGCTCGCCTTGTCCCAGCCCTCCGCCGGCGAGGACATGTAGATCGCGTACTCCACTCCCTCGCGGGAGATGTACGCCTCGTCGATCGCGCGGCGCGGCCCGGCGACGTGCGGCGGGTCCTTCTTCAGCGCGTCCCAGGTGTACTCCCACAGCGAGGCCTTGCGGTCGCGGTAGGTGGTCTCCTCCAGGGTCACTCGCTTGTAGCCGACCAGCCGCTGGAGCTGCTGTTCCAGGTCCTGCTGGTGCCGGTACGGGTCGGCGAAGTCCGGTGAGGTGTCGATGGCGATGCGGAGGAAGTGCAGGCCGTTGTCGGGCGAGTAGTCGACCTGTCTGAGGTCGCCCTGGACCTGGTACACCGTGCGCTTCCAGTTCTTGGGCAGGGAGAGCTCGAATCCCCACGGGTCCTTGCGCGTCGTCCAGATGGCGCCATCGGGGCCCGGGGTGCCGGCGGCCGTGTCCGCCGGCGCCGGCGTGGTCTCGGGCGCGTGGGTACCTGAGTCCCGCCCCGAGCCGAGCTTTTGGTACGCCACCGCGGCCCCGCCGCCCAGCACGGCGGCGAAGGCGACGACGAGGGCGAGCGTACGCAGGCGGCGCCGGGGGCGGCCGGGGGCCGGTGCGGCCGTGGCAGCCGAGTCGACAGCCGTCGGTCCGGTCGGCGGAAAGCCGGGAGTGGTCGCGCCCGGCCCGTACTGGGGGGCGGTCCCGGGCGACCCGTACGGCGATCCCGCGCCCGCCCCGTACCGCGATCCGGCTCCCGGTGCGTACTGCGGCTGCCCGGCTCCCGATCCGTACGGCGCCCCGGTTCCCGAGGCGTACTGCGGTCCGGTCCCGGAGCCGGAGGCGTGTTGGGCCCCCGTGCCGGATCCGTGCTCGCCCCATGAGCCGGGACGCGAGCCGTCGTGCTGCGTCGGCACATACACCTGCGCCGAGCTGGGCCGCCGACCCTCCGCCGCCTCGGCGAGCATCT
Source organism: Streptomyces sp. NPDC001406 (assembly GCF_042895285.1). Lineage (NCBI taxonomy): Bacteria > Bacillati > Actinomycetota > Actinomycetes > Kitasatosporales > Streptomycetaceae > Streptomyces > Streptomyces sp. NPDC001406. The sequence goes on from NZ_JBIAWG010000015.1 coordinate 137,262, forward strand.
GCTCCGTCTCCGCCGCGCCCGGCCGCTCGGCCGGATCCTTGCGGAGCAGGGCGGTGATGACGGGCCCGAGCGGGCCGCCGTACTGGAGGTCGGCGGCCTCCTCCTCGACGACCGCCTGCATCGTACTCAGCGGCGAGGTGCGACGGAACGGCGAGCGGCCCTCCACCGCCGTGTACAGCGTGGCGCCCAGCGCCCACAGGTCGGAGGACGGGCCCGGGTCGTGGCCGCGTACCCGCTCCGGGGCGAGGTAGTCGACCGAGCCGACGACCTCTCCCGTACGGGTGATCGTGGTGTCGCCCTCGATCTGGGCGATGCCGAAGTCGGTGAGCAGGACCCGGCCGTCCTGGCCGAGCAGCACATTGCCGGGCTTGACGTCGCGGTGCAGAACGCCGGCGGAGTGCGCGGCGCGCAGCGCCCGCAGTACCCACAGTCCGATGCGCGCGGCCTCGCGCGGCTCCAGCCGCCCCTGCTCCTTGACCGCGTCGGCCAGCGAGTTGCCCTCGACCAGCTCCATCACGATCCACGGGCGGCCGTCGTGTTCGAGAACGTCGTGCACGGTGACGACGGCGGAGTGGTTGATGCGCGCGGCCGCGCGGGCCTCGGCCCGGGTGCGGGCGAGCAGAACGGCCTGGTCACTCTCCGAGACGTAGAGCGCGGCGGTCAACTCCTTGATGGCGACCGCCCTGTGCAGCACCTCGTCGTGGGCGCGCCACACCCGGCCCATGCCGCCGCTGCCGATGGAGTCGGCAAGCCGGTAGCGGCCCGCGATGAGCAGGCCCTGCATCTGATTCACGTTGCCCCGCAATGCTCTTGACAGGGTCAGACTAAGGACCGGCCTGTCCGCATGGAACAAGCGGGGTCCCAAGGAAACCGCACTGTGACGGTTTTCGCTTCTGGTGAAATGAGGGAACCAAAGCGCAGGATGGTTCAGCCGGTGTACTTGTACGTCGCCGAAGCCTGCTCGTACAGCCGCGTCACCTCGTCCCGTTCCGCCTCCGGGCCACGGACCTGCACCACGTGGTAGCGGCCGCCGACGAGAATGGCGATGTTGCGGACGAACAGGTCGCGCCCCTGGTCGTCGGTCCAGGTGAACTGCCCCTCCGCCATGGTCCGGTCGCCCACCTGAATGGTCCTGAGGCCGGTGGCCGTGGCCCAGCTGGAGTCGCGGTAGGGCTGGAGCTCGTTCTCCTTGTCCCGCTGGTAGGTCATCGGATCACTGCCGTACTTGGCCGCCCGGTCCCGCCCCGGTACGACGATGAGCTCGAAGTCCCCGTGCGCGTACACCACCTGTCCGAGCCCGTTCTTGGGCGTGCGGTCCCAGCCCTTGGCCACGGCGACCTGGAAGCCCTCGGGGTCCTTGCGCAGGGTGAAGCCGTCGGCGACGTCCGGGTCGGTGGTGGTCTGGGTCTCGGTGGAGGGGGCCGACTCGGAGGCGGACGGGCTGCTCGGCGCCCCTGTGCTCGGCCCGTTCGTCGGCTTGTCGCTGGGCGCGGGCGCCTGGCTCGCCTGGCCCGCGGATCCCGTGCGGTCGCCGCTCGCCGCGCCGCTGCTGTCCGCCTTCGGCATGAAGAGCATGGCGTAGGCAACCGCGCCGGCCAGCAGGAGCAGGATCAGCAGGAGGAGCGTGCGGCCCAGTCGGCGTGGGGACCCGGACTCCTGCTTGGCCCGCTTGTGCCGCCCGTGCGGGCTGGTCGCGGGCAGCCCGGCGCGCCGCCTGCGCACCAGCTCGCCGCGCCGCCGCACGATGGGCAGCCGGCTCGGGTCGACGGGCGGGGCGGCGACGACATGCGCGCCGGCCTCGGGCTCGGGCGCGGACCGCACCAGGGACCGCAGCCAGCCGCGCAGTTCTTCGAAGTCCAGCCGCTCGGTGGGGTCCTGTCGCAGCAGCGACTCGACGACCGGCCTGAGCGGCCCGCACTCCTCCGCGAAGGCGGGCGGCTCCGCGCACACCAGCTGCACCAGCTCGGCCGTCGACTCCTCCGGATACGGCGCATGCCCCTGTACGGCCCGGAAGAGCAGCGCCCCGAGCGCCCACAGGTCGGTCGCGGGCCCGATCGGCGCCGCCAGCTGCCAGTTCTCGTGCACGGGCCCGGCCTGCTCCGGCGCCCATCGCTCGGTGACCGGCCCCACGACGGTCATCCGCACCTGCCGGGCCCGCTCGGCGGCGAGCGCGGTGGCCGGTCCGCGCCGGGGCGGGGCCGCACCGGCCGGTTCGTCCCAGGGGGCAGGGGGGCGGGGGGTGTTGGCGGTGGCGTGCGGCGGGAGAGCGGGGGCCGGCAGGGAGGGTCCGTCCGGGTCGGCGGCGGGCGCCGGGACACCCCCGCCTGCGCCGACGCGGGAACCGGGGACACGGCCCTGCTGCGGCGGCAGCGCGGGCGCGGGAAGCAGTCCGTCGGCGTCCAGGGCCGGGGCGGGGCCCTGTTCGGCCGCAGGGACAGATGTGCTTCCCGGGCCGGTTTCGGCCGGAGGAAGGGCCGATGGCCGGCGGCCTCCCTCCACCGCCGGGGGTGTGTCGCCGGGGGCGGTGCGGGGGGATGCGCCGTGCCAGGGGGCGGCGTGGACGCCGTAGGGGTCGGCGATCTGGCCGGGAGACGTCGTGTGCGTCCGGTGGTTCTGCTCCTCGCCCGGCCCGGCGGCGTACGGCGGCTGGGCCGGGCCGCCCGCCTGGGAGGCGGTGCCGGTGTTCTCCTCGGCGAGCTGACGCGCCCCGGGCAGCGCGGCCCGCCCGTTCTGGGCCTCCTGCACCCGGGCGGCAGCGCGCGCGCCCGCGCGATACGCGGCGATCGCCCCGGCCCGCGCCGCGCGGATGTCCCCGCCGCTCTCCAACGCCCGGCGTGCGGGCTCCCCGGAAGCTCCGCCCGCGCCGGAACCGTCCGCTCCGGCACCGGGCAGCCCTCCGGCCACCCGCGCCTGGATCGCGGCACGCCGAGCCGCCTCGGGATCGACCTCACCGGGGCCGGGAGCACCTGCGGAACCACCCGGACCACTGGCACCACGCCCGCCGCCCCCGGCAGTTCCGGCCGCCGCGCCGCCCGTCGGCCCCTCCGGGAAACCCTCCTGGACCGGCACCGGGTCGTACCCGCACAACGCCTCCTCCGCCGCGCCGACCGCGAGGCCGGTCAGCATCACGCGGCCGTCGTCGCAGACGAGGACCGTGCGGGCGGTGATGTTGCGGTGCACCCAGCCATGGGCGTGCAGGACCCGCAGCGCCATCAGGACGTCGGAGGCGACCTCGGCCGCCCGATACGGCGTCAGCGGCTTCTCGGTCAGCAGCGCGGCCAGCGGGCGCGCGGACACCAACTCGCTGACTATCCACAGCGAACCGCCCTCGGCGAACACGTCGAATACCTGGTCGAGCCGCGGATGGTCGGGGATGCCGGCCGCGGCCTGCGCGGCCTCCAGGGCGCGCCGCACGGCCGGGTCGGTGGGCCGGCGCGTGGCCGTCCGTGCGGTCGGCGGCCGCCGTGACCCGCGGTCACGCGCGGTGAATCCGTCGGGCAGTCCGTCCGCGTCGAGCACCTCCGCCTCGACGACCTCCGGCAACGGCACCTGCCGTACGAGGACTTCCTGCCCGCTGTAGGTGTCGAAGGCCCGGGTCTCGGTGAGTTCGTACTCGTCGGAGGGCGGCAGCGGCAGGCGGTAGCGGTCGGCGAGCACCCGACCCGCATAGTCGTCCACATTGCCTCCCCCGGCCGCCCGGTTGGTCAAATCCGCTCGCCTTGCGGCCCGTTCCGCGCACACAGCTAAATGCGTACGGTCCGCAACCACTCACGATACGTGCCGTTGGCAATTCACATTGAGGGATGAGAGATTCTCCCGCCGCGAACCCCCGGGGCCGCTCGGCTCAGGACCTGGGCCGGAAGGAGCCCGTCAGCGTCTTCCAGGTGTCCTTGCGTGTCTCGTCGCCCCACTTCGAGGCCTTCGCGGTGTACATCAGCGCATAGCCGAGGTGTCCGTTGACCACGAACCCGCGGTCTATGGTGCGGAACTTCGTGCCGCCGTCGACGTAGGTGAACTCCCAGTCGGCCGTGTTCCAGCCGCGGTAGTCGACCTGCTCTATGCGGATCCTCTGGTACTGGGCGCGCACCATGGCACCCTCCTGGTTCCTCCAGTCCGCAACCGGGTCGTTCTTGGGCGTAGTCGTCCAAGCGATGAGCAGCTTCTGTCCGTCCGGCCCCGTGTAGCGGTCACCGGCGCTGTCGGTGGTCCGGTACGACCACCCCTTGGGCAGCCCTATCGAGTACCCCTGGCCGCCCTTGCGGGTGGAGACGGCCGGTGCGCTCCCGCCGTCCTTGGAACCGGAGGAGGCGGAGGCGCTCGGCGTCGCCGCGGTCGCGTTCCCCGCCGTCGAGCCGGCCGTCGCGGAGCTGGAGCTGTCGCCGTCGGCGCGGGTGCCGTCGTCCTTGTCCTTCTTGGTGTCGGCGCTCGCACCGGCACTCGCCGTGACCTTGGAACCCCCGCCGCTCTTGGCCCCCTTGGAGCCGCTGCCGTCGTCACCGTCGCGGAACGTGAGCGCCAGCACGGTGCCGATGATCGCGAGCGCGACCACCACCGCGATGATCACCAGCGTGCGCTTCGGCACCACGTCGGTGAGCGGAGCCCTGGGCACCGGCCGCGGCGGCAGGTCCGGCGGCGGCACCACGGGCCAGCCCGAACTCTGCTGACCGCCAGTGGGGTTGGCGCCCTGCGCGCCCCGGTCCCGGGCATCGGCCCCCGCGGCCGGCGTCGAGGCCGACCCCGCGGAGCCCGAACCCGCGACGCCCGCACCCTTGTTGCCCGCCGCCGCGGAACCGGTACCCCCGGCCTTCCCGGGCGCCGAAGCCCCCGCGGCTCCCGACGCGTTCGCGCTTTCGCCCCCGCCGCTGTTCTTCGTCCGCGCCGCGGCCGCCGACGTGGCCGCCCCGGCCGCCTTGCGCACCGAACGCAGCGCCCCGCGCAGCTTCTCCCCGGCCTCCTCGCCCCGCTTGCCCTCGGAGCCCGAGGCCTGGGCCGGCAGCGGAACGACTCTCGTCGCGTCCAGCGGCTCCGGCTCGGGCGTGTGGAGCACCGAGTTGAGCAGGGCCCGCGCGCCCGCGTCGTCGAGACGCTTGGCCGGGTCCTTGGTGAGCAGGCCGTAGATGACGTCCCTGAGCGGGCCCGCGTTCTTGGGCTCCTCCAGCGGCTCGGTCATCACCGCGGTCAGCGTCGCGATCGCCGACCCCTTGTCATAGGGCGGCACGCCCTCGACCGACGCGTACAGCAGGCCGCCGAGCGACCACAGGTCGGCCGCGGGTCCGGGCTTGTGCCCCCGGGCCCGCTCCGGGGAGATGTAGGAGGGGGCGCCGACGAGCATGCCGGTGGAGGTGATGGACGGGTCGCCCTCGACCTGCGCGATGCCGAAGTCGGTGAGCACGACCCGGCCGTCCTCGGCGATCAGCACATTGGACGGCTTCACGTCACGGTGCAGGATGCCCTCGCGGTGCGCGGAACGCAGCACGTCGAGGATCGCGAGCCCGACCTCGGCCGCACGCTTGGGCTCCAGGAGGCCGTCCTCCCGGATGGCCTCGGCGAGGGACTTGCCCTCGACGAGCTCCATCACGATCCAGGGCCGGTCGTCCTCCTCGACCACGTCGAAGACCGTCACCGCGCTGTTGTTGCGGATCCGGGCGATCGCCTTGGCCTCGCGCAGGGTGCGCGTGATCAGGCGCCGCTTCTCCTCCTCGTCGATGTTCGACGGGAACCGCAGCTCCTTGACTGCGACCGTCCGGCCGAGGGTCTCGTCCTCGGCGCGCCACACCGTGCCCATGCCGCCGCGGCCGAGCACATCTCCCAGCCGGTACCGCCCGGCGAGAAGACGCTCGCTCTTGTCCTGACGAGTGTCCTGGCGAGGTGTCCCCGCCTGCTCCGCCTCCGACATGCGTCCCCTCATGCAACCCGCCCTGACAGAGCCTCCATTGTCCCTCACCCGACAAGTGGTCAATGCCCCAGGGTGCCGGTCGCCCCGTCGGCGGGCCCGCGCGCCTGGTGACTCGCTGAGGCAAGCATTCCGGTTCCGGTGGATGATGGCCCCGGCAAGGGAGGAGACGAGATGCCGCCACTTCGGACACTGTCGGCGATATCGGCGTCCCTGGCCCTCCTCGTCAGCCCGGTCGTGGTCTGTACGGCAACCCGGGCCGAGGCGACCGACGCGATCCTCCCGCTGTTCGTCACCCGGGGCAGGGCACCCGCCGCGGCCCTGCTGACCCGCGACGAGGACGGCTTCGGCGACACGCCCGCCTCCCACTACGCGCAGGCGGGCCGGGACATCGCCCGCGCGGACCACTTCCGCGCCGGCAGCATCACCAAGACCTTCATCGCCACGGTCGTCCTGCAACTCGCGGCCGAGCACCGGCTGTCCCTGTCCGACACCGTGGAGCGGTATCTGCCGGGCGTGGTGCGCGCGGCACACGCCGACGGGCGGCGCATCACCCTGCGTGCCCTGCTCACCCACACCAGCGGTCTCGCCGACTTCACCGCGGTCACCAGGGGCACCACTCCCCTGACCCCGCTTCAGGCCGTGTCCATCGCGCTCACCCTCCCTCCGGCCCGCCCCCGCCACTTCTCCTACTCCAGCACCAACTACGTCCTGCTCGGCATGGTCGTCCGACAGGTCACCGGCCACTCCTACGCCGCCGAGGCCGAGCGGCGCATCATCGCTCCCCTGGGTCTGACGGGCACCTCCTTTCCCGGATCCCGCACCACACTTCCCTCCCCGCACGGCCGCGCCCACACGGCGAACGGGTCCGACGTCACCGATCTCGACCCGCGCGTGGCCGGCGCGGCGGGCGAGCTGGTGACCACGCTCGACGACCTGGACCGCTTCTACGCGTCCCTGCTGAACGGCGAGCTGCTGCCCCCGCGCCTGCTGCGCGAGATGCTCAACACCCGCACCGCACACGGCTCGTACGGTTTGGGGATATTTCCGACGAAGCTTCCGTGCGGCACCACGGTGTGGGGACACAACGGCCGTATCTCCGGCAGCTATGTGCGCACCGCGGCCACCGTCGACGGACGCCGTGTCCTCACCTTCCGCGTGAACACGGACACGATGGGGGACCCGAGCCTCGAACCCGCGCTGCTCGCGGCCGAGTTCTGCCCCCGCATCCAGTAGAACGAGCGGGTTCCGAACGAAGATCCCGCCTCATGACACTCGTTCGGGTGATAGTCGCCCGGGCCGGCTCACAGCGGCACGATGTCCGGCGCCCCCAGCCGCGCCGCGTCCGCCGTCTGGTCGTCCGGCTGGAGCTGCGACTCCCGCTCGGCCTCCACCCGCTTCTCGTAGTGCTCCACCTCGCGCCCGATCTGGTCCTTGTCCCAGCCGAGGACGGGCGCCATGAGCTCGGCGGCCTCGCGGGCGCTGCGGGTGCCCCGGTCGAAGGTCTCGATGGAGATGCGAGTACGGCGGGTCAGCACGTCGTCCAGGTGCCGGGCGCCCTCGTGCGACGCCGCATAGACGACCTCGGCGCGCAGATAGTCGTCCGCCGCCTGCAGCGGTTCGCCCAGGGAGGGGTCGGAGGCGATGAGGTCGAGGACCTCCTCCGCCATCGAGCCGTACCGGTTCAGCAGGTGTTCCACCCGTACGACGTGCAGCCCGGTCCGCGCGGCGATCCGCGCCCGCGCGTTCCACAGCGCCCGGTAGCCCTCGGCGCCCAGCAGCGGAATGTCCTCGGTGACGCATTCGGCGACCCGCATGTCGAGACCGTGCACCGCCTCGTCGACCGCGTCCTTGGCCATGACCCGGTAGGTCGTGTACTTGCCGCCCGCGACGACCACCAGCCCCGGCGCCGGATGCGCCACGGTGTGCTCGCGCGACAACTTGCTGGTGGCGTCGGACTCGCCGGCCAGCAGCGGGCGCAGTCCCGCGTACACACCCTGGACGTCGTCGCGCGAGAGCGGCACCGCGAGGACCGAGTTGACGTGCTCCAGCAGGTAGTCGATGTCGGCGCTGGACGCGGCGGGGTGGGCCTTGTCGAGGTCCCAGTCGGTGTCGGTCGTACCGACGATCCAGTGGCGGCCCCACGGGATGACGAACAGGACGGACTTCTCGGTACGCAGGATCAGACCGGACGTGGAGTGGATGCGGTCCTTGGGCACGACCAGGTGGATGCCCTTGGAGGCGCGGACGTGGAACTGTCCCCGCTCGCCCACCATCGCCTGGGTGTCGTCGGTCCACACACCGGTGGCGTTGACGACCTGCTTGGCGCGGACCTCGTACTCGCCGCCGCCCTCCACGTCCTGCACCCGGGCGCCGACGACCCGCTCGCCCTCGCGCAGGAAGCCGGTCACGCGCGCGCGGTTGGCGGCCTTCGCGCCGTACGACACCGCCGTGCGCACCAGTGTCGCCACATAGCGGGCGTCGTCCATCTGCGCGTCGTAGTACTGCAGCGCGCCGACCAGGGCGTCCTTGCGCAGGGCGGGGGCGACGCGCAGGGCGTGACGGCGGCTCAGGTGGCGGTGCACCGGCAGGCCGCGGCCGTGGCCGCGGGCCATCGACATGGTGTCGTAGAGCGCGACACCCGACCCGGCGTACAGACGCTCCCAGCCCTTGTGCTGGAGCGGGTACAGGAACGGCACGGGCTTGACCAGGTGGGGAGCGAGCCGCTCCAGCAGCAGTCCGCGCTCCTTCAGGGCCTCGCGGACCAGGGCGAAGTCGAGCATCTCCAGATAGCGCAGGCCGCCGTGGATCAGCTTGCTGGATCTGCTGGACGTGCCCGACGCCCAGTCACGCGCCTCGACCAGTCCCGTGGACAGACCGCGGGTCACCGCGTCCAGCGCGGTGCCGGAGCCTACGACTCCACCACCCACGACCAGTACGTCCAGCTCACGCTCGGCCATGGCCGCCAGTGACTCGGCGCGCTGTGCCGGCCCCAGTGTCGCTGTCCTCACCGCTGCCTCCCGCTGTCGATCACATCGAATCGCGTCGGCCGCACCCGGTGGGCGAAGCCCGGCCCGTCTCCTCCTGCCCAAATTCTGACCGGGATGCCCGACTTCAGCCACCACTCGCCCCCAGCCTGTGGACAACAGACGCGGAACCCCCGGAAGACACAGGGGAACAATCCCGCATAAGGGTCATATTTACTCCTAGTCTGACATTGCGCTCGCCCGTCCTGTCCACCGGGCTTGCGCACCTGTCCCGCATCGGTTACTGGGAAGGACGGCCCACCCCCATGCCCGCAGACCTCGCCGTCATCGGACTCGGTCCCTACGGCCTGCCCCTCGCCCAGGCCGCGGTGGCGGCCGGAATCCCCACCCTCGGATACGCCACCGGGCCCGAGGCCGGCCCGCTCAGCCCCGCCGAACTGCGCCGGATGCTCGCGGGGGGCTTCCGGCAGGCCAGTGACCCGGCGGGGCTGGGCCGGGTGCGCACCGCGGTGATCTGCGCGCCGACCCCGCGCGGTGCGGACGGCGGGCTCGACCTGGGCCAGGTGGAGGCGGCAGCCCGCACCCTGGCCGAGCGGCTGCGTCCGCACACCACCGTGATCCTGGAGTCGCCCGTGTGTCCGGGCACGACCGAGGAATTCCTGCGGCCCCTGCTGGAGGAGGGCTCGGGGCTGCGCGCGGGCCGGGACTTCCACCTCGCCTACGCGCCGAGCCGTGTCGACCCCGGCAACCGCGACTTCGCCCCGGCCAACACCCCCAAGGTCATCGGGGGCCTCACCCCCGCCTGCACGGAGTCGGCGGCCGCCTTCTACACACGGCTCACCGACAAGGTCGTACGCGCGCGTGGACCGCGTGAGGCGGAGACGGTGCAGCTCCTGGAGAGCAACTTCCGGCACGTCAACATCGCGCTCGTGAATGAAATGGCCGTCCTGTGCCACGACTTGGGTGTCGATCTGTGGGACGTCATCCGCTGCGCGGAGACCAAGCCGTTCGGTTTCCAGGCCTTCCGGCCGGGCCCGGGCGTCGGCGGCCACGGCGTCCCGCAGGACCTGACGGGTCACGCGGGGCGCACGCTGCGCATGGTGGAGCTGGCCCAGCAGGTCAACAGCCGGATGCCCCGGTACGTCGTCCAGCGCGCCGCGGCCCTCCTGAACGAGCACGGGAAGTCGGCCCGCGGCGCGCGCGTGCTGCTGCTCGGCATCACCTACAAGGCCGACCTCGCCGACCAGCAGGGCACACCCGCCCATGAGATCGCCGTCCGGCTGATGGAACTGGGCGCGTCCGTCAGCTACCACGACCCCCTCGTGCCGTCCTGGAAAGTCCTGGACCGCCCGGTCCCGCGCGCGGACTCCCTCTACGAGGCCGCGGCCGACGCCGACCTGACGATCCTGCTCCAGCAGCACCGCACGTACGACCTCCAGGGCCTGACGGTAAAGGCCCAGCTACTCCTGGACACCCGGGGGGCCACGCCTACGGGGGCCGCGCACCGGCTCTGAACGGGAAAACTCCGGGGGAGTTGTCGGTGGGGCCTGTTAATCTCCACCACGTTCGCCGCACACGTGTGCGTGCGCACTACCGCTTTGCCATCCAGTTTTCCAACCGGCGCGCCCGGTCGGTCTTTCGTGTCCCGTGGGGGGATCTCCGTCATGAGCCAGTCAGCTCCGCCGCCTCAGCCGCAGCCCGGCCCGGTCGACGGCAACCCGTACGCCCAGCAGCCGGGCGCCGTACCACCGCCCATGGCGCCGCCCGCGCCGCGCAAGGACAACATCGCGCTCGGCCTGGTCGGGGCCCTCGGCGCCGCAGTGGTCGCCGCCGCGATCTACGGCGTCGTCATCGGTCTCACCAAGCACGAGATCGGCTGGGCGGCGGTCGGTGTCGGCTTCGTCATCGGCGTGGCGGCCGGCAAGCTCGGCGGCCGCAACCCCGCGCTGGCCGTCGTCAGCCCCATCCTCGCGCTGGGCTCCGTCTACATCGGCCAGTTGGTCGGCGAGGCCATGATCGGCGCCGACGCCGTCAACAGGAGCTTCAACGAGATCTTCTTCCAGCACTTCGACGTCGTCCAGGAGGCCTGGAAGGCCGACGCCGACCCGCTGACCTTCGTGTTCTTCGCGATCGCCGCATGGGCCGCGTTCTCCGGCGCCAAGAAGGCCGCGGCCTGACCGGCGCACGGGTTGTGCACCGGGGCGCGTGAGGTGCGGAGCCACCGGGTTGCTGGCGTGGGGGATCACGCGCCGGTACCTTGGGGGCAGGTGGAGCCCACCGCAGCGGCTACTGCGGCAGGCTCCGGGATGGAGCGCGGAGTGTCCGCCCCTAGACTCCATGGGGGCGGCCGTTGCTCACTGTCCAACGCACAAAGTGGAGCCCACCGCAGGGGGCACTGCGGCAGGCTCCGGGATGGAGCGCGGAGTGTCCGCCCCTAGGTTCTGTGGGGGCGGCCGCTCACCATCCGAAAATCCGCAAGATCCACCTCCTCCGGCACTTGACCGTCCACAGACGGATCCGGTCCCAGCGGGTGGGCTTGCGGTGACGACCCATGGGCGCCCCCTTCCACGACACCGCCCAGTAGCCCGGTGGACGGTCCGTCGGAAATCGGGCCGGGCCCCGAGGAGCTGGGGCCCGGAACCAAGTCCTTGGAAGGGGGCGCTCCAGGAACCTGGGGCGCCGACACGGACGTCATCGCCCTCGGCCCTGCTCACCAGCCCGTATTCGCCCCGAAGGAGGCCGCACGCCCCCGCACCACCCCACGCGCCCCCACAGGCGCACTCGGGCATGCGAAAGGGCCGGTCGCCTCGCCAGGCGACCGGCCCCCGTCACGTCGTACGGACTACCGCTTGTGCTGCGAGTCCGCCACCGTCACCTCGACCCGCTGGAACTCCTTCAGCTCGCTGTAGCCGGTGGTGGCCATGGCGCGGCGCAGGGCGCCGAAGAAGTTCATCGAGCCGTCGGGGGTGTGGGACGGGCCGGTGAGGATCTCCTCGATGGTGCCGACCGTGCCCAGGTCGACCTTCTTGCCGCGCGGCAGTTCCTCGTTGACCGCCTCCATGCCCCAGTGGTGGCCCTTGCCGGGCGCGTCCGTGGCGCGGGCCAGCGGGGAGCCCATCATGACCGAGTCTGCGCCGCAGGCGATCGCCTTCGGGAGGTCGCCGGACCAGCCGACGCCGCCGTCCGCGATCACATGCACATAGCGGCCGCCGGACTCGTCCATGTAGTCGCGGCGGGCCGCGGCCACATCGGCGACGGCGGTGGCCATCGGGACCTGGATGCCCAGCACGTTGCGCGTGGTGTGCGCGGCGCCGCCGCCGAAGCCCACCAGGACGCCGGCCGCGCCGGTGCGCATCAGGTGCAGGGCCGCGGTGTAGGTGGCGCAGCCGCCCACGATCACCGGGACGTCGAGCTCGTAGATGAACTGCTTCAGGTTCAGCGGCTCGTGCGAGGACGAGACGTGCTCCGCGGAGACCGTCGTACCGCGGATGACGAAGATGTCGACGCCCGCGTCCACGACCGCCTTGGAGAACTGCGCCGTGCGCTGCGGGGAGAGCGCGGCCGCCGTGACCACGCCGGAGTCGCGCACCTCCTTGATGCGCGCGCCGATCAGCTCCTCCTTGATGGGGGCGGAGTAGATCTCCTGGAGGCGTCGGGTGGCCGCCTCGGCCGGCAGCTCGGTGATCTCGTCGAGCAGCGGCTGCGGGTCCTCGTGCCGGGTCCAGAGGCCTTCGAGGTTGAGGACGCCCAGGCCGCCGAGCTCGCCGATGCGGATCGCGGTGGCCGGGGAGACGACCGAGTCCATGGGGGCGGCCAGGAAGGGCAGCTCGAAGCGGTAGGCGTCGATCTGCCAGGCGATCGAGACCTCCTTCGGGTCCCGCGTACGGCGGCTGGGGACGACGGCGATGTCGTCGAAGGCATACGCCCGGCGGCCGCGCTTGCCGCGCCCGATCTCGATCTCAGTCACGATTGTGGCCTTTCCCTGATGCGTTTCAGCGTCTTCCAGTATCGCCGACGGGTACGGCACCGCTCTCGCGCAGGTACGACGAGGGCGGCCCCGAATGCTCCGGAGCCGCCCTCGTCGGCATCTCAGCCGTGGAAAATCCGCTCCACGCGCGCGTGCGTCACTTCCGCGTGTAGTTCGGCGCCTCGACCGTCATCTGGATGTCGTGCGGGTGGCTCTCCTTCAGACCCGCGGAGGTGATCCGCACGAACCGGCCGTTGGTCTGGAGCTCCGGCACGGTCCTGCCGCCGACGTAGAACATCGACTGGCGCAGACCGCCGATCAGCTGGTGGACGACGGAGGACAGCGGGCCGCGGTAGGGCACCTGGCCCTCGATGCCCTCGGGGATCAGCTGCTCGTCGGAGGCGACGCCCTCCTGGAAGTAGCGGTCCTTGGAGAACGACTTGCGGTCGCCACGGGACTGCATGGCGCCCAGCGAGCCCATGCCGCGGTACGACTTGAACTGCTTGCCGTTGATGAACAGCAGCTCGCCCGGCGACTCCTCGCAGCCCGCGAGCAGCGAGCCCAGCATCACCGTGTCGGCGCCCGCGACCAGGGCCTTGGCGATGTCGCCGGAGTACTGCAGACCGCCGTCGCCGATGACCGGGACACCGGCCTCCTTTGCGGCGAGGGACGCCTCGTAGATCGCGGTGACCTGCGGGACACCGATGCCGGCGACGACCCGGGTCGTGCAGATGGAGCCGGGTCCGACGCCGACCTTGATGCCGTCGGCGCCCGCGTCGACCAGGGACTGGGCGCCGTCGCGGGTGGCGACGTTGCCGCCGATGACGTCGACGCCGGAGGAGTTGGACTTGATCTTGGCGATCATGTCGCCGACCAGGCGGGAGTGGCCGTGCGCGGTGTCGACGACGATGAAGTCGACGCCGACCTCGATCAGGGCCTGGGCGCGCTCGAAGGAGTCACCGGCGACACCGACCGCGGCGCCGACCAGCAGGCGGCCCTCGGAGTCCTTGGCGGCGTTCGGGTACTGCTCGGCCTTGACGAAGTCCTTGACCGTGATCAGGCCCTTGAGGATGCCGTCGTCGTCGACCAGCGGCAGCTTCTCGATCTTGTGCTTGCGCAGCAGTTCGATGGCCTCGGCGCCGGAGATGCCGACCTTGCCGGTGACCAGCGGCATCGGCGTCATGACGTCGCGGACCTTCTGGCTGCGGTCCGACTCGAAGGCCATGTCACGGTTGGTGACGATGCCGAGGAGCTTCTTGTTGCCGTCCGTCACCGGGACACCGCTGATGCGGAACTTCGCGCACAGGGCGTCGGCCTCGGCGAGCGTGGCGTCGGGGTGCACCGTGATCGGGTCGGCCACCATCCCGGACTCGGAGCGCTTCACCAGGTCGACCTGGTTGGCCTGGTCCTCGATGGACAGGTTGCGGTGCAGTACGCCGACGCCGCCCTGGCGGGCCATCGCGATCGCCATGCGCGACTCGGTGACCTTGTCCATGGCGGCGGACAGGAGCGGGATGTTGACCCGCACGTTCTTGGAGACGTACGAGGCGGTGTCGATCTCGTCGGGTGCCATGTCCGACGGGCCCGGCAGCAGCAGCACGTCGTCGTAGGTCAGCCCGAGTGTCGCGAATTTTCCGGGCACTCCGTCGACGTTGGCAGTCATGACACCTTCCCCAAATGGCCTTGATCGGTGCGGATGTCCATGCTAACGGGAAGCGTGGCTCACTCATTCCACGGTTCTGAGTGACTTCGGGCTTCGTATATTCGTACGGAACGGACGGCCCGCCTGTTCAAAGAAGGCGCTTACTGCACAGGGGTTACTGCTCGGCAAGCGCCCGCAGTCTGCTCAGCGCCCGGTGCTGGGCCACCCGTACCGCTCCGGGTGACATTCCCAACATCTGACCCGTCTCCTCAGCGGTCAACCCCACGGCGATCCTCAGCAGCAGCAGTTCGCGCTGGTTCTCCGGAAGGTTGGCCAGCAGTTTCTTGGCCCACTCGGCATCGCTGCTGAGCAGCGCGCGCTCCTCGGGACCCAGCGAGTCGTCCGGGCGCTCCGGCATCTCGTCCGAGGGAATGGCCGTGGAACCGGGGTGGCGCATCGCGGCGCGCTGCAGGTCGGCGACCTTGTGCGAGGCGATGGCGAAGACGAACGCCTCGAAGGGGCGGCCCGTGTCCCGGTAGCGGGGCAGGGCGAGCAGGACCGCGACGCAGACTTCCTGCGCGAGGTCCTCGACGAAGTGCCGGGCGTCGCCGGGAAGCCGGGACAGCCGGGTGCGGCAGTAGCGCAGGGCCAGGGGGTGGACATGGGCGAGCAGGTCGTGCGTGGCCTGCTCGTCCCCGTCGACGGCGCGATGCACCAGGGCACCGATCACCCCGTGGGCCGTGCCCGCCTCGTCGTCGCGCATCGGTCCATGGTGCCTTGCGGCCGTCCGGTCCGTCGCATCGTGCCCGTGGTTGTGCACTGAAGCGTTATGAGCAGGTGCGCCGGAACTCATCCCCTGCGCCCTCCCCTTCCGCTCGAACGACTCGTCCCCGAGAGACTCCACACCTCAAGGATGCGGCATCCGCGGCGAAACGAGCAGCGGGCGCCCGGTCGGCCCCGCCCGCCACACGGCAGGCGGGGAACCCCGGACCGTCCGCACCCCCGCTACGGTTCACTCTCCTACCGGACCAGTCCCCACCGGAAACCGAGCGCCACCGCGTGCGCACGGTCCGAGGCGCCGAGCTTCTTGAACAGGCGTCGGGCGTGGGTCTTCACCGTGTCCTCGGAGAGGAACAGCTCCCGGCCGATCTCGGCGTTGGAGCGGCCGTGGCTCATGCCCTCCAGCACCTGGATCTCGCGCGCGGTGAGGGTGGGCGCGGCGCCCATCTCGGCCGAGCGCAGCCGGCGCGGCGCGAGCCGCCAGGTCGGGTCGGCGAGGGCCTGCGTCACCGTGGCGCGCAGTTCGGCGCGTGAGGCGTCCTTGTGCAGATAGCCCCGGGCGCCGGCGGCGACCGCGAGGGCCACGCCGTCGAGGTCCTCGGCGACGGTGAGCATGATGATGCGCGCGCCGGGGTCGGCGGACAGCAGCCGGCGCACGGTCTCGACGCCGCCCAGTCCGGGCATGCGTACGTCCATCAGAATCAGGTCCGAGCGGTCGGCGCCCCAGCGGCGGAGGACTTCCTCGCCGTTGGCCGCCGTCGTCACGCGCTCGACGCCGGGCACGGTCGCGACCGCGCGGCGGAGCGCCTCTCGGGCAAGCGGGGAGTCGTCGCAGACGAGGACGGATGTCATGGCCGCCCTCCGCAGCTGATGCGCGTCACCTTGTGCCTCCAGGCTGGTACGGAATCGTCACCTGTGCGGTCGACCGTCTCGGACGCCTGCCCGAGCTCTTGTGTTTTCAACCGCCTCCGCACTCTCAACGACGGTCACTCGAAAGAGTTACGGGGCTGCCTGTCATCTTCGGCACTCTACGTGAGGGGGCGGACACGGTGCAGACATGCCCGACAGACCCTCAACTTTTCATCACAACCTATGCCCCGTTTAGCCCATTTTTTTCCCGTTTCACGGTGTCTAGGGCTAGATTCGCAATGAGTCATATTTTCATCTCCTTAGACCGGAGATGTACGGTCGTTGGCACCGTATCCGCCCAGAACGGCTACAAGGGGTCACGTAATGGCAGATTTCTCCCGCCTTCCCGGACCGAACGCGGACCTGTGGGACTGGCAGCTCCTGGCTGCCTGCCGTGGGGTCGACAGTTCGCTCTTCTTCCATCCGGAAGGTGAGCGCGGGGCGGCTCGGAGCGCTCGAGAGAACTCGGCGAAGGAGGTCTGCATGAGGTGCCCGGTCCGCGCGGAGTGCGCGGCGCACGCGTTGGCCGTGCGCGAGCCGTACGGCGTGTGGGGCGGCCTGACCGAGGACGAGCGCGAAGAGCTCATGGGGCGGGCAAGGAACCGGCTGGTGTCGGCTTCCACGTCCAACGGGGACGCCGCCTCGCACGACTGAAGGAACGTTTCTTCATAGAGCGACACATCACCGCACCGGGGCCCGCGCACGCGTGCCCGCGTTTTCACTGTCTGCGGGCCGCCCCCGCCAGCTGCTCCAGCGTCGCCGCGACCGCCGGCACCTGGGCCAGATCGGGCAGCGTGAGGGCGACGATCTCCCGCCGCACCGCCGGTTCCAGCGCCACCGTGCGCGCGCCCCTGGGACGTACGGACTCGATCGCGAGCTGAGGCAGGACGGCGACGCCGAGACCCGCGCCCACCAGGCCGACCACCGCCGGGTAGTCGTCGGTGGCGAAGTCGATACGAGGCGTGAAGCCCGCGCCCTCGCAGACCTCCACCAACTGACCGCGGCAGCGCGGACAGCCGGCGATCCAGGGCTCCCCGGCGAGTTCACCGATCGCGACGGACTCCGCGCGCGCGAGGCGGTGCCGTTCGGGCACCAGGCCGACCAGCCGGTCAGTCAGCAGCGGCCGTACGACGAGGTCGTCCCACTCCTCGGCGCCCGCCGCGCCCTCGTACCGGAAGGCCAGCGCCACGTCGCAGTCGCCCTCGCGCAGCAGTTCCACGGACTTGGGGGGCTCGGCCTCCTCCAGGGAGACCCGGGTGCCGGGGTGCGCGGCGCGCAGGGCGGCGAGGGCGGTGGGTACGAGGGTGGAGCTGCCGCTGGGGAAGGAGACCAGCCGCACCCGGCCCGCGCGCAGGCCGGCGATCGCGGCGACCTCCTCCTCGGCCGCCGTGAGCCCGGCGAGGATCCCGGAGGCATGCCGCACGAGTGCCTCGCCCGCCTGGGTCAGCCGCATCTCGCGGCCGCTGCGGACCAGCAGCGGAGTGCCGACCGAGGCCTCCAGGGCCTTCATCTGCTGGCTGACGGCGGGCTGGGTGCAGCCGAGCTCGCGCCCCGCCGCCGAGAAGGAGCCGGTGGCGGCGACGGCGCGCAGGACGCGGAGATGACGGGCCTCGATCACCCTCCGATCATAAGTCACCCTTGGGTATGCCGCCCGATAATGCGTCGACGCTTTGAGGTCCGCTCCCTTACCGTGGGGACATGAGGCTTCTCTCGGTGAACCTGGGCCGCGCGCGGGCAGTGGAGTACACGGACCAGCCCGAGGGCCTGACCGGCATCGACAAGCGGCCCGTCGACGGGCCGGTGCGGGTGACGGCACCCGGCCCCAAGGGCACGGCCGGGAGCGGGCTGGCCGGGGACTCGGTGTGCGACCTGCGCCACCACGGCGGCAACGACCAGGCGGTGTACGCGTTCGCGCGCGAGGACCTCGACGACTGGGAGCGGGAGCTGGGGCGCACGCTCGCCGACGGCGCCTTCGGGGAGAACCTCACGACCGAGGGCCTGGACGTGTCCGGCGCCCTGATCGGCGAGCGCTGGCGGATCGGCCCGGCGCTAGTGCTGGAGGTGACCTGCGGACGCATTCCCTGCCGCACCTTCCAGGCGCATCTGGGCGAGCGGGGGTGGGTGAAGCGGTTCACGCGGAAGGGTGCGCCGGGTGCCTACCTCCGGGTGATCGAGCCGGGCGAGATCCGGGCGGGCGACCGGGTGGAGATCGTGCACCGGCCGGACCACGACGTGACGGTGGCGCTGCAGTTCCGTGCGGAGACCACCCGGCGGGAGCTGCTGCCGCGCGTGCTCGCCGCGGGTACGGCCCTGCATCCGGAGGCACTTGAGGAAGCGCGGAGGTACGTGGCGAAGTACCCCGGCAAGCAGGGGCCGCGGCATGAGCCCTGAGCCGCCGTCACGACACGGACTCCGCCAGTCCGGGTAACTACTCTTGGGCCATGACAACGGCTCTGATTACGGGATCGACCGCGGGGATCGGTGCCGCGTTCGCGCGGCGGCTGGCGGCCGACGGGCACAACCTCGTCCTGGTGGCACGGGACACCAAGCGGCTGCACGAACAGGCGACCGAGCTGCATGACCGGCACGGCATCGAGGCCGAGGTGCTGACGGCCGACCTGGCCGAGGACGCCGGCATCGAAACGGTCGCCGCGCGGCTTGCCGACCGCAGGAACCCGGTCGACCTGCTGGTCAACAACGCGGGCTTCGGCAACAAGGGCCGCTATCTCGATGTGCCGATGGCCGACGAGCTGCGGATGCTCAAGGTGCACTGCGAGGCGGTGCTGCGGCTGACCTCGGCGGCGGCGGAGGCGATGCGCGAGCGCGAGCGCGGCGGGGTGGTGAACGTCGCGTCGGTGGCCGCGTTCGTCCCGCGGGGCACGTACGGGGCGTCCAAGGCGTGGGTCGTGCAGTTCACGCAGGGCGCGGCGAAGGACCTGGCGGGCAGCGGCGTACGGCTGATGGCGCTGTGCCCCGGCTTTGTGCGCACGGAGTTCCACGAGCGGGCCGGCATGGGCACGGACAACATCCCGGGCTGGATGTGGCTGGACGCGGACAAGCTGGTAGCGGCGGCGCTGGCCGATCTGGCGCGCGGGAAGTCGCTGTCCATCCCGGACCCGCGCTACAAGACGCTGATGGGTCTGGTGAAGGTGACACCGCGGGCGCTGCTCGGCGGGATCACCTCGAAGACGGGACGCAAGTACGGGCCCCAGTAGGCCGATCGGGAGGCCGTCGACAGCAGGCTCCGCCGTATGCGAGGCCGGACGGCGAGGCCGGACGGGCAGGTCGAAGAGGGAGCTGTCGGGGCCGGGCAGGCGGCGGCAGGCTGAACGTCAGACGTACCGGGCGGCCCACTGGTGAGACGCCCGGGTGCTCCGCTCCGCCCTACCTTCGAGGAGACTCCCATGGCGCTCACTGCCGCCCGGACGGCCCACAGCGGCGCGTCCACCATGCCCGCGGGCCGTTCCGACCTCGCGGTGCGCTCGCGCCTCGCCGCGTTCAACGCCTTCCTTCTCAGCGGTCTCACCCTGTGGCTCGGGCTGGTGACGCTGAACAACCTGAACGACTTCGGCACCAACCGGGCACTGATCAGCCGCATGCTGACCATGACCGACCTGCTCCACGACCCGGTGCGCGGCAACGGCCTGCAGTGGCGGGCGCTGCCGGACTCGATGGCGACACCGACCCTGATCGGCGTCATCGTCTACGAGATCCTCACGGTCGCCCTGCTCGCCCGGGCCGCCGTGCTGCAGGTGCGCAGGGCCCGCGGCCTGCACGCCGGCATCGTCACCACACGGCACACGAACCTCGCGCTGGGCGCGTTCATCGGCCTGTTCCTGCTCTTCCTGTCGGGCGGCATGTGGTTCGGTTACTGGATCTACATCGGCGCCGCGCAGCAGGTCCACTTCACCGGCCTGATCATCGGTCTGCTGGCCGCGCTCCTGGTCAATCTCCCCTCGGTGACCGGGGCGCAGCAGGAGCAGTGAACCAGCCGGTGACCGGCGCCCCGTCGGCGGTCCGTCCGGTACTCCTTCTTCCCCAAAAGGAGTACCGGAAGGACCGCCGATGGGGCATGTGTGCCCGGTCCGGCGTTCATTACCGTCCTTGGCCATGGGGGTATACACCGCACGACTCAGCGCTCAGCTCATACATGACGGCACGGAGATCGTTCCTCTTTCCGGCGCCCACGGCATCACCCGGCACCGGAAGGGTCTCTGCTTCCGGCTCTTCGTCCAAGAAGCACGCCCCAGCGTCCAGTTCATCTTTCTGATGCGGTTTCTGGCCGGGGCGGTCCTGGCGGTCGACGGTCGGTTCTCCGGTCTCGGGGCGCCCGTGGTCGTGGCGGGGATCGGCTGGGTGCTCGCGACGTTGTTCACGTACGGCATCAACGGGGTGTGTGACGTACACGAGGACCTGGTCAACAAGACGGGCCGGCCCATCGCCCGGGGAGAGCTGCCGCCCGGGATCGCGGCG
Organism: Streptomyces sp. NPDC001406; assembly: GCF_042895285.1. Taxonomy (NCBI): domain Bacteria; kingdom Bacillati; phylum Actinomycetota; class Actinomycetes; order Kitasatosporales; family Streptomycetaceae; genus Streptomyces; species Streptomyces sp. NPDC001406. The sequence goes on from NZ_JBIAWG010000015.1 coordinate 157,913, forward strand.
GTGTGGACCTGGCTGTGCGCGGCCGGTTCCGTGATCGCGATGCTGTCCACCGGCAGCACCCTGCTCACCGCGTACGACCTGCTGTTCCTGCTGCTCGGATACGCCTACTCCGCGGCCCCGTTCCAGCTGAAGCGGACCGCTGCCGGAGCCTCCGGCTCGGTGCTCCTGATGGGGTTGCTGACCTATGCCACGGGGTGGACGGCCGCCGGGCGGACGCTGCCCACGGGACCGGATCTCGCCGTCGCGGCAGCGATGTCGCTCTGGATGGCGGCGGTGGGCGCGGTCACCAAGGACTTCTCGCACGTCGCCGGCGACGCGGCGGCCGGGCGGCGCAGCTCGGTCACCGCCTGGGGCGACGGGACGGCGCGGCTCACCGGAGCCGTCGGGGCGCTGGCGGTGGCCGGGATCTTCGCGGCCGTGGCCGCGCACCGTCCCGCGCTGCTGGGACCGGCGGCCGGCGTGCTGCTCTGCGGCGCGGTCGCGGTCGCGGTCCTGTGCCGTACGACCCGGGGGAACGAGGCCAGGGGGCGTACTCCGTACCGCGCCTTCATGGTGACGCAGTACCTGACACATCTGACGCTCTTCGCGACGCTCGGCTGGGCGGCGGCGTAAGCCCGTGCCGCTCGACCCGGGTTCGCCCGCCTTCCGGCCTGGTGTGCACGTGTCTCCCCGGAATCCCCGTGGGACGCGGACACACCGGGCCGTCGCGTCGCGCTCAGGACCCGCGGCGCAGGCCCGCTCCGAAGCGGGGTTCGGCGGGGAGGCGGCCCGGTGCGGGGATCAGCCGGCCTTCGACCGCCTTGTTGACGGCGTCGATACGGGAGACGGCGTCGAGCTTGGCGAAGATGTTGCGCATGTGGCGCTTGATGGTGCCCTCGGCGATCCCGAGCCGCACGGCGATCTGACGGTTGCTCATGGCCTGTGCGACCAGGCCCAGGACTTCGGCCTCGCGATCGGAGAGAGTCCCCTCGGGCGTGGCCGGTTCGGGGCGCAGGCTCGCCGGTGAGACGGACACCGTGACCGTGCGTCCGCTGCCGCCTTCGCCGTCGCGTACGGCGGAGACCAGCGTCTCGCGGCCGGCGCTCTTGTGCAGATAGCCGCTGACCCCCAGCCGCAGCAGCTCCTGCACCAGTTGCTGGCCGTCGTACATGCTGAGCACGATGATGCGCAGGCCGGGGTCTCGCTCCAGGAGTCTGCGGACGGTCACGGGCGGGTCGTTGCGGGGCATCTCGATGTCGAGCAGGACGACGTCGGGGCGGTGTTCGGCGGCGAGCCGGACGGCGTCCTCGCCGTTGCCCGCCTGGGCCACCACCTGGAATCCGGGCTCGGTGCGCAGCAGGTCGCACAGGGCTTCACGCAGCAAGGTGTGGTCGTCCGCGACGAGGATGCGGACGGTGTCGCCGAGTTCGCCGCCCGCCATGGGCTTGTGGTGGTCGCTCACCGGACGCTGTGGCCTTCCTTGATGGGTATCCAGATGGTGACGTGGGTCCCGCGACCGCGCGCCGAGTCGATGTGCAGGGTGCCGTCCACCAGGTCGGCCCGCTCCTGCAGTCCGGTCAGCCCGTTGGCGCGGCGGCCCGCGCGGGTCTTCGCGACGTCGAAGCCGAGGCCGTCGTCGATGATCTCGGTCTGGATCTCGTGCGGTGCGATGTCGATGTGGACCACGATGTTGCCCGCCTCCGCATGCCGGAAGGCATTGCGCAGGCATTCGCGGACCATGATGAACAGCTCCTCGGACACCGGCTGCGGAATCCATTCGTCAAGGCCGCGCACCCACACCCGGACCGGGGTGACGGAGTCGCCCATCGAGGCAACGAACTGGCTGATCGCCTCCTCCAGGCAGCCGGAGACGGACGGACGGCGCAGTTCGGTGACGAGTTCCCTGGTCCGCGCCAGCGTTTCCAGAATGGCCGCCTGGGCGGACCGTACGGTCGGGGGCACGTCGCCGCCCCGCCGGCTCAGCTCGACCTCGTAGAGCTCCAGTTGGCGCATGGCCAGGCTCAGCGAGTTGCCGACCTGGTCATGGATCTCGCGGGCCAGTTTGCGGTGGCCCTGTTCGTGCACCTCACGGACCCGGCCGAGCATGAAGGAGTCGTACGCGATCGAGCCGACCTCGAGGCGGCGGCCGATGCCCTGCTGCAGGGCGCGGACGGCGGCGGTGTACCCGTTGACCCGCTCGGAGTCGTTCTCGCCGACGTCCTCGATGCTTCTGAGCAGGTATTCGAGCACCGTGTCGAAGAGGATGACACCGGCACGCACCGAGTGGGTGAGGTGGATGCTCTGCTGGACGCGAATCCCGCCCAGGTCGACCACTTCGGCGATTTGGCTGTCGGTGACCGTGGTCCGTCCGAGCGCGAGGCTCTCGGCGCAATCGGCGAAAATTCGACGGGCCTGAAGCTCGCACTGTTGCCACACCTGGGTGGTGCCGACGAGCGGGCTGCTGATGGCGCGCAGGCGTGCCGCGTAAGCGGCGACGGCCGCGTCCTCGTACGACCTGAAGCGGCGTGCGGAAATGGCGCTGAGACGGTCGGTACGGCTGCCCATGAATTCGCCCAAGACGTTCTCCTCCCCCGTGGCCCAGAGCCACCCCCGCGGCGTCCGATCCGGGTGCAGAGTAAGCCCAATCGGCAGTGATTTCACAGAAGGTGGCGCAAAAGAGCCCCTCCGGAATTCACTTGAAAAAACAACTGGATGGCCGACAAAAACAGGCCCGGCAGCGGGGGACTGCCGGGCCTGTCGGGGGGAATGGCTGCTTGCCGGGTCTGGCGCGAATGCTCTGGCCCGCGCGGACGCTACGAGCGGCGGCGGAGCACCGCGGCGCGCACCTTCAGGAGCGTGGGAAGCAGGGCGTAGACCACGGCCGGGACGACCACACCGGTGACGATCAGGTTGCGCAGCAGCACCGGGAGGCCCATGACATAGGGGCCGATCAGAAGCTGCGCGACGGTGAGGGCCGCGAAGACCGACAGCCAGGTGAACAGGAACCGGGTGTGGATGGAGGGCAGCGCCGCCGGGGACGCGGCCTGGGCCCGCGCCGGAGTCCGGGGAGCGGCGGCCGTCGCGGCGGTGGCGGTCTCGGCGGTGACGGCGGGGCGGGAAGCGACGGTGGTCATGACGGATTCCAATCCGGTCGGCGTCTGCGCGGCTGAACTTCTGGATCGCTGGATTGCTCTGCCGGCTCTGGAGCCGGGTGGCGCGGGGTGTTGCTGAGTCCTGGGGCCGGGGCTGTGGTGCCTTGCCCGCGGCGACACCACAACTAAAGCAACCAACTAGTTGGATGTCAACCAGCTAGTTGGTTGGCGATTGGGGGTGGGGCGTCCTAGCCTGGAGCCATGACACGGGACACTGGCCACACCAAGGAGCGGCTGCTCGCCGCCGCCACCGAAGAATTCGCAGCTCACGGGATTGCCGGCGCGCGCGTCGACCGCATCGCCGCGAACGCGGGGGTCAACAAGGAGCGCATCTACGGCTACTTCGGCAACAAGCAGAAGCTCTTCGACGTGGTCGTGGCGCGCGCCCTCGACGAGGTCGCCGAGGCCGTGCCGCTCCAGGGCGGGGACGATCCGGCCGAGTACGTGGGGCGGGTCTACGACTTCCACCGCGACAACCCCGTGCTCGTGCGGCTTCTGCTGTGGGAGGGCCTGCACTACCGCAACGACGTGCTGCCGGGGGAGGACAGCCGGCGCGGTCATTACGAGGACAAGATCGCTGCGCTCGCGCAGAGCCTTGGGCTCCCCCGGGCCCTGGGCGAGGAGGCGTCCGCCGAGGTCGCTCCCGTGCTGCTGACCCTGATCGGCCTGGCCGTATGGCCTCACGCGGTGCCGCAGATGGCCCGGCTGATCCTGGGCACGGCCGCGCCCGAGGTGGATCTGCGCGAGCACGTGGTGGAGTTCGCGAGACGGGCCGTCGCGGGGGCGCGCGCCGGGGTCTGACGCCGGGGGGATCCGGGGCGGGGCCCGTGCCCGGGGCGCGGCCGTCGCCCTGCCGTAGCACGCCGGAATCCGGTGCAGGGCCACAACTCCCGGCACCGGACCATCACCCTGCCGCAGCGGACCGAGATCCGAGGCGGACCCCATCCCGGGACGAGACCATCGCCCTGCCATAGCACGCCGGAATCCGCTGCAGGGCCACAACTCCCGGCACCGGACCATCACCCTGCCGCAGCGGACCGAGATCCGGGGCGGACCCGATCCCGGGACGAGACCATCGCCCTGCCATAGCACGCCGGAATCCGCTGCAGGGCCACAACTCCCGGCACCGGACCATCACCCTGCCGTAGCACGCCGGGATGGCGGTGGAAGCCGTACCGTGCCATCGCGACCGGATGGCTGCCGCGGGCCGGGATCCGTGGCCGGGCACCGGGCCACCGCCCTGCACAGCTCCAGGCCCCTCCCCCTCCCCGCACATCCAGGCTGGGGCACCGGTCCGGCGCTTCACGTGCTGGATTTCGTCCGGCGGCCACGCCACGCCCCCGCGCCCGAGCTGCCGTTGCACTGCTCACGGGCGGGCCCCTCTGCGTTCGGGGCACGGGAGTCCGGACCGGCACCGGCCTTGCCGCCCCCGCGACGGCACCGCTCGGCTCGGGCCGCGTCCTTCTCCTTCCAGGACATCAGGCGAGCGAGGCATCCCCCTACCACTTTCGGTCCGTCCGCCCCCCGTCTTGGAGGCACTGGCCCCCTGCGCGGGCCCCGGCGGCTCTAGCGTCTGCGGCATGGAAGGCCCACGGGGGGCACCGCCGAGGACCCAGAGGACCCATGGAGGTAAGGCCACCATGTCACCGCACCGCGCTGCTCTCGAGGCAGTCGCCACCCAGCCCTTGAACATCGTTCTCTCCATCCGCGACGATCTGCAGCGCTACGGACTCGAAGGCATGCTGAGGTCCCTCCGCGAGGTCGCCGCCTGCCATCCCTTCGCCGACCTCACGTCCGCCGTGGACGCCGTGCGTGACCCGGCGACCGACCTGCTGATCGTGGCCCCCGAGGCAACGGACCTGGACCCCGACTCCGTACTGCACCGCGTGGCCGCCTACAGAGTGCGCGTGCTGCTGCTCCTGCCCGACCTGGACTCCGTGGACCTGGACCGGGTGGCGTCCCTGTCCGGCGCGTCGCTGCTCTGCTCGGACGGCCTTCAGATCGAGGACCTGCACAAGGTGCTCACCGCGATGGGGGAGGACGAGGTCCACATACCGGCCGCGCTCACCCGCCTTCTGCTCCAGCTCGCGGGGCGCGGCCGCGGCGCGCCGCAGGCCGTCCCGGCGCCGCCCCGGCTGACACCGCGGGAGCGTGAGGCGCTCGGGCATCTCGTCGAGGGCCTCAGCAACAAGCAGATCGCCCGCCGGCTGCACATCTCGGAGCACGGGGTGAAGCGTCTCGTCGCCAGCATCCTCGCCAAGCTGAACTGCCCCAACCGCACGCTGGCAACGGTCCGCGCCCTGCGCGAGGGCCTGTGCGCCCCGGCGGCGCAGCACCCCACGGGCCGCCCCGCCCACCGCTCCTCCCAGGACGGCGATGTCCGCCCCGTCCCGTCGGCCACCGGCCAGGTGGTTGCCTCCTCCCTCACGAACGGCAGGTAAGCCTCTCCATGTATCCCGACAGCACTCCCCACAGCGCTCCCGCGGCCTTCTTCGACGTCGACGAGACCCTGGTCAACACGAAGAGCATGTTCCACTTCCTGCGCTTCTGGATGGCCCGGCACGGCGACGACGGCAGCGGCTACGAAGCCGTCATGGCCGGCGTACACCGGGCAGCAGCCTCCGGCGTGCACCGCTCGGAGATCAACCGGGCCTACTACCGGCGCTTCGCCGGCGTACCGTACGAGGCCCTGCTGGAGGCCGGGCGGGACTGGTGGCAGCAGTACCGCCGAGGATCCGCCGCCGTCGTCGTCCCGGCCTGGGCCGCGGCCACCCGGCACCGCAAGGCGGGCCATCTGCTGGTCCTGGTCTCGGGGTCGTTCCGGGGCTGTCTGGAGCCGCTCGCCGAGGATCTCGGTGCGCACCGCATCCTGTGCTCGGAACCCCTGCTGGACGCCGACGGCCGGCTGACCGGCGAGGTCGCACGGCCGATGATCGGCTCGGTCAAGGCGGACGCCGTGCGCGAGACCGTCGTCGAGCTCGGCCTGGTCGCCGCGGACTGCAGCTGCTACGGCGATCACTCCAGCGACCTGGACATGCTCGGCGCGGTGGGCAACCCGGTGGTGGTCGGCGGCGACCGGGTGCTGCTCGAGCACGCCCAGCAGCTCGACTGGCCCGTCCTGTCCGCCACCCCCGGACACCTGCCGTCTCCGGACGCCTCGCCCACGCGGCTGCTGACCGCGGCCGAGCGGCGCTGAGCGCTCCGCCGGAAGGGCCGCGATGCGCGTCCGGTCCTTTGCGGCGCCGTCGTGGCCGGTCGCACCCGCGCGCGGCGGACCCGTGTCCCGACACGGCCTCGCGGAGCCCCTTCAGGGCACCACCGAACCATCCCGATACGGCCTCGCCGCGCCCCCTGCAGCGCACCGCCGAACCGCTGCCGGCTTCGCCCGGCCCTGCCTGACGACCGTCCCGGGTCACCCGTCCCTCACCGGCCGCGCCTCATCGCTATCGCGGTGAGGACGAGCCCGTCCCGTACCGCCCAGTGGCCGGTGAACCAGGCGATGCGGTCCCCGTCCACCACCGGCCCCGGCACCAGCAGGCATGCCGTGTACGTTCCGGCGTCCGGGTCGAAGGTGAGCCGGGCGTCGCGGAAGCCGAGCCAGCGCCGGGCCAGCGGGTACCAGGCCTTGTAGACCGTCTCCTTGGCGCTGAACAGCACGGTCGCCCAGTGCACCGCGGGGTGGCTGCGCTCCAGTTCGCGCAGGTGGGCTCGTTCGTCCGGGCCGGTGATGTACGCGACGAGCTCCTCGGCGAGCGGCTCGTGGGGCTCGGCGTCGATCCCGATGGAGTGGTACTCGCGGCTGTGCGAGAGGGCGGCGGCCCGGTAGCCGTCGCAGTGCGTCATGCTGCCCGTCACCCCGGCCGGCCACTCCGGCTCCCCCTTGGGACCCGAACCGACCGGGGCCGGCGGCACCCCGAGCACGGTCATCGCCGTACGGGCGCAGCGCCTGGTGGTGACGAATTCGCGCCGGCGGTGCTCCACCGAGTCCGTCAGATACGGCTCCTCCTCCGGGAACACCGGGGAGTCGAGCAGGTCGACCGTGGTGTCGGCACCGGCGACGGCAGGCGGAAGTATCTGCTGAATCATTTCTTCTCCTGGGCGGAAGGCGCCGCGAAAAGGCGCACCAGGGCCCGCCGGATGCGGCGGGCCACTGCCATCCCAGGACAAGGTCATGACAGCAAATCGCTTCCCCGATGATGCCGTGCGCGATGCCTCTTCCGCTACATGGCCGTCCGGGCATACCCGGGAGCGCTGCCCGAACGGCTACGCCGGGTCGGCCACTCCGAACGAGGTCCCGGAAAAGGCAGATTGAAACCCGGAACGACACCTCCCTAGAGTTTTCCCATCGAAATAGACCAAGGAAATTCGCGACCAGAACAACGCGACCAGAACAGCGCAACCAGAACAGTGCGACCCAAAAACGCCGTAGAACAATGCGACCGAATAACGGGAGATCCCGATGCCCCATTCTTTCCTGGACCGGCTGAAAACGTTCGGTGATGCCGAGGCCGTCGTCTTCGAGGGCCGCTCCCACGGCTACGACGAGCTGCTGCGCCTCGTCGACGACTGGCGCGGCTTCCTCGACCGCCACCAGGTGGCCGCGGGCGAGGTCGTCACGCTGGAGGGCGCCTACTCCCCGCAGGCCTGCGCCGGCCTGCTCGCGCTGATCGAGCGCGGTGCGGTCGTCGTACCGCTCAGTGCGATCCCGGCCGCCAAGCGCGCGGAGTTCCTGGACGTCGCACAGGTGGAGGTGGTGATCGAGGTCGACGCGAACGGCGGCGAGCACCGGGCCGAACGCACCGGGCGCAGCGCGGCGCACGAGTTGTACGAGGAACTGCGCGCCACCGGGCATCCGGGCCTGGTCCTGTTCAGCTCCGGTACGACAGGCCGCAGCAAGGCCTCGGTGCTGGACTTCGAGAAGGTACTCGGCCGCTACGGCGAGCCGACCCGGCCCGGCCGCATCCTGTCCTTCCTCAGCCTGGACCACATCGGCGGCGTCAACACCCTGCTGCACACGCTGAGCCAGGGCGGCACCGTGATCACGGTGGCGGAGCGCACGCCGGACTCCGTTTTCGGGGCGGTCGCCGAGCACCGGGTGGAGATCCTGCCCACCACGCCGACCTTCCTGAACATGGTGCTGATCTCCGGCGCCCACGAGCGGCACGCCACCGACTCCCTCGGACTCGTCACCTACGGCACCGAGCCGATGCCCCTGCAGACCCTGCGCCGTCTGGCCCAGGCGCTGCCGGGAGTCCGGCTGAAGCAGACGTACGGCCTGTCGGAGCTGGGCATCCTGCCCACCCGCTCCCGGGGTGACGACACGCTGTGGGTGAAGCTCGGCAACTCCGGGTTCGACCACAAGATCATCGACAACGTCCTGTGGATCCGCTCGGAGATGGCGATGCTGGGCTACCTCAACGCCCCGGCCCCCTTCGACGACGAGGGCTACTTCAACACGCAGGACGTCGTCGAGGTCGACGGCGAATGGGTGCGGATCCTGGGCCGCAACTCCGAGATCATCAACGTGGGCGGCGAGAAGGTCTACCCGAGCGAGGTCGAGAGCGTCCTGCTCCAGCTGGACAACATCGCCGAGGCCACGGTCAGCGGCCGGCCCAGCCCGGTGACCGGCATGGTGGTGAAGGCCACCGTGCAGCTGGTCGAGGCGGAGGACCGGCGTGACGTCATGCGCCGGGTGCGCGAGTTCTGCGCGCAGCGCCTGGAGGCGTACAAGGTGCCGGCCCTGGTCGAGATCGCCGCCGCGCCCATGCACTCCGACCGGTACAAGAAGATCCGGAGCGCGGCATGAGCGCCCACGAGCCGGCGACCGGGACCGGAGCCGTGACCGCCACCGGGAACGACGACCGCGTCGCCGTGATCAGCGGCGGCAGCAAGGGACTCGGCCGGCTCCTGGTCGAGCGGCTGCTCATGGACGGCTGGCGGGTGGCGACGTTCAGCAGGTCGGCCAACGAGTTCGTCAAGGACCTTCAGGTCACCGCGGAGGACCGCTTCCTGTGGGAGGCCGCCGACCTCACCGAGCCCGACTCACTGCGGGAGTTCGTACGGACGGTGCGGCGCCGCTTCGGCCGTGTGGACCTGCTGATCAACAACGCGGCGGTGCTGCACCAGGAGCTGTTCCTGACCACGTCCGCGAAACAGACCTCGACGCTGATCGCCGCCAACCTTCTCGCCCCGATCACGCTCGCGCACGCCTGCGCCCGCTCGATGACGAAGCAGGGCGGCGGCCAGATCCTCAACGTCTCGTCCATCAACGCCATCCGCGGCTATCGCGGTGTCGCCGTCTACTCCGCCACCAAGGCGGGACTCGACGGATTCAGCCGGAGCCTCGCCCGGGAGCTCGGCGCCTTCGACATCCGGGTCAACTCGATCGTCCCCGGCTTCTTCGACAGCGACATGACGTCCGACGTCACGGAGCGGAACCGGGAACGCATCCAGCGGCGCACGCCGCTCGGCCGACTCGGCGACATCCATGAGATCGCCGACGCCGTCCTCTACCTCATCTCACCCGACGCCTCGTTCATCACGGGGCAGACCATCGTCGTCGACGGAGGAATCACATGCTGACCACGACCGACATCACCGCGACCGTCCACGAGCAGATCAACGCCCTGCTGAAGGAGGCCGGCAAGCCCGTGCTCCTGCTCACCGGGGACGAGCCGCTGGCCCGGATCGGGCTCAACTCGCTGCTGCTGGCCCGGCTGATCATCCAGCTGGAGATGGAGTTCGGCGCCGACCCGTTCGAGGAGGACTACGTGATCTCCGACGTGCGGACGGTGGGCGCGCTGGCCGACGCCTACATCGAGACGCTGGCGAACCTGGCCGCGGCCACCGCCTGAGCCCGGACCGCCCACCACCACGACCGGAGGGACCGACCCATGTCACGCTCCACGGCACAGTCCATGTCGCCCGATGCCGTCATCGCCGTCGGCGACCGCTTCGAGGACTTCCTCGTCAACCGCGGCACCGTCCCCGTCTCCGACCTGCTGGCCCGGCTGCGCTCCGGCGACGTGCCGGAAAGCCTGGCGGTCGCCATCGGACAGGGCCTGAGCGACGAGCAGTTGGCGGAGATACGCACCCTGGCCGACCGGCACGCGCCGGCGGTCACGGTGGCCAAGTCCGGGGTGCCCGAGCGGGCCCGGCAGCAGCTCACCCACAAGCACGACGCCAAGAACGTACTGATCGGGCCGGTCGGCCAGATCGGCGAGAACCGCTTCGCCGCCGACCTCGTGCTCGACCAGCGCGTCGAGGTCCTGGAGGACCACCTCACCGGCCAGCACATACCGGCCATCACGCTCCTGGAGGCCGCCCGGCAGTTCTGGACCGTGGTCACCGAGCAGTTCTACGTCACCGGCCCCGACCGCACCCGGTTCGTCATCGGCTCGGTCGGCTCCACGTTCCACAGCTTCGTCTTCCCGCTCGCCGCGACGCTGCAGTACGAGCTGCTGGAGCTGACCCGCACCCCGGTGGGGCCCGTCTTCAAGTGCCGGATCTCGATCCACCACGGCGACACCCTCGCCAGCGTGATCGACGCCGAATACCGGGTGATCCCCGAGCCCTTCAGCGTCAAGCAGGAGAAGATCGCGGCCCGTCAGGCCGTGGTCGCGGAGCTGACCCGGCTGCGCGACCAGGCCGCACCGGCGATGAGCGGCGGCCAGGCTGCCTGACACCGCCCCTGTCCCTGTCCCTACGACCCCTTCCCCCCACGACCCGAGGAGAGACAGATGCTGTGGGCGATCCACTGCCTCGACGCACCGGGCACCGCCGAACTGCGGGCGGCCCAGCGGCCCGCGCACTCGGCCCGGCTGCGGGCCACGCCGGTGCGGCCGGTGCTCTACGGGCCCCTGGTCGACGCCGACGGCACCACCGCGGTCGGCAGCCTGATCGTGGTCGAGGCCGCGAACCGGGAGCAGGTGGAGGAGTACGCCCTCGCCGACCCGTTCGCCGTCTCGGGCGTCTGGGAACGCATCGACATCCAGGCGTTCACTCCCTCGCAGCGCTCCCCCGTGCGGCTCACGGAGGAGGCCGCCCGGGCCACGGAAGGACAGCCGTGACATCCGTGAGCGGCCGTCCCCGGCTCCCGCATGGCGTCGGGCCCCGGGAGTTCGCCGAGGCACTCACCGCGTTCCGCGCGGTGCTCGGCGACTCCCGGGTACTGACCCACGAGGACATTGCCCTCGTGGGCTACGACGACCCGCAGCCGGTCCTCGGCCCCGGGCACTTCGTCCCCAGCGCGGCGCTGCTGGCCGCCTCGGTCGACGACGTACGGCGCGTGCTGGACGTCGCCAGGACCTTCGGGGTGCCGCTCGCGCCCGCCCTGCCCGGCCGCAACACCGGGCTCGGCGGCGCGGCCCCCCGGCTGCCCGGCGCCGTCGTCCTCGACCTCAGCCGGATGAACCGGGTGCTGGAGGTCGACGAGACCTTCGGGTACGCCGTCGTCGAGCCGGGCGTCACCTTCGTCGACCTCGCCGCCCATCTCGCCGCACGCGGGCTGCCGTACCGGGTCGACCCGGTGGGCCTGGGCTGGGACAGCGTCGTCGGTCACGCCCTGGCCACCGGCGGCCTCACACCGTACGAGGACGAGCCCGCGCTGTGGTGCGGGATGGAGGTGGTGCTGCCGGACGGCGACCTGGTGCGCACCGGGATGGGCGGCCTGCGCGCCTCGCGCTGCGCCCATCTGTGGCCCTACGGTTTCGGCCCCTCCTTCGACATGATGTTCGCGCCGCCGAACCTGGGGATCGTCACCAAACTCGGCATCCGGCTCCGCATCGCGCCGCCGTACCGCCGTACCTTCACCGTCTCCGTGCCGCGGGCGGAGGACCTCGGCCCGCTGGTCGACGCCCTGCGGACGCTGCGCGCCGACGGCACGCTCCCCGAGTCGCCCACCGTGCACGGCCTGCTGCTGGACGCGGCCGCCGCGGGCCGGTGCCGCGACACCCTCCCCGGCGCTCCGGGCCCTGTGCCCGACAGCGCCCTCGCCTCCGTCATGGCCGATCTGCGGCTCGGCCACTGGAACGCGTACGGCGCCGTGGCCGGCAGCCGTTCCGTCGTGCACGCCCAATGGGCCGCCGTGCGCACGGCGCTGGCGCCGATCCCCGGGGTGCGCTTAAGGCTCGGCGAGCCGGACGACGGGCGTGACACGCCCGGCCTGTGGGGCGACGCGGCCGACGGCTGGCTGAAGCACGGCGGGCATCTTCCCGTCACGCCCGTGCTGCCGGGTACCGGCGCGGACGCCCTGGCACAGTACGCGCGGGTGCGCGGGCTCGTCCGGACGGCCGGAAAGGACTACCTGGGCTCGTTCGTGGTGGGCCGACGGGTGCTGCACCACCATGTGCCCGTCGTGTTCGACATCCGCGACCCGGACGACCGGGCCCGCACCCTGACCTTGTGCGAACGCCTGGTGGCGGACGCGGCGGCGGCCGGGCTCGGCGTACGGCACGCGCACCCGGCCCTGATGGACAAGGTCGCGGAGACCTACGCCTTCCACGGGCACGCGCTGCGGCGGCTCGGCGAGCGGGTCAAGGACGCGCTCGACCCGGCAGGCGTGCTGGCCCCCGGCGCCCATGGCATCTGGCCCCGCCGCTACCGCGGCCTGCGCCTGTGACCCGGTAGCACCCGAGACCCGTACCGAAAGGAGACCGACCATGTCCATACAGACCCTGAGCAACAGCCAACTGGCCGAGCTCGAGGAGGAGTTCGCGGCCCCGTCCGCCCCGCCGTCGCTGCGGGCCCGTACCGCCGAACTGGACGGACTGCGCGCGGGCGTGGTCGCGGGCGACGCCGCCGCCACCGAGCGGCAGCACGCCAAGGGCAAGCTGACGGCCCGGGAACGCATCGAACTCCTGCTGGATCCGGGCACGTTCAGCGAACTGGAGCCGCTGCGCCGGCATCGGGCGACCGGCTTCGGCATGGAGGAGAAGCGTCCGCACACGGACGGCGTGATCGGCGGCTGGGGCACGGTCCACGGCCGTACGGTCTTCGTGTACGCGCACGACTTCCGGATATTCGGCGGCGCGCTGGGCGAGGCGCACGCGCAGAAGATCCACAAGATCATGGACATGGCCATCGCGGCGGGCGCTCCCCTGGTGTCGCTCAACGACGGCGCGGGCGCCCGTATCCAGGAGGGCGTCACCGCGCTCGCGGGCTACGGCGGCATCTTCCAGCGCAACACGAAGGCGTCGGGTGTCATCCCGCAGATCAGTGTGATGCTCGGCCCGTGCGCGGGGGGCGCCGCCTACTCGCCCGCCCTGACCGACTTCGTCTTCATGGTCCGCGAGACGTCCCAGATGTTCATCACCGGCCCCGACGTCATCCAGGCCGTCACCGGCGAGCAGGTCACCCAGAACGGGCTCGGCGGCGCGGACGTGCACGCCGAGACGTCGGGTGTCGCGCACTTCGCGTACGACGACGAGCGGACCTGCCTCGAAGAGGTCCGCTATCTGCTCTGTCTGCTCCCCCAGAACAGCACCGAGACACCACCCGAGGTGCCCTGCGACGACCCGGCCGACCGGCCCTGCGCCGAGCTCCTGGACATCGTGCCCGCGGACCCGGCCCAGCCGTACGACATGCACCGGGTGGTCGAGGAGGTGATGGACGAGGGCGAGTTCCTCGAGGTCCAGGAGCGCTGGGCGGGCAACGTCATCTGCGCGCTCGGCCGCATCGAGGGCCGCCCGGTCGGCATCGTGGCCAACCAGCCGCTGGTGCTGGCCGGGGTGCTCGACATCCATGCCAGCGAAAAGGCCGCCCGGTTCGTACAGTTGTGCGACGCTTTCAACATCCCGGTGGTGTCACTGGTCGACGTGCCCGGTTTCCTGCCCGGCGTGGACCAGGAGCACGGTGGCATCATCCGGCACGGCGCCAAGCTCCTTTACGCGTACTGCAACGCGACCGTCCCCCGGATCCAGGTGATCGTGCGCAAGGCGTACGGCGGGGCCTACATCGTCATGGACTCGCGCTCCATCGGCGCGGACCTGTCGTACGCGTGGCCCGCCAACGAGATCGCCGTGATGGGCGCGGAGGGCGCCGCGAACGTCATCTTCCGCCGTGAGATCGCCGCGGCCGACGATCCGGAGGCGACCCGGGCCCGGCGCGTGGCCGAGTACCGCGAGGCACTGATGCATCCGTACTACGCCGCCGAGCGCGGGCTCGTCGACGACGTCATCGCCCCGCAGTCCACCCGGGCCGTCCTCGCCTCGGGGCTGCGGATGCTGCGCACGAAGAGCGCGCCGCTGCCGCACCGCAAGCACGGGAACCAGCCGGCATGAGCGCCGTCGACGGCATCGATGGCATCCGGGTCCTGTCCGGCGAGCCGACGCCCGAGGAGATCGCCGCCGTCCTGGTCGTCCTGCACAGCCTGGTCAACCAGCGCGTGGGGGACCTGCCCGCCGACGTCATCCGCCCCGCCGCCTGGGCCCGCGCGGGCCGCACGCAGGGCATCTCGCCGCTCCGGTGGGAAAATGGGGCGTGACGGAACCGGACCAGGGGGGCCGGAGGCAGCGCCATGACGTTCGTACAGCTCATCGAATGCAGGACCAGCCGGCTGGACGAGATGAACCGGCTGATGGACGACTGGGTCGAGCAGACCAGGGGCAAGCGGACGGCGACGCACGCGGTGGTCGGCAAGGACCGTTCGGACGCGTCGCACGTCGTCGAGGTGGTGGAGTTCCCGACGTACGAGGACGCGATGCGGAACTCGAACCTCCCGGAGACCGGCCGGATCTTCCAAGAGTTGGTCGCGTTGTGCGACGAGACCCCTACGTTCACGGATCTGGACGTCGTACGCGACGAGCAGTTGTACGAGGGCACCGTGCGGCGGTTCCTCGACACCCTCGCCACCGCGGGCGAGCTGCCGCCGCTCAACGACCTGCTCGACGAGGACATCCACAGCCACGATCCGATCAATCCGCAGAACACGATCGGGCTGGACAACGCCCTCGGCGAGTACCGGATGTGGCGGAGCGCCTTCGACTTCACCTTCACGGTCGAGGACGTGCTCGCCCAGGGCGACCGGGCCTGTGCGCGGTGGACCTGGAACGCCACGCACAAGGGCGACTTCCTGGGGATCGCCCCCACCGGCAGGCAGGTCGCCATGACCGGGATGACGCTGTTCCGGTTCGGCGACAACGGCAAGATCGCCGAGACCTGGTGGCAGCACGACCAGCTGGGGCTGATGCAACAGCTGGGCGCCCTCGACCAGTTGGAGCAGTAGACGGCGCAAGGCCCGGCACTCCGCGGGGAGTGCCGGGCCTTGGCTCAGGAGCGTGTCGCTCAGTGGGCGTGGCCGTGACCGTGGCCGTGGCCCGCCTCGGCCGGCTCCTCTTCCTTCTTCTCGACGACCAGGGTCTCGGTCGTGAGCAGGAGGGAGGCGATGGAGGCGGCGTTCTCCAGGGCGGAGCGGGTGACCTTCACCGGGTCGATGACGCCGGCCTTGACCAGGTCGCCGTACTCGCCGGTGGCGGCGTTGTAGCCGTTGCCCTTCTCCAGCTCGGCGACCTTGGAGACGATGACGTAGCCCTCGAGGCCCGCGTTCTCCGCGATCCAGCGCAGCGGCTCGACGGCGGCCTTGCGGACCACGGCAACACCGGTGGCCTCGTCGCCCGTCTTGCCGAGGTTGTCGTCCAGGACCTTGACGGCGTGGACCAGCGCGGAGCCACCACCGGAGACGATGCCCTCCTCGACCGCGGCGCGGGTCGCGGAGATGGCGTCCTCCAGACGGTGCTTCTTCTCCTTCAGCTCCACCTCGGTGGCGGCGCCGACCTTGATCACGCACACGCCGCCGGCCAGCTTCGCGAGGCGCTCCTGGAGCTTCTCGCGGTCCCAGTCGGAGTCGGTGTTCTCGATCTCGGCCTTGATCTGCGCGACGCGGCCGTGCACGTCCTCGGTCTTGCCGGCGCCGTCGACGATCGTGGTGTCGTCCTTGGTGACGGTGACACGGCGGGCGGAGCCGAGCACGTCCAGACCGACCTGGTCGAGCTTGAGGCCGACCTCCTCGGAGATGACCGTGGCACCGGTGAGGATCGCCATGTCCTGCAGCATCGCCTTGCGGCGGTCGCCGAAGCCGGGGGCCTTCACGGCGGTGGCGTTGAAGGTGCCGCGGATCTTGTTGACGACCAGGGTCGACAGGGCCTCGCCCTCGACGTCCTCGGCGATGATCAGCAGCGGCCTGGAGGCACCGGCCTGGATGACCTTCTCCAGCAGCGGCAGCAGGTCGGCGATGGCGCCGATCTTGCCCTGGGTGATCAGGATGTACGGGTCCTCGAGGACGGCCTCCATACGCTCCTGGTCCGTCACGAAGTACGGCGACAGGTAGCCCTTGTCGAAGGCCATGCCCTCGGTGAAGTCCAGCTCCAGACCGAAGGTGTTGGACTCCTCGACGGTGATGACACCGTCCTTGCCGACCTTGTCCATCGCCTCGGCGATGAGCTCGCCGACCTGCTGGTCCTGGGCGGACAGCGCGGCGACGGCGGCGATGTCGGACTTCTCGTCGATCGGGCGGGCCGAAGCGAGGAGTTCCTCGGAGACGGCGGCGACGGCGGCGTCGATGCCCTTCTTCAGGGCGGCCGGGGAGGCGCCCGCGGCGACGTTCTTCAGGCCCTCGCGGACGAGCGCCTGGGCCAGCACGGTGGCGGTGGTGGTGCCGTCACCAGCGATGTCGTTGGTCTTGGTGGCCACCTCCTTCACCAGCTGGGCGCCGAGGTTCTCGAACGGGTCCTCGACCTCGACCTCGCGGGCGATGGTGACGCCGTCGTTGGTGATGGTGGGGGCGCCGAACTTCTTGTCGATGACGACGTTGCGGCCCTTGGGGCCGATCGTCACCTTGACCGTGTCGGCAAGCTTGTTGACGCCGCGCTCAAGGGCGCGACGGGCGTCCTCGTCGAACTTCAGGATCTTCGCCATGACAGCGTGAGCCCTCTCGGAAATCTTGGGTGAACGAAAACTGCGCCCCCGGCGCCCGGCTTCCTATGGGTCGCGGGGGCCAAGGGCGCAGCTCAAAGCAACGAAATGTGCTTCGGGTGAATTACTTCTCGACGATCGCGAGCACGTCGCGAGCCGAGAGGACGAGGTACTCCTCGCCGTTGTACTTCACCTCGGTGCCGCCGTACTTGCTGTAGAGCACGACGTCGCCGACCTTGACGTCGAGCTCGACGCGCTTGCCGTCCTCGAAGCGGCCCGGGCCCACGGCCAGGACGACGCCCTCCTGGGGCTTCTCCTTGGCGGTGTCCGGAATGACCAGGCCCGAAGCCGTGGTCTGCTCGGCGTCGAGCGGCTGGACCACGATGCGGTCCTCAAGCGGCTTGATGGCAACCTTGGAGCTGGCGGTCGTCACGATCCGACCTCCCCCTTCGGAGATCTCACGGGGTTAACTGTCTGAGGTGGCGACCAGGTGGATCCGTCGTCGCGGGTGCCGGACCTGCCCGTCGCGTTGTTGGCACTCTCCAGGGGGGAGTGCCAGGGCCGAGACTATGACCGCGATTAGCACTCGGTCAAGCGGAGTGCCAATGCCTGCGGCGCGTCGGCCGTGGTTCCGCTCTCGGCGTACGCCTGCCGGCCTGCCCGGTGACGCTGCGACCGCCCCTGGGGGCTGCCGCCCCCAGCCCCCCGCATCGGCCTGAACGGCCTCGTCCTCAAACGCCGGACGGGCTGGTTGTGGCTGAGCAACACCGTCGCCTGCGGATGGCGGCCCTCGTCCTCTGTGTCCAGGACGGAACCGTGGCACTCGTACAGCCGGCGTGCAGCTGCGGCGCGAGACCGTCGCGCAGTCGCTGCCGTACCCGGTGCTCGTCGTACCGGCCCAGCCGTTCGAGATCGGCGCGCAGCACCGAGGCACGCAACTCCGCCGCGGGCTCGGCGTCTGCCGACGAGGCGCCAGCGGCGCCTCACAGGTAGTCCTCCAGGCGGCCCACCGTCAGGCCGCGGGACTGGGCGCGGCGCAGTAGGCGGGCCGTGCGGTCGCAGAGGGTGGGGGGCGTGGTGTCGTCCGGGGCCACGTTGACGATGTCGCCCGGGCGGAGGTGTTCGGGGCCGTGGGTGTACGTGATGCCGTCGGCGGTCGTCTCGGCACGCCAGAGGACCACCGCCGAGACACCGCAGTCCTCGGCCGCGCGCAGGGTCGTCCTGTCGTAGGCGCCGTGGGGTGGGCGGAAGAGGCGGGGGCGGTGGCCGAAGCGGGACTTGAGCTTGTCCTGCTGGCCGCAGATCTCGGCGCGCTGGCCGGCGTACGACAGCCCGCGCAGCGAGGTGCGGCCGAGGGTGTGGTTCTGGACGCCGGCGCCCGCCGACTGGAGCCGGGCGAGCCGGGCGTACCCCGGTCCGGCGGCGCGGTCGGTGAGGAACACATTGACCGGGAGCCGCAGTTCACGGACCATGTCGGCGAACCGGGAGTCCTTCTCGGCACCGTCGCCGTAGGTGAGGAAGACGACCCGGTCGCGGGTGCGGACGCGGTCCACCACCGGGGGCAGGGACCGGCCCGTCGTGTGCCGCCCCACGGGACGCACCGTGGGCGGCGGGGCCGGGGAGAGCGGCGATCCCAGGCCCCAGCGACGGTACGCCTGCTCCCCGTCCGGGCCGTGCGGCCGTACCCGCGCGGCCGCCTTCTTGCCCAGCCGTTCGATGGGGTCGACCGACTGGGCGCAGCCGCTCGCGGGAAGCAGGACGGCCGAGGCGAGCACGGCCGCCGTCAGTGCCCGGCACCGCCGCCGCCCCCTCGGCCGCTTCACAGGTAGTCCTCCAGGCGTGCCACCGCGTACCCCTCACGGGTGACCTTGTTCAGGAACCGGCGCATGTCGTCGACCATCGTGCCGTCCCAGTCGTCACGGCCCCGGAAGTGGGTGAGCACGATGTCACCGGGGTGCAGGCTCTTGTCGTCCTCGCGGTACTCCCAGTGGTCGACGAAGACCTCCTCGTCCCAGATCGGCGCGTACTTGATGCCGCAGGACTTGGCGGCGCGCAGGGTGTCGCCGTTGTAGTTGCCGTAGGGCGGGCGGAAGACGGTGGGGGTCTTGCCGAACCACTTCTCCATCACGCCCTGCATGCCGCAGATCTCGTTCTTCTGCTCCTCGTAGGACAGACCCGGCAGATAGGGGTGGTGGAGGGTGTGGTTGTTGAGGGTGACGCCCTCGGCCTGCATCTGCCGGAAGTACGCGTAGTCGTCCTTGATCAGGTAGTTGCTGAGGAAGGCGGTGTACGGGACCTTCAGGTCGCTCATCATGCGCAGGAACGCCGGGTCCTTCTCGGCGCCGTCGTCGATGGTGAGGAAGACGACCTTCTGCTTGGTGGGGATCGTGGTGAAGACCGGCGGCAGCTTCTCCTCCTCCTGGCCGTCGACCTCGAAGCCCGCGCGAGCGGTGATCCGCGGTTTGTGGGCCGGGGGCGGCGGAGGCATCAGGGGGACCTGGTCCAGGTCCCAGTGCCGCGCGGCGGCCGCGAGGGCGGCGCGGTCGGCCTTCAGCCGGGTGGCGTAGGAGTCCAGGGCGCGTGCGGGGGGTGCCTGAAGCCTCTGCTGGCCCGGGGCGGGACGTACACCGGCGTCCGGGCCCGACCCCGAACAGCCGGAGACGCCGGCGGCGACGGCGAGCGCGGCGACGCCCGCACGGAGACCAGCCCTCTTCAGGGCCCTATTTTTGTCATTTTGTACGACTGCTCGCATGGTGCCGGATCCTCGCAGGCCCCGGCCCCGAACCGGGGCAGGCACCGCCGCCGGAGGCGCACCATCCACCGACTGGCCCACAATGACCCGGTGAACGACCTCCTCCCCTTCCGCTCCCTGCTCACCCCCGAGGGCCGTGCCCTCCTCGACGAGGTCCGCGGCACGGCCCCCGCCGACGAACTCGCCGTCGCCACCCGGCTGCGCCGCGAGCACCCGGCGGACCTGGTGTCGGCGGCCCTCGGCCAGGCCCGGCTGCGGCAGCGGGCGGCGGCGAAGTTCGGGGCCGAGGACGCCGAGCGGATGTTCTTCACGCCCAACGGGGTCGAGCAGTCCACGCGGACGAGCGTGGCGGCGTACCGGGCGGGACGCCTCCGCGAACTGGGGGTGACCTCCGTCGCCGACCTGTGCTGCGGCATCGGCGGCGACGCGCTCGCCCTCGCGCGCGCCGGGATCCGGGTGCTCGCGGTGGACCGGGATCCGCTGACGGCGGAGGTCGCGCGGGCGAACGCCGAGGCGCTGGGGCTGGGCGAGCTGATCGAGGTGCGCGAGGCGGACGTGACAAAGGTGGACACGTCCTCCTACGACGCCGTCTTCGTCGACCCGGCACGGCGGGGCGGACGGGGCCGGATCTTCGATCCCGAGGCGTACTCCCCGCCGCTCTCGTGGGCGGTGGGCGCGGCCTCGGCGGCCCGGGTCGCCGCGCTGAAGATCGCCCCCGGCATCCCCCACGAGACGGTCCCGGCCGGCGCCGAGGCCGAGTGGATCTCCGACGGCGGGGACGTGAAGGAGGCGGTGCTGTGGTTCGGGGCCGGGATCCGGCCGGGCGCCGTGCGGGCCACGCTGCTGCCGGGGCCGCGCTCGCTGCTCGGGCGGGGGCTGCCGGATCCCCGAGTGCGGCCCGTGGGGCGGTACCTGTACGAGCCGGACGGGGCCGTCATCCGAGCACATCTGGTCGCCGAGGTGGCCGAGTCGGTCGGCGGCGGGCTCGTCGACGAGACCATCGCGTACGTCACGGCGGACGAGCTGCGGCCGACGCCGTTCGCGTCCGCCTACGAGATCACCGATCAACTCCACTTCAACGTGAAGAAGTTGAAGGCGCTGCTGCGGGAGCGCGAGGTCGGCACGCTGACCGTGAAGAAGCGCGGGTCGGCCGTGGAACCCGAGGAGTTGCGGCGGAAGGTGAAGCCCCGGGGGCCCAACTCGGCGACGGTGTTCCTCACACGCGTCGCGGGCGCCCCGACGATGCTGCTCGGGGCGCCCGCGAACGGCTGAGCACCGTGTCGGTCATGGCTGCCGGTCGAGCTCCCTCACCCGCGCGGCCAGCAGCTCCCGCTCCCGCGCGTTGCGGGTGAGCTCGGCGGCCCGCGCGAGCTCGGCGCGCGCCTCCGCCGTACGCCCGAGGCGGGCCAGCAGGTCGCCGCGGACGCTGGGCAGCAGGTGGTAGTCGCGCAGCGCGGGTTCGGCGGCGAGGGCGTCGATGATCACCAGGGCCGGGCCCGGGCCCTCGGCCATGGACACGGCGACCGCGCGGTTGAGTTCGACGACCGGGGACGGGGCGCGGGCGGCGAGCAGGCCGTAGAGGGTCGCGATGGTCGTCCAGTCGGTCTCCTCGTAGGAGTACGCGTGCGCGTGGCAGGCGGCGATCGCGGCCTGGAGGGCGTACGGGCCGGGTGCGCCGGATGGAAGTCCCCCCTGCTCGAGCGAAGCCGAGAGCTTGGGGGACGTGGCGTCCGCGCGGGCGAGGGCCTTGATGCCGCGGGCGATGAGCATGCGGTTCCAGCGGCGGCGGTTCTGGTCCCTGAGGAGGACCGGTGCGCCGTCGGGGCCGGTGCGGGCGGCGGCGCGGGACGCCTGGAACTCCAGCAGCGAGGTCAGGGCGTGGACCTCCGGTTCCTTCGGCATGAGGGAGGACAGGACACGGGCCAGGCGCAGGGCGTCCTCGCACAGGGCGGGGCGCAGCCAGTCGTCCCCGGCCGTGGCCGCGTACCCCTCGTTGAAAATCAGATAGATGACGTCGAGCACGGAGCCGAGACGGGCCTCGCGGTCGGGCCCGTACGGAACCTCGAAAGCGACGTTCTTCGTGGCCAGCGTGCGCTTCGCGCGCACGATCCGCTGCGCGACGGTCGGCTCGGGCACGAGGAAGGCGCGGGCGATCTCGGGCGTCGTCAGGCCGCCCAGCAGACGCAGGGTGAGGGCGATCCGGGCCTCGGCGGACAGCACCGGGTGGCAGGTGGTGAAGACCAGACGGAGCAGGTCGTCGTCGATGTCCGCCGGGTCGGCGGGTTCGTGCGGCGGGGCGGTGGTCTCCAGGTCCCGGCCGATCTCGGCCAGCTTGCGGGCATAGCGCTCGCGGCGCCGCACCAGGTCCACGGCACGGTGCCGTGCGGTGGCCATGAGCCAGGCACCGGGGTTGTCGGGCACACCGTCCCCGGGCCACTGCTCCAGGGCAGCGACCAGGGCATCCTGCGCGAGCTCCTCCGCGATACCGACATCGCGGACGATACGGGTCACGCCGGCGATGACGCGCGGGTACTCCAGCCGGAAGACGGTCTCGATCGCCCGGGAGGCGGGGGGCTGCTCGGGAGGCTGCTCGGTGGGCTGCTGTTCCACAGCCCACCATGCAACACCGTCGGCGGCCGTACGCCAAGAAATGTCAGCCCTCGGCGATCTCGCGGACCTCGCAGGTCACCGTCCAGTGCGCCTCGTGCACCTTCAGGAACCGCTTGGCCCACTCCAGGGCCTCGGCCTTGTCCTTGCACTGCATGAGCGCGTAGCCGCCGATGACTTCCTTGGACTCGGTGAACGGCCCGTCGGTGACGGAGAGCTCGCCGCCCTCCCAGCGCACGCGGGTGCCCTGGGCGGAGGGGGTCAGCCCGGCGGTGTCGAGCATGACGCCGGCCTTGGTGATCTCCTCGATCAGCTCGCCCATCCGCTGCATCAGCTCGGGGCTGGGGCCGTCAGCGGGGGCGGTGGACTCGTCGATCCGCACGAGCGACAGATAGCGGGGCATGGTGGCTCCTCAAGTCCGATCGGCGGGGCCTCTCCCCGCCTCTCACCCATGCGTCGAACGGGAGACACCCGAATCGACACGCACCCCGAAATTCTCCGAAGATTTTTTCCACGTCCCGGCTTCCTCGGGAGTTTCCGCAGGTCGTAGGGCGATTCAGTCCGCCCGCAAGGAGTCCCACAGTTCACTCGCCGCCGGTTCCTTCGCCACCACGCGGTTGGGGTCGGACGGGGCCGTGACCACCGGCATCGTCAGCGTTCTCACGTGGTCGGAGGACAGCCCCTTCAGGCTCTGGCCGAGGCGCGTCAGTTCCTTCAGGGAGTCGAGGCCGGTGTCCATGGTCAGGCTGGAGGTCACCGCGTCGGCGACCCGGTACAGCTTGGCCGGGTCGGTGAGCAGGTCGGTGGCCGCCATCTGCTCCAGCAGGGCCTTCACCAGCTTCTGCTGGAGGCCTATCCGGCCGAGGTCACTGCCGTCGCCTATGCCGTGCCGGGTGCGGGCGAGCGCCAGTGCCTGCTTGCCGTTCAGATGGTGGGTGCCCGCCGCGAGGTGCAGATGGCTCTTGTCGTCGTCGATGTCCTCGTCGGTGGTGACCGTGACTCCGCCCAGGGCGTTCACCAGCTTCGCGAAGCCCGAGAAGTCGATCTCGATGTAGTGGTCCATGCGGACGTCCGTGATCGACTCGACCGTCTTGACCGCGCACACCGGGCCGCCCACCGAATAGGCGCTGTTGAACATGGCGTTGTAGGCCTGCGCCGTGGAGCCTCCGGAGGACAGGGGGCAGGACGGGCGCGTGACCAGCGTGTCGCGCGGGATGCTGACGACGGTGGCCTCGGTGCGGCCCGCGTCGATGTGCACGACCATCGCCGTGTCGGAGCGGGCGCCCGAACTGCTGCCGCCGCCGAGCTCCTTGTTCGCCTTGCCGCTGCGTGAGTCGGAGCCCAGGACCAGGATGTTCACGGCCCCGGTGGGCAGAGGGGAGGCCGAGGCGGAGGCGGACGGGGTGACGACCGCTCGCGCCGGACGGTCGTCACCGAGGGCGCTGTTGATGTCGACGCTCTTGATGTTGTTGTTGAGGTGCCAGTAGGCCCAGCCCCCGGCGGCGATGCCGAGCACCAGCACACCCGCCAGGGTGAGACCGGCGGCCTTCAGTACCCTCGACCGCCGGCCCAACCGTCTGCGCTCGTCGCCGTTCTCGTCGTGTACGGTCACGGCAAGAACGTAAGTCCGAATTATTAGGGGACTGTTAGGTTCCGGGGCGAGAAGCCGTTTTCTTCGGAAAATCTCACGCTTCTCAGCGCCCCCTCAGCCCGGGCTCGGCCGAGGCTCAGCCCAGCGTCACCGTGGGCACCGGATTGCTGCCGCTCCACGACGCGTTGAACCCGAACGTCACCGAACCACCGTCCGGGACCGACCCGTTGTACGAGGCGTTCACGCACGAGACCGCCGCGCCGGACTGGGTGCAGGTGGCGTTCCAGGCCTGGGTGATCCGCTGGCCCGCGCCGTACGTCCAGCTCGCCTTCCAGGACGCCAGCGAGGCACCGGAGCAGGAGATCCGCACCTGCCCGGTGAACCCGGTGTTCCACTGGCTGGTCACGCTGTACGTCGCCGTGCAGGCGCCGGTCGGAGGCGGTGTGGTCGTGCCGCCGCCGAAAGCCTCCGCGATCCCGTTGTACGCCGGTTTCGGCGCGTAGTTCTCGTCGTACGGCGTCGCCGCCCCGTACCCCGGGAAGGTGCTCGGCACCCAGGAGTCGGAGTCGGTGAAGCCCCACACGGTGACATTGACGCAGCGGGTCACGGCCACGCAGGCGGCGACGACCGACTTGTAGTCGGCGGCCTGCTGGGCCAGCTTGGTGGCGTCCGAGGGCAGCGCCATGCGGACGTCCAGCTCGGTGATCGCCACGTCCACGCCCAGGTCGGCGAAGCGCTGGATGTTCTGCTGGAGCGTGGCCGGGACCTGGCCGAGGATCAGGTGCGCCTGCAGGCCCACGCCGTCGATCGGAACCCCTTGTTCCTTCAGGGACTTGACCAGGTTGTACAGGGCGGTGCTCTTCGCGTTGACGCCCTCGACGTTGTAGTCGTTGATGTACAGCTTGGCGTTCGGATCGGCGGTGTGCGCCCAGTTCAGGGCGCTGGCTATATAGCCGGAGCCGAGGCCGTTGTACCAGAGCGTCGAGCGGTAGGTGCCGTCCTCGTTGAAGGGCTCGTTGACCACGTCCCAGGCGGCGATCTTGCCCTTGTAGCGGGTCACCTCCGTGCTGATGTGGTTCTGCAGCAGGCCGTTCAGCTGGGCGGACGTCCAGCTGCCGTTGGTCAGCCAGCTCGGGTTCTGGCTGTGCCAGACCAGGGTGTGGCCGCGCACCTGCTGGTTGTGCGCCTGCGCGAAGGCGACGATCTGGTCGGCCTCGGTCCAGTTGAAGGAGCCCTGGGTCGGCTCGACCGTGCCCCATTTCATGGCGTTGCCGGGGGTGAGCGAGCCGAACTGCGCCCCGGCGAGGTCGCCATAGGTCCCGGTGAGCTTGGAGCCGGTGACCGCCGTGCCGATGACCTTGCCCTTGGCGGCGGCGAGATCGCGCAGCGGGGTGTCGGCTGCGTGCGCCGCGGGTGCGGTGAGCAGCAGTGCGAGCCCGGCCACGAGCGACGCCAGGGATAAGCCGGTCCGCAGATTTCTTCCGATTGCGAGCGTTCTTCTCATTGCGGGCGCCTCCGAAAGTTTCGGCCGTGCAACCGATTGACTGCCGAGGAGTGTCGGGGCACGCGCACCACTCGTCAATATGTCAACTTCCGGCCACCCACTTCACTGCGCTTCACTCCGCGGGCGCCGCCGTGCTGCTGCGGACCACCAGGCTCGTCGCCAGCTCGACCCGGGTCGCCGTCGAGGACTCCGCCTCGCGCCCCAGGTCGAGCACCAGCTTCGCCGCCGCCTCGGCCATCTCCATGAGCGGCTGCCGTACGGTCGTCAGCGGCGGCCCCACCCAGCGGGCCACCGGCAGATCGTCGAAGCCGACCACGCTCAGGTCCTCCGGGATGCGCAGCCCCAGCTCGCGTGCGGCCTCGTACAGCCCGAGCGCCTGCAAATCGTTGCCCGCGAAGACGGCGGTGGGCCGGTCCGGGCGGCGCAGCAGTTCGAGGCCGAGCCGGTAGCCCGCCTCGTGGTGGAAGTCGCCCGTCCTGATCAGGCCCTGGTCGACCGGAAGGCCGGCCGTCTCCAGCGCCGCCCGGTAGCCGTCGACCCGGGCGCGGCTGCACATCATCCGTGACGGTCCGCTGATGGCGCCGATGCGGGTGTGGCCGAGGTCGACGAGGTGCCGGGTGGCGGCGAGGCCGCCCTGCCAGTTGGTGGCGCCGATGGACGGCACGTCGGCGCCCGGGTCGCCGGCCGGGTCCATCACCACGAACGGGATCGATCTGCTGGTCAGCAGGGCGCGCTGGGACTCGTCGAGCCCGGACAGGACCAGGATCACCCCGTGCGGGCGGCGGGCGGCGACCTGGTCGGCCCAGGTCCGGCCGGGAGTGAGCCGCCCGGCGGACTCCGACAGCACGACGCTCAGGCCGGCGTCCCGGGCCACGTTCTCCACACCCCGGATGACCTCCATCGCCCAGGCGCTCTCCAGCTCGTGGAAGACCAGGTCGATCAGGGGCGAGCGGGAAGCCTCGGCCCGGCGGCGCCGGTAGCCGTAGGCGCGCAGCAGTTCCTCGACCCGGGTGCGGGTGGCGGGGGCGACATCGGCGCGGCCGTTGAG
The DNA here is from genome assembly GCF_042895285.1 of Streptomyces sp. NPDC001406. Lineage (NCBI taxonomy): Bacteria > Bacillati > Actinomycetota > Actinomycetes > Kitasatosporales > Streptomycetaceae > Streptomyces > Streptomyces sp. NPDC001406. The sequence continues at coordinate 184,454 of NZ_JBIAWG010000015.1, forward strand.
GACCTTCGAAACAGTCGGAGCGGACACGCCGGCCTCACGGGCGATTTCGGCGAGTGTCGCGGTCTGCGTTTCTGCGGGCTTCGGTGGCTTCATGCCCGCGATCGTATCCCTGCGCGACCCCTTGACGAAGCCTCTGTCTGGCCATACGTTCCCGGAACATTCGCTCTTCCGATCGAAACATTCGTACGAGAGGTGCTGTCATGGAGTCCCAGACGTCCAACGGCGGGCGTACTTTCAGCAGGCGCTGGATGCTCGGCGCCGGCGCCACCACGTTGCTCACCGCCGGACTCTCGGCCTGCGGCTCCTCCGGCGGATCCGGCGACGGCGGCACGCTCACCGCCTTCGTGTACGGCGACGACGCGGCGAAGGTGCAGGTCAAGGCGATCAGCCGGTTCAATGCCTCGGCGGCCGCGAAGAAGGCGAACGGCAGGATCAAGCTGGAGAAGGTGCCCGGCTCCGACTACCCGGCCAAGCTGCGCACGGCGATGGGCTCGCCCCACGCGCCCGACGTGTTCTTCAACTGGGGCGGCGGCTCGATCAAGGCGTACAAGGACGCGAACCAGCTGGTCGACCTCACCGACACCATCGGGTCCGACCCGGTCCTCAAGGACGGCTTCCTGCCCTCGGTCCTCGCGGCGGGCGGCCTCGGCGGCCGCAACTACGGCATCCCCATGCGCGGCATGCAGCCCGTGATCCTCTTCTACAACAAGTCCGTCTTCGCCGAGCAAAGGCTCCAGCCGCCCACCACGTTCGACCAGCTGCTGGACATCAACAGCAAGCTGAAGAAGGCCCGGATCACCCCCTTCGCCCTCGGCGGCGCCGACATCTGGCCCGAGCTGATGTGGCTGGAGTACCTCACCGACCGCATCGGCGGGCCCGAGGTCTTCGACAAGATCAAGAACGGCGACTCCTCCGGCTGGGGCGACCCGGCGGTGCTGAAGGCCGCCCAGACCGTGAAACAGCTCATCGACGACGGCGCCTTCGGGAAGGGCTTCAGCTCGGTGTCGTACGTCAACGGCGGCGCGCCCGCGGTCTTCGCCAAGGGCAAGGCGGCCATGCACCTGATGGGCTCCTGGGAGTACTCGACGCAGCTCGGCAAGTTCCCCGACTTCGCCAGGCAGAACCTGGGCTGGTGCGCGTTCCCGAAGGTCGAGGGCGGCGCCGGCGACATCCGCAACGTCGTCGGCAACCCCACCAACTACTGGTCCGTGAACGCCCGTACGTCCAACAAGGACGCGGCGATCGCCTTCCTGCGCGACTGCGCGTCCGAGGCGTACGCCAAGGACCTGGTCGCCAACGGCGACATCCCGACCACCTCGAACGCGGAGAAGCTGCTCGACGCCTCGCCGAACCCCGAGTTCGCCAAGTTCCAGTACCAGATGGTGCAGCAGGCCCCGGCCTTCACCCTGAGCTGGGACCAGGCCGTGGACCCGGACGTCTCGACGCCGATGCTCACCGAGATCAACAAGCTGTTCGTGGGGAAGTCCTCGCCCAGCCAGTTCGTGTCGGCGCTCCAGGGGCTGAAGTGAGCGCCAGTACCGCCACGAAGGCAGGACGCCCGCATGCCGCGTGGGCCCTCCCGGGCGTCCTGTTCTTCACCTTCTTCGCCATCGCCCCCATGGCCCTGGCCTTCTATCTGTCCTTCACCAAGTGGAACGGCCTGGGCGACCCTGAGCCGGTGGGCCTCGCCAACTGGCAGAAGCTGATCGACGACCCGCGCCTGACCCAGTCCCTGACGGTGACCGTCCTGCTGACGCTGGCGAGCTGGGCCTTCCAGACGGTCGTCTCCCTGCTGCTGGGCGTCTGGGCGGCGGGCCGGCAGCGCAACCGCGCGATCCTCTCCGCGGTCTTCTTCGTCCCGTTCCTGCTGTCCTCGACGGCGATCTCACTGCTCTTCTACGCCCTGCTCGACCCGAACTTCGGCATCATCCAGCAGGACACACTCGGCTCCACCAGCGGTGCCTTCCTCGCGATCGTCTTCGTCGGCGGCTGGCAGTTCATCCCCTTCCACACCCTGATCTACCAGGGCGGGGCACGGCAGATCCCCGACGTCCTCTACCAGGCGGCCGCGATCGACGGCGCCGGCCGCTACCGCCGGTTCTTCTCGATCACGCTCCCCCAGCTGCGCAACACGGCGACGACGTCGAGCGTGCTGATGATCGTCGGCTCGCTGACCTACTTCGAGACCGTCCTGATCCTCACCCAGGGCGGCCCCGGCACCGACACGGCGATCCTGCCGTACCTGATGTACGAGGCGGGCTTCAAGAGTTACGACTTCGGCTACGCCAGCGCCGTCGCGTCCTTCCTGGTGGTGGCGGCCACGGCGCTCTCCCTCGTCATGGTGCGGCTGACCGGCTTCGGCGCCATGCGCAGCACACGGGAAGGAATGTGACGGAGTGTCACACGATACGCTGCCCCGCCCCGTGAAGACCGGCGAGCCGCTCGCGAAGCCGGCCGCCCGGCGCCGCCGCGGGCACTGGAGCAGGCGTGCCAATCCCCTGGCCGGCCTGGGCGCGGTCATCTGGCTGGCGGTCGTGCTCGTCCCGATCTACGCGATGATCTCGGCCTCGCTCACCCGCCAGGACCAGGCCCTCGGCAACAACGCCCTGAAGCCGCCGACCGACCCGACCCTGGACAACTACAACACCGTCCTGCACAACGGCTTCGGTCACTTCCTGGCGAACACCGCGATCGTGGCGGCGGCGGTCGTGGCGATCGTCCTGGTTCTGTGCGTCCCGCTCGCCCACGTCGCCGTACGCACCCGAAATGCCTGGTCCGGCTCCGCCTTCCGGCTGTTCCTGCTGGGCGTGGCGATCCCCGCGCAGGCCGTGGTGGTCCCCCTCTACCTGATGATCGCGAAACTGGACCTCTACGACAGCCTCCTCGCGGTCGTCCTGCCGACGGCCGCCTTCGCCATGCCGGTGTCGGTGCTGATCCTCACCGGCACCCTCCGCGACATCTCGGAGGAGCTGTACGAGGCGATGGCCCTGGACGGCGCCTCGCCCACCCGCATGCTGTTCCAGCTGGTCGTCCCACTGGCCAAGGGCGGAATCAGCACGGTCGTCATCTACTCCGCCCTCCAGGCCTGGAACGGCTTCCTCTTCCCCCTGATCTTCACCCAGTCCGACGGTCCGCGGGTGCTGACCCTCGGCCTGTTCAACTACGTGAGCCAGTTCGGCGTGAACATCCCCGCCCTGCTCGCCTCGGTCGTCCTCTCCGGTATCCCCATCTTCGCCGTGTACCTGGTCGCGCGCCGCGCGCTGGTCGGCGGGCTGATGGGCGTGGGCGGCAAGTGATCACCTCTATCCCGACGGGAGTTTCATGACCACCGCTCCTTGGCGCGACCCCGCCCTGCCCGCCGCCACCCGCGTCGCCGACCTGCTCTCCCGGATGACCCTGGAGGAGAAGACCGCCCAGCTGTACGGCGTGTGGGTGGGCGCCGCCACGGACGGTGAGGGAGTCGCCCCGCTGCAGCGCGAGATGACCGCGGGCTCCGCCGACGACTGGGACTTGCTGATCACCCTCGGCCTCGGCCAGCTGACCCGCTCCTTCGGCACGGCCCCCGTGGACCCGGCGCTCGGCGCCCAGGCCCTGGCCCGCGCACAACGGCGGATCGCCGCCGCGGGCCGCTTCGGCATCCCCGCGGTCGCCCACGAGGAGTGCCTGGCGGGCTTCACCGCCTGGGGCGCGACGGCCTACCCGGTGCCGCTGGCCTGGGGTGCCACCTTCGACCCGCCGCTGGTCGAGGAGCTGGGCCGGCGGATCGGCCACGACCTGCGCTCGGTCGGCGTCCACCAGGGCCTGGCCCCGGTCCTGGACGTGGTCCGCGACCCCCGCTGGGGCCGGGTGGAGGAGACGATCGGCGAGGACCCGTACCTGGTCGGCACGATCGGCACGGCCTACGTCCGGGGCCTGGAGGCCGTCGGGATCATCGCCACGCTCAAGCACTTCGCCGGGTACGCGTCCTCGGCGGGCGCACGCAACCTGGCCCCCGTCCGGGCGGGCGTACGGGAGTTCGCGGACGTCACGCTCCCCCCGTTCGAGATGGCCCTGCGCGAGGGCGGCGCCCGCTCGGTGATGGCGGCGTACAACGAGACGGACGGCGTCCCGGCCTCCGCGGACCCGCGCCTGCTGACCGAACTCCTGCGGGAGGACTGGGGATTCACCGGCACGGTCGTCGCCGACTACTTCGGCATCGGCTTCCTGGAGACCCTGCACAGGGTGGCCGGCAGCCCGGCCGAGGCGGCGCACCGGGCGCTGGAGGCGGGCATCGACATCGAGCTGCCGACACTGAAGTGCTATGGAAAGCCGCTGGTGGCGGCCGTACGCGCCGGAACGGTCCCGGAGTCGCTGGTGGACCGCGCGGCCCGCAGGGTGCTGCTGCAGAAGTGCGAGCTGGGCCTGCTGGACGAGGACTGGCAGCCGGAACCGGCGGGCCCGATCGACCTGGACTCGACGGCGAACCGCACCCTGGCCCGCCGCCTGGCGGAGGAGTCCGTGGTCCTCCTGGACAACCCGGACGGCCTGCTCCCGCTGGCCCCCGACACACGGATCGCGGTGGTCGGCCCCCGGGCGGCGGACGCCCTCGCCATGCTGGGCTGCTACTCCTTCCCCTCCCATGTCCTCACCCACCACCCCGACGTCCCCACGGGCGTGGACATCCCCACGCTCCTCGACTCCCTGCGCACCGAACTCCCGGACGCCAAGGTGACGTTCGCGGAGGGCTGCGGAGTGTCCGACCCGGACCGGTCCGGCTTCGAGGAGGCGGTGGCACGGGCCTCGGAGGCGGACGTGTGCGTGGCGGTACTGGGCGACCGGGCCGGCCTGTTCGGCCGGGGCACGTCGGGCGAGGGCTGCGACGTGACGGACCTCCGACTCCCTGGCGCACAGGGCGATTTCCTCGACGTGCTGCTGGGCACCGGCGTCCCCGTCGTCCTGGTCCTGCTGACCGGCCGCCCGTACGCGCTGGGCCGCTGGGACGGCCGGCTGGCAGCGGTGGTCCAGGCGTTCTTCCCGGGCGAGGAGGGCGGCCCCGCGGTGGCGGGCGTCCTGTCCGGCCGGGTGAACCCCTCGGGAAGGCTGCCGGTGAGCGTGCCGCGCGCCCCCGGAGGCCAGCCGTGGACGTACCTCCAGCCCCCACTGGGCCTGGCGGGCGAGGTCAGCAACCTGGACCCGACCCCGCTGTACGCCTTCGGCCACGGCCGCTCGTACACGACGTTCGCCTGGGAGGACTTCGAGGGCACGACCCCGGAGATCGGCACGGACGGCTCGTACGCCCTCTCACTCACGGTCCGCAACACCGGCGACCGCGAGGGCACGGAGGTCGTCCAGCTGTACCTGCACGACCCGGTGGCCTCGGTGACCCGCCCCGACGTACGCCTGATCGGCTACCACCGCCTGAACCTGCCGCCCGGCGAGTCCCGCCGGCTGACCTTCCACTTCCACGCGGACCTCTCGTCCTTCACCGACCGCTCAGGCACCCGCGTGGTCGAACCGGGCACGCTGGAACTGCGGTTGGCGTCGTCCAGCGCGGAGGTACGGCACACGGCACACCTCACCCTCACCGGCCCGGTACGGCCACTCGGTCCCGACCGCCGACTGCGCTGCGAGACCCGGGAACACGCCTGACGGACGGCCGCCTCAGACCGGTCCCGGAGGGAAGCCGTAGTGCTCCCCGCCCCGGGCGAAGGCCCGCCAGGCCTCGACCCTGCCCGAGCAGTCGGGGAAGGCCTCCAGACGGAACCCGGGCTCCCAGGTCACGGCGAGGGCACCCGCCGGGCCGACCGTCACGGCAGTGACCGGCGGCCGCAGCGCGGCGAGCCCCCGGTTCAGGGTCTCGGCACGCGCGTCGTAGACCGTCGCGAACCGGTCGAACGCGTCCGGCCCGGCGCCCTTCTGCGGGTACGTCATGTCCTGCAACCCCAGGATCAGCTTCCCGCCCTGCAGAATCCGGAAGGGGCACTGGAGGTGAACCATGAGCACCTGACCCTCCGGCCCGGCGAACTCGACCACCCCCCTATCCACGGCCCGCCCGACGGACCCGACGACCGCGCCCTCCAGAAGGCGACCGACCTCATCCATTCAAGAACGCTAGTCCTCCCCCATCGACTCGAACCGCCACCGGTGCACCGGCCGGGAGGTCAAGTCGGCCGGGGGCTCGGGGAGTTCGGGGAGGTCTGCGTCGAGTGGGGCCTCCCACCACGTGATGACCAGGACCCGGTCCTCGGGAGCGCGGAAGGTTTCCCGGCGGAGTGGGGAAGCCGGGAGCTCCTGGGACCGGACCCAGGTCGCGAGGTCCTCGCCGCGGCCCTCCGTCGCCCTCGCCTCCCACATCAGTGCGACGCTCACGAGTAGAGGTTCTCCTTGCTGACGCCGACCTCGTGCACATGGGCGTGGTCGTGGGTGGTGCCCGGCACGTGCGGGTCCGTCACCGGCAGCGAGGAGTCCGCGGACAGGTCCCAGCCGGACGCCGCCCGCCCGCGCGCCACCATCTCCGCGCCCAGCGCGGCCACCATCGCGCCGTTGTCCGTGCACAGCTTGGGGCGCGGCACGCGCAGCCGGATGCCCGCCGCCTCGCAGCGCTCCTGGGCCAGGACCCGCAGCCGGGAGTTGGCGGCCACACCGCCGCCGATCATCAGGTGGTCCACGCCCTCGTCCTTGCAGGCGCGCACCGCCTTGCGGGTCAGGACGTCGACGACCGCCTCCTGGAAGGAGGCCGCCACATCGCGCACCGGCACCTCCTCGCCCGCCGCCCGCCTGGCCTCGATCCAGCGGGCCACGGCCGTCTTCAGGCCCGAGAAGGAGAAGTCGTACGCCGGGTCGCGCGGGCCCGTCAGACCGCGCGGGAAGGCGATCGCGTCCGCGTCGCCCTCGCGTGCGTAGCGGTCGATGACCGGGCCGCCCGGGAAGCCCAGGTCCAGCACGCGGGCGATCTTGTCGAAGGCCTCGCCCGCCGCGTCGTCGATGGTGGCGCCCATCGGGCGGACGTCGGAGGTGATGTCCGTGGACAGCAGCAGCGAGGAGTGGCCGCCGCTCACCAGCAGCGCCATCGTCGGCTCCGGCAGCGCGCCGTGCTCCAGCTGGTCCACGCAGATGTGGGAGGCGAGGTGATTCACGCCGTAGAGGGGCTTGCCGAGGGCGTAGGCATAGGCCTTGGCCGCCGACACACCGACCAGCAGCGCGCCCGCGAGCCCCGGACCGGCGGTCACCGCGATGCCGTCCAGGTCCCTCGCGCTGATCCCCGCGTCCTTCAGCGCCCGGTCGATGGTCGGCACCATCGCCTCCAGGTGCGCTCTGGACGCCACCTCCGGCACCACCCCGCCGAAGCGGGCGTGCTCGTCGACGCTGGAGGCGACGGCGTCCGCCAGCAGGGTGGTGCCACGGACGATGCCGACGCCGGTCTCGTCGCAGGAGGTCTCGATCCCCAGGACCAGCGGTTCGTCAGTCATTGATCTCGGTTCCTTGTACGGAGGTCGACCCGTCGGCGGAGCCGCTGTCGGATCGGGTGGTCAGTCGCATGACCAGGGCGTCGACGTTCCCCGGCTGGTAGTAGCCGCGCCTGAAGCCGATGGGCTCGAAGCCGTGGCGCTCGTAGAGCTTCTGCGCCCGGACGTTGTCGACGCGGCACTCGAGCATCACCTCGGCGCACTCGAAGGCGGTCGCCGCGCGCATCAGCTCGGTCAGCAGCAGTCCGCCGAGACCGGTGCCCTGGTGGTCACGGGCCACGGCGATGGTCTGGATGTCGCCGAGGTCGCCCTGGGCGGCCAGGCCCGCGTAGCCGACGATCCGGTCGCCCTCGACGGCGACGACATACCGCCGGCTGGCCTCCGGGCCCCGGGCGTGCGCCAGCTCGGACCAGAACATGCCGCGCGACCACGCGTCCTCGGGGAAGAGGTCCTTCTCCAGTTCGAGGACGGAATCGATGTCCCACCAGCGCATCTCGCGCAGTCGGGAGCGTACGGGCTCGGTCACTTGGGGGTGACCACCTTGTAGTTCTTGGGGACCTGGGCATCGGGGCGGCGCAGATACAGCGGCCGGGGCTCCGGCAGCTCCTCGCCCGCGGCCAGCTTCTCGGCGGCCAGCGAGGCGAGGGCGGCGGCGGAGACATGCTCGGGCTCGTGGACGTTCGGGAAGGTGTCGGGGTAGAGCAGCGCCCCCGCGCCGACGGCGGGCAGCCCCGCCACCCGGTCGGCGATGTCGGCGGGCCGGTCGACCGCCGGATTCGTGAGCCGGGTGCGCGAGTCGGCGTACTCGGCCCAGTAGACCTCCTTGCGCCGGGCGTCGGTCGCCACGACGAAGGGGCCCTTCTCGATGTCGGAGGCGTAGGCGAGGCCGTCGAGCGTGCACACACCGTGCACGGGGACGCCGAGCGCGAGCCCGAAGGTGTCTGCGGTCATCAGGCCGACGCGCAGTCCGGTGTAGGGGCCGGGTCCGATGCCGACGACGACCGCGGTGACGGCGTCCAGCTTGAGCCCGGCCTCGGTCAGCACACGGTCGACGGCCGGCAGGAGCAGCTCGCCGTGCCGGCGCGCGTCCACCTGACTGGACGAGGCGATGACGGCCTCACCGTCGTGCAGGGCGACGGTGACGGCGGGGGTGGCGGTATCCAGAGCGAGCAAGAGCACGCGAACAGCCTACGGCTCCCGCGCCGCTCGCACGGCCGCCCCGGTGACACGGTCACCGACTGCTACCGTCTGGACGAAGTACGACATATGACGCGAGGCAGAGGTGGGCGCACGTGGCAGGGACCAGCGCGGGAATCGTGGCCGGGCTCACCGCGGCGGCCGTCGGGACGGTCGGATTCCTCGCCTACCAGGCATCGGCCACCGTCCCGGCCGATCTCGGCGACAGGCCCTCGTCGAGCGCCTCGCCCGCGCCGGCGGCCACGAAGGCGCCCCGGGACACCAAGCACCCCACCGCCCTGCCCGGCGGCTCGGGCACGGGTGAACGTGTCGTGTACTCGGTGGACGACGACCGGGTGTGGCTGGTCGGCGAGAACGGCAAGGTGCGCCGCACCTTCAAGGTGACCCCGGGCAGCGTCGACCCGCTCCCGGGCTCGTACGCGGTGATGTCCCGCTCGCGTGCGGTCACCGGCACCGACGGCATCCCCGTCGAGCACGTCGTGCGCTTCACCAGCGTGGACGATGTGGTCATCGGCTTCAGCGCCGCCGTGGACCCCTCCGCCGCGGATCCCGACACGACCGTGAAGACGGGCGGCATCCGGGAGCGGCGCGCGGACGGGAACGAGATGTGGAAGTTCGCGACGATCGGCGTACGGGTCGTCGTGATCCGTTAGCCGAGGCCCTGCTGGTGCCGTACGGCGCTAAGCGGCCGCCCGCCCTTCCCGCGCCGGCTTCGGCGCGCTCGGCTCGGGCTCGCGCGGCGGCTTGGAGACCGCGTCCGCAGCCACGCACGAGGCCAGCAGATCGCGCATGGACACCCCGGCGACCGGATGAGGCGGGGGCTGCGCCCCGGGCTGAGCAGCGGACATGGACGCCTCCTGACGAGCGGGGGCGGGCGTAGTTAGGTACGCCTAACCACGGACTGGATACCATGTGAACACGCCCGGGACGTCCGACGCAATATCTTGCCGACGGCTTGTCGGAATCTCCGGGCAGGGCGTCCTTCGGATCGGGCCGCTCAGGCTGCTCAGGCCGCTCGGGGCCGCTCAGGCCGACAGCACCGAGAGGTCCACGTCCGCCCACCGCTCGCCGAGCCCGGTGAGCGTCACCTGCCGTACCTCGTCCGTGGTGTCGCCGACGGCCCGGTGGATCACCACCTGCAGCCGGTCGTCGGTCAGCTCCTCGACCTTGCCCTCGCCCCACTCCACGACGATCACCGATTCGGGCAGCGAGACATCGAGGTCCAGGTCCTCCATCTCGTCCAGGCCGCCCGCCAGCCGGTACGCGTCGACGTGGACGAGCGGCGGTCCGTCACCCAGGGACGGGTGCACCCGGGCGATCACGAAGGTCGGTGAGGTGACCGCGCCCCGCACACCGAGCCCCTCGCCGAGCCCGCGGGTGAGCGTCGTCTTGCCCGCGCCGAGCTCACCGCTGAGCATCACGAGGTCGCCCGAGCGCAGCAGCTTGGCCAGGCGACGGCCCAACTCCCGCATCTGCTCGGGAGCGTTGATGATCAGCTCGGTCTCAGCCGGGTCGTGCGGCGCTGCTGGTGCTGCTTCCATAGCCACTTACGGTAGCCCCTGCGGGCACGGCACCCGCGCGGGTCAGCAGGTCGGCGAGCCGGTCGGTGACCACTTCCGGGTGCTCCAGCATGACCAGATGCCCGGCGTCCGGGACGAGGACCAGCTCGGCGTCGGGCAGCAGATCGGCGATGACCTCGCTGTGCTCACTGGGCGTGACGAGGTCCTGGACCCCGGCCAGCACCAGGACCGGCATGTCCGCGAACCGGGCCAGGGCCTCGGTCTTGTCGTGGTCGGTGAAGGCCGGGTAGAACTCGGCGACCACGTCGATCGGCGTGGACTCGATCATCCGCTCGGCGAACCGCTCGATCGCCGGGTCGACGTCCCGGGACGCGAACGAGTACCGCTTGATGACCCCGGCGAACAGATCGGCCGTGGCCCGGCGCCCCTTCTCCACCAGCGCGGCCTGCGTGCCGAGCGCCTTCAGCACTCCGGGCAGCACCCGGCGCACCGCGTTCACACCGGCGAGCGGCAGCCCGAAGTTGACCTCGCCGAGCCGCCCGGACGACGTGCCGACCAGGGCGGTGGCCACGACCCGGTCGCGGATCAGCTCCGGGTACTGGGCGGCCAGCGCCATCACCGTCATGCCGCCCATGGAGTGGCCGACCAGCACGATCGGCCCGTCGGGCACGGCGGCGTCGATGACGGCCCTGAGGTCGCGGCCGAGCTGGTCGATGGTGACGGGCGCCTCGTCCCGGCTCTGGGCCACGCCCCGCCCGGACCGCCCGTGGCTGCGCTGGTCCCAGTGCACGGTCCGTACGACGCCGCGCAGCGCCGCCCGCTGGAAGTGCCAGGAGTCCTGGCTGAGGCAGTAGCCGTGGCTGAAGACCACGGTGACCGGGGCGGGCGCCTTGCGGCCGAAGAGCCGGCGGCGCCGGGGCGCCGGTCCGCCCTCCGGCTCGACGTCGTCGACCTCGTAGTACAGCTCGGTGCCGTCGTCCGCGATCGCCTTGCCCGGGGTGCCGCGCAGCGCGCCGTACGGCCCCGTCGAGTCCAGTGCCAGCCGGGCCTTCCTGCGCATCCCGCGGCCCACGGTCATCCGCTCGATCGCGACACCGGCGGCCGCGCCCGCGGCGAGCACACCTATCGCGGTACCGGCGATGCCGGTTGCCCTGCGCCAGCTCCCGGCCGCCCCCGTGGCGGAGGCGACGGCCGCCGCAGCGGCTTCCGCGACGGCCTCCGCACTGCTCTCGCTCACGTACCGCTCCTCTTCGCCGTACTGCAGTTCGCTGGGTGGGTGATGCGGGTGTAGCAGTTGCCGTACAGATGTTGCGGGTGTTGCAGGTGCTGCGCGGGTGCTGGGGGTGCGCACCGCTGTTACAGCTGTATCCGGTGCGGCACCGGTACCGGCCCCCCGTGCGGGTTACCCGTCCTGCCCGCCTGGTTCCTCGTTCACATAGACGCGAGGAACGCGCGTTCCGATCCGCGTGACGATTTCGTACGCGATCGTGCCCGAGGCCTGTGCCCAGTCCTCGGCGGTGGGTTCGCCGCGGTCGCCGGGCCCGAAGAGGACCGCCTCGGAGCCGACCTCGGGCTCGTCCCCGCCCAGATCGACCACGAACTGGTCCATCGCGACCCGGCCCGCGACCGTGCGCCACTTCCCGCCGACCAGGACCGGGCCGGTCCCGGAGGCGTGCCGTGGGATGCCGTCCGCGTAACCGACGGGCACCAGACCGAGGGTGGTCTCGCCCGGGGTGATGTAGTGATGCCCGTAACTGACGCCGTGACCCGCCGGAACGTGCTTCACCAGCGCCAGCGACGCCGACAGCGTCATCACCGGACGCAGGCCGAAGTCGGCAGGGGTGCCGATCTCGGGGCTGGGCGAGACGCCGTACAGGGCGATCCCGGTGCGCACGAGGTCGAAGTGGGTCTCGGGAAGGGTGAGCGTGGCCGGGGAGTTGGCGATGTGCCGCACCTCGGGGCGGACGCCCTGCTTCTCGGCGTACGCCACCATCTCCCGGAACAGGGTGAGCTGGGCGTCGATGGAGGGATGGCCCGGCTCGTCCGCGCAGGCGAAGTGGGACCACAGCCCGGTGATCCGGACGAGTCCCTCGCGCTCGGCGCGCACGGCCGCGCCGACCAGTTCGGTCCAGTCCGCGCCGGGTTGGCAGCCGTTGCGCCCGAGGCCGGTGTCGGCCTTGAGCTGCACGCGCGCGGGCGCACCGGCGGCGCGGGCCGCCTCGGTGACCTCCCGCAGGGCCCACATCCCGCTGAGGGACACGTCCACGTCCGCCTCGATGGCCTCGCGCCAGGGCCCGCCCGGGGTCCACAGCCAGCACATGACGCGCACGTGCGGCGGCAGCCCGGCCTCGGCGCGCAGCGCGAGCGCCTCCTCGGGCGTGGCCGTGCCGACCCAGGTGGCGCCCGCCTCGACGGCCGCGCGGGCACAGCGCACCGCCCCGTGGCCGTACGCGTCGGACTTGACGACGGCCATCAGGGCCGCGCCCGGCGCGAGGGCGCGCAGGGTCCGCACGTTGGCCCGCAGGGCGGCCAGGTCGATCTCGGCGCGGGCGCGCAGGGGCGCGGTCGGCGCAGGTGCTGTCTTACTCATCGCGCCCCCAGTGTCTCAGAGGCCTGTGACGGCCCCGGCTCGCAGGCCCTATGTGCCCGGTCGACGGCCCCACACGTACACCCGGTCGCCCTTCTTCAGCACGTCCCACAGCTTGCGGGCGTCGGGGAGTGTGAGATTGACACAGCCCCAGGAGCCGACGGTGGTGTAGATGCTGCCGTAGACGGCGTGGAAGGCCTGTCCGCCGTCGAAGAACTGGGCATAGGGCATGGGCTGGTTGTAGAGCGTCGACCAGTGGTTCTTGTGCTTCCAGTAGACCGTGTGCCAGCCGCTCCTGGTCCGGGCCCCGGCCCGCCCGCTGCGCATCGGCACCGGTCCGAAGACGACCTTGCTGCCCTTCTGCACCCAGGTCAGCTGCCGGCTGAGGTCGACGCAGGCGACACGGTACGTCCGTACAGGGCATTTCTTGGCCGAATTTGGGTTCTTCCGTGCCGAAATGAGCATCATCCGGGACCAGGTGACGGGTCCCGCGAAGCCGATCGCGGGCTTGATCTTGTACTTCTTCTGAAAGGCCCGGATGGCCTTGCAGTCCGCCGCGGACTGCTTGCCGTCCACCTTGCGCTTCAGCCACCGCTCGACCTGGCGCTGGTAGGGCCCGGCCTGCTTGCTGCAGCTCACCCTGGCGACGGCATCGCCCAGCGGGACGTACTCGATGAGGTCGTACGTCCCCTTCGCCGCGTCCCCCGGCTCGACCGAGTCCTCCCTCTTGGTGGGCCGGTACACCTTCGGCGGCAGCATCTGGTCTGGCGTGTCGATCTGCCAGGGCTGCGACGGCCCCGGCGCCACACCGGGCACCAACTCGGTCTCCGGGCCGCCCGGCGCCGGGGCCCCGGAGGGGGCGGCCGCGGCGGTGCCGGCGACGGGGAGAGCGGCCGCCGCCGCGAGCAGCACGGCGATGCCCCGGTGTCTGATTCGCCTGCCGAGCTCGGTTCGTCTGCAGATCATGCGATCAGACAAACCTGTCCCCGCTTCCGATCCGGGGAGCCGCGCGGTCAGGTCACCCGACGGGTGGACCCACGTCAGTCCCGGACGACCTTCCGGGCCTCTCGGTCCTGGACGCCCTGCCAGACCTCTCAGTCCCGAACGTCCCTCCAGGCCTCCGGAATCGCCTCCGCCACGTCATGCGCCCCCGCCGGCGCCCCGTCCGCCGCGTACCGCCCGGCCAGTCCGTGCAGATACGCCGCCGCGCTCCCCGCGTCCAGGGCCGAGAGCCCGGCCGCGAGCAGCGAACCCGCCAGCCCCGACAGCACGTCCCCGCTCCCGGCCGTGGCGAGCCAGGACGTCCCGGTCGCGTTCACCCGTACGGCGCCGCCGCCCGCGTCCGCCACGATTGTCGTCGACCCCTTCAGCAGCACGGTCGCGCCGTACCGCGAGGCCAGCTCCCGCACCGCCGCCAGCCGCCCCGCCTCGACCTTCTCCCGCGAGACGCCGAGCAGCGCCGCGGCCTCCCCCGCGTGCGGTGTCATCAGCGTCGGCGCCGTACGTCCACGCACCGCACCCCGGTCCGCCAGCCGCAGCCCGTCCGCGTCGACCAGCACGGGCACGTCCTCCCCCAGCACCTCCGCCACGGTCGCCGCGTCGTCCCCGGCACCCGGCCCCACGACCCAGGCCTGCACCCGCCCCGCCTTGTGGGGTCCGCGGTCGGAGACCAGCGTCTCGGGGAAGCGGGCGATCACCGCGTCCCCGGCCGGACCGACGTACCGTACGGCTCCTGCCCCGCCCCGCAGGGCCCCGGCGACGGCGAGCACGGCCGCCCCCGGATACCGCGCGGACCCCGCGGCGACGCCGACGACACCCCGCCGGTACTTGTCGCTCTCCGCGGCGGGCACCGGCAGCAGCCGGGCCAGGTCCGCGTGCTGCAACGCCTCCAACTCGGGCTCGGCGGGCAGTTCGAGACCGATGTCGACGAGCCGTACGGACCCGGCGTGCTCCCGCGCCGGATCGATGAGCAGCCCCGGCTTGTGCGTCCCGAAGGTCACCGTCAGATCGGCCCGGACGGCGGCACCCCGCACTTCCCCGGTGTCCGCCTCGACGCCACTGGGCAGATCGACGGCGACGACGGCGGCCCGGGACCGCTCGGCGGCGGCGGCCAGCGCGGCCGCGTCCGGCCGCAACCCGCCCTTGCCACCGATCCCGACGATCCCGTCGACGACAAGATCGGCCCGCTCGACGAGCCCCTCGCCGGCATCGGCCCGGACGGCCGTACCACCCGCTCTGCGGAGAGCCGCGAGCCCACCGGGATGGGTGCGGTCGGGGGCGAGCAGTACGGCGGTCACCCCGGCCCCGCGGCGGGCGAGCCGGGCCCCGGCGTACAGGGCATCGCCCCCGTTGTCCCCGCTCCCCACCAGCAGCACGACCCGGCTGCCGTACACCCGCCCGAGCAAGTCGGCGCAGGCGGCGGCCAGTCCAGCGGCGGCGCGTTGCATGAGGGCGCCCTCGGGGAGCCGGGCCATCAGCTCCCGCTCGGCAGCCCTGACCGTCTCGACGCTGTAAGCGGTACGCATGCCGTGAGTCTCCCTCGGTTGTGCGGCAGGACCGGTACTGGCCCTACCCCTACCCCAAGGGCTACCCCTCCGCGACCACCACCGCCGACGCCACCCCGGCGTCATGGCTCAGCGACACGTGCCACGACTGCACACCCAGCTCGCCGGCGCGCGCCGCCACGGTCCCCCTCACCCGCAGCCGCGGCCGCCCGCTGTCCTCGACATACACCTCGGCGTCCGTCCAGTGCAGCCCCGGCGGGGCCCCGAGGGCCTTGGCAAGCGCCTCCTTCGCCGCGAACCGCGCCGCGAGCGAGGCGATGCCACGCCGCTCACCACTGGGCAGATACAACTCGCTCTCCACGAAGAGCCGATCGGCCAGCCCGGGCGTACGGTCCAGCGACGCCCGGAACCGGTCGATCTCGGCCACGTCGATACCAACCCCGATGATGCTCATTCGGGCACTCTACGATCCGTACGGCGACCGCGGGCCCGGCTCCCCGGTGACGAAATCGGCCTGGTGTAAGCACCCCTTTCATGGAAGCCCTGAAGAACCCCGGTTACTCCACCGTCACCGACTTCGCCAGGTTCCGGGGCTGATCCACCTCGTTCCCCCGGGCGGTGGCCAACTCGCACGCGAAGACCTGCAACGGGACCGTGGCCACCAGCGGTTGGAGCAACGTCGGCGTGGCCGGGATCCGGATCAAGTGATCCGCGTACGGGACCACCGCCTCGTCCCCCTCCTCCGCGATCACGATCGTGCGCGCGCCCCGGGCGCGGATCTCCTGGATGTTGGAGACGATCTTGTCGTGGAGGACTGACCGGCCGCGCGGTGAGGGGACGACGACCACCACGGGGAGGTCCTCCTCGATGAGCGCGATCGGCCCGTGCTTCAGCTCGCCCGCCGCGAAGCCCTCGGCGTGCATATAGGCGAGTTCCTTGAGCTTGAGGGCACCCTCCAGGGCCACCGGGTAGCCCACGTGCCGCCCCAGGAACAGCACCGTGTTCTTGGTGGCGAGCGTGCGGGCCAGCGCGCGTACCGGCTCCATGGTCTCCAGGACCCGCTCGACCTCGCACGAGATCTTCGACAGGTCCCGGATCACGGCGCCGATCTCGTCGCCCCACTTGGTGCCCCGCACCTGGCCGAGGTACAGCGCGACCAGGTAGCAGGCCACCAGCTGGGTCAGGAACGCCTTGGTCGAGGCGACCGCGACCTCCGGCCCGGCGTGCGTGTACAGCACCGCGTCCGACTCGCGCGGGATCGTCGAGCCGTTGGTGTTGCAGATCGCCAGCACCTTGGAGCCCTGTTCGCGGGCGTGTCTCAGGGCCATCAGGGTGTCCATGGTCTCGCCGGACTGCGAGATGGCGATGACCAGGCTGCGTGAGTCGAGGATCGGGTCCCGGTAGCGGAACTCACTCGCCAATTCCACCTCGCACGGGATACGCGTCCAGTGCTCGATGGCGTATTTGGCGATCATCCCCGCGTGGAAGGCCGTACCGCACGCGACGATGACGACCTTGTCCACCTCGCGCAGCTCGGCGGCGCTGATGCGGACCTCGTCCAGGGTCAGCGAGCCGGCCGCGTCGATGCGGCCCAGGAGCGTATCGGCGACCGCCTTGGGCTGCTCGGCGATCTCCTTGAGCATGAAGTAGTCATAACCCCCCTTTTCCGCTGCCGACGCGTCCCAGTCGATGTGGTACGAGCGCACCTCCGCCGGACGGCCGTCGAAGCCGGTCACCGTCACGCCGTCCCGGCGCAGCTCCACCACTTGGTCCTGGCCCAGCTCGACCGCCGACCGCGTGTGGTCGATGAACGCGGCGACGTCCGAGGCGAGAAAGGCCTCGCCCTCTCCAACGCCCACCACGAGCGGGGAGTTCCGCCGCGCGCCGACGACCACGTCCGGCGCGTCGGCATGCGCCGCGACCAGCGTGAACGCGCCCTCCAGCCGCCGGCACACCAGCCGCATCGCCTCCGCGAGGTCGGAGGTCACGGAGAACTCCTCGGCGAGCAGATGGGCGACCACCTCGGTGTCCGTCTCGGAGGCCAGTTCATGCCCGCGCTCCGCCAGCTCGGCCCGCAGCAGCGCGAAGTTCTCGATGATCCCGTTGTGCACGACCGCGACCCGGCCCGCGTTGTCGAGATGCGGGTGGGCATTGGCGTCGGTCGGACCGCCGTGCGTGGCCCAACGGGTGTGCCCGATACCGGTCGTACCGCTCGGCAGCGGCCGCTCGACCAGCTCCTTCTCCAGATTGACCAGCTTCCCCGCCTTCTTCGCGGTGGCAAGACCGCCGTCCGCCAGCACGGCGACGCCCCCCGAGTCGTACCCCCGGTATTCGAGCCGTTTCAGCCCGGCCATCACGACATCGAGCGCCGATTGCGACCCCACGTATCCCACGATTCCGCACATGTGCCGCAGCCTATGGGCCGACGTCGGCATGAAAGTAGGCGCCGCGTGCCCGAAATCGGAAATTCCCACTGTCGTACGACCGCTTCCGACGAGTGGGCGCACCCGCTCACCTGGGGTCGAAATTCGGCCATCTTTGTTCACGGGATCCACACCACCAACCCTCCCGCAAGCACAGGAAGCACACAGAATCCCCTTGAAAGGAGGGGAACCCGGGGACTTGAACCGCAAGCTACCGAGCAGTAGGGGGATTTGCGCCAGCACCCCTCCCCCCGACGCGAACACCTGTACGCCCTGGGTTGCACCTACGTAACGTGGCCGCCGTGCGTGACGGAACCTGACCATTCCGCAAGCGCGCACATCAGTCAGCGACCGGGGGAACGCCGTCGCTCACGGGGAGAGGTTGCATCGCCATGCCGTCGTACCGGCCATTCGCATGCGTCAAGTCATCCGGATGCCTGAGTCTCTGATCTCTCATCAGGACCACGCCACTGCCCTGACCCTTCGGCCGCTCTTCCGGCCCACCCCCCTCTGAAGGCAGAAAGGGATGCTTCCTTGCACCCCAGACCGTGGTTCCGGCTGCCCGGAACACGAAGATCACAAAAACTCACTTCCGCTGTCACCTCCGTCGCCGCCCTGGCCGTCCTGGCCGGTCTCGCGGTTCAGCCCGGCCTGACCAGCCTGGGCGCCGAACCGGTGGGCGACTCCTCTCCCTGGTACGAGGACACGACCGCCGAGCAACTGCGGCAGGACCAGTGCCTGATGGCCGACGTGCTGCGGCTCGGCGGCCCGTCGATGGCCACGACCGCCCAGGACGGCCTCAACCAGCCGGCCGACAAGCTCCACGTCCTGGCCGACCGGAAGCACTGGGAGCAGACGCCCCTCGCCGTCGCGTACAACAAGGACCGGGACGCGGCGGGCAAGGAGCTGGACGATCTCGCCGCTCTCCGCCAGGGGTGGGCGAAGCCCCTCGACGGCCTGGAGACTCCCGGCGGATTCAGTGTCACCGGGTTCCACTGGCCGCCCGACGGCGAGAAGAGTTTCTACACCGCGACCGGTCTGTCGGCCTGGGTCGCCGACCGGTTCTGGAAGACCGACGACGGCTTCTACGAGGACTCCACCCCCAAGGCCGACGCGAAGACCCTCAAGGCCGTCGACGATCTGGGCGGTCCCCTCTACGGCAAGGACCCCGACCCGACGGGCATGACGCAGGCGGAGTGGAACCGTGCGCTCACCGAGCACGACGCCTTCGAATGGATGCACGGCCGTCCCGGCGCCGACGCGGGAGCCGACGACGCCCGAATCTTCCTCTCCTCCGGCGGCTTCCCGCGCACCGCACCGCAGCCGGGCACGCCGGAGTACCGCATCGCCGTGGAGGATGTGAAGTCCCGGTTCGCCGCGTGCGGCTGGCGCGACCCGCTCGACCCGGACAACGTGCTGGGCGACATCACCGCCACCGCGGCCGGCGAGTGGCAGCAGGAGATCGCCTCCCAGGCCACCCAGCGCAACCAGATCCTCGACGCGAACAAGACCGCCGTCGACGCCCTTTCCTAGCACGCGGCCAACGCCGCCCAGTACGCGTCCGACGCCCGCACCTACTCCAAGGAAGCCCTCGGTTACGCGGCCGACGCCGCCACCGCCGCTTCCAAGGCGGCCGCCTCACTGGCCCGCACCATGGACTACGACAAGCAGGCAGCCGACGACGCCGCGGCCGCCGACAAGGCAGCCGGCAACGCCGAAGGCTACGCCAAGGACGCCCGCGACTCAGCCGACCAGGCCGAACTCGACGCCGACGCGGCCCACGCCGCGGCCGCCCAGGCCGAACAGGACGCCAAGGACGCCCGAGCAGCGGCCAACCGCGCCGACACCGCCGCCACCGAAGCCGAACAGGCCGCCAAGGACGCCGACAAGTACTCAAAGGAGGCACAACAGGCGGCCACGGAAGCGGAAACGGCAGAGGCGAACAAGAACGTCCAGACGGGCGCGAGCGGTATCGGCGGGGTCTTCCCCGTCATCGACAAGATCACGCCGCGTGGCGAGCCCGAGCAGCTCCCCAACGAGTGCCACGACGTGATCGTCTGCGACAAGTTGGTGTTCATCGCCCACTTCGACGAGGTGGTCAGCTACTACCTGTGCCTCAACCCGGACGTGCCCGCCACGCAGGCCGGCTGCCCGCCCGAGGACACGGTCTACCTGAAGACGATCCCGTACTACAACATCACCCAGAAGGTCAAGATCTACACGTGGGACATGACCGTCGACGTCTGGAAGGGCATCGCCAAGTCGATCAAGGGTGATTTCACCGGCTGTTACCACAAGGTCTTCGGCGGCGGCGAGGGCAGCGCGAGCGACTGCGCCTGGGCCGCGACCTGGCTCCCGCTCGGCGGGCCCATCGGCAAGGTCGCCGAAGCCATCCGTGCCGTGGACGCTGCCATGCGCACCGGCATCAGCGTCGCCGACGCGATGAAGGCCCTGCGCGCTCTCGACATCGACGCGAGGGCGCTGGCGGACATCGAGCGCTCCGTGAGCATCTACGAGGAGGCGCGGACGGCATGCCGGATCAACAGCTTCCCCGGGACCACGGAAGTGGTCATGGCCGACGGCAGCCGCAAGGCGCTGCGTGACGTGGTGACCGGGGACATTCTGCTCGCCGCCGACCCTGCGACCGGAATCAGCCAGGGTGAGCCGGTCACACGCACGTTCCACCACACCGCCGGCGACCTGGTCGAGGTCACTGTCACGGACGGCGGACGCCTCACCAGCACACGTGGACACCGGTTCTTCGTGTCCGGCCGCGGCTGGACCCTGGCGTCCGACCTTCGACCCGGAAACGCCCTGCGCACCCCGGACGGCGTGCGAACCGTGGCCGCGCTGGCCGACCGGCACGAGGCGAAGCCCCGGACGGTGTACGACCTGACCGTCTCCGGCCTGCACACCTTCTACGCCGTGGCGGGTGACAGCCCCGTACTGGTCCACAACTGCAACGACCTCGCGGCCGACGCGCAGAAGTTCCCCGGGCAGGCTCACACGCTCGACGAGCACGTAGCCGGCAACGTCACTCCTCAGCGCGCGAAGGAACTTGCCGAAGCGAAGACGGAGAAGCTCGGGTATGTCGTCCCGAACAGCCTGTTCATCGACGAACAGACCGCCCAACAGGTCGTGGACTACGCGCTGGCCAACAACGCGAACAGGATTCGCAAGTGGCTTCGGGGATCCGACCCGGAACTGCCATTGAGAGGCACCTTCGGAGCGCGGAACTCCCTCGGCAAGGCCTACTATCCGGACGGCACGGTGAAGGATGCGGGCAACGCATACCGCATCAAACTTGTCCGAGCCAAGGCGCACAAGTCGGGCTACTACGTGCAGACGTGTTTTCCGGAGTAAGGGAGGTGAGGCACGGTGCCACGTTTTACGGAGTTCGACTTCGGTGTGTCCTGGGTTATGGACTTCTTCCATCAGGACGGGACCCACTACGGGGACACAGCCGCTGAAATCGTCGCGAACCACCTTGTGGGGTGGAGCGACGAGGCGGCCCTGGCAGTACGCCGTGACGCCCAGACGCTCCTCGACAACCTCCCCTCGGGGACGCTCGAGGTGCTGTGGGAGGCCGGAACGGAGTACATGGCGAACTGGGAGCGGCTCGGGAGTGGGGCGCAGTGGACCCGGGCCGTCGTCGACCTGTGCGACGCCCGGCTGTCCACGGCGACGGACGTATGCCCGCTCACCGGCGCGGACACCGAGGACGGCATGGCCTGCCTCGAAGCGGTCGTGGCCGAGATCGAGGCAACCCGGTTCCTGGCTCCTGACGTGCGGGCGGCGCTCGTCGACTGCGCGCGCCGGTGCACTCCGGACCTGGCCTTCCGGGTGCTGCTGAGAGCGATCAGCTGCGCCTCGGATGTCTCGCTGTCCTCCGAGCAGTACACGAGGCTGGAGGCCATCGGATCGGCTCTCCAGTACGGCGAATTCGTGGTGGACTCCGTCAAGTACCTGGTCGAAAACGACTAGCCGGCGGCTAGAACCTGGGCGCGTTACGGGACCGCTGCACCCGCGTGGTGCGGCGGTCCTTCGCGTTCCACCAGGACTCGGCGACAAGGGTGCGGAGGTCTACGGCCTCTAATGGGGGCCGCCGAGTCGGAGAGACTCGGTGCCGTAGCCGCCAGCAGGTGAGCACTATCGGCCTCGGAAACGTTCGATTTCTAAGGTCAGACCGTGCCCCTGCTGGTCGGCCGGAAGGCCAGACCGCTAATGGGGTGGCGTGCCCGCCGAGCAGGGCGTGAGCACTGGATCCATTAGGGAGCGCGCGAGTCTTCCGCAGGCTGCACCGGCAAGCAAAGTATCCGACCAGGAGAGCAAGTTGCTGTTCATCGGCGATGACTGGGCCGAAGACCACCACGATGTCGAGGTGCAGGACGAGACCGGCCGGAAGCTCGCCGCCGCCAGACTGCCCGAGGGTGTGGAAGGCATCGCCAGACTCCTCGAACTTCTCGCGAAGCACGGCAGTGACAACCTCGATGCCAGCAAGGTGGTGGTGAGCATCGAGACCGACCGCGGCTCGTGGGTGCAGGCCCTTCTTGCCTGCGGCTACCAGGTGTACGCGGTCAACCCGAAGGAGGCCGCCCGGTTCAAGGAGCGGTACGGTACTTCAGGCGCCAAGAGCGACAAGGGCGATGCGCACGCGCTCGCCGACATGGTCCGCATCGACCGCGACCAGCTGCGGCCGATCGCCGGAGACACCGAAGAGGCCCAGGCGGTCAAGGTCGTCGCCCGCGCCCACCAGACCCTCATCCGGGAACGCACCCGCGCCTTCCAGCGGCTGCGTTCCGCGCTGCGCGAGTACTTCCCTGCCGCACTGAACGCCTACGCCGATCTGTCGCTCACCAGCACGGACGCCATGGAGCTGCTGGTCAAGGCACCCACACCGCAGGCGGCGGCGAAGCTGACCCGCACACAGATCACCGCCGTCCTGGCCCGGCATCGCCGCCGCAACAGGAGTGCGAAGGCGGCCACGATCCAGGCCGCCCTGCGTGAGCAGCACCTCACCCTGCCCGAACCGGTCACCGCCGCCTACGCAGCCACCGTCACCGCACACGCGAGGCTTCTGATCGCCCTGAACGAGCAGATAGCCGGGCTGGAAGGGCAGGTGAAGGCCCATTTTCTCGCGCACCCGGACGCTGAGATCCGAATTCGTCGGGGCGCTCGAACGTGGAGAGCCCACCTCCTCGCAGTGGGCTGAACTCCTGTCGTCCGACTTCAACCGGCGCCAATGGAACCTCCTGCGCCGCCTCCATGCGGATGAGGTACTGCGGGACATGTTCCCGACCATCACGCACGGTGCCGTGCGCCTGTGTGTGGATGCGATGGACGGAACGAGCCGTCAGGTTCTGGTGGACGAGGTGAACGGGGAACTCTATGAGGTCATGCGCGTAGGGGTGCCAGGGGCCGGCTGGGTCGAGGTGCCGACCGGTGATCTGATCGCCTACCTGCGAGCTGCCTTGAACGAAGAGTGATCCCGGCAGATCGATGAGGTCGAACCCCGCCAGGTAATCCCTGGCGGGGTTTCTTCGTACGTGAGCCACCCCGCCACGTGACGCACCCCACCCGCGCCCCCGTTCAAACTCCGTTAACAATGGACTGTGATCTCACCGGTCTCCTCGATGCCCCGGAGCGCCCACCGGTCCAAGCCGGAGGCGACTCCCTACGTCGACCTCACCCGTACCGAGTGGAGCGCGCTGCGCGACAAGACGCCGCTGCCGCTCACCGCTGAAGAGGTCGAGAAGGTCCGCGGCCTCGGCGACGTCATCGACCTCGACGAGGTGCGGGACATCTACCTCCCGCTCTCCCGCCTTCTCAACCTCTACGTCGGCGCCACGGACGGGCTCAGAAGCGCCCTGAACACGTTCCTGGGCGAGCAGGGCTCCCAGTCCGGCACGCCCTTCGTGATAGGGATCGCCGGATCCGTGGCGTGCGGCAAGTCGACCGTGGCCCGTCTGCTCCAGGCCCTCCTGTCCCGCTGGCCCGAGCACCCGCACGTGGAGCGGGTCACGACCGACGGCTTCCTGCTGCCGACCGAGGAGCTCAAGGCCCGCGGGCTGATGTCGCGGAAGGGATTCCCCGAGTCCTACGACCGCCGGGCGCTGACCCGGTTCGTCGCCGACATCAAGGCGGGCAAGGACGAGGTCACCGCCCCCGTCTACTCCCACCTCATCTACGACATCGTCCCGGGCGAGAAGCTCGTCGTGCGCCGGCCCGACATCCTGATCGTCGAGGGCCTGAACGTCCTGCAGCCCGCCCTCCCCGGCAAGGACGGCCGCACCCGCGTCGGCCTCGCCGACTACTTCGACTTCAGCGTGTACGTCGACGCGAACGCCGACGACGTCGAGAGCTGGTACCTCAACCGCTTCAAGAAGCTGCGCCAGACGGCCTTCCAGGACCCGTCCTCGTACTTCCGCAAGTGGACCCAGGTCTCCGAGGAGGAGGCCCTCGACTACGCGCGCACCCAGTGGCGCACGATCAACAAGCCCAACCTGGTCGAGAACATCGCCCCCACCCGGGGCCGCGCCACCCTCGTCGTACGCAAGGGCCCGGACCACAAGGTCCAGCGGCTGCGCCTGCGCAAGCTGTAGGCGAGTAGCCGACACAGGACATAGGTTTGGCCGGTCCGGGGGTGCGGGGAACCCCCGCACCCCCGGACCGGCCATGGACGGCCTACTGCTATCCCAGCGCCGACTTCACCGCGTCCGCCAGCCGCCCGGCGACCGACTGGGCCTGTTCGATGTCGGCGGCCTCCACCATCACGCGTACCAGCGGCTCCGTGCCCGACGGACGCAGCAGCACCCGCCCGGTGGCGCCGAGTTCGCGCTCGGCCTCGGCGATCGCCGCCGCCAGGTCGGCGGAGGTACCGACGCGCGCCCTGTCGACGTCCGGGACGTTGATGAGCACCTGCGGCAGCCGTTGCATGACCGACGCGAGGTCCCGCAGCGTACGACCGGTCTGCGCGACCCGCGCCGCCAGCAGCAGGCCGGTCAGCGTGCCGTCGCCGGTGGTGGCGTGGTCGAGGATGATGACGTGGCCCGACTGCTCGCCGCCGAGGGCGAAGTCGTGCTCCTTCATCTCCTCCAGGACGTAGCGGTCGCCGACGGCGGTCTGCACGAGGTGGATGCCCTCGCGCTCCATGGCCAGCTTGAAGCCCAGATTCGACATCACGGTCGCGACGACGGTGTCGGAGCGCAGTGCGGAACGCTCCCGCATCGCCAGCGCGAGCACGGCCAGGATCTGGTCGCCGTCCACCTCTTCGCCGGTGTGGTCCACGGCGAGGCACCGGTCGGCGTCGCCGTCGTGCGCGATGCCGAGGTCGGCGCCGTGCTCGACGACGGCGGCCTTGAGCTTGCCCAGGTGGGTGGAGCCGCAGCCGGCGTTGATGTTGAGGCCGTCCGGCACGGCACCGATGGTGACGACCTCGGCACCGGCCCGCGCGAAGGCCTCGGGCGAGACACCGGAGGCCGCGCCGTGCGCCTCGTCGAGGACGATCTTCAGCCCGTCGAGACGGTTGGGGAGTACGCCGAGGAGGTGGGCGACGTACTGCTCGAAGCCCTCGTCGTACGAGCGCACCCGCCCGACGCCCGCGCCGGTCGGCCGCTCCCAGGGCTCACCGTGCCGGTGGGACTCGTAGACGGACTCGATCTTGTCCTCCAGCTCGTCGGCGAGCTTGTGGCCGCCGCGGGCGAAGAACTTGATCCCGTTGTCGGGCATGGCGTTGTGGCTGGCGGAGAGCATGACACCGAGGTCGGCGCCGAGCGCGCCCGTGAGGTACGCCACCGCGGGCGTCGGGAGGACGCCGACGCGCAGCACGTCCACGCCCGCGCTCGCCAGACCCGCGACCATGGCGGCTTCCAGGAACTCCCCGGACGCGCGCGGGTCCCGTCCGACCACCGCCTTCGGCCTGTGGCCCTCGAACGTGCCCGCCTCGGCCAGCACGTGCGCCGCCGCGACGGACAGACCGAGCGCCATCTCGGCCGTCAGGTCCGCGTTGGCGACGCCGCGCACGCCGTCCGTGCCGAAGAGTCGTCCCACTTGTCCTCCTGAGGAAGCATCAGTTTCCGAAGCCGTAGGCATTCGATGGTTCGATGCCGGGTCGGTGCGGCTCCGCATCCCAGGCATTCCATGCCTGAACATCCGATCACACAATCCATTGAGCGTCTTGTGCCATTAGACCCAAGTTTGTGTGATAAACGAACGCCCCGGCGGCACTGTGGCGTGCCGCCGGGGCGTTCGGAGTACGAGCAGGCAGCGAAGATTAGCGCTTGCTGTACTGCGGGGCCTTGCGGGCCTTCTTCAGACCGGCCTTCTTGCGCTCGACCGCACGGTCGTCGCGCTTGAGGAAGCCGGCCTTCTTGAGCGGGCCGCGGTTGTTGTCGACGTCGGCCTCGTTCAGCGCACGGGCGACACCGAGACGGAGCGCACCGGCCTGGCCGGAGACACCGCCACCCGCGATGCGGGCGATGACGTCGTAACGACCCTCGAGCTCGAGCACCTTGAAGGGCTCGTTGACTTCCTGCTGGTGCACCTTGTTCGGGAAGTAGTCCTCGAGGGTGCGACCGTTGATCTTCCACTTGCCGGTGCCCGGAACGATCCGGACACGGGCGATGGCGTTCTTGCGACGGCCCAGGCCGGCAGCCGGCTGGGGCTCACCGAAGCGCGAGGCGAGGGACTCGGAGGTGTACTCACCCTCCACCGGAACCTCGGACTCGGTGGTGTAGCTGTCGATGTCAAGCTCTTCGAGCGGCTGCTCGGCAGTGGTCTCGGCCACGATTCTCCTCAGATTCTCTTCAGTCTTAGGGGGTGGCCGGACTTACTGCGCGACCTGGGTGATCTCGAACGGCTGCGGCTGCTGCGCGCCGTGCGGGTGCTGGTCACCCTTGTAGACCTTCAGCTTCGAGAGCATCTGACGGCCCAGCGAGTTCTTGGGGAGCATGCCCTTGACGGCCTTCTCGATGGCCTTCTCGGGGTTCTTGTCCAGCAGCTCGTCGTAGCGGACGGAGCGCAGACCACCCGGGTAGCCGGAGTGGCGGTACGCCATCTTCTGGGTCCGCTTGTTGCCGGAGAGGTGCACCTTGTCGGCGTTGATGATGATGACGAAGTCACCAGCGTCGACGTGGGGGGCGTAGATCGGCTTGTGCTTGCCCCGGAGGAGGGTCGCTGCGGTGGTGGCGAGACGGCCCAGGACGACGTCCTGAGCGTCAATGACGTGCCACTGGCGCGTCACATCGCCGGGCTTGGGGCTGTACGTACGCACGGTTCGTAGCCTTCGCTTCTTCAGTGAATGGTCCTGACAAGGTCACCGAAGACGATCACGACAGCCCTGACCGCACTGCGGTGACGCAAACCGCGCGCTGGTCGCTGGTCATCGGCCCGGTGGACCGGTGTAAGGGCCGGGTCCGTGAGAAGAGCCAAGCCAATACACAACGAACAGGCAGAATACCCGGGGCGCGGCACCCGGGTCAAAACGGGTCCGCGGCGGCTGGGCTCCGCCGATTCGAGCAACCAGTGTAAGCCGCGTTCCGGACACTCCCCCCGTGCGCCCTCGGCGGGCGCCCTGCGACGGAATCGGAAGGTTCGGGTCACACGGAGGCCCGGCAAAACGGCTGATTACGGGCATTCTGCTGGCCCGGTCCTTCCACTCAGCCCGGGACGCGTGTCCGGCGAGGCCGACGCGACGGGGTGGCCGGGCGGCGGGGGCCCACTGGGGGCGTTCGGGGTGTCGGCCGCCCTCGGACCGACGCTGCCGTGCGTGGGCCACGCCTTCGCCGCCGCGTGTACACCAGTGCGGACCAGGGATCCTCCGCCGCTCGGCGGGTCGGCCGGCACGGCCGCGAGGCATGCGTGGCCTCGATGGAGACGGCATCCACCAGGAATTCCTCGCGCCCGGGCAGCAGCTCGACGATCGGGTACGTCACCTCGGTGCGCGTCACGCCCGGTGCACCGGGCCACCTGCACCGCCATCGCCTCGCCGAGCAGCACGATCAGCGGCCGGCCCAGCCCGGTGACCGGCATGGTGGTCAAGGCCACCGTGCACCTGATCGAGGAGGAGGACCGGCGTGACGGCATGCGCCGGGTGCGCGAGTTCTGCGCGCAGCGCCTGGAGCCGTACAGGGTGCCCGCCCAGGTCGAGATCGCCGCCGCGCCCATGCAACGCCTCGGCGAGACCCGCTGGCCGACGCAGGGCGAGCACCCAGCCTCGGTGCGGCCTTGGCCGCGCCGCCCGGGGTCCGGCGCCGTGCCCGTCGGCACCTTGCGCTCCGCCCCGCCGCCCGTCGGCACCTTTCGCTCCGCCCGCCGCTCCTCGCCGCCCCCGGCGCTCTCCACCGCGCTTCGCCCCCGAAATTTTCGAGCCGCGCGCAGCCGCCACTCCCCGTAACCCCCTCGCAACCCGACGTCCTCTCCCCCGCCCGGTCTGCCCCGAGGCGCCCGCTTCCCCCTCCCCCGTAAAGCGGAATCGGAGCTGGGCGAGCGGCTGGGTGAGATGTGTTGCCCTGCGTTGAAAGGTCCACTATCGCCTCTCGTAGAGGCGCACCTGCACCCCCGGTCCCCCGTCTAAGATGCGCCCCATGAGTTATGGGCAGGGGGGACCCCAGTCCCAGTGGGATCCATGGAAACCGCAGTCTCAGCAGCGCTGGAACAGCGGCGCCGACCAGACCCCGGACTGGGCCGCGCTCGCCGAGGCCTCGGAAACGCGGAACAAGCGGCGCAGAGTGCTGTTCATCGGCGGCGGCGCGATAGCCACCTTGGCGATCGGCGCGGCCGTCGCCATGGCCGTGGTGTCGGCGAACGGCGACAACAACGCCTCGGGCCAGCCGACCAACCTGCCTGCGAGCGCCTCCATACCCAGCGACTCGTCGGCCCCGGCGCCGTCCTTCGAGCCCACCAGCGCCCCGCCGCCGCTGGACCCCAAGGACTTCATATCCAGCGCCAAGAAGGACACGGCACCGCTCAGCGCCGAGACCCTCTTCCCGGGCACCCAGCTGACCATGGGTGAGACGGTCTACAAGAAGGGCCCCACGGCCGACACCAAGAACTGCGCCTCGGCCGCGCAGGGCACCCTCCCCAAGATCCTCACCGGCAACGGCTGCACCCGCCTGCTGCGCGTCAGCTACGTCAAGGACGGTGTCGCGGTGACCGTCGGCGTCGCCGTCTTCGACACCGAGGCCGAGGCCACCAAGGCCAAGGGCCAGGCCGACAAGCAGAGCATCGTGAAGTCGCTCGCCGGCAAGGGCATCAAGACCTTCTGCGACTCGGCGATCTGCCGCTCGACGACCAACGCCTACGGCCGCTACGCCTACTTCACCATCGCCGGCTTCACCAGCGGCAAGGACGTGACGACCAAGGACACGAAGGTCTTCAGCACCGGCGACGACCTGGCCGAGTTCACCTTCCGGCAGATCCGCCGGCGCGGTGAGGCCCAGGCCTCGGCCGCCGCCAACGGGTAGCCCCGGCCCCGGACGATCCCGGCCCCCCGGGCCACCCGGCCCCCCGCTACTTCTTCTTCAGGCGCAGCCGGATCGGCACCACCGCCGACTCCAACTGCGTCCGCAGGGTCATCTTCGAGACGCCCTCGGTCCGCTCCGCGAAGCGGATCGGGATCTCGACGGCGCTGTGTCCGGCCCGTACGGCCTTGTACTTGAGCTCGACCTGGAAGCTGTAGCCCGCGCTGTCCAGGGAGGACAGGTCCACGTCCCGCAGGGTCCGCACCGACCACAGGTTGAAGCCCGCCGTGATGTCACGGATGCGCGTGCCGAGCACGGCGCGGGCGTAGGCGTTGGCGAAGCGGGACAGCAGGACCCGGTGGGCGCCCCAGTCCTCGTCCAGCGAGCCGCCTTCGACGTAGCGGCTGCCCACGACCAGGCCCGCCCCGGACGTCACCGCCGCCTCCAGCATCCGCGGCACCGCCTCCACGGGATGGCTGCCGTCGGCGTCCATCTGGACGACGTACTCGGCGCCCTCCTCCAGCGCGGCGCTCATGCCGGCCGTGTACGCCCGCCCCAGCCCATCCTTCTCGGTCCGGTGCAGCACGCTCATCCGGTACCGGCCGTCGGCGTTGTACTTCTCCGCCAGTTCCTCGGCGATCCGGCCCGTGCCGTCCGGGCTGGAGTCGTCGACGATCTTCAGATGGAGGGCGTCCAGCGGCAGCCCCAGCACCGCTTCGGCCATCCGCGGCAGGTTCGCCGCCTCGTTGTACGTCGGCATCACCACGGTGACCCGAGCGTCCCGGTACGACTCGTCCATTTCTTATCCCTCCCCATTCGGCGCGGGTCTACCCAGCGCCGAGAACCGCCAGCCCGCCGCGGTCCAGCGGTCCGCGTCGAGCCCTCCCCTGCCGTCCACGATCCGCGGACGGCGCACCAGCGACCGGGCCCGCTCCGGGTCGATCGCCCGGAACTGCGGCCACTCGGTCAGATGCAGGACCAGGTCGGCCCCGCGCAGCGCCTCCTCGGCCGACACCGCGTACCCGAGCAGCGGGAACGCCTTGCGGGCGTTGTCCATCGCCGCCGGGTCGTACACCGTGACATCGGCCCCGTCGAGCCCGAGCCGGGCCGCCACGTTCAGCGCGGGCGAGTCGCGGATGTCGTCCGAGTCGGGCTTGAAGGCCGCGCCCAGGACGGTGATCCGTGCGCCCAGTACGTCTCCGCCGCACAGCTCGCGGGCGAGTTCCACCACCCGGTCGCGGCGCCGCATGTTGATCGCGTCGACCTCGCGCAGGAAGGCCAGCGAGACGCCGAGTTCGTCGGCGCGGTGGGCGAAGGCGCGGATGTCCTTGGGCAGGCAGCCGCCGCCGAAGCCGATGCCGGAGCGCAGGAAGCGGCGGCCGATCCGGTCGTCGTACCCGAGCGCCTCGGAGAGCTTGGTGACGTCGCCGCCCGCCGCCTCGCAGACCTCCGCCATCGCGTTGATGAAGGAGATCTTCGTCGCGAGGAAGGCGTTGGCCGCCGTCTTCACCAGTTCGGCGGTCGGGAAGTCGGCGGTCACGGCCGGGGTCCCGGCGGCGAGTACGGGCTCGTAGACGGCCTGCAGAATCGTTTCGGCGCGTTTCGATCCCACGCCGAACACCAGCCGGTCCGGCCGCAGCGTGTCCTCGATCGCGAAGCCCTCCCGCAGGAACTCCGGATTCCAGGCGACCTCGACGTCGTACGCCGCCGCCAGCCGCCCCGCCGTGCCCACCGGCACCGTCGACTTGCCGACCAGCAGGGCGTCCGGCGCCGCGTGCTGCGCGATCGCCGCGAAGGCCGCGTCCACGTAGGTCAGGTCCGCGCCCTCGGAGCCCTTGAGCTGCGGGGTGCCGACGCAGACGAAGTGCACCTCGCCGAAGGCCCCGGCCTCCTCGTAGGAGGTGGTGAAGCGGAGCCGGCCGCTCGCCGTGTGCTTCGCGATCAGCTCGGGCAGCCCCGGCTCGTGGAAGGGCACCCGGCCCGCCCGCAGCGCGGCGACCTTGTCGGGGTCGACGTCGACGCCGAGCACCTCGTGGCCGAGTTCCGCCATGCAGGCGGCGTGGGTGGCACCGAGGTAGCCGGTGCCGATGACAGTGAGCCGCATACCGGGCGGCCTCCTTCTTACTGCGTGTCCTCTGTTCTCTGCTGTTCTCTGCGTCTCTGCGCTCGTGTGCTGCCGCTACCTGCGGTCCAGCACCCGCACCACGACGTGGTTCAGCCTGACCGTGCGCACGGTCTCGAAGTCCTTCTCCAGCACGGCCGCCGTCTTCTCGTCCATGCCGGTGAGCAGCGGGCGCCCGTCGCTGATCGTGGAGATCAGCCACAGCCGCTCGACGCCCTTCAGACAGCGGGCCGGGCGCTTGCACTCGCTGGCGCCGTACGAGCCGTTCTGCTGCGGGGTCCACTCCATGAGCACGTCCCTGGGCGCCTTGCGGTCCCGCAGTTCGTACGCCATGGCCCGGCGCTCCGACATCCCGCCGTTGAAGACCATCCCGTCGCCCGGCTTCTCCCCCGCCGCGACGACGTTCGCCGCGGCCCGGTAGTCCGGCTCCATCGGCAGGTCCTTCTTCGCGTCACCGATCCCCGGCCAGGCGACGAAGGCGTACGCCGCCGCGACCACGGTCACCAGGAGCCCGCCGAAGAACTGCGCTCCCGCGCCCCTGCGGGCCTGCGGGTCGAGCCGTCCGGCGAGCCGGGTGACGGCCGCGGCCACCAGCAGCGTCCACGCCGGGATGGTGAACAGGAGATAGCGCGGCAGGAAGAGGTGGAGCTGGTCGGCGGTCAGGAAGGTGAGGACCGGCGGCAGTACCGCCCAGGCCCCGAGCAGTACGGCGTACCGACGGGCGAGCAGCAGCCCGAGCCCGCCGACGGCCATGACCGCGCCGCCCGTGATCCACGAGCCGAACAGGGTCTCCGGGAAGTCGAGCAGGTCCTGGGTCGTGGTGGTGTTCCAGGCGATCTGGCCGCTCTGCCCGGTGCCCTGCGCCACCATCGGGAAGGTGATCGACAGGCCGAGCAGCGCGGCGCCCGCGAAGGCGTAGTGCGCGATGCGGTCGCCGCGCCGCCTGGCCAGGATCACCAGCCCCAGGTGCCCGGCGAGCACCGACATCGCGACCAGATGGCCGAAACCGGTGGCCGCGATCGCCAGCGCGTACAGCGTCCAGCCCTTCAGGCTCGGCCGGTCCAGCACGCGCAGCAGGAGCAGCGTGGCCAGCAGGGCGAAGAGCGTGGCGAAGGCGTACGGCCGGGTCTCCTGGCCGTATCGCGTGATCGCCGGGACCACCGCGAACAGCAGTCCGGCGAGCAGCCCGGTGCGCACCGCGAACATCCGCCGCCCGAGCAGCCCGACCAGACCGGCCGAGATCCCCATGGCCAGCGCCTCCGGCAGCCGCAGCGCGGCCGGGGAGTCGCCGGCCACCACGATCCACAGGTGCATGGACGCGTAGTACGGCGTGAAGACGACGTCGATGTTGTCGATCAGCCGGCCCAGGTAGTGCCAGGACAGCGTGGACGCCCACCAGGTGGCGTGCTCGTCGCGCCACAGCTGCCGCTGCCCTAGACCGGGCAGCACACAGGCCAGCGCGAGCAGGGTGGGCAGCGTGAAGACGAGCAGCGCGGAGCCCTTGCCGCCGGACCGGCGTCTGCTCGCCCGGCGGCCACCGGGCTCCGCGGGAGCCGGTGCCGTCTGCGTGTTCGTCGTCATCGCTTCACCCAGATCCGGTACGGCGCCTGCCCGGCGTCCTCGCCGGACGGCCTGAGCACGGCCAGCAGCCGGTAGTGCTCGGCGCCGCGCAGCTGCTCGGGCACGGTGGCGGCCCGCAGCACGATCGCGTCGTACGAGCCCTTCTTCACGGCGGCCGCGAGGGCCGTGCCCCGCGGTGCCGGGTGCCACTGGCCGGGCTCGGTCTGCGCGCGTAGGTAGTACGCGGAGATCTCCGGCTCGTCGGTCAGATAGCTGCCCTTGGCGTCGACCACCGGGCGCAGCGCGCCGATCATGCCGGCCGAGTCCGGCGGCCGGTACAGATCGCGGGTCTGCGCCATGCCGACGACCAGCGCGGCGACGTAGATCATGATGCCGATCTGCGGGTACCGGAAGTGGGCGCCCATCATCCGTGAGACGCCCAGGCCCGCCATCGGCACCGCGAAGAGCAGGCCGAAGCCGAGGTGGATGTGGAGCGAGCTGCCGTTGCCGAGCCAGGCCTGGTAGAGCGGGGCGAGCAAAGCGGTGGCGCACATCGTCAGGCCCAGGGCCGATCTGCGCAGCGGGCCCGGGGCCTCGCCCTCGGCCCAGGGCATCTCGCCCATGCGGGCCCGCCGGGCGTAGCCGACGGCGCCGATCACGGCGACCAGCAGGACGAGTCCGCCCCACTCGGCGCTGTCCTTCAGCAGGTCCGCCGGGCCGTCCGTGGCGTGTGCGTTCCAGCCGTGCGGCATGCCGTGCAGCGTCACGCCCACGAAGCACAGGGCGCCGGTGGCCACCGCGAACAGCGCGCCGCGCACGAGCGCACCGGCGCCGCGGAAGCGGTAGGCGGTCAGTACGGCGAGCACGGTCAGCGTCGGCAGATACAGCGCGGCCGAGTACGCGGCGAACGGCGCCAGCGCGGCGAAGGGTGCCGCGAGCAGCACGGCCGCCGGGCCCGCCTGCCTGGTCTTGGCCAGCAGCCACAGGGCCGCCGCGAGCAGGAACAGCGACAGGGAGTGCAGGGAGGCGTAGCGGCC
Source organism: Streptomyces sp. NPDC001406 (assembly GCF_042895285.1). NCBI lineage: Bacteria > Bacillati > Actinomycetota > Actinomycetes > Kitasatosporales > Streptomycetaceae > Streptomyces > Streptomyces sp. NPDC001406. The sequence continues at coordinate 218,308 of NZ_JBIAWG010000015.1, forward strand.
GGTGAAGGCGGTCGACTCCAGCACGGAGTACATGGCGGCGGCCGCGAGACCGGCGCGCGGGTTGAACAGCAGCCGGGTCGCGCCGAACACCAGGGCCGTCGCCCCCAGGGCCCAGACCAGGCTCAGCGCCCGGGCCCCGGCGAGACCGGTGCCGGCGAGCACGCCCGACACGGGCCCGTCGGACAGCAGGAACTTGGCCTCCTGCGCGAAGGCGCTCCCGTCGAGCCGGTACGACAGCCCGGCCTGCACCAGCAGGATCAGCAGCAGCGCGCCGCGGCTGATCCACGCCGAGCGGCTGTTGTCCACCGACCAGGCCGACACCGGGACCTCGGGCAGCACATAGCCGGGCTCGGGCTCCGGCTCGGGGTCGAGGACGGTGTAGTGCGGGACGTAGTAGTCGGCGTCGGGGTCCTCGGGGTCGGCGGCGTAGGAGACACGGGGGTCGTACGTCTGCTGCTGACCGCCGCCGTAGTAGTGCTCGTCGTAGTACTGCTGGGCGCCGTAGTACGGCGGGTACTGCTGGTGGCCCTGCCCGTAGGGGGGCGTGCTCATGAACGCGGCACCTCGAATCCGAAGGCGTCGTCCGCGATGAGGCGCTTGAACTCGGCCAGGGCGAGCGGGCTGCTCTGGATGCGCCAGTCGGCCCGCTTGGGGATGTTGAACCACAGGAAGCCGATGACGTCGTCGTCCTGCTGGACGCCCTTGAGCAGTCCGCGCACATCGGCGCGCCGCCGCTCCCCCGGCTCCGCCGAGGTCTCGCTGATCAGCACCGGCTTGTCGGTGAACGCGGCCACCTGGCGCCGGGTCGGCCCGTAGAGGGTGTCGAAGGTGTGGGCGCCGGTCGTGGACCAGTAGCCGACGATGCCGACCCAGTCGACGTAGGCGTCGCCGGGCCAGTACGGCTTCAGCTTCACGGCCGGGACCGGGTTGACGACGTTCGGGCTCCACACCCAGATCACGTTGGTGGCGCCGACGTCCTGGAAGACGTCGTGGATGTGCCGCCAGGCCTTCACGAAGGTCGCGGCCGTGGTGTCCTTGGTCCCCCACGGGTACCAGTGACCGTTCATCTCGTGCCCGAAGCTGATCGCGACGGGGACGTTCGTCTCACGGACGCTCTTCGCGTACTTGTTGAGGTACGCGTCCTGCGACCCGTCGGCGATCTTGTCGAGCCCGGGCTCGAACGGCTCCCAGGACACATACAGCAGCCCGCCGTCTTCGAACACGTTCCGCGCGCCCCGCGTGTTGAAGCCGTCGCCCCAGGAGGAGTAGGAGCCGACCATGTTCGGCTTCTTGCCGACGGTCTTCGCGAAGGCGTCCACGGGCTTCGTGGAGCTGGGCGCGCCGTCGACGGCGACCCCGAAGTACTCCTTCTTCGGGTGCAGCAGCGGCTTGACGTCGTACGGCAGCCGCTGCTGCGCCGTCGCGGAGGCGGACGGCTCGCGGGCGGCGTCGGCGGCCGGGTCGTCGGAGCCCCCGAGCAGACCGCAGCCGGAGACTGCCGTCGCGGTCAGCAGGGCCAGGGCGAAGGGGCGGAGAAATCTTCGGATCATGCTGCGTCACCTGCGAGGACACGGTGTTCCTTGGGCTGGATCAGCGCGCGGGCCACGACCAGCGCATAGAACAGCCCGGAGGACAGGACGAGGGCGAAGTCCGGCGGGAAGCCGGTGAACAGCCGGTACACGGCGGCGCCGACCCAGACCGCGGCGGTCCCGCCGCCCCAGATCCACAGCCCCAGCCAGAAGCGCCGGGTCTTGTTCTTCTTGGCGCCCTTGGAGCCGGTCGGCTGCCAGCCCATCCGCTGCTTGCGCAGGATGTCCCAGATGGCGAAGACATGGGCCCAGCCGTACATCATCCGCGCCGACCAGGCCTCCAGCCGGTAGGGCGCCTTGTGCCACATCGGGAAGATCACGGTGGTGTAGAGGATGCTGGGCAGCACCCACACCAGATGCTTGACCTGGAGCATCTCGGGGCTGGTCAGCAGCAGCACGATGGGCACGAGCGGCGCGAAGAAGGTGAACAGCGCCGTGTGGATGTAGTAGAAGAAGCCGGACATGTAGCAGAGACGGCTGGAGAAACGTATCTGCGCGTCCCAGAACTTCTTGCTGCCCAGCAGCGACATCGAGCCCGAGCACCAGCGGTACTGCTGGTTGAAGAAGGCCCCGGCGGTGTCCGGGCACACGCCCGTCGACAGCGCGACCGGCACGTACTTCAGGTCCCAGCCGAGCCCGCGCAGATCGAATCCGGTGTGCACGTCCTCGGAGTGCTCGATGAGGGTCGTACCGCCGTTGGTCTCCAGGGCCGCCCGCCGGTAGATGGCGCAGGAGCCCACGCAGATCGCCCCGTCGCTGTTCTGCCGGGACACCTGCACGGACCGGTAGAAGAGCTCCTGGACCGCGCCCGCGCCCCGCTCGATCCAGTTCTGCGAGTCGAGGACCCGGAAGTACTGCGGGGACTGCACGATACCGATGCGCTCGTCCGCCTCCATGTACGGCAGCAGCTCCTCCAGAAGGTCGGAGCGCGGCGTGAAGTCGGCGTCGAGGATGAGGACGTACTTGCCGTCGGACTGGTCGAACCCGAAGTGCAGATTGCCGGCCTTCTTGAACCAGCCGCGGTTCTCCCGGACCCCGTAGCGGAAGCCGAAGTCGCGGGCCATCGCCTCCAGTTCGGGGCTGGCACCGTCGTCCAGCACGAAGGGCACACACGTCCCCGGGTACCGGTCGGCCAGCTGCCGCACATGGGCCCAGGTGTTGTGCAGCACCTCGATCGGCTCCCCGCACACGGGCAGGAAGACATCGACGCTCGGGTAGACCGCGGGCCGCCAGCCACGCACCAGCCGCTGGTGGTGGTCGAAGTCGAAGTCCCTGGTGAAGCCGTTGACGCGCAGCGAGACCAGGTAGTAGACGACCGTGAAGAACAGCGGCGGCGCAAAGATCCAGGTGAGCGGCGAGGCCTTGGCGAGCGCGACCTGGCTGACGGTCAGACAGCCGAAGCTGACGATCGACGCCAACGTCAGCACCCACAGGCGCCGCTTGACATACGAGTACTTCTCCGCATGCGAGGGAGGCGCGGGCAGCAGCCCGAGCGGTGCCCCCTCGGCACCGCCACGCCGTCCTCCGTGCCGTGCGGCCCTGCGCCCCCCAGCGCCGGCCGCGTCGGCCATGCGGGCAGAGTCAATGGATGACATTCCTACCCTCCGGGTCCGACGACCCGTGTTACCCCCACCAAAAACGACCCCGAATCGAACATGGGGTCGCACCGGGCAAGACTAACCGAACGGTAAGAACGACGTAAGAGGCGACAAGTGACTTACGCTGGGTAAGTCTCTATATGTCCGTTATCTTCTTGTAAAATACAGGTAACTAACAGATCTCACAGCCCCGCGCCCCGCTCAGCGTCCGCTTGTTCCGCGCCTCCTTGTTCCGCGCGGCCAGCAGTTCGTCGGCGGGATAGCCGACCTCTTCCAGGGTCAGCCCGTGCGGCCGTACGACATGCACCGCCGAGTCCCGGACCCCCGCCGCGAGCACCTTCCCCGGCCAGTCGGGCGCCCGGTGCCCGTCCCCCACGAACAGCAGCGCCCCGATCAGCGAGCGCACCATGTTGTGGCAGAAGGCGTCGGCCCGGACGGTGGCGGTGATGATCCCGTCGCCCCCGCGCACCAGGCTCAGCTCCTGCAGCGTACGGATCGTGGTCGCGCCCTCGCGCTTCTTGCAGTAGGCGGCGAAGTCGTGCTCCCCGAGGAGCCGCCGGGCGGCCTCGTTCATGGCGTCCACGTCGAGCGGCCAGTCGTGCCACAGGACATGGCCCCGCAGCAGCGGGTCGACACCGCCGGGGTTGTCGGTGACCCGGTAGGCATAGCGCCGCCAGACCGCCGAGAAACGGGCGTTGAAGCCACTGGGCGCCTCCCTGAGGGCCCACACCCGTACGTCCTTGGGCAGCCGCCCGGCGAGCCGCTTGAGCAGCTTCTCGTGATGCTCGCGCCAGACCTGCTCGGGCAGATCGACATGCGCGACCTGACCCCGGGCGTGCACTCCGGCGTCGGTCCGCCCGGCGACGGTCAGCTCGTACGTCGTGCCTCCCGAGCGGGTCACCGTGCGCAGCGCGTCCTCGATCTCCCCCTGCACGGTCCGCCTGCCGCCGGCCTGCTTGGCCCAGCCGTGGAAGTCCGAGCCGTCGTAGGACAGGTCGAGGCGGATACGGACGTGGCCGGGCTGTACTTCGTCACTCACCCCTGGATCCTCTCAGGAAACGCGGAACGGGCCCGCCCCCCAAGGGGCGGACCCGTTCACCGCAAGGCAGAGCCTCAGGCGTCCTTGGACTCCTCGGCAGCGGCCTCGACCGGAGCGGCGTCCTCGACGACCTCGTCGGCCTTGGTCTCCTCGACCTTGGCCTCGTCGGCCTCCTTGACCGCACGCTTGGTGGCGGCCTCGGCCTCACCCACGGCCTTCTGCTGCACCGTCAGCGCCTCGACCAGCTCGATGACAGCCATGGGCGCGTTGTCGCCACGGCGGTTACCGATCTTGGTGATGCGGGTGTAGCCACCCGGACGGTTCTCGTAGCGCGGGCCGATCTCGGTGAAGAGCGTGTGCACGATGCTCTTGTCCGTGATCACCTGGAGCACCTGACGGCGGTTGTGAAGGTCGCCCTTCTTCGCCTTGGTGACCAGACGCTCGGCGTACGGGCGCAGGCGGCGGGCCTTCGCCTCGGTGGTGGTGATACGGCCGTGCTCGAACAGCGACTTCGCGAGGTTCGCGAGGAGCAGCTTCTCGTGCGCGGCGCTGCCGCCCAGACGGGCACCCTTGGTGGGCTTCGGCATGGTTCTTCTCCTGTGTGTCTGCCCCGGCCGTGTCAGGTACCGGGGTCAGTATCCGAGCGGGCGGTTGCCCGTCGAAGATCCGGGTGCCTCTTCAGACACCCGGAGGGTCCGCGCCCCGAGGGGCGCGGGGAACTGCGCGACCGGCCACAACCGGCCCGCAGCCACAGTACGGCCCTCCTCGCGGAGCGCTCAGTACTGCTCGGTCTCCACGAAGCCCGCATCCGCGTCGTCGTCCGCGCCGAACGCGTCCGCCGCAGCGGTGGGGTCGAATCCGGGCGGGCTGTCCTTCAGGGCCAGGCCCATGCCGGCCAGCTTCGCCTTGACCTCGTCGATCGACTTCGCACCGAAGTTGCGAATGTCGAGGAGGTCGGCCTCGGAGCGGGCAACGAGCTCACCCACGGAGTGGATGCCCTCACGCTTGAGGCAGTTGTAGGACCGAACGGTGAGCTCCAGCTCCTCGATCGGCAGAGCGAGGTCCGCGGCAAGGGCGGCGTCCGTCGGGGACGGGCCCATGTCGATGCCCTCGGCGTCGATGTTCAGCTCGCGGGCGAGACCGAACAGCTCGACCAGGGTCTTGCCCGCGGAGGCCATGGCGTCACGGGGACGCATCGCCTGCTTGGTCTCGACGTCGACGATCAGCTTGTCGAAGTCGGTGCGCTGCTCGACACGCGTCGCCTCGACCTTGTACGTGACCTTGAGCACCGGGCTGTAGATGGAGTCGACCGGGATACGGCCGATCTCCTGGCCCACCTGCTTGTTCTGCACGGCGGAGACATAACCGCGGCCGCGCTCGACCGTCAGCTCCATCTCCAGCTTGCCCTTGCCGTTGAGCGTGGCGAGGACCAGTTCGGGGTTGTGCACCTCGACACCGGCCGGGGGCGCGATGTCGGCGGCGGTGACCAGACCCGGACCCTGCTTGCGCAGGTACATCACGACCGGCTCGTCGTGCTCCGAGGAGACGACCAGCTGCTTGATGTTGAGGATCAGGTCGGTGACGTCCTCCTTGACGCCCGGCACGGTGGTGAACTCGTGCAGGACACCGTCGATACGGATGGACGTGACCGCCGCACCCGGGATCGAGGAGAGGAGCGTACGGCGAAGAGAGTTGCCGAGGGTGTAGCCGAAGCCCGGCTCCAGCGGCTCGATCACGAACCGGGAGCGGAACTCGTCGACGACCTCTTCGGTCAACGAGGGACGCTGAGCGATCAGCATGTGTGGATCAGATCCTTCTTTCGTGGACGCCCGCTATTTGACGTCCGACGGATACCGCGCCCGTGAAAGGTGCGGGTACTGCAAGGGTACGGGCGATACGGCCCCTGGTGGAGCCGTACCGCCCGCAATGCCCTGTCGGAGCGAGGTCAGACGCGACGACGCTTCGGCGGACGGCAGCCGTTGTGCGGGGTCGGGGTGACGTCCTGGATGGAGCCGACCTCGAGGCCCGTGGCCTGCAGGGAACGGATCGCGGTCTCACGACCGGAACCCGGGCCCTTCACGAACACGTCGACCTTGCGCATGCCGTGCTCCTGGGCGCGGCGGGCAGCCGACTCGGCGGCCATCTGCGCGGCGAACGGCGTGGACTTCCGGGAGCCCTTGAAGCCGACGTGGCCGGCGGAGGCCCAGGAGATCACGTTGCCGGACGGGTCCGTGATGGAGACGATCGTGTTGTTGAACGTGCTCTTGATGTGCGCGTGGCCGTGAGCGACGTTCTTCTTTTCCTTGCGGCGCACCTTCTTGGCAGCGCCCTGACGACCCTTGGGGGGCATCTACAAACTCCTACGGGAGGTGGTCGGTCCTACAGCGAAGACCGTGGACAGGTATCCGCTGCGGACTACTTCTTGCCCGGCTTCTTCTTGCCGGCGATGGCGCGACGCGGGCCCTTGCGGGTACGAGCGTTGGTGCTGGTGCGCTGACCGCGGACGGGCAGACCGCGACGGTGACGCAGACCCTGGTAGCAACCGATCTCGACCTTGCGGCGGATGTCGGCCTGGATCTCGCGACGGAGGTCACCCTCGGTCTTGATGTTGTTGTCGACGTACTCGCGGATCGCGACCAGCTGCTCTTCGCTCAGGTCACGAACGCGGGTGTTCGGGTCGACGCCGGTCGCAGCCAGCGTCTCCTTCGAGAGGGTCCGGCCGATGCCGAACACGTAGGTGAGGGCGACCTCCACGCGCTTTTCGCGCGGGATGTCAACACCGGAAACGCGTGCCATTCAATGGCTCCTGGTGATCTTCGGAGGTCTTCCGCAGAACCGGCTCCCAGTCGCCGTACGAGGTACGAACTGGGTCCCCGGCCTCCGAGCCGGGGGTGTCAGACGATCGCTCGCCTGGGTTCTGCGTATGAACATATTCAGCTTGCGTCGCGCGAATCTCTGCGAATCGAGCAGAGGGATCGGTCCTGCGTCAGCCCTGGCGCTGCTTGTGGCGCGGGTTCTCGCAGATGACCATGACCCGACCGTGACGGCGGATCACCCTGCACTTGTCGCAGATCTTCTTGACGCTCGGCTTGACCTTCATGGGTGTGAGGTTCTCCGGGTCAGTTGCCGGCGGTCCCGCTCACACGGGACGTGGGCAAGATCTACTTGTAGCGGTAGACGATCCGGCCACGCGTCAGGTCGTACGGAGACAACTCCACCACGACCCGGTCGTCAGGGAGGATGCGGATGTAGTGCATACGCATCTTGCCGCTGATGTGTGCCAGGACCTGGTGGCCGTTCTGGAGCTCGACCTTGAACATGGCGTTCGGCAGAGACTCGACGACAGTGCCCTCGATCTCGATGGCACCTTGCTTCTTGGCCACGCTTCGCCCTTCGAATCGACTACCTTGATCGACTCCCCCACTTTCCCTTACGGGCGCACGCGGACATGCGGATACACGGGAGCCGACGAGTCAGTCTACGTCAGCGCACCCGGAAACACGAATCGTGGAAGTCTGCCCAACGGGACAGATCGTTACGCCGCGAGTTCAGGACAGCGGGCCGGCCGGCGTCAGGCCAGCGGGTCCGGAGCCGTCGTGATGCCGTACTCCGCGAGCTTCGCCCTGCCGCCGTCGGGGGCCGTGAGGACCAGGGGGCCCTCCGAGGTCAGGGCCACCGAGTGCTCCCAGTGGGAGGACCAGGTGCCGTCGGTCGTGATGACCGTCCAGTCGACCAATCCTCGACGCCGGCCTCCGACCGGCGGGCGTGGGGCTCGGCCCGGCGTCAGGCCAGCGGGTCCGGAGCCGTCGTGATGCCGTACTCCGCGAGCTTCGCCCTGCCGCCGTCGGGGGCCGTGAGGACCAGGGGGCCCTC
>NZ_JBIAWG010000015.1:226504-252401 GCF_042895285.1 Streptomyces sp. NPDC001406
TCCGAGGTCAGGGCCACCGAGTGCTCCCAGTGGGAGGACCAGGTGCCGTCAGTCGTGATGACCGTCCAGTCGTCCTCCAGGACCTCGGTCTTCGGGGTACCGAGGGAGACCATCGGCTCGATGGCGAGGCAGAAGCCGGGGACCAGCTTCGGTCCCTTGCCGCGGCGGCGGTCGACGTAGTTCAGCAGATGCGGGTCCATGTGCATCTCGGTGCCGATGCCGTGGCCGCCGTAGTCCTCGATGATCCCGTAGCGGCCGCCGCCCGGCTTCGGCTGGCGGCGGATGTACGTCTCGATCGCACGGGAGACGTCGACCAGCCGGCTGCCCTGCTTCATCGCGGCGATACCGGCCCACATGGACTCTTCCGTCACCCGCGACAGCTCCACCAGCTCCGGAGCGTGACCGGAGCCCACGAAGGCCGTGTAGGCCGCGTCACCGTGCCAGCCGTCGACGATCGCGCCGCAGTCGATGGAGATGATGTCGCCGTCCTTGAGGACGACCTTCTCGGACGGGATGCCATGGACCACCACGTCGTTCACCGAGGTGCAGATCGTCGCGGGGAAGCCGCCGTAGCCGAGGAAGTTCGACTTGGCGCCGTGCTCCGCGAGCACCTTGCGGGCGACCTCGTCCAGATCCTTGGTGCTGGCCCCGGGAACCGCCGCCTCCCGCGTGGCCGCGTGGATCGCGGCGACCACCAGCCCCGCCGCACGCATCTTCGCGATCTGCTCGGGGCTCTTGATCTGCACCATGGGGGCCTGCGCTCTCCGTCTCACGTCAACCGGTTACGTACACAACAGTACGGCCGCGGCACCCGAGGGGGCACCGCGGCCGGAACGGCCCGAGAACTACTTCTCGTCGTCCTTGTCACGCTTGAGCGCTTCCAGCGCCCGCTGCGTGATCTCGTCCACCGGGCCCAGGGAGGAGATCGTGACGACCAGTCCCTGCGCCTTGTAGTAGTCGATGATCGGCTCGGTCTGCGTGTGGTAGACCTCCAGCCGCTTGCGGACGGTGTCCTCGGAGTCGTCGTCGCGCTGGTACAGCTCGCCGCCGCAGACGTCGCAGACGCCCTCCTTCTTCGGCTGGCTGTACGTCACGTGGAAGACGTGGCTGGAGTCCTTGCGGCAGATACGGCGGCCGGCGATGCGCTTGACGACCTCTTCCTCGGGAACCTCAAGGTCCAGTACGGCGTCGAGCCTGATGCCCTCGGTCTTGAGCAGTTCGTCCAGCGCCTCCGCCTGCGAGACGTTGCGCGGGAAGCCGTCGAGCAGGAAGCCGTTCTCGGCGTCCGGCTGCTCCATGCGGTCCTTGGCCATGGCGATGGTGACCTCGTCCGGGACGAGGTTTCCGGCGTCCATGAAGGACTTCGCGAGTTTCCCGAGCTCCGTCTGCTGGCTGATGTTCGCGCGGAACAGGTCGCCCGTGGAGATGTGCGGGATGTGCAGCTTCTCGGCAAGGCGAACAGCCTGCGTTCCCTTACCGGCACCCGGCGGTCCGACGAGGACGATACGCATCAGCGGAGGAACCCTTCGTAATTGCGCTGCTGGAGCTGGCTCTCGATCTGCTTCACCGTCTCGAGACCCACACCCACGATGATCAGGATGCTGGTCCCGCCGAACGGGAAGTTCTGGCTTGCCCCGAAGCCAACCAACGCCATCGTCGGTACGAGAGCGATCAGACCCAGATACAGCGAACCCGGCCAGGTGATCCGGTTGAGCACGTAGCTGAGGTACTCAGCGGTCGGTCGGCCAGCCCGGATGCCCGGGATGAAGCCACCATACTTCTTCATGTTGTCGGCGACTTCCTCGGGGTTGAAGGAGATCGCCACGTAGAAGAACGCGAAGAAAACGATCAGCAAGAAGTACATGGTGATGTAAATCGGGTGGTCACCCTTGGTCAGGTTCTGCGTGACCCAGGTCTTCCAGCCCGACTTGCCCCCGGCGAACTGGGCGACCAGCGCCGGGATGTACAGCAGCGACGACGCGAAGATGACGGGAATCACACCCGCCTGGTTGACCTTCAGCGGGATGTACGTGGACGTACCACCGTACGAGCGCCGGCCGATCATGCGCTTCGCGTACTGGACCGGAATGCGCCGCTGCGCCTGCTCGACGAAGACGACCAGGCCGACCATGACCAGACCGACCGCGATCACCGTGCCGAACTCGATCCAGCCGCCGGCCAGGGTGCCCTGCTTCTTGATGGCCCACAGCGCGGACGGGAAGGTCGCGGCGATCGAGATGAACATCAGGATCGACATGCCGTTGCCGATGCCGCGGTCGGTGATCAGCTCACCGAGCCACATGACGACGGCCGTACCGGCGGTCATGCAGATGACCATGGTGATGGTGGTGAAGATGTCCCGGTTCGGGACGATGCTGCCCCCGACGGTGCACCCGCTGAACAGCGCGCCGCTGCGGGCGGTGGCGACGAGGCCGGTGCCCTGCAGGATGGCGAGCGCCACGGTCAGGTAGCGGGTGTACTGCGTGATCTTCGCCGTACCGGCCTGGCCCTCCTTCTTGAGGGCTTCGAGGCGCGGGATCACGACGGTCAGCAGCTGAAGGATGATGCTGGCCGTGATGTACGGCATGATGCCGAGCGCGAAGACGGTGATCTGCAGCAGCGCACCACCGCTGAACATGTTGACGAGACCGAAGAGGCCCTGGTTGCCTGACGCCTCTTTCACACACTGCTGGACGGCCTGGTAGTTGACGCCGGGGATCGGGATGTGGGTACCGACCCGGTAGACCACGATGATGCCCAGCGTGAAGAGCAGCTTCTTGCGCAGGTCGGGCGTCCTGAACGCCCGGGCGAACGCGGTGAGCACGGTGCCTCCTGCGACCCCCGCGCAACTGCGTCAAGGGTGACGGTCTTGAGGTTCGACGGATACAGAAAAAGAACAGTGCAGGCCACCTTACCGGCGACACTGCCTCCCCCGGAACGACCAACCGGGGATACCCCATTGTGAGGTATCCCCGGTAGGGATCGTCTACGTCATCGAGGCGCCTGAAAGAATCAGACGAGCTCGGTGACCGTACCACCCGCGGCGGTGATCTTCTCCTTGGCGGAGCCGGAGACGGCGTCGACCGTCACCTGCAGCGCCACGGAGATCTCGCCCTGGCCGAGGACCTTGACGAGGCTGTTCTTGCGAACGGCACCCTTGGCCACCAGACCCTCGACCGTGACCTCGCCACCCTCGGGGTAGAGCGCGGCCAGCTTGTCGAGGTTCACGACCTGGAACTCGGTCTTGAACGGGTTCTTGAAGCCCTTCAGCTTCGGGAGGCGCATGTGGAGCGGCATCTGGCCACCCTCGAAGCGCTCCGGAACCTGGTAACGGGCCTTCGTGCCCTTGGTACCACGACCGGCCGTCTTACCCTTCGACGCCTCACCACGACCGACACGGGTCTTGGCGGTCTTGGCGCCCGGGGCGGGACGGAGGTTGTGGATCTTGAGCGGGTTCTGCTCCGCCATGATCAGTCGACCTCCTCGACCGTCACGAGGTGGCGGACGGTGTGCACCATGCCGCGGAACTCGGGGCGGTCCTCCTTGACGACCACGGTGTTGATCCCCTTGAGACCAAGCGACCGCAGGGTGTCACGGTGGTTCTGCTTGCTGCCGATGTACGACTTCGTCTGCGTGATCTTGAGCTGCGCCATTACGCACCAGCCCCGGCACGCGCACGAAGCAGAGCCGCGGGAGCGACGTCCTCGAGCGGCAGACCACGGCGGGCCGCGATCTCCTCGGGACGCTGCAGGCCCTTCAGGGCCTCCACGGTCGCGTGCACGATGTTGATCGCGTTGTCGGAGCCGAGCGACTTCGACAGCACGTCGTGGATACCGGCGCACTCGAGTACGGCACGCACCGGACCACCGGCGATAACACCGGTACCGGGGGACGCGGGCTTGAGCAGCACGACGCCGGCAGCCTTCTCACCCTGGATCGGGTGCGGGATGGTGCCCTGGATCCGGGGGACCTTGAAGAAGTGCTTCTTGGCCTCCTCAACGCCCTTGGCGATGGCGGCCGGCACCTCCTTGGCCTTGCCGTAACCGACACCCACGGTGCCGTCACCGTCGCCCACCACGACCAGCGCGGTGAAGCTGAAGCGACGACCACCCTTCACAACCTTGGCGACGCGGTTGATCGCGACAACGCGCTCAACGTACGCGGTCTTCTCGGCGGCAGCAGCGCCGCCGTCACGGCCCTTCCGGTCCCGCCGCTCGCCGCCACCGGCACCGCCACCGCGGCGCTGGGGTCCAGCCATTGGAATTACCTCTCTCTTTTTCCGCTAGCTACGGCAGGCTCAGAACTTGAGCCCGGCTTCGCGGGCGGCGTCCGCCAGGGCGGCGATGCGCCCGGCGTACTGGTTGCCACCACGGTCGAACACGACAGCCTCGACACCGGCGGCCTTGGCACGCTCGGCGACCAGCGCGCCGACCTGCTTGGCCTGCGAGGACTTGTCGCCCTCGCCACCGCGGACGGACGCGTCCAGGGTGGACGCGGACGCCAGGGTGTGGCCCTTGAGGTCGTCGATCACCTGCGCCACGATGTGGCGGTTGGAGCGGGTCACGACCAGACGGGGACGCTCCGCCGTACCGGAGATCCGCTTGCGGATCCGGATGTGACGGCGCTTGATCGCGGCGCGCTTGTAGGCGTCGCCCTTGAGGATCTTCTGCCCGTATGCCATGGCTTACTTACCCGCCTTTCCGACCTTGCGGCGGATGACTTCGCCCTCGTACTTGACGCCCTTGGCCTTGTACGGGTCGGGCTTGCGCAGCTTGCGGATGTTGGCCGCAACCTCGCCGACCTTCTGCTTGTCGATGCCCTCGACCTGGAAGCGCGTCGGGGTCTCCACCTTGAAGATGATGCCCTCGGGCGCCTCGACGACGATCGGGTGGCTGTAGCCGAGCGCGAACTCGAGGTTCGAGCCCTTGGCCGTCACGCGGTAACCGACACCGCTGATTTCGAGCTTCTTCACGTAACCCTGGGTCACGCCGGTGATCATGTTCGCCACCAGCGTGCGGGACAGGCCGTGCAGGGCCTTGTTCTGACGCTCGTCGTTCGGGCGGGTCACCTGGAGGGTGCCGTCCTCGCCCTTGACGATGTCGATCGGCGCGACGACGGTGTGGGTCAGCGAGCCCTTGGGGCCCTTGACCGAGACCGTACGGCCGTCGATGGTGACGTCCACGCCGGCGGGAACCGTGATGGGGAGCTTGCCAATACGCGACATAGCTGTTTCCTCCGTTCCCTTCCGCTACCAGACGTAGGCGAGGACTTCCCCACCCACGCCCTTCTTGCCGGCCTGCTTGTCGGTGAGGAGCCCGTGGGACGTGGAGATGATCGCCACGCCGAGGCCGCCGAGCACCTTCGGCAGGTTGGTGGACTTCGCGTACACCCGGAGACCGGGCTTGGAGATCCGCTTGATGCCCGCGATGGAGCGCTCACGGTTCGGGCCGAACTTCAGCTCGAGGGTGAGGTTCTTGCCCACCTCGGCGTCCTCGACGCGCCAGCCCGTGATGAAGCCCTCCTGCTGGAGGATCTCCGCGATGTGAGACTTGATCTTGGACGCCGGCATCGTCACGGAGTCGTGGTATGCCGAGTTCGCGTTCCGCAGACGCGTAAGCATGTCTGCGATCGGATCAGTCATGGTCATGAATTGGCCTTCGGCCTCTCTCGCCGGGGTTTCCTGGTGCGCCATCCCTCTCCCCGATCCGAGACGGGACGGGTGCGGCGCGGTGGACCTACGGCGTAGTAAGTCGTACGGGCGCGGCAGACGCCCAACCCCACAAGCCTACGGCATGCGGAGAAGGGCCCCTGCCGACCCAGATGCTTACCGAGAGCTTCAGGAATCCCCTATTACAGGGATTACCAGGAGCTCTTGGTCACGCCCGGCAGCTCGCCACGGTGAGCCATCTCACGAAGGCACACGCGGCACAGGCCGAACTTGCGGTACACGGAGTGCGGACGGCCGCAGCGCTGGCAGCGGGTGTAGCCACGCACACCGAACTTGGGCTTGCGAGCAGCCTTGGCAATCAGAGCCTTCTTCGCCATCTCGCTCACGCCTCCTTGAACGGGAAGCCGAGGTGACGAAGGAGCGCGCGGCCCTCAGCGTCGTTGGTCGCCGTGGTGACCACGGTGATGTCCATGCCCCGGGTACGGTCGATCTTGTCCTGGTCGATCTCGTGGAACATGACCTGCTCCGTGAGACCGAAGGTGTAGTTGCCACGGCCGTCGAACTGCTTGGGGGACAGGCCGCGGAAGTCGCGGATGCGCGGGAGCGCGAGCGACAGGGTGCGGTCCAGGAACTCCCACATGCGGTCGCCACGGAGCGTGACGTGGGCACCGATCGGCTGGCCCTCACGCAGCTTGAACTGCGCGATGGACTTGCGGGCCTTGGTGACGGCCGGCTTCTGACCGGTGATCGTGGTGAGGTCGCGGATGGCGCCCTCGATCAGCTTCGAGTCACGGGCGGCGTCGCCGACACCCATGTTGACCACGATCTTGACGAGGCCGGGAACCTGCATGACGTTCTCGTACTTGAACTCGTCACGCAGCTTGCCCGCGATCTCCTCGCGGTACTTCTGCTTCAGACGCGGAGTGGTGGTGGTAGCCATCAGATGTCCTCACCCGTCCGCTTGGCAACGCGGATCTTGTTGCCCTCTTCGTCGAAGCGGTAACCGACACGCGTGACGACCTTGTTGCCGTCCTTCTCAACGACCAGCTGGACGTTGGAGACGTGGATCGGCGCCTCGGTCGTGACGATGCCGCCGGCCTGCGAACCGCGAGCGGTCGGACCGGCCTTGGTGTGCTTCTTGACCCGGTTGACACCCTCGACCAGGACGCGGTCCTCGCGGGGGAAGGCCGCGATGACCTTGCCCTGCTTGCCCTTGTCCTTGCCGGTGATGACCTGGACCAGGTCGCCCTTCTTGATCTTCATGCTTACAGCACCTCCGGCGCGAGCGAGATGATCTTCATGAACTTCTTCTCGCGCAGCTCACGGCCGACCGGGCCGAAGATGCGGGTGCCGCGAGGGTCGCCGTCGTTCTTCAGAATGACGGCGGCGTTCTCGTCGAAGCGGATGTACGAGCCGTCCGGACGGCGGCGCTCCTTGACGGTGCGAACGATGACCGCCTTGACGACGTCACCCTTCTTCACGTTGCCGCCGGGGATCGCGTCCTTGACGGTGGCGACGATGACGTCACCGATGCCCGCGTAGCGGCGACCGGAGCCACCGAGCACACGGATGCAAAGGATTTCCTTCGCACCAGTGTTGTCGGCGACGCGCAGTCGCGACTCCTGCTGGATCACGTGTATCTCCTGTTTGTCTGCCGGTTCCCTCCGGGGGTTGAGCCGGAGAGCCTGGCGGAACCGTCCTGCGAGTTGCTCACGCAGGAATTACTTGGGCCTCTGCAGGCGGCAACCCGCGCCGGGGGCTTCACCGCGGCCAGGCCCGGGGGCCTGGAGACGGAGCCCCCAGCGGGGGTCAGCGGGGGCGGAGCCCCCGCTTATTACTTCGCCTTCTCGAGGATCTCGACGACGCGCCAGTGCTTGCTGGACGACAGCTTCCGGGTCTCCATCAGGAGGACGCGGTCGCCGACACCGGCAGCGTTCTGCTCGTCGTGCGCCTTGAGCTTGTTCGTACGGCGGATGACCTTGCCGTACAGCGCGTGCTTCACGCGGTCCTCAACGGCGACGACGACGGTCTTGTCCATCTTGTCGCTGACGACCAGGCCCTCACGGGTCTTCCGCGCGTTGCGCTCAGTCTGCTCAGTCACGTTCTTCTCGCTCATCAGGCGTTCTCCACCGTTTCGATGCCCAGCTCACGCTCGCGCATCAGGGTGTAGATCCGCGCGATGTCCTTGCGGACCGCCTTCAGACGGCCGTGGTTCTCGAGCTGGCCCGTCGCCGCCTGGAAGCGGAGGTTGAACAGCTCTTCCTTGGCCTCGCGGAGCTTGCCCAGAAGCTCCTCGTTGCCCAGCTCGCGCAGCTCGGACGCCTTGGTACCGACCGACATCACGCTTCACCTGCCTCGCGCTTGACGATGCGGCACTTCATCGGCAGCTTGTGAGCCGCACGAGTGAGAGCCTCACGCGCAATCTTCTCGTTCGGGTAGGACAGCTCGAACATGACCCGGCCCGGGTGCACGTTCGCGATCCACCACTCCGGCGAACCCTTACCGGAACCCATGCGGGTCTCGGCCGGCTTCTTCGTGAGCGGGCGGTCCGGGTAGATGTTGATCCAGACCTTGCCGCCACGCTTGATGTGGCGGGTCATCGCGATACGGGCCGCCTCGATCTGGCGGTTGGTCACGTACGCCGGCGTGAGGGCCTGAATGCCGTACTCGCCGAACGCGACCGTCGTACCGCCCTTGGCCTGACCACGGCGCTTCGGGTGGTGCTGCTTGCGGTGCTTGACCCTACGGGGGATCAGCATGTCGGTCAGGCCTCCGTTCCGGTGCTCTCAGCCGGAGCGGACGCGGGAGCCTCGGCCTTGGGGGCCTCGGCGCCGGCAGCCTGCTGCGGCTTGCGACCGCGCCGCTCGCCACCGCGGCCACCACGGGCCGGGCGGTCGGCACCACCGCGGGCCGGGCGGTTACCCGCACGGGCCGCAGCGTTCTCGGCGCGGACCTCGGCGATGTTCTTGACGTCGCCCTTGTAGATCCAGACCTTCACACCGATACGGCCGAAGGTCGTCTTGGCCTCGAAGAAGCCGTAGTCCACGTTCGCGCGGAGCGTGTGCAGGGGCACACGGCCCTCGCGGTAGAACTCCGAGCGGGACATCTCGGCGCCGCCGAGGCGGCCACCGCACTGGATCTTGATGCCCTTGGCGCCGGCCTTCATCGCCGACTGCATGCTCTTACGCATGGCGCGGCGGAAGGAGACGCGGGAGGAGAGCTGCTCGGCAACGGCCTGGGCCACCAGCTGAGCGTCGGTCTCGGGGTTCTTGACCTCGAGGATGTTCAGCTGGACCTGCTTGCCCGTGAGCTTCTCGAGGTCACCGCGGATGCGGTCGGCCTCGGCGCCACGGCGGCCGATGACGATGCCCGGACGAGCGGTGTGGATGTCCACCCGCACGCGGTCACGGGTGCGCTCGATCTCAACCTTCGAGATACCGGCGCGCTCCATGCCGGACGTCATCATCCGACGGATGGCGACGTCTTCCTTGACGTAGTCCTTGTACAGCTTGTCGGCGTACCAACGCGACTTGAAGTCGGTCGTGACACCGAGCCGGAACCCATGCGGGTTTACCTTCTGGCCCATTACCGGGTTCCTTCCTTGCTGCTGACGACCACGGTGATGTGGCTGGTCCGCTTGCGGATCCGGTAGGCACGGCCCTGGGCGCGCGGACGGAACCGCTTCAGGGTCGGGCCCTCGTCGACGTAGGCCTCGGAAATGAAGAGGCTGTCGGCGTCGGTGTGGTCGTAGTTGTGCGCGGCGTTGGCGATGGCGCTGTCGAGCACCTTGCCGACGGGCACGGAGGCTGCCTGCGGAGCGAATCGCAGAACAGCCTGAGCCTCCGTGGCGTCCATGCCACGGATAAGGTCCACCACGCGGCGGGCCTTCATGGGCGTAACGCGGATGTACCGCGCCTGGGCCCTGGCTTCCATGGTTGTCCCTCTCAGTTACTTACGTGTCTGAATGCGATCCGCTGCTAGCGGCGCTTCGACTTCCGGTCGTCCTTGACGTGGCCCCGGAAGGTGCGAGTCGGCGAGAACTCGCCGAGCTTGTGGCCGACCATCGACTCGGTGACGAACACCGGGATGTGGGTCTTGCCGTTGTGCACCGCGAGCGTGTGGCCCAGCATGGCCGGGACGATCATCGAGCGGCGGGACCAGGTCTTGATGACGTTCTTGGTGCCGGCTTCGTTCTGGGCGTCCACCTTCTTGATCAGGTGGTCGTCGACGAAGGGCCCCTTCTTCAGGCTACGAGGCATCTCAACCCGTCCTTAGCGCTTCTTGTTCGTCTTGCGGCGGCGGACGATGTACTTGTTCGACGCCTTCTTGGGCGAACGAGTACGGCCTTCCTTCTTGCCCCACGGGGACACAGGGTGGCGACCACCGGAGGTCCGGCCCTCACCACCACCGTGCGGGTGGTCAACCGGGTTCATCACGACACCACGGACGGTCGGGCGAACGCCCAGCCACCGCTTACGGCCGGCCTTGCCCCAGTTGATGTTGCTCTGCTCGGCGTTGCCGACCTCACCGATGGTGGCGCGGCAGCGGACGTCGACCAGGCGGATCTCACCGGACGGCATGCGGAGGTGGGCCATCGAGCCCTCCTTCGCGAGCAGCTGCACGGAGGCACCGGCGGAGCGGGCGAACTTGGCACCGCCACCGGGACGGAGCTCGATCGCGTGGATCGTGGTACCGACCGGGATGTTGCGGAGGGCCAGGTTGTTGCCCGGCTTGATGTCGGCCCCGGGACCGTTCTCGACGCGGTCACCCTGCTGCAGGTTGCGCGGGGCGAGGATGTAGCGCTTCTCGCCGTCGGCGTAGTGCAGCAGCGCGATGCGCGCGGTGCGGTTGGGGTCGTACTCGATGTGCGCGACCTTCGCCGGCACGCCGTCCTTGTCGTGACGACGGAAGTCGATCACTCGGTAGGCGCGCTTGTGTCCGCCACCCTGGTGGCGAACGGTCACACGACCGGCGTTGTTACGGCCGCCCTTGCTGTGCAGGGGGCGGACCAGCGACTTCTCCGGCGTGGACCGCGTGACCTCGACGAAGTCGGCGACGCTGGCGCCACGACGGCCCGGCGTAGTCGGCTTGTACTTGCGGATTCCCATTTCTCAGTCCTCGTCCGATATCGGACGATCCGGACCGCCCTTAGGCGGTCGGACCGCCGAAGATGTCGATACGGTCGCCCTCGGCGAGGGTCACGATCGCGCGCTTGCTGCCGGCACGCTGACCGAAACCGGTCTTCGTGCGCTTGCGCTTGCCCTGGCGGTTGATCGTGTTGACCCCGGTGACCTTGACGTCGAAGACCGCCTGGACGGCCTGCTTGATCTGGGTCTTGTTGGCGTTCGGGTCGACGATGAACGTGTACTTGTTCTCGTCGAGGAGCGCGTAGCTCTTCTCGGAGACGACCGGCTTCAGCAGGACGTCACGGGGGTCCGTGTACGACTTGCTCAGCGGGGTCTCGACGGTGTTCTTGCCCTCGGTGGCGTGGCGCTTCGCCTTGGCGACGCGCGCGGCCTTGGCGGCCTTGGCCGCCTTCGAGGCGATGCTCGGGTGACGGGTAGCCATCAGACCTCGGTCCCTTCGGTGTCGTTGGCCTTCGGGCCGGCGACGAAGGACTCGAAAGCGGCCTGGGTGAAGACCACGTCGTCCGAGACGAGAACGTCGTACGTGTTCAGCTGGCCCGGCTCCAGGATGTGGACCTGGGGCAGGTTGCGGGCGGACAGCCACGCGGCCTCGTCGGCGCGCTCGACGACCAGGAGCAGGTTCTTGCGCTCGCTGATCTTGCCGAACAGGCTCTTGGCGGCCTTGGTGCTGGGGTTCTCGCCCTCGACCACGCCGGAGACGACGTGGATGCGGTTGTGACGCGCCCGGTCGGTGAGGGCACCGCGCAGGGCGGCGGCCTTCATCTTCTTGGGGGTGCGCTGCGAGTAGTCACGCGGCACGGGACCGTGCACGACGCCACCACCGGCGAACTGCGGCGCGCGGGTCGAACCCTGGCGGGCGCGACCGGTGCCCTTCTGGCGGTACGGCTTCTTGCCGCCACCACGGACCTCGCCACGGGTCTTCGTCTTGTGGGTGCCCTGGCGGGCAGCGGCCAGCTGCGCGACGACGACCTGGTGGATCAGCGGAACGCTGACCTTGGCGTCGAAGATCTCCGCGGGGAGCTCGACGGAACCGGCCTTGTCGCCCGCCGGCGAAAGGATGTCAACAGTGCTCATCGGTTACCTCAGGCCCCCTTGGCCGCGGTGCGGACCAGGACGAGGCCGCCGTTCGGACCGGGAACCGCGCCCTTGATGAGCAGCAGACCCTTCTCCGCGTCAACGGCGTGGACGGTCAGGTTCTGGGTGGTGACCCGCTCGTTGCCCATGCGACCCGCCATGCGGAGGCCCTTGAACACGCGGCCCGGGGTGGCGCAGCCACCGATGGAACCGGGCGAGCGGTGCTTGCGCTGGGTGCCGTGTCCGGCGCCGAGGCCCTTGAAGTTGTGACGCTTCATGACACCGGCGAAGCCCTTGCCCTTGCTCTTGCCGGTGACGTCGACCTTGATACCGGCCTCGAACACCTCAGCGGTGATCTCCTGGCCGAGCGTGTACTCGGAGGCGTCCGCGGTGCGGATCTCGACGAGGTGACGACGCGGGGTGACGTCGGCCTTGGCGAAGTGACCCTTGAGGGGCTTGTTCACCTTGCGCGGGTCGATCTCGCCGAAAGCGATCTGGACGGACTCGTAGCCGTCGACATCGTTCGTACGGACCTGGGTGACGACGTTGGGGCCGGCCTTGACGACGGTGACCGGAACAACACGGTTGTTCTCGTCCCACACCTGCGTCATGCCGAGCTTCTCGCCCAGGATGCCCTTGATCTGCTTAGCCATTCTCAGCTCACCGACCCTCAGAGCTTGATCTCGATGTCGACGCCGGCCGGGAGGTCGAGTCGCATCAGAGAGTCAACGGTCTTGGGGGTGGGGTCGAGAATGTCGATCAGGCGCTTGTGCGTGCGCATCTCGAAGTGCTCGCGCGAGTCCTTGTACTTGTGCGGCGACTTGATGACGCAGTACACGTTCTTCTCAGTGGGCAGCGGCACCGGGCCCGCGACCGACGCACCAGTGCGAGTCACCGTCTCGACGATCTTCTTCGCCGAGGAGTCGATGACCTCGTGGTCGTAGGCCTTGAGCCGGATGCGGATCTTCTGTCCCGCCATGGCTACTCAGTAGTCCTGTCTCTTCAACGCTCTGGAACCCGGTGTTCCTCTTCGTTCCTCTTCCCGTCCTCCGACCCACGCGGTCGGGCGTGTCGCGCTCCCGCTGACAGAGATGCCCCTTGTCCGAACATCCCTACGGGACTGCACACGGCCCTACCGGAACCGCAAGCCGGGGGCGGAAGGCCCACCGGGCGCCTGGCCGGTGCCGCGCTCACACTTCCCGGAAGATTCCCGTACGTCCGCCCCAGTGCTGCCCGCAGGCAGTTAGGGCGACGAGTACTGTGGGACTCGCTTCCGGTCCTCCCGGCGGGAGGCGCGCAGCATCAACACTCGACCGAGCAACCCCGCTAGTCTGCCATACGGGGCAGGGGGCTGGCCAATCGAGCCGGAGAGAATACCCCTCGGGGGACGTGGGTCAAACCCGGGGCGCCGGGGCTGGGCCGGGGGGCGCTCTTCCCTCTCCGTGTCATCCGTCGCGCTCAGGACGGCGCCTGCGCAGGGCTTCCCGTAGTTCCCAGAACTTGTCCTGGGGCCAGAGCCACGATGGCGTTCTCGGCGAAGCCGCGGCGTCCCTCCGCGCGCAGTACCTCGTACAGCTCGGGTGTGAGCGCGTTGTTGAGCCGAGCCGCGGCGCCGACCGCCGTGAAGGCGAATCCGCGCTGAGCGCGGTCCGGCAACCGCATCGCCCTGACGATGCGCGGCGACGCCTCCTCCAGCGAACAATTGAAGGCCAGCCCGATCGCCACCGTGCCGAGAGGCCGCTCACCGCGCTCGAACGCGGCATCCCACTCCTCGGGGTCATCGAGATCCAGCAGACCTTCGCCGCTCTCCCAGTCCCACCCGGACACCACGACTGTCCCACCCCTCCACCCGTCATCCGCCCCGCTCAGGAGCGGCGCCCACGCAGAACTCGCCAGGCGTCCCCGACCGCATCCTCGGACCGCAGCCACCAGCCCGCCAGCTTGTTGCGCACTGCGGACCGCACCTTCCACCACTTGAACCACGTCGGCAGATCCCGGAACGGCACGAAGGTCAGCGTGTCCTTGATGGCGTCCTCGGCGAAGCCACGAGGGCCCTCCGCGCGCAGTGTCTCGTACAGCTCCGGTGTGAGTGCACCGTTGGTCCGCGCCGCGACGCCTGCCGCGGTGAACGCGAACCCACGCTCATTCGGATCCGACAGCCGCATAGCCCGCACGATTCGAGGCGACGCCTCCTCCAGTGCACAGTTGAAGGCCAACCCGATCACCGCCGTACCGAGACGCTGTTCGCCGCGCTCGAACGCGGCATCCACATCGGAGGGGTCGTCGATACGCACCAGACCCTCGCCGCTTTCCCAGTCCCACTCGGACGCCATGACCGGTCTTCCCCTCCGCCCGTCACCCGTCGCACTTGGGCGGTAGCACCCGCTGCTTCTTGATGTTGTTGATCATTCCGGCCCTTTTCAGCTTGGTCAGATCGCCCTCCGTGACGCTGTCCGACGGATACGAGCCCTGCACGTGGCCGTGGTAGATCTCCTTGATGATATTGCCGTCCTTGTCGGTGGTGTACTCGTGCCGGTCCAAGACCACGATCTCGTTGTTGACGTGGTCCACGCCGAGTCGCCGGAACCTGTTCGGGTTGGTGCCGTCGCCCAGGGGAACGGATCGGTCCAGCGCGGCCTGGCCATTGCTGGGCGCTCGGCTGATCTCGCCCTTGGCCGATGAGCTGCTGCCGGAACCATGTTTCTTGTACGTCGAGTCGTCGTAGATGCGGACGGGCTCGGTGCTCTTGCCCTCCAGGCCGAGTGGGTCGCTCCAGCGGAAGGGGTTGTCGACATAGGCGTGGTGGTTGGGGGCGGGGACCAGCCCCAACGGGTCGGGCGAGAGGTAGTGCGCGGTGTCCGGGTCGTAGTACCGGGCCAGGTTGTAGTGCAGGCCGGTCTCGGGGTCCCGGTACTGGCCCGGGAAGGCCAGGGGGCACAGGCCGTCGTCGCCGGCCAGAGGGCCTCCCCACAGGCTGGTGGTGGCCCGCCAGGCGATCGTGCCATCCTCGGCGACCAGTTCGGTGGGGGTGCCCACCAGGTCGGTGACGATCGCGTAGAACTGCCTGTCGAGCGTGCCCGCTCCGGCTTCGCCTCCCTGCGTGCGCAGTTGGCTGACGGCTCGGTGTGTGCCCGGCTCCCAGTCCCAGGTGTCGGTGTCCGTCACGCCGTCCCGGACCGACCGCTGTTCGGCGAGCTGGGTGCTGTCCCAGGTGAAGAGGGTCTCGTCGGCGGTCGACCCGTCCTCGGTCACGCGCCACTTGCCGGTGCGCCGGCCGAGCGCGTCGTAGCGGTACCGCCATACGCCCCTGTCGGGTGTCGAGGCCTCGGTGAGTCGGTCGTCGGCGTCCCAGGTGTACGTCCAGATCCGCCGCAGCCCGGACAGCGTGCGCCGGATCATGCGGACAACGCGGCCCTGGCCGTCGTGCTCGTACGTGGTACGGCCCACCGACGTGATCTTGGTGCCGGAGCGCCGGACCGGGCCCTGCGCGTCCTGTGCGTCGGGGCCGGGATGGGTGGCGGCGGTGAGGTTGCCGAGCTCGTCGTATGCGTAGGTCTCGGTCCAGCTCTCGGCCGACACCCGGGTGACGCGGCCCGCTCGGTCCAGGTCGAACCTGCGGGTGCCGCCCAGACTGTCGCCGACCGAGGTGAGGTGTCCGTCACCCCGGTAGGCATAGGAGCGGGCCTGCAGCACGGTGTCGGTACCGGGGTCGGCCCCGCCGGTCCCCGAGTGGATGACCTGCTCCACCAGCCGGTGCCCAGCGTCCCAGGACTGCGTCAGTGTGGCGGCGCCGGCCAGACCGCGGCCGATTTCCCGGCCGGCCGCGTCGTACGTGAAGGTGAGCCCAGCGCCCTCGGTGAAGAGCGACACCGGCAGGCCTATGGAGTCGTAGGACCAGTGTGAGGCGGCCCCGGACGGAGTGGTCCGCCGCACCCGACGGCCCAGCA
Source organism: Streptomyces sp. NPDC001406 (assembly GCF_042895285.1). Classification (NCBI taxonomy): domain Bacteria; kingdom Bacillati; phylum Actinomycetota; class Actinomycetes; order Kitasatosporales; family Streptomycetaceae; genus Streptomyces; species Streptomyces sp. NPDC001406. Next base: position 242,341 of record NZ_JBIAWG010000015.1, read on the forward strand.
GGTCGTACGCGCTGGTCACGGCGCGGCCGTCGACGGTCTCGGCGAGGATCCTGCCCACCGCGTCGTACTCGAAGGTGACGGTGCTGTCCGGATTCGCCGCCTCGATCAGCCGTCCGGCCATGTCGTAGCGCAGGGCTGTGACGGCGCCGTCCCCCGTGCGCGCCTCCACCGCGCGACCGGCGGCGTCACGGGTGACGCGGACCGTCTGACCGGCGCCGTTCCTGCGCTCGATCTGGCGACCCGTCGGGTCGTGGACGTAGCCGAGCCTCCGGCCGTTGAAGTCCGTCTCGCCAACCAGGCGGCCCACCGCGTCGTAGTCGTAGCTCCATGTGTCGCCGAGCGGATTGGTCACGCCGACGAGCCGCAGTTCGGCGTCGTGGGTGAAGCGGTAGCGGGTGCCATCCGGGTCGGTTCTGGCACTGGGCAGGTCGAAGGCTCCGTACTCGAACGAGGTGGTGAACCCACCCGGCTCGCGGTGTTCGGTGAGATTGCCCTGCGCGTCGTACGACCAGGTCTCCCGACCGCCATCGGCGCGCTCCCGCCACAGCAGCCGTCCGTCCCGGCTCCACCCCTGGCGGACGGTCCCACCGACCGCGTCGTCGACGCGGACGATGCGGCCGAACGCGTTTCTGTGCACAGTGACGGTCCCGCCGCGCGGGTCCACGACCCGTACGGGCAGTCCGGCCTCGTCGGTGTCGAAGCGGAACGTGTTGCCGAGGGCGTCGGTCTGCGCGATCCGGTGCCCACGCCGGTCGTAGGTGTAGCCGCTCACCGCACCCAACGGATCGGTGCTGGTGAGCAGGTTGCCCCGGTCGTCGTACGCGCACTCCCAACGTGCCCCGTCGGCCGCCGTGACGGCGACAGGCAGACCGTCGTCGCTGTACTCCACCTGAATGGTGGTCCCGTCCGCCCGGTCCATCCGTACCGGCTGACCGTGCTCGCCCAGGGTGAAGCGGGTCGTGTGACCCAGCTCGTCGGTCCGGGACAGCAGATTCCCGTACCGGTCCCATTCGGAGGACTCGGTGTGGCCAAGAGGGTCGGTCACGGTGGTCAGCTGGTAGCGCTCGTTGTAGCGGTACCTCGTGGTGTGCCCGAGGGCGTCCGTGTAGCGCGTCTCGCGGCTGTCGGTGTCGAACTCGATCGTGCAGGCAAGGCTGCCGTCGGCACCCTCACCGCCGACGCAGCGGTCCAGGGTGTCGTACGAGAAGTGGTACGAGTAGCCGTTGCGGTCTGTCCACGACGTGATGCGGCCGGGGCCGTCGTACGTGTACCGCACGGGCAGCCCACTGGAGTCGTGGGCCTCGGTGAGGTCACCCTCGGGGCTGTACCCGAAGCGCCTCAGGAGGGTGCCGTGCGGACCGTCCTCCGGATCGCGCAGGCGAAGGCCGATAACGCGCTCGCCCTCGGTGTCCACGTGGATGTAGCGGCCGCCCGAGTCGCGAACGGCGACGGGGGTTCCGTCGGCCTCGCGCTCGAAGTCGATCCGGTAGTCGTTGCGGTCCGTCATCGCGACGAGCAGGAGGGTGAACGCATCGTCGTTCGCGGCGGGGCTCCGCGGCGGGGCGAAGTGACGGGTGATGCCCGTGAGCGGGTCGGTGACGCGCAGCGGGGCGCCGGGCGTCCCGTCCCAGTCCAGTGGCCACCGCGGCCCCTCGGCCGGCAGCACCGCCGCGCCGGGCCGCGGCACTGGATAGAGGAGGATCATGCCGTCCTCGGTGGCGAAGGCGGCGCCCTGGTCGTCCAGCTCAAGGCGTTCGTCGAGCGTGGACGCCCAGGAGGACCCGAAGGAGCGGCCCGTTCGGTAGGTCGACAGGTGGGTGCGTCGCAGGGCCAGCGGAAGCAATCCAGATAGCTCGACGTCGGTCTCGGCCATGAACATCTCGCCGGAGACCATGTCGATGGGGTCGCCGTTCAGGCACCTGCCCTTGCCGGGCTTGCTCTTGGCGACGGCGTCGTCGGCCTCCTTGCGCAGCCCCTTCTTCCCGAGGCTTTTCGCCATGGCCTTGAGACCGCCCTTGCCGAGGGTCTTCATGCCCTTGGCGAGCTTGCCGAGGCTGGTAATGCCCTTGCCGCCGGGTATGCAGTCCATGGCCGCGAAGGCCACGTCCAGCAGGCCGGCCTGGCCTTTTCTGTATTTGTTGAGTGTGTCGGCCAGCACGACAAGCGCCGCCACCAGCACGATCGCGCCGAGGATCGGCCCGCCGATGATCATTGCGACAATCCCGACGACCGCGACGACGACCTTGCAGACGGCGACGATGGTGTCCCAGTTGTCCTCGAACCAGTCGCCGATGTCCTCCCACCAGGACCGGTTTTGAATGCCCGCGTCGGACGCCTCGTCGATCTTCGTCTTCGCCTCACGGGCCGCCTCGTCACGCATCTTGCGCGCGTCCTCGGCCATCTTCTTCGCCGCGTCGAGGGCGTTCTGCGCGGTGGTGACGTCCGACTGGGCCTTGGTGTGGGCCGACTTGGCGTTCTGCGCGTCACGGGTCGCGGCCCGGACCTTGGCCTCGTCGGGCTTGTCGGCGTCGCTCTTGCTGCCGGTGGGGTCGTCCTTGTACTTGTCGGCTTCCTTGTTGGCCCTTGTGACCCACGAATCGGCCGATGAGAGGCGGGACTTGGCCGAGGTCAGGTCGTCCTGGGCCTCCTTCGCCTTGGCCAACGCCTTGTCCGCAAGGGACTGGGCACGCTCCAGCTTCGGCCAGTAGTCGGCCAGCGCGTCGCCGCACATCTCGTACGACGTCTTCAGCTTCTTCAGGTTCTTCGGGACATCACCGAACTGGTCCTTGAAGACCTCCGCCGACTTGCCCGCCCACTCCAGCAGCGTGTCCTCGCCCGCCATGCCCTTGACCAGGCGCAGCGCCTCGGAGACGTCGTGGGCGAAGTCGTGCAGCTGCTTCGCCAGGGAGCGGACGCGCTGCGGATCACCCGGAGTCGGGTCCTTGTCCAGATCCAGCGGATCCCAGTTCGCCGGCCGATGCCCTGCCATGTCCTTGCAACCCCCGTCGCGTGTGCACCATCAACAGCCCTGTGCACACGCGAACTTACAAGGAACAGTCGTTCGGCGTGAAGCGGGTTGAGTCGTGGTCCGAGCGAACCCTCAGGTCAGTCGCGTCAGAAAGGCACCGAACTCGGCGAGCGATTGCTCCAGGTCCTGACGGCCCGCGTCATCCGCGGGCAGGAGGGGAAAGTGCGTACTGGCGAACCCTTCGGCGCCCGTGTGGACGGCGGTCGCCAGTTCCTTGGCGGAGGAACGATCGACGACCGCGCCCGCATGGACCGTCTCCACCGAGTCACCCTTGCGGCGCCTGAAGGTCAGTGAGAAGGACGAGTCCACGGCGGAAGTCGTGTGGACGCGGTCGCGTCCCGCCAGGAAGCGGCGCAGGCCGTCCAGGAGGAGCGTCAGGGACAGGTAGATCATCATCGCCTGGTCCGGAGTGCGGTTCCGTGAACTCGCCGCCCCCGCGTTGCCCCGGACGTGCATGTGCCCGAGGTCGAATCCCGAGGGCGGGGGTGCCTCGTTCTCGTCGATGGAGAACTCGAACTCCATGGCTGCCCTTCCGCCGGTCATCCGCCGCAGTCAGGAGCGGCGCCTGCGCAGGGTTTCCCGTATTTCCCAGAAGGTGTCCTGGGGCCAGAGCAACAAGCGCAGCACTTTGTTGCTCCCGGTCGACCGCACACTCCACCACTTGAACCGCGGTGGCAGATCCCGGAACGGCACGAAGGTCAGCGTGTCGTCGATGGCGTTCTCGGCGAAGCCGCGGCGTCCCTCCGCGCGCAGTGCCTCGTACAGCTCGGGTGTGAGCGCGTTGTTGAGCCGAGCCGCGGCGCCGGCCGCCGTGAAGGCGAATCCGCGCTGAGCGCGGTCCGGCAACCGCATCGCCCTGACGATGCGCGGCGACGCCTCCTCCAGCGAACAATTGAAGGCCAGCCCGATCGCCGCCGTGCCGAGAGGCCGCTCACCGCGCTCGAACGCGGCATCCCACTCCACGGGATCATCGAGACCCAGCAGACCTTCGCCGCTCTCCCAGTCCCACCCGGACACCATTACCGCTCTTTCCCTCTCCGCCCGTCATGCTTGCCTTCCTGCACAGCGCACCGTTCAGCGGAGTGAGGCGTGCGATTCCTGTCGTACGGTCCACAGCTCCGGATCCATGAACCGGTTCACATTCTCGGGGAGCACCAGCCGCACTGCGGCGTACAGGGCCAGCCCGCCCGAGACGGCGCCGAGCAGCCCCGCGAGGGCGCCGGAGACGAGGCCGAGCAGGAAGGGTACGGCGACGAGCGCGGCACCGACGGCGAAGAGCAGGCTGAGGTCGTGCGCCCCGGGCGCATACCGCGAGGGCCGCTCCATGGGTACGGCGGTCAACCCCGCCTCGGTCTCCCGCACGAGAGCTCCCCCGCCGCGCAGAAAGGGCTGCCAGTCCTCCTCGCGGGTCACTCCCCACACCACATGTCCGGTGTCGACGACGAAGGCGACGGGCAGTTCCCGCTGCTTGTCGGTCGCCACGATCTCCTTCCAGCGGGTGGGCCAGCACAGCCATCCCGCGTGACCGTCGAGCCGGGCCGCGGCGTCACGGACGTGCTTGTCCCCGATCCGGATCCGGAAGGACGACCCGTCCATGGTCCGCAGCTTGATCGGCCGACCGCCGTTCCCGTCCTCCGCCATGAGCTCGATCCAGTACGAGTTGATGGTGAGGACCTCCCCCACGCTGGTCTGGGAGGGTTGCCGGTAGTCCTGCCGGACCAGTCCGCCGGAACGGACACGCACGGCGTGCACCCGCCCCCGGGCGGCGTCCTCCTGGAGCAGCCGCTGCGGCTTCTCCAGCTGACCCTTCAGCAGACCGATGGCGAAGAGGGACAGGACCAGGGCGAACAGCAGGGTGAGCAGGCAGAGCGCGCTGGCGAGCACGGAGCCGCCCTTGCCGTAGGCACCACGTGCGAAGGCGTACGGCGCCAGGGCGGTGAGGTAGGCCGCGCCGATCCACCCCCAGTCCCGCCGGACGGCCCCGAGCCGCGCGGGTATCGCGTCACGTGCGGCGGCCGCCGGAAGCCGCTCCACCGCCGGCGCGGCACGCACGACGAGCACCCACGCCCCGGCGAGAACGGCGGTCACGCCGAGAGCCACGAGAACGTCCAGCCGGGGCGCGTCGGCGTCGTACCGCACGAAGACGACCCCCACCGCGACGGCCGCACCGAGCAGCGCGGCTCCCCCCAGGGCTCTGGACAACGGCGTGGAACGGTGTCGCATACGGGCCTCCCCCAGGTCCCCGACGGCTTTCGGCGTTGGTGGCGTGAACATGCCGTGACGCGGTGTGGCGAGGCTACAGGAGCGGCAGAAGCCTTCAACGCCATTTCTCAGGATGGAGAGCGACTGCGACATACCATCCGCAATCAACGCGGAACCGTTCTCCCGCGCAGCCGCAAGGAGACAAGCCACCAATTCCCGGTCGTAGCTGTCACGGGCGTTCACCTGAAAGAGGTGCTGCCCATCGGAACTGAGGGCCGCCACGAAGTCCAGACCGGGCACCGGTGACCAGTACCAGGCATCCGAGATTCCGGCGGACTCCGCAGCCCCCGGAAAGCTCGACACAACATCAGCCGGATTCATACGCACCTCCCCTGCACCCCCGTGCCTGGACAAGCGTGCGAGCCGACGCGGACTCAGTCAGCGAAGCGGAACGTCGATGTGATCGCGTCGAAGATGTCGAAGAAGGAGTCGGCGAGGTCGAGGACCTGGCTGCTGCCGGCGACCAGGGCCACCTTGCCGTCCTGGCCGGGCACCGGGATGTACGTCTGCATCAGTACGGCACGGATCGTGCGGTTGAGGCTGTCGCCGGGGACCGGGATGTCCTCGATGCCGTAGGTACGGGCCGCGGGTCCGACGCCGGGGATGTCGACCGTCGTCACCTTGCGCCAGGAGTCGCCCTCCTTCCTCGCCTCCTTGACGGCGAGTTGGGCGGCTATGGACGCCGGGTCGTTCGACAGGGGTGCGCCGTCCCGCGTACGACCGCCGACGAGCGAGACAGTGACCGAGCCGGTGATCGGGGTGTCGCCGCCGAAGCTCTCCGCCATGCAACCGCAGTACATGGCACCGGACTTCCAGGCGTCTGCCGCTGCCTTCTGGAGGAAGGTGGTGTAGGAGTCGCGGTACTGGGCCAGCTCGGGGTGCGCCTCGACGCGCTCGTTCACCATGCGCCGGATCGAGTCGTCCCGTGACTCCGGCCGTACGTCGAACTCCCACCACGACTCGGGCACCTTGATCCGGAAACCGCCACGCTCGATGGTGAGCGCCTCCATGTAGCGGGCCATGGCTGTCGTGTCCCCGTTTCGTCGATCACTTGTTCAGGCACCATGCTGATGTACGGTGCGGCCAGACTACGAGATACGAGAACGGGGGACGGTCGCGTGGGCAAAGGCAAGAGTGATCTCTCACTCCCGCTGACCGAGCTGGAGGACTACGGCCGCCGGCTCCGGTCGATCAAGACGCGCCTCAACCACACCAAGAAGCTCTTCGAGTCGTACAAGGACGACGTCGGCAGCGGCAAGGTCAACGACGCCCTCGACGACTTCGAGTCCAACTGGGAGGACGGCCGCGAGGACATCACCGAGCAGCTCGATGCCCTCGCCGACATGTCCGACACCGTCGTCCGCGAGTTCAAGAAGCTCGACGACGAGCTGGCCAAGAAGGTCAACGACGCGGTGAAGACGGAGGACAAGCGGAGCAAGGCGCAGAAGAAGGCGGACTGAGGCCGGCTGACTGAGGCCGGCTGGTGGGGGCTCAGCGGTACCGCGGTAGCGGCCCCGGCCGGTCAGGCGACCTCACGGTGAGAGGTTATGACGGCCGTCGCGTCGTGAGTGCAGCTCCTCCAGTGCCTCGTCGTATGCCCGGAAGCCCGCCCTTCCGCTCACCGGCGCGTCCGAGTCGGCGCGCAGGATGGGTGAGAGGTGGGCCACTCGCCACATCCTGAAGACCAGTGCGGGGGTACTGCGGCCGGTGGGGTCCGCCAGGTTGGATGCGATGCCGAGGATGTCGGCGATCCGAGGGGCGCCCTGGTGGGGCTCCGTCCCGGCCGCGACGGCCCCGGTGATCAACGCCTGCAGTAGATCCGTCAGTTGTATGTCGGCGCCCGTGCGGCACATGCGTCGCACCTGTGCCGGCTCGTCCATCTTCTCCAGGGGCTCCGGGACTCCTGTGAGTCCCCCGGACCACAGAAGCAGATGCGCCGCCGAGACTTCGTAGTCGCGAAACCAGCCCACCTCGTCGGCCATCGCCATCTCCGCATCGCCGAAGCGGCAGACCGACCGGATCCCGGCCATGAGGCAGCTCATCTCGTCCCGCTTACGGGCCAGGAATCCGCCGACCGAGACATCCGCGAGATCCCAGGTGCCCGTGGAGTTCACCGCCCCGATTTCCACCACGCCCCCGAGCGGGCCGAAGACCTCGCGGGCGAGGATCACGCTTCAGCGGCGTACGCGACGAAGGCCGTCCAGGTGGACGGTGGGAAGGTGAGGTGGGGGGCGTGGGTGGGGTTCTTGGAGTCTCGGACGTGGATGGTGGTGGGGGTGGGGGCGATTTCGACGCAGGATTCGCCGTCGGGGCCGCTGCTGTAGCTGCTCTTGAACCAGGTCAGTTCGGACGGGGACTTGCGGATCATGTTTCTCCCAGCAGTTGCTCAATGAAGGCGAGCGACTCCCCTGGCGGGAGGGCCTGCGCCCGGATGGTGCCATACCTCAGCTCAAGGATGCGCAACTGCCTCGGATCGGAAATCGGGCGGCCGTTGTAAGCCCCGTCGGAGCGCCCGACTGCCGAACCGTCCTCGAACTTCAGCACTTCGATCCTCCCGTTCAGACCGGGATGGGCTGCACTGTGCGTCGGCATCACCTGAAGCGTGACGTTGTTCAACCGGCCCACTTCCAGCAGACGTTCGAGCTGCTGCTGCCAGACCATTGTGCCTCCAACAGGGCGGCGAAGCGTCGCCTCTTCCTGTACGAAGCTGAGGGCGGGCGCGGGTGACCGCTCGAATACGGACTGCCGGGCCACACGGGCCGCTACCAGGCGCTCCACGTCCTCCGCCGAATACGCCGGCTGCCACGATTCCAGCAGCGCTCGCGCATGCTCCGACGTCTGCAACAGCCCATTGACGCTGATGCTTTCGTACACCCCGATCTCGACCGCCTTGGCCTCCATCCGGGCCAGGTCCCGCACCTTCTTCGGATACCGGACCTTGGCCACGTCCTCCTTCATCGCCGAGAGCAGTCCGCCCGCCCCCAACACCTCGTCGGCCCTGTCCAGATACTCGGGCCTCGGGATCCGCTTCCCGCCCTCGATCTTGTAGACCATGTCCTCGCCGTACCCGACGGCCTCCCCGAACACGGCGGCCCGCATCCCCACCGCCTCGCGCCGCAGCTTGAGCTGGCGTCCGACGGTTGCGATCACGGCGATGCCCCAGTCGTCGTCGGGATCCACTTCCCAACCCGGTTCGTCGGCCTCGCTCTTGAGCCGTACCGCCTCGCCGTCCACACTCATCCCGCACCCCTCCGTCGTACGACCGTGCCGCGACGCCCCTACCCGTACGGCCGTCCTCGACAGCCAGGACATGACCGGACAAGCTCCGGACAGTAACCGTACGCATCGGCTGCGTCACTGTTCACGGTACGCAGAGGCGGCCACGCTGAGTGACGTGAACCAGGAAAACTCCACCCAACTCGATTGCGCCGTCCGGAACTTCAGCGTCCTCCTGTCTCCCACACCCCGGGGTGCCCGCCTCGCCCGGCTCCTCGCTACCGAGCAACTGCGCTCCTGGGGGCTGCCGTCGGAGAAGGCGGCGCAGGTCATCGCGGAGCTGGCTGCCAACGCGGCCACGCATGGGCGGGTGCGGGGGCGCGACTTCCGGCTGTCGCTGTACGTCGTCGCCGACACCCTCCGTATCGAGGTGACGGACACTCGCGGAGACGGTCTCCCCTGCCCGCAGCATCCCGCCCCCGAGTCGGAGTCTGGCCGAGGCCTCGTCCTCGTCGAGGCCTTCGCCGACCGGTGGGGCGTTGCCCCGGGGCCACGTCCCCGCAAGACGGTCTGGGCCGAGCTGACCGTCTTACGGTGAATCACCGCCCGGTCGAAGGTCTTTGCCGACGCCGACTGTCAAGCACAGGTGGGCCGCCCGCTTCTTTGTCAGTGTCGTGCTTCCACGCCCCGAGTAAAGGGCGCTCCGCTGTCGCTCCGCGTCGCCTTCGGCGATGCCCCTGCGGGGCACCCTTGACTAGGGGCGTTCCAGCACGGGTGAGAAGCGAGCGGGCAGCCCGGGGAAAGTGGCCGGCTTGGGGCGCCATCCCCTTGGGTGGGCTGCGTTCGCGTCCGGGGTGGTGGGGGCGCGGTCGCGCCTCGCCAGCACGCCGGGCGGGCTTAGCGGCGAACGGCCGGTGGGGAGCGGGGGCGCGTCAGCCGGGTGGTGGCACGCCGGGCGGGCTTAGCGGCGAACGGCCGGTGGGGAGCGGGGGGCGCATCAGCCGGATGGTGGCACGCCGGGCTGGCTTAGCGACTTGCGGCCGGTGGGGGTGGGGTGGAGCGCAGGGGCCGGGTGATGGCACGCCGGGTGGGCTTAGCGGCTTGCGGCCGGTGGGGGGTGGGGTGGAGCGCAGGGGCTGGGTGGCGGCACGCCGGGAAGGCTTAGCGGCGAGCGGCCGGTGGGCGGTGGAGCGCAGAGGCTGGGTGGCGGCACGCCGGGAAGGCTTAGCGGCGAGCGGCCGGTGGGGTGGAGCGCAGGGGCCGGGTGATGGCACGCCGGGTGGGGTTGGCGGCTTGCGGCTTGCGGGCGGTGGAGCGCAGGGGCTGGGTGGCGGCACGCCGGGCCGGGTGGGGTTGGCGGCTTGCGGCCGGTGGCGGTGGGGTGCGCTTCGGCCGGGTGGTGGCAGGCCGGGCCGGGTTCGGCGGCTTGGGGTCGGTCGTGGGGGAGGGCCTTGAGGTGGTGAGGCTCAACCTCGGGAGTGGACACCCGGTTTCATGCGACGAGCGACAGCGTACGTGATGAGATCAGCTGTTGCTCGAACTCGACTGGCGTGAG
>NZ_JBIAWG010000016.1:0-222189 GCF_042895285.1 Streptomyces sp. NPDC001406
CGCTTCCTTTGTACTCACCCTCTCGGGCTTTCCTCCGGGCGCTTCCCTTCGGTCTTGCGTTTCCGACTCTATCAGATCTTTTCTCGACCCGATTTGCTCGGCGCTTTCCAGGTTTCCGCTCTCGCGGTTCCCTTTCCGGCGGCTCCGACTTTATCAGAGATTCTGAGTCGGAATTTCCACCCGCTCCGGGACGACCTCCCGCGCGCACACGGCGGCGGGTTCCCGTTCAGGCGGAGCCGTAAACGTACTGGAGCGGGGCGCCCCGATGCAAATCGGGGCGCCCCGCTCCGGGTTCACGCGTACGAGGGGTCGTACGTGTGTCAGACCTCCACGACGACCGGCAGGATCATCGGCCTGCGCCGATAGGCGTCCGAGACCCACTTGCCCAGTGTGCGGCGGATGAGTTGCTGCAGCTGGTGGGGTTCCACGACGCCGTCCTGCGCCGACCGCTCCAGTACTTCGGTGATCTTCGGGATGACCTCTCCGAAGGCAGAGTCGTCGATCCCGGAGCCGCGGGCGTGGACGTGCGGGCCGCCCGTGATCTTGCCGGTGGACGAGTCGACCACCACGAAGACCGAGATGATGCCCTCGTCGCCGAGGATCTTGCGGTCCTTGAGCGCCGGCTCGCCGACGTCGCCGACCGAGAGGCCGTCGACGTACACATAACCGGCCTGGATCTTGCCGGAGATCTTCGCCTTGCCCTCGACGAGGTCGACGACCACGCCGTCCTCGGCGATGACGATCCGGTCGTGCGGTACACCCGTCAGGGCGCCCAGCTCGGCGTTGGCCCGCAGGTGGCGCCATTCGCCGTGGACCGGCATCAGGTTCTTCGGGCGGCAGATGTTGTAGAAGTACAGCAGCTCGCCTGCGGAGGCATGGCCGGAAACGTGCACCTTGGCGTTGCCCTTGTGGACGACGTTCGCGCCCCAGCGGGTCAGGCCGTTGATGACGCGGTAGACCGCGTTCTCGTTGCCGGGGATGAGGGACGAGGCCAGGATGACCGTGTCGCCCTCGACGATGCGGATCTGGTGGTCACGGTTGGCCATCCGGGACAGGGCCGCCATCGGCTCTCCCTGGGAGCCCGTGCAGACCAGGACCACCTCGCTGTCCGGCAGGTCGTCCAGCGTCTTGACGTCGACCACCAGTCCCGGTGGGACCTTCAGATAGCCGAGGTCGCGGGCGATGCCCATGTTGCGGACCATCGAGCGGCCGACGAAGGCGACCCGGCGGCCGTACTCGTGTGCCGCGTCCAGGATCTGCTGGATGCGGTGGACGTGGCTGGCGAAACTCGCCACGATGATCCGCTTGCGGGCACCCGCGAAGACCTGGCGCAGGACGTTGGAGATGTCCCGCTCGTGCGGGGTGAAGCCGGGGACCTCGGCGTTCGTGGAGTCGCTGAGGAGGAGGTCGATGCCTTCCTCGCTCAGGCGCGCGAACGCGTGCAGGTCCGTCAGACGGTTGTCCAGCGGCAGTTGGTCCATCTTGAAGTCGCCCGTGTGCACCACCATGCCGGCGGGGGTGCGGATGGCCACGGCCAGGGCGTCCGGGATGGAGTGGTTGACCGCGACGAACTCGCAGTCGAAGGGGCCGACGCGCTCGCGGTTCCCTTCGGCCACTTCCAGGGTGTACGGGCGGATGCGGTGCTCCTGGAGCTTTGCCTCGATGAGTGCGAGGGTCAGCTTGGAGCCGATCAGCGGGATGTCCGGCTTCTCGCGGAGAAGGTACGGAACGCCGCCGATGTGGTCCTCGTGGCCATGGGTGAGGACGATGCCCTCGATGTCGTCGAGGCGGTCCCTGATGGACGAGAAGTCCGGCAGGATCAGGTCGATTCCGGGTTGCTCCTCCTCGGGGAAAAGCACTCCGCAGTCGACGATCAGCAGACGGCCGCCGAACTCGAAGACCGTCATGTTGCGGCCGATCTCGCCGAGGCCACCGAGCGGGGTGACCCTCAGACCACCTTCGGGGAGCGGCGGGGGCGGGCCCAGTTCAGGATGCGGATGACTCAAAAGACTCTCCTCACCACGCACGCCACGTACCGGTAGGGCACGTGGCGCGCGTGACGTTCGTGCAGAAGCAGTTGTCGTTGTGGGGTGCAGGCACCGGTGTCCTGCCTATTCAGTTGTGAAGTCTGGTGTCAGAGCTGTACCCCGCCCGCGGCAAGATCGATCTTGAGCTGGGCAATCTCCTCGGTCGAGCACTCGACCATGGGCGCGCGCAGCGGCCCGGCGGGCAGGCCCTGGAGGGCGAGCGCGGCCTTCGTCGTCATGACGCCCTGGGTGCGGAACATGCCGGTGTAGACCGGGAGCAGCTTCTGGTGGATCTCGGTGGCCTTCTGTACGTCGCCGGAGGTGAAGGCCTCGACGAGGGCCCGCAGATCCGGGGTGACCACATGGCCGACGACCGAGACGAAGCCGACCGCGCCCACGGAGAGCAGCGGCAGGTTGAGCATGTCGTCGCCGGAGTACCAGGCCAGGCCGGACTGGGCGATGGCCCAGCTGGCGCGGCCGAGGTCGCCCTTGGCGTCCTTGTTGGCGACGATTCTCGGGTGCTCGGCGAGGCGGACGAGTGTCTCCGTGTTGATCGGGACGCCGCTGCGGCCGGGGATGTCGTACAGCATGACCGGCAGCTCGGCGGCGTCGGCGACGGCCGTGAAGTGCCGGTACAGGCCCTCCTGCGGGGGCTTGTTGTAGTACGGGGTGACGACCAGGAGGCCGTGTGCGCCCACGCGCTCGGCGGCTCGCGCCAGCTCGATGCTGTGGTGGGTGTCGTTGGTGCCGACGCCGGCCACGATGTGGGCCCGGTCGCCGACGGCCTCCAGTACGGCTCGTACGAGGTCCGATTTCTCCGCGTCGCTGGTGGTGGGGGACTCACCGGTGGTGCCGTTGATGATCAGGCCGTCGTTGCCTGCGTCCACCAGGTGGGTGGCGAGCCGCTGCGCGCCGTCGAGGTCAAGTGCGCCGTCCGCCGTGAAGGGCGTGACCATGGCGGTGAGGACCCGCCCGAAGGGGGTCTGCGGAGTGGAGGTCGGAGCCATGGGTAACACGCTACTCGCTGCTCAATGCGTGGTCTGCCCTTGGGGTGCGGGGAAAGTCATGACAAATGCGGAGCCCGGCACTGCCTGCTCGGGGGTTCAAGCAGTGCCGGGTCCGTTTGATCAGGCTAGATGAACTTCTACAAATGCCGCAATACGGACACTTCACCAGGCTGACCCGCACACGTGTACCGCGCTACGGCGCGACGCGGCCGTTGCCGTTGAAGGCGGCGTACGTCAGCGGCATGAGCTCGGCCCATGCGGCCTCCATTCGCTCGCCGACCATCTCGATCTCCCGCTGCGGGAAGGACGGCACCCTGGCCAGCTCGTGCTGGGTGCGCAGGCCGAGGAAGTGCATCAGCGACCGGGCGTTGCAGGTGGCGTACATCGAGGAGAACAGGCCGACCGGAAGAACCGCGCGGGCCACCTCGCGGGCGACACCCGCGGCGAGCATCTCCTGGTACGCCTCGTACGCGTGGACGTACGAGTCCTCCATCACGCGGCCGACCAACTCCTGCTGGGCCTGGGTGCCCTCCACGAAGACGTACTTGCCCGGGCGGCCCTCCTGGACCAGCTTGCGGGACTCGTCGGGGACGTAGAAGACCGGCTGGAGCTCGCGGTAGCGGCCGCTCTCCTCGTTGTACGACCAGCCCACTCGGTGCCGCATGAACTCGCGGAACACGAAGATCGGGGCGCTGATGAAGAACGTCATCGAGTTGTGCTCGAAGGGGCTGCCGTGCCGGTCCCGCATCAGGTAGTTGATCAGGCCCTTGGAGCGCTCCGGGTCCTTCTTCAGCTCGTCCAGCGACTGCTCGCCGGCGGTGGAGACTCGGGCGGCCCACAGCACGTCGGAGTCGGCCGCGCTGTGCTTGACCAGCTCTACGGTGACGTCGCTCCGGAAGCTGGGCTTGAGGGCGTCGGCGGGGGTGTCGGTCACGGCTCGGAGGGTCCTTCCATCACTTCTCTCGGGCGGCGCCCACTCTACGGCCCGGCACTGACATCGGGGCGTTCGGTACCGGGGCGCGACATCTTCGGCGAACTTCGGAGAACTTCTGTGAATTCGGGGCAAGAGGGCACCTTTTGCGTCTCTCGCTCGTCTGTGTTGGTGAGACCCACTCGTTCGATCCCCGAAGGGAGACGCAGTCCGATGTTCCGTCGGCGCGAACCCGTCCCGTTCGCCTTCCTCGCCGAAGCCGACACGTTCCGCAGCAATGTCGCTCCACCGCCCCGTCAGCGGTCCTCCGTCGGTCAGATGGCCGGGCGCTGGCTGCTGGGGCTCACGATCGTCGCCGGGCTCGTGGGCTCCGTGGTCCTCGGTGGGCCGGCGCTGTCCACTCCCTCCACCACGCAGACCCAGCAGTCCCAGGCGTCCCAGGGGCACTGACCCTTCCGGCCCCCCAAGGGTGGTGAGCGTGTACCCAGGCGGATAGCCTCACCGGGCACAGCCCATGCATGGAATGAGTGAGGACCAGCCGTGCCCCTGCCCTTCCTGACGGCCGACCGCACCTTCGAGGCAGCCGACGACGCCGCCCTGCCGTACGACGACCGCACGCGCTGGCGGCGCCCCTACCGGCCCGGGCCGTGGCGAGTGGCCGTCGCGGCGCTGTGCCTTCTCCTCGCCTCGTATGTGCTGTTCGCGGCGGTCCTCATCGCCCTGACCGGCTCGTCCTCCTCCGCCGCGGTGATCCTCTGCATCGCGCTGGCCATCATCGCCAGCGCGCTGCGGCTGCTGCGCATGGGCGTGTGGGTGAGCGCGCGCGGGGTGCGCCAGGTGGCCTTCTTCGTGACGCGTACGGTGCCCTGGAAGCGGGTGGTCTCGGTGCGCACGGTGCAGCAGCCGGTGCGCTGGCTGGGTCTTCCTCGCACGGTGCAGGGCCAGGCGCTGACCTTCGTACGGAAGGACCGCCCCGCCGAGGACACGGCCCCGCTGCTGAGCACACACGGCCTCGACTTCCTGAGCCGCGCCTCGGCCTTCGACAGAGCAGCGGACGCGGTGGAGGCATGGGCGGCGGAGTGCCACCGGGGCTGACGGGGGCTGCTGGGGGCTGCCGCTCGGGGCGACGCGAAGGACCGGTCCGCTGCAGGGCGGGCCGGCGTCTGCTTCGTGCAGGTGCCCCGCGGGTCCGCTGAAGGCGTGGATGACGAAACCCGGCGGGTCTGCCACCCGGGGCAACGCGATGGGACCGGTCCGCCGTGATGCGGACGACCTCTCGCGCAGGCGCGGCCGAGGTCCCGCTGGAGGCGCGGACGGCGGAATGCGGCGGGGCTGACGCCCCAGGCAAAGCGAAAGACCGGTCCGCGATGGTTCGGGCCAGCCCCTCCCTCGTACACACGTGCGGATAAAGGTCCGCTCCGGTACATCCACGGCCAAGGCCGGTTGAAGACATGGCGGCTGAGGACCGACGCAGACGCCGGAAGCAACGCGAAAGGGCCCCGCGGTGATGCGGGCAGACCGGGCAGACCGTCCTGCTGCACCCGGGCCAAGGCCCGCCGAAAGCATGCGCGGCCCAGTGCCGACCAGTTGCCACCCGGGGCAACGCGAGAGGGCCGCCCCCTCCTGCGTACACGTGCGGACATAGATCCGCTCCGGTGTGGCCACGGCCAAGGCCCATTGAAAGCATCCGCGGCTCAGTGCCGGCCGGGCCAACGGTGGGACCAACGCGAAGGGGCCCGTCCGCGGCGGTGCAGGCCGGCCCCCTGATGCGTACGCGTACGCCTCCCTGTCAGGGCTGGGTCGGCTTGGCTGCGTGGAGGGTGATGGCTCGTTGCATTGCCTTGCGGGCTCGGGGGGTGTCGCGGGCGTCGTGGTAGGCGACGGCCAGGCGGAACCAGCTGCGCCAGTCGTCGGGGGACGCCTCCGTCTCGGCCTTGCGCTTGGCGAAGACCTCGTCGGCCGAGTCACGGTCGATGCGGCCGCCGGGGGTGCGCCTGAGCTCGTCGACGGGCAGGCCGCACTCCGCGTCGAGCTCGGCGGCGAGCCGGTTGGCGTTGCGGACGAACTGGGTGTTCTTCCACAGGAACCACAGACCGATCACCGGCAGGATCAGCACCGCGACCCCGAAGGTGACGGTGATGAGCGTGCCGGACTGGATGAGCATCACGCCGCGGCTGCCGACCAGGACGAAGTAGAAGACCAGGACGGCGGCCGTCACGGCATAGGAGATCTTCGCGCGCATGTGCTGGGGTCCTCGAATCAGCCCAGGTCCAGGAAGTGCTCCAGGCCGAACGTCAGGCCCGGGGTCGACACCACGCGGCGGACGCCGAGCAGGATGCCCGGCATGAAGCTGCTGTGGTGCAGGGAGTCGTGGCGAACGGTGAGGGTCTCGCCCTCGCCGCCCAGCAGGACCTCCTGGTGGGCCAGCAGGCCGCGCAGACGGACCGCGTGCACCGGGATGCCGTCGACGTCGGCGCCCCGGGCACCCTCCAGGGCCGTCACGGTCGCGTCCGGCGCCGGGGCCGTGCCGGCGGCGCGGCGGGCCTCGGCGATGAGCTGGGCGGTGCGCGTGGCGGTGCCGGACGGGGCGTCGACCTTGTTCGGGTGGTGGAGTTCGACGACCTCCACCGACTCGAAGTACGGTGCCGCGATCTGCGCGAACTTCATGGTCAGAACGGCCCCGATGGAGAAGTTCGGCGCGATCAGCACGCCGACCTCCGGGGACTGGGCGAGCCAGCCCCTGAGCTGCGCCAGGCGCTCGTCGGTCCAGCCGGTCGTGCCGACGACCGCGTGGATGCCGTGGCGCACGCAGAAGTCGAGGTTGCCCATCACCGAGGCGGGGGTGGTCAGTTCGACCGCGACCTGGGCACCGGTCTCCGCCAGGGTCTCCAGCTTGTCGCCCCGGCCGAGGGCGGCGACCAGCTCCATGTCCTCGGCGGCCTCGACGGCCCGTACCGCCTCGGAACCGATCCGGCCCTTGGCACCGAGGACCGCCACGCGCAGCTTGCTCATCTTCTTGTTTCCTAACCGGAGAAGTTTGGCCGGGGTGTTCAGCCGGAGGGTTTCAGGCGACGGCGTCGTGCAGCCGGGAGGCCTGCTTGTCCTTGAGCGGGCCGATGACCGACAGCGACGGACGCTGTCCCAGGATGTCGCGGGCGACCTCGCGGACCTCGTCCGGGGTCACGGCCGCTATCCGGGTCAGCATGTCGTCGACGGACATCTGCTCGCCCCAGCACAGTTCGCTCTTGCCGATACGGTTCATCAGCGCGCCGGTGTCCTCAAGCCCCAGGACGGTCGAGCCCTGCAACTGCCCTATGGCGCGGCCGATCTCGTCGTCCGACAGACCGTTCCCGGCAACGTGGTCGAGTTCGTCGCGGCAGATCTTCAGCACGTCGTGGACCTGCGAGGGACGACAGCCCGCGTACACGCCGAAGAGGCCGCAGTCGGCGAAGCCCGAGGTGTACGAGTACACGCTGTAGGCCAGGCCGCGCTTTTCCCGGACCTCCTGGAAGAGACGGGAGGACATACCGCCGCCGAGGGCCGTGTTCAGCACGCCGAGCGCCCAGCGGCGGTCGTCCGTGCGGGCCAGGCCGGGCATGCCGAGGACGACGTGCGCCTGCTCGGTCTTGCGGCCGAGGAGCTCGACGCGGCCCGCGGTGCGGATGCTGCGCCGGCCGTTGCGGGGCGCGACGGGCTCGGCCGCGGTGCTCTTGAAGGCGCCCGCCCTGTCGAAGGCGGCACGGACCTGTCGCACGACCTTGTTGTGGTCGATGTTGCCCGCGGCCGCGACCACCAGGTGGGTGGGGTCGTAGTGCTTCTTGTAGAAGCGGCGGATGCGGTCGGCGGTCAGGGCGTTGACCGTGTCGACCGTGCCGAGGACCGGGCGGCCGAGGGCGTTGTCGCCGAACATCGTGTGCGCGAACAGGTCGTGCACACAGTCGCCCGGGTCGTCCTCGGTCATCGCGATCTCCTCGAGGATCGCGCCGCGCTCGACGTTGACGTCCTCTTCGAGGATCAGCGAGCCGGTGAGCATGTCGCAGACGACGTCGATGGCGAGCGGCAGGTCGGTGTCGAGCACGCGCGCGTAGTAGCACGTGTACTCCTTCGCCGTGAACGCGTTCATCTCGCCGCCGACCGCGTCGATGGCGGAGGAGATGTCCAGCGCCGACCTGCGGCCGGTGCCCTTGAAGAGCAGGTGCTCCAGATAGTGCGTGGCGCCGTTCAGCGCGGGCGTCTCGTCGCGGGAGCCGACGTGCGCCCAGATGCCGAAGGTCGCCGAGCGCACGGAGGGCAGGGTCTCCGTGACGATGCGCAGGCCGCCCGGGAGGGTGGTCTTACGGACCGTACCGATCCCACCGGCGCCCTTGATCAGGGTTTGGGTACGGGCGACGGCCCGCGCCTCCGAAGAGGTGCGGGCCGTCGTCTTGGAGCTACTCGACGTCACTTGTCGGTGTCGTCCTTCTTGTCCTCGCCGCCCGCGGCGGAGCCGCTGTCGGCTGCGGATTCCTCGCCCTCGATCACGGGGATCAGGGAGAGCTTGCCGCGGGAGTCGATCTCGGCGATCTCGACCTGGACCTTCTGGCCCACGCCGACGACGTCCTCGACGTTCTCCACGCGCTTGCCGCCGGCCAGCTTGCGGATCTGCGAGATGTGCAGCAGACCGTCCTTGCCGGGCAGCAGGGAGACGAACGCACCGAAGGTGGTCGTCTTCACGACCGTACCGAGGTAGCGCTCGCCGACCTCGGGCATCGTCGGGTTGGCGATGCTGTTGATCGTGGCGCGCGCGGCCTCGGCGGACGGGCCGTCGGCGGCACCGATGTAGATCGTGCCGTCGTCCTCGATGGTGATGTCGGCGCCGGTGTCCTCCTGGATCTGGTTGATCATCTTGCCCTTGGGGCCGATGACCTCACCGATCTTGTCGACCGGGATCTTGACGGTGATGATCCGCGGGGCGTGCGGGGACATCTCGTCGGGCCGGTCGATGGCCTCCATCATCACGTCGAGGATGTGGAGACGGGCGTCGCGGGCCTGCTTGAGGGCCGCGGCCAGGACGGAGGCCGGGATGCCGTCCAGCTTGGTGTCGAGCTGGAGGGCGGTCACGAACTCCTTGGTGCCGGCGACCTTGAAGTCCATGTCACCGAAGGCGTCCTCCGCACCGAGGATGTCGGTGAGGGTGACGTAGTGCGTCTCACCCTCGATCTCCTGGGAGATCAGACCCATGGCGATACCGGCGACCGGGGCCTTCAGCGGCACACCGGCGTTCAGCAGCGACATGGTGGAGGCGCAGACCGAGCCCATGGACGTCGAGCCGTTGGAGCTCAGCGCCTCGGAGACCTGGCGGATCGCGTACGGGAACTCCTCGCGCGCCGGCAGCACCGGCACCAGCGCGCGCTCGGCGAGGGCGCCGTGGCCGATCTCGCGGCGCTTCGGGGAGCCGACGCGGCCGGTCTCACCGGTGGAGTACGGCGGGAAGTTGTAGTTGTGCATGTAGCGCTTGCGGGTCACCGGGGAAAGGGTGTCCAGCTGCTGCTCCATGCGGAGCATGTTCAGGGTGGTGACGCCCAGGATCTGGGTCTCGCCACGCTCGAACACCGCGGAGCCGTGCACCCGCGGGAGGGCCTCGACCTCGGCGGCGAGCGTACGGATGTCCGTCACGCCACGGCCGTCGATGCGCTTCTTCTCCTTGATCACGCGCTCACGGACCAGCTGCTTGGTCAGCGAGCGGTACGCGGCGGAGATCTCCTTCTCGCGGCCCTCGAACTCCGGCAGGAGCTTCTCGGCGGCGAGCGCCTTGACGCGGTCCAGCTCGGACTCGCGCTCCTGCTTGCCCGCGATGGTCAGCGCGGAGGCGAGCTCCGGGCGGACGGCGGCGGAGAGCGCCTCCAGGATGTCGTCCTGGTAGTCGAGGAAGATCGGGAACTCGCCGGTCGGCTTGGCGGCCTTCGCGGCGAGGTCGGCCTGGGCCTTGCACAGGACCTTGATGAAGGGCTTGGCGGCCTCGAGGCCGGCGGCGACGACCTCTTCGGTCGGCGCCTCGGAGCCGCCCGCGACCAGCTGGATGGTCTTGTCGGTGGCCTCGGCCTCGACCATCATGATCGCGACGTCGCCGTCCTCCAGGACGCGACCGGCGACCACCATGTCGAAGACGGCGTCCTCGAGCTCGGTGTGCGTCGGGAAGGCGACCCACTGGCCACGGATCAGCGCGACGCGGACGCCGCCGATCGGGCCGGAGAAGGGCAGACCGGCCAGCTGCGTGGACGCGGACGCGGCGTTGATCGCCACGACGTCGTACAGGTGGTCGGGGTTGAGGGCCATGATCGTCGCGACGACCTGGATCTCGTTGCGCAGGCCCTTCTTGAAGGACGGGCGCAGCGGGCGGTCGATCAGGCGGCAGGTGAGGATCGCGTCCTCGGAGGGACGGCCCTCACGGCGGAAGAAGCTGCCGGGGATCTTGCCGGCGGCGTACATCCGCTCCTCGACGTCCACCGTCAGGGGGAAGAAGTCGAGCTGGTCCTTGGGGTTCTTGGATGCGGTGGTGGCCGACAGCACCATGGTGTCGTCGTCCAGGTACGCAACGGCGGAGCCGGCGGCCTGCTTGGCCAGGCGGCCCGTCTCGAAGCGGATCGTACGGGTGCCGAAGGCGCCGTTGTCGATGACGGCCTCGGCGTAGTGGGTCTCGTTCTCCACTAGCGTTTTCTCCTCGTCTTCGTCCCTGGCTGCCCGTATGACAGGGGGACGGTTGCGGAGAAGCGCTCCGTGCGGTGCGGGCCGGTCTTCGATCGAAGCACCCGGGGTTCGCTTCCCCCGGGGGCCACTACCGAGGACCGGCGGCGGCTTGGTGCGCTTCTCCTCTTCTTGTTGTGCTGTGTCGTCCGTAATGCGTTGTGCTACCACACTACAAAGCGTGAGTGACACTCCGCACGTTTCCGCACGTACGGCAAAGGGAGCGGCCCCCGAGTCCTATCGGGAACCGCTCCCTTCACGACGTCTTACTTGGCGCCCGCAGCACCGCGGCGGATGCCGAGGCGGTCGACCAGCGTACGGAAGCGCTGGATGTCCTTCTTGGCCAGGTACTGCAGCAGCCGACGGCGCTGACCGACCAGGATGAGCAGACCACGGCGGGAGTGGTGGTCGTGCTTGTGGGTCTTGAGGTGCTCCGTCAGGTCGGAGATCCGACGGGAGAGCATAGCGACCTGGACCTCGGGGGAGCCGGTGTCACCCTCCTTGGTACCGAACTCGCCGATGATCTGCTTCTTCGTAGCGGCGTCGAGCGACACGCGTACTCCTCATAGTCTGTGAGTGGCCGACCGAGCGCCCCCGGTCTTCTGCTCGGGGGAACTTCCGTCACTCGGAAGGCGGGGATCCGCTGCGCGCGGCCTCCAGGGCTTGCAGGGGGTGCCTGCGGGGCTCCGGGGGTGCGTACACAAACGGCCGTCACTCAGGGTACCAGTGCCCACGGGCTGCAATGCCGTCGGCCTAGCCGACCATGGATCGTACGTCGGTGAGGACGCCCAGCACCGCGAGGCACAGGGGGACCAGAGCGAGCAGAACGGCTCCCTCGGCGAGGTCGAGGAAGCGGCCCCAGAAGGGTGACAGGCCCTTGCGCGGTACGACGAGACCGATCGCGGTGATCAGTGCGGCACCGGCGGCGACGGCCGCCGTGAGCCAGGCCGTGCGCAGGTCGAGGGCGCCACGGTCGCCGTGCAGGACGAAGTCGGTCAGGGCGTCGGACGGCGGGTTCAGCGCGAGGCCGAGCAGCAGGAGCGCGACGGCCGCGAGGCCGGCGACCAGGACGCAGGCCACCTGGGCGGTGTACCGGAAGAGCCGCGCGCGGATGAGCATGGCCAGGCCCGTGGTCAGCGCCAGGAGCTGGCCCCACAGGTTGTCGGAGAAGCCGAGGACCGCGGCGGAGGCGACGACGACGGCCGCCGTGCCGCCCACCAGTCCGAGCAGCATCTCGTGACCGCGCCTGGCCTGGGCGGCGATGCGTTCGGCGTCGAGGGGGTCCGCGTCCGCGCCCTGCGTGGGGTCGGGGTCGAAGTCGTCGTGGGTGGCGGAGCGCGGCGAGGCGTAACCGATGGGCAGCCGGGCGAAGCGTGCCGACAGGCCCGGCAGGAAGGCGACCAGTCCGATCGCGACGGGGGCGCACACCGAGGCGGCGTCGGTGGCGGAGGCGTCGGTGAGGACGGCCGCGAAGGTCGCCAGGGTGCCGACGGTCGCCAGGAAGGAGGCGGCCACGAAGGGCGCGTCCCCTCCGGGGGTGAGTGCGACCAGGGTGACCGAGGCGACCAGGACGGCCACACAGCCGAGCATGAACTGCAACTTGCCCGGTCCCTGCCCACCCGCCGGCGCGACGACCCCGGAGCCCGCGATCATCAGCAGGGGCAGCGCGCCGAGTCCGAGGGCGACCGCCGAGGCCCGGTCGGCGTACACCCGCGCGCGTACGCCCGCGAAAGCCGTCAGCAGCAGGCCGAGACCGCCGGCGATGATGCCGGGCAGGCCGTGCATGTCGTGGCGTACGGGGTCGGCGTACCAGAGGACGAATCCGCACAGCAGCAGGAGCAGCGCACCGGCGGTGAGTCCCGCGACGCGCAGCAGTTCGTCGCTCCACAGGTGCCGGTCGCGTACGACGGCGGAGGCAACCGCGTCCGAGACGTCGTCGTAGACCGCGGGCGGCAGCGACTCGGCGAAGGGGCGCAGGCTCAGCACCTCACCGTCGAGCACCCGTTCGTCGGCGAGGGTGCGGGCGCCGTCGAGGACGCTGCCGTCACGGCGGACCAAGTGGTACCCGGTCGGGGCGCCGGCGGGCTGGGTCTGGCTCGTGAGGCGGAGGATCTCGGGGTAGACGTCCGCGACGGCGATGTCCACCGGGAGAGCCACGTCGATCCGGCTGTCGGGCGCCACCACCGTGACCCTGCAGAATCCTGTCGCCGCGGTCGTACTCACCTTCACTGACCCCCTGTTCGCGGATGCGTACGCTGCGGGCGTCACCCTACCGGCACTCAGTGTCAGTGGTGGCAAGTAGGATCGCCGGCAAGCGGACGACGGCCGTCACCACGGGGGTGCCGGTGATCAACCGATCGTCCGTATAGGGAGATTGATGCTCCGGTGAGCCAGCTCGTCATCAGGCGCCCACCACGCTCCCTGCCGCCCGAAGTGTCCTCGGACGAGCTACAACTGGAAGCTCCTCCCGAGCTGCCGCGCGGGCAGCAGGAGGGCATGCTGATGCAGGTCCTGCCCACTCTCGGCATGGGCTCGTCCGTGGTGTTCTACTTCGCGTCTCCGAACGCCCACCCGTTCATGCGGATCATGGGCGTGGTGATGCTGATGTCGACCGCCGCGATGGTGGTCTCACAGATCGTCCGCTACCGCCGCGGTACGCAAGGGCAAATGGCAGATGTGCGCCGCGACTACCTCCGTTACCTCGCGCAGACCCGGCGTACAGTGCGCAAGACCGCGCTGCGCCAACGCGACGCGCAGCTGTACCTCCACCCGTCTCCCGAACAGCTGTGGTCGGTGGTCGCCGAGGGCAGCCGGGTGTGGGAACGGCGCGTCGGCGACGGTGACTTCGGGCAGGTGCGGATAGGACTCGGCCCGCAGCAGCTGTCCACTCCCCTGATGGCACCGCACACCGCGCCGGTGGACGAGCTGGAGCCGCTGTGCGCCGGTGCCATGCAGCGGTTCCTGGCCGTGCACGGCCAGATGGACGGCCTGCCGGTGGCGGTCTCGCTGCGCGCCTTCTACCACGTCACGGTGTCCGGCGCGCCGGAGTGCGCCCAGTCCGCGGCACGCGCGCTGGTGGCCCAGGCCGCCACGTTGCACTCCCCCGACGACCTGATCGTGGCCGTGGTGACGGCGCCGGGCGCGGTCGCCCGCTGGGACTGGACGAAGTGGCTTCCGCACTGCCAGCTGGCGGGGCAGTTCGACGGCGCGGGCACGCGCCGCCTCTTCGGAGACGACCTCGGCGAGCTGGAGCAACTGCTGGCGGCCCGCCTGGACGGCCGGCCGCGCTTCAGCCGGGACGGTCAGCCGCTGCTGGACCAACCGCACATCCTGGTGGTTCTCGACGGCGGCATGGTGCCCCCGACTTCGGCGTTCGCGGCGGCCGAGGGCCTGCAGGGCGTGACCATCGTCGAGGTGGTCTCCGGCGACCTCGACCAGCCCCGCGGTGATCTGTCGATCGTTGTACGGCCGGAACGCCTGTGGCTGGACTCCGGTGGCGGGGTCGCCTACGAGGGTGTGCCCGACGGGCTGTCCCTGCCCGCCGCGGAGGCGCTCGCACGCCAGCTCGCACCGCTCCGTATGGGCGGCGGGGACGATGACGAACCCCTGCTCGCCAACCTGGACTTCACGGATCTGCTGGGTCTCGGCGACGCTGCCTCCGTGGACGTCACGCGCACGTGGCGGCCCCGTTCGACACCGGAGCGGTTGCGGGTGCCGATCGGTGTCGGCGAGGGCGGCCAGCCCGTCATGCTGGACCTCAAGGAGGCCGCGCAGGACGGCATGGGCCCGCACGGCCTGTGCGTGGGCGCAACCGGCTCCGGCAAGTCGGAGCTGCTGCGGACCCTGGTGCTGGGCCTGGCGGTCACGCACTCCTCCGAGACGCTGAACTTCGTGCTCGCCGACTTCAAGGGCGGCGCGACCTTCGCCGGCATGTCGCAGATGCCGCATGTCGCCGCCGTGATCACCAACCTCGCCGACGACCTGACCCTGGTCGACCGCATGGGCGACGCGATCCGCGGTGAGCTCCAGCGGCGCCAGGAACTGCTGCGCGCGGCCGGCAACTACGCCAACATCCACGACTACGAGAAGGCGCGCGCCGCCGGTGCACCCCTGGAGCCACTGGCCTCCCTCGTCCTCGTGATCGACGAGTTCAGCGAACTCCTCACGGCTAAGCCGGACTTCATCGACATGTTCATCCAGATCGGCCGCATCGGCCGCTCCCTGGGTGTGCACCTGCTGCTGGCCTCGCAGCGTCTCGAGGAGGGCAAGCTCCGGGGCCTGGACACCTATCTGTCGTACCGGATCGGTCTGCGGACGTTCTCCGCGGCGGAGTCGCGCGCGGCACTGGGCGTGCCGGACGCCTACCACCTGCCGTCGGTGCCCGGTTCCGGGTACCTGAAGTTCGGCACGGAGGAGATGGTGCGCTTCAAGGCGGCGTACGTCTCCGGGACGTACCGCGCGGGCGGGCCCGAGGTCACGCAGGGCAGCCTGCCCATAGAGCGCCGCCCGGCGCTCTTCACGGCGCCACCCGTGCCGGTGGCGTATGTGGCTCCGGATCCGGCGCAGACGAACGCACCGGCCGCCCGTCCGGAGGACGACGCCCTGGCCGACACCGTCCTGGACGTCATCGTGCAGCGGCTCGAGGGCCAGGGCGTACCCGCGCATCAGGTGTGGCTGCCCCCGCTGGACCAGGCACCGACGCTGGACCAGTTGCTCCCGGCGCTGGCGGTCACCCCCGAGCGCGGCCTGCAGGCGCCGGAGTACACGCGCCTGGGCGGCCTGACGGTTCCGCTGGGTCTGATCGACAAGCCCTTCGAGCAGAAGCGCGAGGTGTTGTACCGGGACTTCTCGGGTGCCGCGGGCCACGCGATGATCGTGGGTGGTCCGCAGTCCGGAAAGTCGACGTTCCTGCGCACCTTGGTGACGTCGTTCGCGCTGACGCACACGCCGCACGAGGTGCAGTTCTACTGCCTGGACTTCGGTGGCGGCGGTCTGGTGACGCTGGCGGACCTCCCGCACGTGGGCGGCGTGGCGTCCCGGCTCGACCCCGAGCGCGTGCGCCGTACGGTCGCGGAGGTGGCGGGCATCCTCAACCG
Organism: Streptomyces sp. NPDC001406; assembly: GCF_042895285.1. Lineage (NCBI taxonomy): Bacteria > Bacillati > Actinomycetota > Actinomycetes > Kitasatosporales > Streptomycetaceae > Streptomyces > Streptomyces sp. NPDC001406. Next base: position 15,785 of record NZ_JBIAWG010000016.1, read on the forward strand.
CCGCGAGCAGTTCTTCCGCGCCAACGGCGTCGACTCCATCACGACGTACCGCAGGCGCCGCGCGGCGGGCGAACTGCCCGGCGAGGCCTGGGGTGACGTGTTCCTCGTCATCGACGGCTGGGGCAACTTCAAGACGGACTACGAGGGCCTCGAAGGCATCGTCAACGACATCGCGGGCCGGGGCCTGGGCTACGGCGTCCATGTCGTCATCTCGGCCTCGCGCTACATGGAGGTCCGTGCGGCCCTCAAGGACCAGATCCTGGGCCGCCTGGAACTGCGCCTGGGCGACGTCATGGATTCCGAGTTCGACCGCAAGGTCGCAATGAACGTACCGGCGGGCGTCCCCGGCCGCGGCCAGGTGCCGGAGAAGCTGCACTTCATGACGGCGCTGCCGCGCATCGACTCGTCACCGTCCCCGGACGACCTGGCGGAGGCGACGGCACAGCTGGTCCAGGCGGCGAAGGCCAACTGGCAGGGCCCGGCGGCCCCCACGGTCCGCCTGCTCCCCCGCAAGCTGCCCGCCGACCAGCTGCCCAAGGGCTTCGAGTTCCCGCAGCACGGCATCGCGATCGGCATCGACGAGGCGAACCTGGAGCCGGTCTTCATCGACCTCGACAGCGACCCGTTCTTCCTCGTCTTCGGTGAGAGCGAGTCCGGCAAGACGAATCTGCTGCGGCTGATCGCGCAGCAGATCGCGGAGCGCTACACGCCGGCGGAGGCGCGCATCGTCGTCGGCGACTACCGGCGCACGATGCTGGAGGCGGTGTCCGAGGAGCACCTGCTGGAGTACGCCCCGATGGCGTCGGCGATGCAGGTCCACATGGACGCGATCCGTCAGTTCATGGAGATGCGTGCGCCGAAGCCGGACATCACGCCCCAGCAGCTTCGCGACCGCAGTTGGTGGAACGGCCCGCAACTGTTCGTCCTCATCGACGACTACGAGCTGGTCGCCAACAATTCGGGCAACCCGCTGTCCCAGCTGGTCGACCATCTGCCCTTCGCACGCGACGTGGGTGTCAAGTTCATCATCGCCCGCAGCGCGGCCGGTGCCTCCCGTGCCATGTACGAGTCCTTCATGCAGCGGGTCAAGGAGCTCGGCGCGCAGGGCGTGGTCCTTTCGGGCGACCCGAGCGAGGGCGACATCCTCGGCACGGTGCGAGCGCGGCCGATGCCGCCGGGACGTGGCGTGTTCGTGTCGCGCAAGCGCGGTACGTCGCTGATTCAGGTGGGGTTGCTTCCGCAACGCCATTAGAGTGATCGATCGAGTCTTTACTTCGTTCGGGTGAACGGAGCGCAACGGGGAGAACGGGGAGGCAGCTGAAGTGAGTTCGAACGGGGGCGGCGGGTCGGGCGGTGCCCACGACGCGCCGGACACGGGCAAGTCCTTCGACAGCCTGGCCGGAGTGAACCCGCAGATGGCGCTGGACATTCAGCACAGCGCCATGAAGAACTTCAAGAAGCGCGTCGACGAGCTCCTGATCGAGCTCGACAAGTCGGAGGCGGCCCCGGGCAAGGTCGGCCAGGACCGCCTGTCCCGCGCCCAGCTGGGCTCCTCCGACTTCAAGGAAGCACAGTTCCTCTACGACTCGTACACCCTCGTCCACGACGAGTTGGAGAACCTCTCCAAGGCGCTCGGCGCGCAGATCGAGGGGATGGGACTGGCGGTGCACGCGTCGCGGGTGGGTTACGCGAACCTGGACGACGACATCCGGACGCGGATGAAGGAGGTCAACGCGGAGGCGGAGAAGTACTACGTGGTTGACCGGGATCCGTACGTGGAGCAGCCGGACACCTCGACCACGTCCGGTTCCGAGGGCACCAAGGAGAAGTGGTGATGGGCGAGCAGCCGAACAGGCGGGAACCGCAGCCGGCCCGCACCGACTTCGAGTCGATGACGCACGAGCAGCTCGCCGCCCTGATCGACTCGGCAAGCTCGTCGGGCGCGTCACACCTGACCGGCAAGTTGGCCAAGGCCGCCTCGACGATCACCAAGATCGGCGACGACCTCATGAAGCACGTCAAGGGCCTCGAGTGGCAGGGCGAAGGCGGCGACGCGTTCCGGGACTGGGGCGGGCAGACGGCAAGCGCCACGCTGCGCCTGGGGCAGTACGCCGAGGTGGCGTCCCGCTGGATGGGCACGGTGTCGCAGGCCATCGCCGAGGCGAAGGCGGCCATGCCGGACGTCTCCGAGACGACGCGGGCCAAGACGGATCTCGCCGATGCCCACGCCACGATCGCAGCGGCCAAGCAGCCCGGCGCCCACAACGATCCCGACGCGCGGAAACTGGCCCAGACGGCCAAGACCGACGCCACGGCGGCACAGGGACGGATCGAGGCAGCTCGGGCTGAGGCGGCTCAGCAGATGCGGAAGCTTGCGCAGACGTACGAGTACTCTGCGCAACAGGTGAACAGTGTGACTCCGCCTACGTTTTCGCCGCCGGCAGGGCGGGCGGGGTCGGATCGTTGGTGGTACGGCGGCGGCAAAGAGCACATGTCGGCGAGCGACACGTCTCTGGAGGGCGGCACGTCGTCGTCCATGGCCCATGGTTCAGGGATGGCTGCCACGGGGTCCGGTGGCCGTGGCGTCGCTGCTTCCCACACCATCCCCGAGCAGACCACATCGCACGTCGCCACGCCGCGCATTCACGCCTCGGAGCCCGCGTCCCTCGGCCTTGACGGGGTGGACACGCTCCCGCGGACCCCAACTCCGAGCACGACGGTTCCTCCCACGCCTCATACAGCCGTCCCCCACCAGGACCTGCCGGTGACCGGCCAGCCGACCACCGTGCCACCTGTCTTCGGCAGCGGCAACCGTGTACCCGGCCCGGCCTCCACGCCGCGGCTTCCATCGCCCTCCCAGCTTCCGCAGACAACCGCATCCGGTGGTACCGCGAACGGGCGAACACCGCGTGTCCCGCGAGAGACCGGTATCACCGGAGGCCGACCTGTCACGTCGGGCCCGGCCCGGCCGCAAAACGGCATCCCGCGTGGAACGGTCATCGGTAAGGAAGGCATCCAGGGCCGGACAGGCATGACACGCGGGGTCCCCACGGGGACCGGGACCCCTGGCGAAGGTCCGGGCTCCGCCAAGGGCCTGGCCGGCGGCCGTCGCCTTGCGTCGGAGACGGGCGGCGTCGTCGGCAATCGGCCGGTGCAGCAGGTCCGCGGCGGTGGACGTCCCTTCACACCAGGAGGCTCGGGTCTCGTCCGCCCGGCATCCAATGCGGCCGAAGGAGCGCACGGTGCGGCGACCGGCCGCGCAGGAACAACGACCTCCTCTGGCCGTACGGGGACGGTGGCGAACGCGGCGCAGCCCTCGGGCTCGCGTAAGGACCAACAGCATGGTCAGCGCCCGGACTACCTCGCCGAGGACGAGGAGACCTGGGTGCGCGGCGACCGTCGGCCCCTCCCCCCAGTCGTCGGCTGAGCCCGGGCCACCCCTTGCCACCAGGAAGGCATATGCGTACCAACAGCAAACAAAGGACACGGCTCTGGTCGGCGGTGTCGGCCGCTCTCGGCCTGTTGCTCGTCGGCATCGGTGCCACTCCTGCCCATGCGGACTCCGTCCGCGCACAGCAGTGGCATCTGGATGCCATGCACGCCACCGAGATGTGGAAGAGAAGCACGGGGCGTGGCATCACCGTGGCCCTCATCGATTCGGGAGTCGACGGCTCTCTCACGGACCTCAAAGGGCAGGTCCTGGACGGCAAGGACTACTCCAGCCAGCGCGGCGACGAACACACCGACATCGACGCCCATGGCACGGACATGGCCGCGCTCATCGCCGCGACGGGTGCGCGCGGGGCACTGAACGGTTCATACGGTCTCGCACCCGGCGCCAAGATCCTTCCTATCCGAATGCGCTACGCCACGGAGGACTTCGGGCAGGTAGACGCGGGGGCCGAGTTCTCCAGGGTGTTGTCGCAGGCCATCCGGTACGCCGCGGATTCCAGGGCCCAGATCATCAACATCTCCATGGGTGCCAACAACTCTCCCGGCCGGACGAACGTGAGCACTCCCCAGCTCGCGGCTGCCGTCAAGTACGCGCTGGCCAATGGAAAGCTGATCTTTGCCGGTGTCGGTAACAGTGGAGACAAGTCCAATCTGCCGGCGTACCCGGCCGCCACACCCGGCGTAGTCGGCGTCGGGGCCGCGGACGAGAACGCCAAGGTGGCTCCGTTTTCCCAAACGGGGATTCAGGTCGACTTGGTGGCACCGGGCGTGGACATGGTTCACGCCTGTCTCGGTGGAAGCGAGATCTGCAAGTCCAAGGGAACCAGTGACGCAACCGCCATCGCCTCCGCGTCGGCGGCCCTCATCTGGGCCAAGCACCCCAACTGGACCAACAACCAGGTCCTCCGCGTCATGCTGAACACGGCCAGCAAGCCCTCGGGCGGCGAGAAGCGGAGCGACTTCGTCGGCTACGGCGGCGTGCGGCCCCGTGTCGCACTGGAGAATCCGGGCGATCCGGGTCCCGCCGGCGAATATCCGCTCCCCGACCTGGCCGCAGCGGGATCCAAGTCACCGTCTCCCGAGGCATCCCGGTCCGCTGGATCCGCGGGTGACAACGAGACCGACGACAAGCCCGCAGCCGCACAGTCGAAAGACGACGGGAACACAACCCTCTGGATCGGCCTGGGAGCCGGAGCAGCCGCGCTCCTCGGCACAGCCATCGCGATCCCCGCGATCCGCGCACGCCGCCGACGCTCCACTCAGCGGTCGGCCGTCCCGACGCTCCCACCCGGGTACCCTCCGAACGCTCCCCAGCAGCAGTACCCGTCCTTCGGCCCATCCCAAGGCCACGTCACTGGCACACCAACCGATAGAGCACCCCACCCAGGACAACAGCCCTGAGCGAGCGTGCATGCAATCGATCAGTCGGCAGTGACAACCGAAAGGACCACCATGTCATTCGATGAGATGTGGGGCCAGGCTCGCACCAGTGCCGTGGCTCGTCAGCACAGCAGTATGGAGCTGAACCAGCTGCCGGCGGATCCTGGCGGTGATTCCTCGGGGAAGAAACTCGTGACAGACTCCGGATTCCTGAGGCACCGGGCAACCAATGCGGATACGGTCCGCGATGACTTCACGAAGGCAGACAACTCGGCTGCCAAGGAAACCGATCAAGTTGGCCCCAGCTTGAAGGGGTTCAAATCAGGACCGGCATTCTCCACGTTCATGACCAGGTGGCGCGGACAGATGAAGTACGTAGAGAGCCTGCTGAAGAACGACATCGCAGGCGCATTGCGCTCCAGCGCGAATGACTACGCAGCACGTGAACAAAAAGAAAAAGCCCGCCACGGTCACGAGAAGCTCAAGTAGTACCACCGAACGGGGAAAACATGCTGGACTATCAGACACTCCTTCATGCAGATTTCAGTGAGTTGAATGAAGCTGTGACCAAGTGGCGCAAGCTTCCAGAAGAATTCAAGAAGGTTCACAAACAGTACGAAAACACTGTCGAAAAGGACCTTGAGGGATCTGACTGGAAGGGCAAAGCCGCCACCGCCGCTCTCGAAAAGGCCAAGGTCGTCGGAAATCAGATCAGTGCGGCGGCGGACGAAGCCGATGACGTGTACAAGCTGTTGGACAACGCTCGTGAAATCTTCACCAGCTCCCAATCCAAGCTGAAGAGTCTGAAGCACGACATCGAGTCCGACAAGTATCTCTCGATCAAGCCTGACGGCGAGGTCTATTTTGACCCGCCAGAGGATACCCCCACCGAAAACATTGCGGCACTTAACAAAGGGTACCAGGAAACGCTGCAGGCTTATCGGAGTAGCATCCGTTCGGTCATCGATACCGCTCAGGAAGCAGACGACACCCTTTCCTGGGCTCTGAGTCAGGACTACAACGGCCGCGGAAAGGGATTCAACTCGAATACCTATCACAGCATTGCCGATGCCAAGAAGGGTCGCGAGCAGGCCGACAAGGACCTGAAGGAACTTGAGAAGCTGACGGGCGACAAGAGCAAACTGGCACTGGCCGGGGCTGACGACTCTTTGGATCCCGCCACGCTTCGTCGCATTAATACACTCATGGCTCGACATGAAGGCGACCCATACTTCGCAGAGAAGTTCGCAACCCACTTGGGTGGTAAGGGCACGCTGGAACTCTGGACCCGGATTGCTGACCGAGTGCAGACCGGTGGCGACCAGAGCAAAGCGTCTGCGGCCATTCAGAAATCGCTGAGCGTCACCTTGGCGACCGCTTCACACTCCGATAGCAAAGCCATGGAGCGCTGGAAGCATGACGTCATTGCCATGGGAGGCAAGCAGGTCGACTACCTGGACATGGAGAGGGGGACAGTACAGAAGGGACCCTACGGGTTCCAGGTAATGAGTAGCCTGATGCGCTACGGGGACTACGATCGTAATTTCCTGGATGACTACGGCCAGAAACTCATCGGTTTCGAGAAGTCACACAAGGACGAGAAACCCAACGACCTATGGCGAGCGGATGGGGACCCTTCGCCTTTCTTGAACTTCGGCTCAGGCAACGATCAGGGGGTCGATCCCATGGCCGGATACATGGAGGCTCTGGGGCACAACTCTGATGCCGCCAAGGATCTATTCTATTCAAAGGACTGGGACAACCACAACAAACTCGACCCTGACCTGGACTACCTCCTGAACAAGCGCGAATGGCCGAATGGTAACCCTCTGGCCGAGAACAGCAGGGGCTACGGATACGACGAATTTGGCCATGCGCTCGAAGCCGCCACACTCGGCGTTCCTTACGACTCCTCAGACGGATTGCTGCAGCGCGACAATCGCACTGCAAACATCATGGAACAGGTCGCATTCACCGTTTCTGGCGACATGGGCTTTGTGGACGATAAACCGGGAATTGGCGACAGCCTTGCTCGAATGGGGGCAGGGTATATGGACGATCTCAACTGGTCCGCCATTGACGAAGGCGGACGCGGCGACATTTTGGGCCGCAATGACCTTTACCACCACCAGGGCGAAGGACACATCAACCTCAAACAGTCAACAGCGAGCAATTTCCTCTATAACGTCGGCCAGCACGACAGCGGCTACAAGATCCTTTCGTCTGCTGAACAAGCATTCACCTTCAGCGCCCTGCAGGCGCATGGCGACTCACCAGAGGACGCACGCAAGATCCTCAACAATGGGGGATATGTGCACGGCATCCTGGATGAGTCCCGAATCTCCTATCTCGACAAGCAGTACGGAGACGCGACAGACAAGATCAATGACAAGCTCGCGGAATCGGCCGAGTGGAAGAAGTTCGGAATCAGCCAAGGCATTGGTGTAGCAACGGGGCTTGTACTTCTCCCAGTAGGGGGGCCAGCTGTTTCTGCCGCCGCGGCATTTGTCGTCCCCACTCTGGTCGAAGGAGCAGCTGGAGCTGCAGAAACGCAGTGGGGGATCGATATCGACGCGGAAACCAAGGAGAAAGAGGCTGATCTCTCCAACAAGAATCGCATGACCGAGATCCGCTTCAATGAACTCGGGAAACTTCGAGCGTCGACGCCGGCACTTCTCTACATGAAGGAACATCCCGGTGACTACACGGAAAGCGTCCTGAACGCATACGATCGCGGAGCAAATACTACAGATCGCACAGACGGAGGTCGTCGGTGAGGCGCTACCAAATTGCCATCCTTCCTGCAGCGCTCATCGTGATTGCCTGCGCAGGATGCGGAGACGACAAACCACCTCATGGATCCGCCGCACTCAAAGAGGCATGCGGTGCTGTTCTGGACTCCACAACCATCAAGGAAGCCCAGAGGAGCGAGAACTTCAGTCGCCTGTACGATGCTACGGCCTCGGCTGATTCACACTCATCTGCCGCGAAGACTCTACTCACTAAGGATCACGCCGCTTACGTATGTCAGATTGCCCTCGACGATGACCCGACGCCTGGCTCTGCCGGCCTGTCGATCAAATTCACGCCGGGCCAAGGCAGATTGTTCTCAGAAGAGCAGAAGTACAGCATGACCTCGTACAAGGCTTACAAGCTGGGTTCAGGTATGCAGGCGACCACCGAAGCGGGTAGTGCCGACGTATATTTCCCGTGCAAGTTGGAGGATGAGGATACTCCGCTTTACGTGACGGGCAACATCTACAACGACCTGGATCTCTCCGTTCAATCGCGATTCAGGGTCCTCTTCCGCTCCTCCTTGAAGATGGCGAAGCTCCTCAAATGTGAGAACAAGATCAGCTTTCCGTCGACGGAATCGATGAAACCTCTCCCCCTCGACAAGGGCTGACGTCTTCCATACTTCGCCAAGCACTTGGCCAGTGTGGCCGCAGTTGTCGTCCTCTTTGGGTTGGTGTACTTCCGGTGACCGGGATAGTTGTCCTCTTCTTCGTACTCGCGGCTGTGCTCATGGCGGTTGGGCTCGCCGATCAACGCAAGCTCTACTGGCGCTTCGCCGCCTGGCGATTTCGGAATCCGGAGGCCAATGAGCCGTCGGATGCCGCCTTTGCCTGGCAGCGTGGGGTGTTGTTCGTCGGGGCCGCGGTGATGGTGTTCCAAGGGTGCAGCGCGATGGACGACGCCGACAAGAGTTCTTGGAGTAGGGAGGAGCTGCGGCAGGCGGTTACCCAAGCCGCCTCCTCGATTGAGGATGAGCCTCAGGTCAGTGAGCCCTCCGCGGACTACTCCACGCTGATCGAGGACGCGGTCACCGATGCCGGCAAGGGGCTGGGGCCCAGTTACGCGGTGAGCGTCGAAGCCACCGATTCCGACCCCGAGTCGAAAGCCGGGGACTATGTCGTGACCGCCGACGGCGCCGGTGCCGCCTTCTGCATGAGCATCACCCGGACCCTGTCCGACGACGGTGGGTTCAGCGTGCCCGGCGTCGATGATCAGTCGGGGACTTACGTCCCGGCGTACGACCTGAAGGCCAGTGTGAGTGAGGGACGCTGCTGATTGGCGCAGGCCCGTCGGACCCAGCCACCCCGCCGTCTGCTCCGTCGGCCCGAACGCAGCGGAGATGGCGGACAGGAAGCAGTAAAGGTTGATGAACAGCATCAAGATACGACGCTCACACATCTGGGTCGTCGTCGCCCTCGCAGTCCTCTTTGGCGGTGGCTACGCCTGGTACTGGAACTTCGCGCCCAGCGCCCGGGTCGGCAGGGCGTGTGATGGGATGTTGCCGGTCGACGACACGCTGGCGATGAGCGGGAAGCACGCGCGTCTGGGTGGGCAGGCCGGTCTGAAGGTGTCCACCTGGCACTACGATCCGTCGTCCGACGTGAGCGAACGGACGGGGCTGTCGGTGGCCTGCCAGGTCAACGGCGTCGAGGTGCACGTCGAGCCGTCCGCCGGGAGTTTCAGTCCCTTCGGCAGTTACACCTTTCAGCAGGGCAACGATGTGTTGCCGGTCCCCCTCGGCGACGGCTGGTCGGGGTTCCTGGTCGCCGGCCACGAGGACGGCCTCGGCGTGTCGGTCCTGCTGAACTGCACGAACTGGGAGCCGAGTCGGGGTAGCGGCATCCTGGTCACCGCCGACGCCGACAACGACAGCGACAGCGCCTCGGCCAGGGCCCGGATTGCTCGTATCGCCACGCTGACGGCGAAGAAGGCGGCTGAGAAGACCGACTGCGACGCGGAGCCGGGAAGCAGAATCTCCCGGGTCGATCCCCAGTCGACGACCGCCCGCAAGAGCGCTGACCGAGCCACCGGCACCTGCGCAGGTACGCGCTCGCGATCGAGCGTGCGGGAAACGGCGGCGCGCTCGGCGCCGGTCGAGTACTGCCTGCTCGGGGACGAGCTGCGGCTGTGGGCTTCGTACGGGCCGTTCACCAATAGCGCCGAGACCCGGTACGACGGCCCGTACGGCGGTTACGACAAGCCCTCGGGGCTCAGGCCCGGCACCGCATGGGGAACCGCGACGTGCGCGGGAGCGCAGGGCATGGGGCTCTATACGGTGGCCCCCGTCGAGGGCTCCGACCGTCGCTTCGATTCCCGGCCACTCACGACGCGGGAGTGGCAGGACCTGCGGCAGTTCGCCCAGCGCTCCGCCGCACGCCATCACTGCTCGTCGCCCGTCCTGCCCCGGGCCACCGCTGTTCCCGCGTCCGGTACCTGACCACCAGTCGGATCAGCAGGATCAGCCACCGAGGGGAGGCGGTATGGCGCCGCCTCCCCTTTCGTTCGTCCGGGATCAGCGATCAGCCCATCAGCATCCGGAACCGCGCCGCGTTTCCCTTGTCCGTGTCCTGGTAGCCGATGACCGAGTCGTCGAGCAGCTGGGCGATGCGGGCCAGCTTCTGGCACATCTGGTCCATCTGGGCGTTGCTGTCCCGCTGGATCTCGCCGTAGGCGGTCTTCGCCTCGCCCTCCCAGGTCTCGGCCACGGCCTTGACCCGGCGCATGAGGCCCTCGAGCTGCTCGGACAGGTTCTTGGCCGTGCTGCGGACGTCGCTGGCGGCCTGGGTGACCGTGTCGTAGTTGACTGCTGTGCGATCGGCGTTGTAGCTCATGATTCGTATCTCCGTCGTGGATGCGGCGTCGGGCTCAGGCGAGGTTCGTGATGCTGCTCTTGACCTCGTAGGAGTTGTCCACCTTCCGAATGTCGGAGATGCGCTCCTGCTCCTGGTCGGTGAAGCCGCCGACGCTTGCCCGCATCGCTTCTTCGAGGTCGACGAGATCGTCCTGGAGCTTCTTGAGGTGCCTGTTCACACCTTGCTGAACGGTGTCGAACTCCTTGCCCGCCGCGCCCTTCCAGCCGGCCTGGATCATGTCCACGACGCGGTTGAGCGAGGTGACCCGCTCACTCACCTGGTGGTGGAAGTCGCGGATGTCGTTCGCCAGACCTGTGAGCGCGTGCGCGCTGAGGTCAACGCCTGAAGCCATGCGTTCTTGCCCTCCTGGTTGAAGCGATGGTGACCTTCACCACCGCGACGGGTCCGCCTGGACTCATGTCCCAGCTCTCCTGGCGGGCAAGACCTGCTGCGTTCTCCACGCGACGCGTGGCCGCAACGTCGCGCCGCCCCCGTGCGGTACCACATGCGTGATACCCGCAGCCACTCTAGTCAGTTGACGTTGCGCTTCCAACTGCAAAGGGGAGACAGGGGAGTTCCGGCGGCCAGTAGTGTGGCCTGGCACAGCGTTCGTACGGCGGGAAGGGGTCGCTGCGTCATGGCGGAGACGGCTGAGGAGATCAAGGCACGCAAGGAGCGCGAGCGCGACGAGCTGTACGCCCTCGACATCTCCGGTGTGGAGTGGCACTGCGCTCCGGGCACGGAGGAGCACGAGGAGCGGGTCGAGATCGCCTACCTTCCCGAGGGTGCCGTGGCGATGCGGTCCTCGCTCGACCCGGGGACCGTACTGCGGTACACGGAGGCGGAATGGCGAGCCTTCGTACTGGGCGCGCGGGACGGGGAGTTCGATCTGGAGCCCGGGACCCACAACGGAGGCCTCACAGGCGCGGAGTGATTGAGCGACCAGGGGCGGTACGCGTGCGCGTGCCGCCCCTGGTCTCGCGGTGACGACCGTCCGCGTCAGTGCTTCAGCCCGGCGCTGCCCACCCCGAGAACCGACAACACCGGATACGTGGGATGGTCGTCGTCGCGGACCAGCTCACGTCTCGCGAAGAAGATCCGGCCCTGCTCATAGACGATCTCCGTCTTCTCCGGATCGCTGAGTTCGTACTCGTCGTCCTCCGGAAGCTGGAACAGGAGGTACGGGGTCTCCTTGTCGGTGCGAGGGTTCCACGTCACCACGGCCGCAGGCTGGACGGAGTCCATGCTGCGGCGGTAGATGAGCAGGTCGTTTCCGCTCATGCGCAGGGGGACGACCATCTGGAAGGGGCGGCCCTCGAATTTGCGCGCCGAGTGGCCGTTCTCGATGTCGAAGGCCACGATCCAGTCGGAGGGCTGTTTGATGTCGGTCTCCTCCTTGCTCATCACAAAGATCTGGTGGCGCCCCACAACCATGCCGTCGCAGTTGTCCGCCACGCCGAAGAACGGCGAGAAGTAGTACCGCTTGCCGCACTTGGGGTCGTAGCCGCTCATCGAGATGGTGGCGAGGCGCTTGCCGTTCTCGGAGTCGAGCGTGATCAGGTCCGTGACCTCGTTGTCGCCCGCCTCGACAGCGAGGACGGGCGGGTCGGAGGAGGGCAGGTAGACGTCCGAGACGCCGTTCGCGACCTTGTAGCTCCACTCTGTCTTGCCGGTGCGCGCGTTCAGCTTCTCCACGCGGTAGGTGGCGTCCGTGGACTCCCCGCAGGAAACGAGCACCAGCAGCGCGCGGCCGCCGGCGAAACCCTTGTCCTCGCACTGGGACAGGGTCGTGCTGTCCCAGAGCTGCTTGCCGCTCTTCGTGTCGTACGCCACCGAGCCCCGGCCCCATGCGACGGCCACGACGCCCTTCGTCAGGGTGAGGTCGGTGTTGCTGACGTAGGCGAAGTCGGCCGCGGGCATCTTCTTGCGCCACAGCTTCTTGCCGGTGTTCAGGTCGAAGAAGACCACCTCGTCACAGACGCCCTTGGTGGCGGATTTCGTGGCCTTCGCCGGCTGGACGACGACCGCGGTACGGCCGTCCGCCGTGACGTGCCGGCTGGTGGCGCAGATGTGGCCGTCCAGGTTAAGCGTCCATGCCTTCTCGTCGTACGTGGGCTCGATCTTGTAGCCCTCGATGCGGTTGGCGACGCCCCGCGCGAGAATCTTGCCGGTGGCCCAGGTGCCGGGCGCGTACCGCGGGTTGGCCTCGGTGTTCTTGGAGAGCTTCTCCTCGTCGTGCTGGATCACGATCTGGCCCTCGGGCGAGCGGGGGGCCTTCTCGGCACTCTCCCGGATCTCGTCCGGGGCCTGTCGGACCGCCACCGGGTCGGTCTTGGCCTTGGCCTTGTCAGCGGACTGGGACCAGAGCAGACCGGCGCCCAGACAGAGGACCGCGGTGACAGCGGCGGTCGTTCCCAGGACGCGTCTGCGCCGTCTCGTGCGTGTCTTGTCCGCCGCCAGCGCGGACTCGGTGTAGAGGGACGGGGGCGGGCCGAAGCTCACGCTGACAGGTCCTTTCGGTGGCGGCGACGTATGTCGCGTGTGACTACGGCCGTGCCGGTGATGATCGCCACGAGGACCACGGTGATACCGAGGGCGTAGGTGGCGTACCGCTGGTTGCGTTCCTCCGGTGTCTCGGCCAAGGAGAACCGTGCCACGTCCGGGGCGGGGGCCTTGGACGGGCCGGGGTCGGGCACCGGGGAGGACGCCCCGTCGGCGGTGTCGGACTCCTGGACGGCGCGGACGGGGTCGACGACGCCCCAGCCGACGTAGTTGTCATGGCCGTTGATGGAGCGCTCCGCCGTCTGTTCGATCTGGGTGACGATCTGGGCGGTGCTCCACTCCGGATGCTTCTCCTTGAGCAGGGCCGCGACGCCGGCGACGAACGGGGCCGAGAAGCTCGTGCCGTTGTCCGTGCACTGGCCGCCGCCCGGGACGGTGGAGACGATGTCCACGCCGGGGGCCGCCACGCCCACGAAGGTGCCGGCCTGGGAGAAGGTGGCGCGTTCGTTGTTGCGGTCGGAGGAGGCCACGGCCAGGACACCCTTGAAGGCGGCCGGGTAGGTGTTCTTGGCCTTGCCGTCCAGGCCGTCGTTGCCCGCGGAGGCGACCACGACGACCTTCGCGTCGATCGCCTTGCGTACCGCTTCCGCGAGTCTGGAGGTGGCCGACAGGGGCTTCGTCGTGTCCTGGGAGATGTTGATCACGTCGGCGCCCTGGGTGACGGCGTAGGTGATGGCCTGCGCCATCGTGTCCGAGTCGCCGCTGTTGTCGGCGTCGTTCTGCCGGATGGGGATGATGGTGGCGTTCGGTGCCAGACCGACGAAGCCCGTGCCCGAGCGGGGCCGGGCCGCGATGATGCCGGCGACCTTGGTGCCGTGACCGACCTCGTCGTTCGTCGGGTCGGCGCCCTTTCCCTTGGTGAGGTAGTCGCGGCCGGCCGCCGTGTCGACGGCCGGGGTGAGCTGCTTGTTCTTGTCGTCGACGCCCGTGTCGATGACCGCCACCCGGATGCCCTTGCCCTTGTCGGTGCCCTGCCAGAGCTGGTCGAGCAGGACCCGTTGCAGGGACCAGGGAGTGCCCTTGATCTGGTGGGCGGGGAAGGTGCATTCGCCGCTGCCGTCCAGTGCGTCCAGCCGTGCGGGTGCGGGCGGGGCCGCGCCGAGTGTGGTCAGGAGTACGGCCGCGGCCAGCAGAGTTGCCTTCATCGGCGACACCGGTAGGTCGCTCCTGTTCGTCATGTCCGTTACGGGGGTCACGAACCCTGCGGCTGCCGGGCGCTGTTGGTGTCGAGGCGCGGTCCCTTGGCGAGGAACTCCGACCAGGCGAAGGGGACCTTGGCGGGCCTGACGTTCTCGTAGCCGAGCTTGACCCGGGCCTCGCTCGGTTCGGGGCTGCCGTCCGAGGTCTTCTTGCCGTCGGAGCCGATGTCCGACCTGTGGCTGTCGCTGTCCCCGTTGGACTGGACGGCGTACCGCAGTCCCGTGTCGGTGACGAGGAAGAGGGCTCCGGCGCCGGTCTCGGTGCCCTGGATCTGTGTGTAGAGCAGACCGGTTCCGGGTGTGACGTAGGTGCTGGTGCCGTCGGCGGTGATCTCGGCGGGGTAGTCGGTGCCCGCCCAGGTGCTGAGCGTCGCCGTGTTGTCGTTGTCCACGTCGCGCAGCACGCTGCACACCGTGTCGCGGCCCGAGGTGGTGGCGGCCGAGTTGACCTGCCGGGTCCGCTGGGTGGGCCACTTCGCGGGCTGGCCGGCGAAGGCCTCGGTGTCGGCGGTGAAGTCCTGCAGGTCCACGGTGCGGGCCTCGCCGTTCATGTTCAGCGGGGCCGTCTGGGGCGAGGCGATCAGCAGCCTGGCGGTGAACTCGCTGATCGGCTGCGCCTTGCCGGGCAGGACGACGAAGTGCTTGGTGCCCTCGCCGGTCTCCGTGCTGAGGACCATGCCGACCTTGTTGTCGTCCGCCGAGAGCTGGCCCGGGACGTGCGCGGCCGTACCGACGCCGGAGGGGAGCCGGGGGAAGCCGATGGGGGCGCCCTGGTGGAGGGTCCCGAGCCATTTCTTCGTGACGAGCTGCGGCTTGCGGGAACCGACGAGGGCGGTCGTGAGCGTGTCGGACTCGGTGCCGGTGACGGCGTACGACGTTCCCCCCGCGTCGACCAGATAGCGGTCGCCGGTGCGGGTCTTGACGTAGAGCACGTCGCCGCCGGACAGACGACGGGAGCCGTCCGTCTTCGCCGTGTCCCGCTGGGCGAGGACGAATGTCGCCTCCTGCACGGTGTCGCCCTTGCCGCCGGGCTGCTCGCACACGGCCCAGCGCTTGGCCTTCCCGGCCTCGTCGGCCGAGGGCAGGCGGTCCGGGGCGTAGGGGATGCCCAGGATCGGGCCGCGCGGCAGCTTGCCGGAGTCGAGGATGTCGTCGCTGACCTGGATGACCTGGTAGCCGGCGTCGTTCATCAGCAGGCGGGCGGAGGCCAGGTTCAGGACGGGGTGCAGGCGCGTGGTCCCGCCCGTCTTGAGGACGACGTAACGGGTCGTCGACTGTTTGCCGACGATCACACGGGTGCCGGGCTCGTCCCAGCCGGAGGGCGCGGAGGGCTGGAACATGCCCCAGGCCCCGAACGCGGCGAGTGTCAGCGCGCCGGCGACCAGGCTCGGTACGACCGCGCGCAGCGGCTTGGGCGCGCCTTCTTCCGAACCGGACGGTGACGGCTGGAGGAAGGCCGCGAGCGTGCGCCTCTTCGCGAACGTATAGGCGTTGAGTTCATCCCGCCGTGATGCCATGAATGCCTGTTTCTCCCCGTTGTCGCACCCGCGGGTGAGCGTCCCCGCCCTGCGATGTCAGACCAGCCCCCTACTATGCATGGTGTCCGCATGGACTGGTGGAGCGGGTAGGGTACCGGGGCCTTCTGGAGGCCCAAGTGTGAGTGCCGTTCCAGTGAGTTGTGAGCAAAACGGGGGGATGGAGTGATGGCTTCCGCTACTCGGGCGCGGTCGCGCGGCCAGGCGCGGGCCCAAGGTTCCCGGGCGCGGGGCCCGGAGCCCGCGGGGCGGTCGGCGGCGCCGGAGCCACGACCGCAGGGTCTGGGGACGCCGCATCTCAGGACACGCCCGGGTGGGGGCAGTTCGTTTCGGCTGCAACGGCTTGTCCTGCTGGAGTTGGCGGCCGCCGTGCTGGTCGTCGGCTGGGCGATCGGCCCCGTCGCGCTGGTGCCCACGGCGCTCGTCGCCGTCGCGCTCGTGCTCCTCGCCCTGGTCCGCCGTCGGGGCCGTGCCCTGCCCGAATGGCTCGCCACCGCAAGGGAATTGAAGGCCCGGCAGCGGCGTGCCGCGAGCACGCCGATACCGCCGGGCACGGAGCCCGCGCTGGTGCCCGCCGTGGAGTGCGAGCCGGGCCTGCGGACTTACGCCTACGGAGTACGGGACAGACGTCCCGTCGGCATCGTCGGGGACGGGACGTTCGTCACCGCCGTGCTCCAGGTGGAGGCCGACGCGACCGCGCTGCGGGCCGAGCGGAGCCGGCGGCCGCTGCCGCTCGGGCTGGTGCGGGACGCGCTCGAAGTGGACGGGATCCGGCTGGAGTCGGCGCAGATCGTGCTGCACACGCAGCCCGCGCCGGCGCTGCACCTGCCGCAGCAGTCCGTGGCCGTCGCCAACTACTTGCCGCTGCAGGAGCAGACCGGCGCTCCGGCGGTGCGCATCACCTGGATCGCGCTGAAGCTCGATCCCGAGCTGTGCGCGGAGGCCGTCGCCGCGCGCGGGGGCGGGCTGCTCGGGGCGCAGAAGTGTGTCGTGCGGACGGCCGACCACCTCGCGAGCCGGCTGACGGGGGCCGGATTCCGGGCGACCGTGCTCGACGAGGAGGAGCTGGTCGCCGCCCTCGCCACGTCGGCCTGTGCCAATCCCCTGGTGACGGCCGACGCCGGGCGCACCGGGGCCAGGGAGCGGCGGACGCAGGAGTCCGGCCGGAGCTGGCGCTGCGACAACCGCAGACACACGACGTACTGGATCCGCCGGTGGCCCCAACTGGGCGGCGGCAGAGAGGCGTCGCTGCCCCAGCTCGTCGCCCAGGTCACGGCCGTACCCGCGCTGGCCACCACCTTCAGCCTCACCCTCGCGCGCGGTGAGCGTCAGGAGGTGTCGCTGTGCGGGCACCTACGGGTGACCGGACGCAGTGATGACGAACTGGTCGCGGCCCGGCGCGCGTTGGAGGGTGCGGCACGACAGGCGGGTGCGGGACTCGCCCGGCTCGACCGGGAGCAACTGCCCGGAGTGCTGGCCACGTTGCCCCTGGGAGGTGCGCGGTGACGACCCCGGTGACTCAGCGGACCGGTGCGCCGCAAGCGGCTCCGGAGGGCGGCTCGGCCTCCGGAGGCCGGCGGCTGGGTGAGCGGCTGCGCAACGGCTTCGGCCTGATCGGCCCCCGGCACGGGCGGCACGCGTTGTCCGCGCAGTTGCTGGACGCGCTTGCGCTGCCGATAGGTGACGACGGGGTGGTCGCCGGGGTGGACACGGAGGGGCAGCCCGCCGTGCTGGGGCTCAACCGGCCCACGCCGTACGACGTCGTGCTGATCGGCGGGCTGTGGACGGCTCAGGTGCTCGCGCTGCGCGCCGCCGCGACGGGGGCGCGGGTGGCCGTGGAAACGGGACGGCCGCAGGCCTGGACGCAGATGGTGCACGCCATGGGCGGCGGCCAGAACGGCCTCGCCGTGTACGACGTGGGACGCGTCCCGCCCCAGGGCGCGTCCGCCGGTACCCCCGTCCTGGTGGTACGGGACTGCGGCATGCGGCCTCCGCGGGGGCGGGTCGCGTCCGGTCCCTGGCAGTCGGTGGTGACGCTGCTGCCGTACCTCAGCCCGGTCGCGCCCCGGCTGCTGAAGCAGGCGCGGCTCGCCGGCATCCAGCGGGTCTCCCCGGACGAGGCCGCGCAACTGGGGCGCACCATGGGGCTGTCCCGGACCGAGGTCGAATCCCTGCCCGCGCTCCCCGACGGCGTCACGCTGTGGTGCACCGACCGGGACCGGCAGTACGTGATGACGCAGCCCACCGAGGCCGAGATCGGGCTGTTGGGTACGCCACGGCGGATGGACTGACCGGATGGCCTGAACTGGCCAGTCTTGCCCGTTATGTTCGCCAATTGTTCGCCAATAGGAAGGCTGCGTACGGCTCTTCCGGGCAAGGTGTGCGGTGATGGGCGGGTGCTGACAGGTGGACGGGCCTGCCGAGGTGGGGCGTGCGGTGATTAGGCTGGGACCGGGCGCGATGCCAGAACCCGTGGACCGGGCGTCGGCGGCCCCGGGGGAGAGCCGGTGGATCGGACTGCCTCGAACGACTTCGGACGACTGAGAACGACACGAACATGGTCGGCCCGGCACGGCATGAGGGTGCTCGACCACACCAGGAGGAACTGTGAGCAGCGATCGGGACGGGATCCGCGGGGGCTGGGCCACACCCGGCGATGACCAGCCCGACGCCGAGTCCGCCATCGAGACGACGGGCGAGTTCACCATCGACTACGCACCGCCCGCCTGGTACACGCAGAACGCGTCGCCCGGGGCGTCGGGAGCCTCGGGGGATTCGGGGAGTTCGGACGCGGGTGCGGGTGCCGGCGGGGCCTCCGGGGCGCCGGCCCGGCCCACGGGGGCGGCCGGGCCGGGGGGTTCACCGTTCCCGGCGGGCGCTCCGCTTCCGGGGCTGACCCCTCCCCCGCACGCGACTCAGGCGGCCGGGGCTCCGGCACCCGGTGCGCCGTTCACTCCGCCTCCGCCCGCGCCCGCACCTGGTGCGCCGTTCACTCCGCCCGCTCCGCCCGCTCCGGCGGCCCCTGCGCCCGGGGCGCCTTTCACGCCGCCGGCTCCTCCGGCTTCGGGTCCCGGCGCGCCGTTCACGCCGCAGGGCGGGAGCCCCGTCGCCGTGCCCAGGCTGCCGGTGGGGAGCGGGTTCGAGCCGCAGCGGCCGCAGGCGGAGTCACCGGCGCAGCGGCCCGCGGAGCCCGTGTCGCCGACGGCCGTTCCGAACATTCCGGCGGGTGGGTATCAGGCTCAGTGGGCTCCTTCCACGCCCCCGGCACCTCCGGCTCCGCCTGCCGCTCCTGTCGCGGACGAGCAGGAGTCCGGCAGTGGTGACCTGGAGAGCGGCGCGACCATGCGGTTCTCCGCCGTTGCGCTGAAGCGCGAGATCGCCGAGGTCGCGGAGCGGAAGGCCGCGGCCGAAGCCGCCGTCGGGCCGGAGGAGCCCGAGGAGTCCGAGGAGTCCGAGGAGTCCGAGGAGTCCGAGAAGGGTGCGGGTGACGACGACTCCGCGGACGCCGATGTGGTCGCGAACGGGGCCGACGAGGAGGACACCGGGTCCGTGTCCGCGGAGGCCGAGGCAGAGGCGGAGGCGGCGGCCGAGGAGGTCGCGCCGCAGGCTGCCGCTGCGGAGGACGTGGAGGCGGACGAGGATGTCGAGTCCGACTCCGTGGAGATCGAGGCCGAGACCGAGTCCGCCGAAGCCGAGACCGAGTCCGCCGAAGCCGAGCTCACGGAAGACACCCCTCAGGGTGACGCCGTGTCGGATGACGCCGATGACGTGGCTCAGGTCGTGACGGACGACGCGATCACCACTGAGGCCGAAATCGCCGACGAGGCGCCCGCGGAGCCCGAGTTCGACGAAGACGCGTCGCCTCAGGACTCCGCCCCTGCCGACGTCGAGCCCATGGACGCCGTACCGCAGGACAGCGCGCCCGAGGACGAGGTCCCCCAGGACGCCGTACCGGCCGCACCCCCCGCGCCGCAGGACGCGCCGCCCGCCTGGGCCCCGCCGCCGGCACCGCAGGGCGGGCTGCCGCCGCTGCCGCCGTCGTACCAGTCCGCCGCTCCCGCTCCGGCGGCCCAGTGGCCCGTACAGCCCGCGCCGCAGCAGCCGGACCCGGTGCCCGGTCCGCCGCAGCCCGCGGCCGCACAGGGCCCGTCCGCCGTGCCGCCGACCCCGCAGCAGCCGTTCCAGCCTCAGGCACCGCAGCCCGCACCGGCCGCCTGGAACCAGCCCGCGCCCCCGCAGCCTGGGCAGCCTTACGCCCCCGGTGTCCCGGCGGCACAGCAGCCTCCGGCGCCCCAGGCTCCCGTCGCACCCAACCCCCAGGCCGGCTACGGCTTCCCGCAGCCGGGCGCCCCCACCCCGCCGGCACCGGATGGCTACGGCTTCCCGAACCCCGGCGCCCCGGCCCCCGCCCCGGCAGCCCCTCAGCCTCCGGCACCGCAGCAGCCCAACGCCGTTGCCCAGCCCCAGGCCCAGCCGCCGGCCGCCACTCCGGCTCCGGCTCCGGCTCCCAACTCGCCCGTCGGCTACGGCTTCCCGCAGCCGCCCGCCCCGGCTGCGCCGGCACCTCAGCCGCCCAACCCCCAGAGCGGCTACGGCTTCCCGAACCCCGGCGCCCCGGCCCCCGCCCCGGCAGCCCCTCAGCCTCCGGCACCGCAGCAGCCCGACGCCGCTGCCCAGCCCCAGGCACAGCCGCCCGCCGCCACCTCCGCTCCGGC
Source organism: Streptomyces sp. NPDC001406 (assembly GCF_042895285.1). Classification (NCBI taxonomy): domain Bacteria; kingdom Bacillati; phylum Actinomycetota; class Actinomycetes; order Kitasatosporales; family Streptomycetaceae; genus Streptomyces; species Streptomyces sp. NPDC001406. The sequence goes on from NZ_JBIAWG010000016.1 coordinate 36,277, forward strand.
TCCCGACGCGCCCGCCGGCTACGGCTTCCCGCAGCCGGGCGCCCCCACCCCGCCGGCACCGGATGGCTACGGCTTCCCGCAGCCCGCAGGCACCGCGGACGCCCCCGGCATCCCCGGCGCGCCCAACTCCCCTGCTCAATCGGGCGGTTACGGCTTCCCGCAGTCACCCGCCCCTCAGGGGCAGCAGCCCGGACAAGCACCGCAGGCACCGCAGGTCCCGCACGACCCCCAGGCACCGCAGGCGCCCCAAGCCCCCCAGATGCCGCAGCAGCCGGTCGACCCCCGGGCCGGAGCCGCCTGGCCGCAGCCCATCCGGCACGATCAGCGGCAGCCGACCAACCCGGGTGCCGCGCCGCTCGGTTACACCGCGGCCGTGGAACTGTCCTCGGACCGGCTGCTCAACAACAAGAGGCAGAAGGCGAAGAGCGGACGGCCCGCGGCGGCGCCGAGCCGGTTCAAGATCGGCGGCAAGAAGGAGGAGGCCGAGCGGCAGCGCAAGCTCGACCTGATCCGGACGCCCGTGCTGTCCTGCTACCGGATAGCGGTCATCAGCCTCAAGGGCGGTGTCGGCAAGACCACCACGACCACCGCCCTCGGCTCGACGCTCGCCACCGAGCGCCAGGACAAGATCCTCGCCATCGACGCCAACCCGGACGCCGGCACGCTCGGCCGCCGGGTGCGTCGCGAGACCGGGGCCACCATCCGTGACCTCGTCCAGGCGATCCCGTACCTCAACTCGTACATGGACATCCGGCGGTTCACCTCGCAGGCCCCCTCCGGCCTGGAGATCATCGCCAACGACGTCGACCCGGCCGTGTCCACGACCTTCAACGACGAGGACTACCGGCGCGCCATCGACGTGCTCGGCAGGCAGTACCCGGTCATCCTCACCGACTCGGGCACCGGACTGCTGTACAGCGCCATGCGCGGTGTGCTGGACCTCGCGGACCAGCTGATCATCATCTCGACGCCGTCGGTGGACGGTGCGAGCAGCGCCAGTACGACGCTGGACTGGCTGTCCGCGCATGGATACGCCGACCTCGTGTCCCGTTCGATCACCGTCATCTCCGGTGTGCGTGAGACCGGCAAGATGATCAAGGTGGACGACATCGTCAGCCACTTCGAGACGCGGTGCCGCGGTGTCGTGGTCGTGCCCTTCGACGAGCACCTCGCGGCCGGTGCCGAGGTCGACCTCGACATGATGCGGCCGAAGGTGCGGGAGGCGTACTTCAACCTCGCGGCCATGGTCGCCGAGGACTTCGTACGGCACCAGCAGGCGCACGGGCTGTGGACCAACGACGGCAACCCGCCGCCGGTGGCCGCCCCGCCGATGCCGGGCCAGCCCCTTCCTGGCCAGCCGGGTCAGCAGGGGCAGCCGTATCCGGGCCAGCCGTACCCGCAGCAGGCCCCGGCGCAGCCGTACCCACCGCAGCAGCCCCAACAGCCACAGCAGCCGCAGCCGCCGGCCCAGCCCTACCCCCAGGCTCCGGCGCCCGGCCAGCCGTACCCGCCGCAGCAGGGGCAGCCCTACCCGCAGCCGTACCCGCCGCAGGCCCCGCCCCAGCAGTAGGGCGACGGCGACAGAACGCGAAGGGCGGCCGGTGCCTCGAAGGCACCGGCCGCCCTTGTGCGACGCCGCTTGTCGTCGCGCGCCTACTCGTCCGCCGCGATCAGCTCGCGGCAGCGCTTCACGTCCTCGGCCATCTGCTCCAGCAGGGCATCGAGGGAGTCGAACTTCGCCTGACCGCGCACATAGGACAGGAAGTCGACGCCGACGTGCAGGCCGTACAGGTCGAGCCCCACGCGGTCGATGGCGTACGCCTCCACCGTGCGCTCGGTGCCGTCGAACTGCGGGTTCGTACCGACGGAGATCGCGGCCGGCATGATCTCGCCCTGGGCGTGGAGGTAGCCCGCGTAGACGCCGTCGGCGGGGATCGCGGTGTGCGGCAGCGTCTCGACGTTGGCCGTCGGGAAGCCCAGCTCACGGCCGCGCTGGGCGCCGCGGACGACCACGCCCTCGACGCGGTGCGGGCGGCCCAGGATCTCGCGGGCGCCCTCGACGTCGCCCTCGGCGACCAGACGACGGGTCAGGGTCGAGGAGAAGGGCTCGCCGCCGCCCGCGGCGCCGGTGACGTACAGATCGACGACCTCGACCTCGAAGTCGTAGACCTTGCCCTGCTCGACGAGGAACTCGACGTTCCCCGCGGCCCGGTGCCCGAAGCGGAAGTTCGGGCCCTCGACGACCGCCTTGGCGTGCAGCTTGTCGACCAGCACCTTGACGACGAACTCGGCGGGCGAGAGCTTCGAGAACTCGGTCGTGAAGGGGAGGATCAGCACCGCGTCCACGCCGAGGTCCGCCATCAGCTCCGCACGGCGGTGGTGCGGGGCGAGCAGCGGCGGGTGGCTGCCGGGGCGGACGACCTCGCTGGGATGCGGGTCGAAGGTGACGACGACGGAGGGAACGCCCAGCTCACGGGCGCGGTCCACGGCGTGCTTGATGATCAGCTGGTGACCGCGGTGGACTCCGTCGTAGGAACCGATGGTGACGACGCTGCGCCCCCAGTCCTGGGGGATGTCCTCCAAGCCACGCCAGCGCTGCACTGTGACCGCTCCTCGAACCCGTGTCCGTATCTACCGACCTGTTACGCAGGTCTAAGGGTGCCATGCCGTGCGCCCCGGGCCCGCATCGGCATGGGGGCTGTGACGGGGCGCACGTGCGGAACCGGGGTCAGGCCGGGACCCCGACGCCCGCCAGGTCCCCGATCATGCGCCGGGTGCCGGGCCCCACGACCGCGGCCCACTCGTCCGGGGTGTCGGTGAGCCAGCGGGCCATCAGCACGGCGAAGCCGGGGACGTGGCGGCCCAGGTCGACCAGGCCGCGGTCGAAGCGGGTCGCTCCGTCCGGGGTGCGGACCAGGAGGAGGCCGGTGCGGTGGACGAGGTCACGGACGTCCTCGCCGCCGTATGCGACGGAGTGCAGCAGGGCGTCCAGGACGTCCGGCTCGCGCTCATGGGTGAGCAGGAACTCCAGGAGCTCGCGGCGCAGCGGGCGGGAGGCCGGGGTGCCGGGCGCGGCGAGCACGGCCGTGGTCGAGGCTGCGGTCGACGTACGCCGCCACGTGCCCAGCGATGTCCGGCCGCAGCTCGACGGCCTCGCGGACGAGCACGGCGACCCGGCGGGCCAGCGCGGGTGTGGTGACGTCGGCGAGGGCGCACAGCGCCTCGCCCGCGTCCGGACCGACGCGCACCCGGTCACGGAAGGCGTCGAGGACCGGGTCCGCGTGGGTGGCCAGGGCGGGGACCAGGGCGCTCGGCGGGATCCGGGGGTCGCCGGACGCGAAGTGCCGCAGGGCCCGGGGGAGGTGGCGGGCCCGGGTGCGCGGGTCCCGGACGAGGAGGGCGAGCGCGCCGCCGTGCAGACTGCGGTCCGCGGGGTGGGCCAGCAGGGCGAGCGCGGCGTAGCGCAGCAGCTCGCGGTCGGCATCGGTACGGACGTGGGGTGCGACGCTCAGCCCGTACGCCACCGCAGCCGCCCGCCGGTCCGGGCGCGCGTCGTGCGCCCACCGGTCGACCGCCCGGCACACGGCCGACGGCTCGTCCTCGGCCAGCACGGAGAGCAGCTCGTCGGACCGCCGGTGTGCGCTGTTCACCAGCAGCTCGGTGAGCTCGTCCAGGGCGCCGTGCCGATGGGTGTGCAGCAGCGCCTGCGCGGCCGTGGCCACGGTGGCGTGCGGGGTCGCGGGCAGCGGGCGCTCGTCGTCGAACCAGCGGGTCAGGTGGGGTTGTACGGCGGTGGGGTCGGCGGCGAGCAGACGGGCCACGGCGTCGAGGTGGCGGAGGTACCGGGTGCTGCCGGGACGGGCCCCGAGGACGTCGAGGGCGCTTCCGCCCAGGCCTTCGGGCCGGCCCCCGTCCGCTCCCCCGGGCTCCGGAGCCTCGTCCGCCAGGACCAGCCCGCGCAGCAACTCGAAGCGCTCGGCGTCCGGGACGGGCAGGGCGGTCCAGAAGGAGGGGCCGAACTCGGCCGGTACCGGGCGCTGTCGGCGGCGCCAGGTGACGATCCGGTCGGCCAGCATACGCAGCACGTCGGTGTACGGCGTCGCGTCGGGCACGCGCAGCAGCGTCTGGGCGAGCAGTCGGGCGGCCCACCAGGAGGCGGGGGCGGCGTCCAGGGCGTGGATCAGCTCTTCCATGCGGCGGGCCAGTCGGCAGGCGCCGTGCTGACGGGCGAGGAGGAGCAGGGCCTGGACGACGGGGCCGACGCGGTGGTGCGGGACGGGCAGGGGGTCGGCCGCCGGTGGGGTGCGGCGGCGGTGGACCAGGGCCCGCAGGGCCTCGTCCAGGTCGAGGTGCATGCCCTGGATCCAGTCGGCGAACTCCTCGTGGGCGAAGCGGTAGCCGGCGCCGGCGGGGACCAGGAGGCCCTCGGCGAGCACGGCGTTCGCCCAGCCGGTGCCGCCGCCCAGCCGGGCCGGGGCGGGGCCCCAGGGGAACACCGCCTCGAAGGACTCCCGGTCCAGTTCGCCGTGCCCGGGACCCAGACTGCGCCGGGCGGCCTCGTGGATCTGTCCGGAGACCCGGGCCGCGAGGCGGCGTACGGCCGTGCCCCGCAGTCCGTTCTCGGCGGCGAGCCGGACCGCGACGCGCAGGCACATCAGGTCGAGGTGGGCGGAGAGGACGTCGTGACGGTCGAGGCCGGTGATGGCCGGGGCGTCCGGGAGCGCGGCGCGGACCTCCGAGAGGAGCCGGAGGGTGAGGGGGTGGCGGGCGTCGCGCTCGGCGAGGGCGCCGACCGGGACGGCGTAGCGGGAGCGGGCCCGGTGGGCCTCGTCGGGGGTGAGGTCGGTCAGGTGCACGCAGGGTGGCAGGGTGTGCGGGGCGTCGGCCGGGACGTACGGGTGCAGCAGCTCGCGCGGGAACCGCGCCCCGGCGCCCTCCCAGTACTCCTCCCGGCATGCGACCACCAGCCGGGCCCCGGTCTCGCGCAGCCACGCCGCCGTCTTTTCGGTCCACTCGCGCAGACGGTGGGCGAGGACGGGCGGCATCTCCTCGGGGCCGTCGAGGAGGAGCAGCAGGGGGCGGCCGGTCCGCCGGGCGAGGCGGGCGAGGCGCTCCGGGGTGATGTCGCCCAGGTCACCGGGGTGCAGGGACCGGGAGGCGGTGACGATACGGGCCGCCCGCTCCAGCGTCCGGCGCACCGCGTCGGCCACCGACTCGTCGCCGTCCTTGAGATCGGCGCCGCGCAGCCACAGCGTGGGGGCCGGTTCCGTGCCGCGGTTGCGGCGGGCGGCGAGGGCCGCCAGCTCCGTCGTACGACCGCTGCCCGGGGCGCCGACGAGGCCGAGCACGGTGGCTCCGACAGGGCCGGGCGCGGTGGCTCCGCCGGCCGCGAAGGCGGTCAACTCCCGTGCCGCATCCGCCCGTTCGACCGGATCCACCGGGACCGGTCCCTCGGCGCCGACCCGGCCGACATGGCCGTCGAGCGCTCCCGGCGGGCCGTCCTGCCCGATCGAGGTGGCCGTGAGCTCCAGTACTCCCGCCAGGTTGAGGTCGGCGCCGTAGGCGGGCACGGTCGCCGCGTTGCGGGCGAGCAGCTCGGCCAGCGGGCCCGAGGCGGCGCGCAGCCGCACCGCGAAACCGGCGTCGCGCTCGCCCGACTGGAGCGCCGTGCCGAGCACACCGAGCACGGCGCCGGTCTCGGCGTCGAGCACGGGCCCGCCGGCCGCCCCGCCGCCCAGCCGCAGCGCGTCCCGCCCGGCCGTGCCGATCGCCAACTCCAGTGCGTCGCCGAGGAGATGGGTACGGTCCGTGGCCGTGTACGTCACCCGGGTCGCGCCGAGCACCCGGGCCTCGCGCCAGCGGTCCGCGGCGATCCGCACATACGTACCGGCCTTGATCCGCTCCCGCACGGTGATCGGAAGCGGGTCCCCGCCCAGGCCCTCGGTGCGCACGAGGGCCAGGTCGAGGGCGGGCAGCGGGGTGAGGGCGTCAGCGGTGACGACGCAGGTCCGCTCGCCGGCGGTGTGCAGCACGAGCCGGGACAGGCCGTCGACTGTCTCGTGACTGGTGACGACCGTGCCGTGGTGATCGGCCAGGAAGCCGGTGCCGCGCGGTCGGCCGGCCAGGTCGCTGATCCGCACCAGGGAGGCATACGAAGGACGCGACCGATCCGGAAGAGCCAACTGATCCGTCGCCTCCGGCGCACCGGCCGCCGATCGGCGGCCGCACCCGGTCCCGAGCCCCTGTACCGCCATGATCGAACCTCCCCGCCCGTACATCCGTGCCCTGTCCTCGAAGGTAGGCGCGGAATGATCAGCGGGACAGATCACGCAGGGAAAGCGCCCCCTTCCGCTCCCCCGGTTCACTCCGAGCGCCTGCTCGGTCGGGTGAATAGGCGGGGGCGGGTGGATACACCCTAGGGGTGGGGGAACCGAGGGGGGACCGTGGAGCGGCGGCAGTGGATGTACCCCGTGGTCGCCGCTCCACGGGCAGACACCCGCGGGTCCCCGGACCGGCCGGCCCGGCCGGTCCGCCGGGTCAGCCGAAGACGGCCAGGCTCTTCGCCTTGCCCTTCTGCTCCTCGACGAGCGCGAGGAAGCGGCCCTCGGGGTCGAAGACGGCCACGGGGCCGGTGCCCGCGTACTCGTCGGGCATCTCCAGCCGCACGCCGTTGGTGAGCAGCCGGGCCCGTTTGGCGTCCACGTTCCAGCGCGGGAACGCGGCCGCGGCGGCCTCCGCGATCGGCATCACGGTCAGCTCCTGCTGGAGCTGGTCGAGGGTGCGTGCCGAGTCCAGCTTGTACGGTCCGACACGCGTGCGGCGCAGGGCGGTGAGGTGTCCGCCCACGCCCAGGTCGGCGCCCAGGTCACGGGCGAGGGCCCGGATGTAGGTGCCGGAGGAGCAGACCACCGAGACCACCAGGTCGAGCACCGGGGTGCCGTCCTCGGCGACGGCGTCCCGGACGTCGTACACGGCGAAGGACGAGACGGTCACGGGCCGTGCGGGGATCTCGAAGTCCTCGCCCTCCCGCGCCCGCTTGTACGACCGCACACCGTCGATCTTGATGGCGCTGACCTTGGACGGCACCTGCATGATGTCGCCGGTCAGCTTGGCGATGCCGGCGTCGACGGCTTCGCGGGTGACCTTGGAGGCGTCGGTGGACGAGGTGATGTCGCCCTCGGCGTCGTCGGTGACCGTGTTCTGGCCGAGACGGACGGTGCCGAGGTACTCCTTCTCGGTGAGGGCGAGGTGCCCGAGGAGCTTCGTCGCCTTCTCGATGCCGAGGACGAGGACGCCCGTCGCCATGGGGTCGAGGGTGCCGGCGTGACCGACGCGGCGGGTCCTTGCGATGCCCCGCATCTTGGCGACGACGTCGTGCGAAGTGAAGCCCGACGGCTTGTCGACGATGACGAGGCCGTCGGGCGGGGTGGGCTTGCTGGTCATTCGGCGGCGTCGTCCGTCTCGTCGGCCTCGTCCTCGGCATCCGGCTTCTTGTACGGGTCCGCCTCACCGGCGTAGGCGGCGCCGGCGGAGGCCTCGCGCACCTTCGCGTCGGAGGCGCGCGCCTTGTCCAGGAGGTCCTCGATGTTCCGGGCGGTGTCCGGGAGGGCGTCCGCGACGAAGGCCAGGGTCGGCGTGAACTTCACGCCGGCCGCACGGCCGACCTCGGAGCGCAGGATGCCCTTGGCGCTCTCCAGGCCCGCGGCCGCGGACTTCCGCTCCTCTTCGTCGCCGTAGACGGTGTAGAAGACGGTCGCCTCCCGCAGGTCCCCGGTGACCCGGGTGTCCGTGATGGTGACGTGCGAGCCGAGCCGCGGGTCCTTGATCCCGCGCTGCAGCTTCTGGGCCACCACCTCTCGGATGAGGTCCGCCAGCCTTTTCGCCCGCGCGTTGTCGGCCACTGGTCCGTCTCCCGTTCTTTCTTCTCTGCGTTGTGTGGAGTTCTGTGGAGTTCTGCGGTCTAGTCGTCGTCACCGTGGAAACGCCGTCGCACGGACAGCAGTTCCACCTCGGGGCGCGCGGCGACCAGTCGCTCGCACCGGTCCAGCACGTCGGTGAGGTGTGCCGCGTCTCCGGAGACCACGGCGAGGCCGATGATGGCTCGCCGGTGGAGGTCCATGTGGTCCACCTCGGCCGCGCTCACGGCGTACTTCCGCTGGAGTTCGGCGACGATCGGGCGGACGACGGAGCGCTTCTCCTTCAGCGACCGTACGTCGCCGAGGAGGAGGTCGAAGGACAGAGTCCCCACGTACATGTGTGTAGCCGGTTCACCCGCCGGTACGGGATCGATGGCCCTGCGTTGGTGTGGGCAGGGACATCAGAACCGTACAACGAACCTGCCGGTGGCTCGACGGGGTTTATCTTTGCCCGCCCGCCCACCCGACTCGGTCGGCGGGATGGTCACCCACCCTGGGGCTCCCGCCCCAGACCCCGGGCGGGGGCTCCGCCCCCTGCACCCCCGAACAGGGCCGACCGTGCGGTCGAGGAGGCGCGAGGGCGCCCTGCCGGCCAACCAGGCCCGGCGGACGGACCCCCACGAGGGTGCCGGGGACAAGGTCCCCAGCCGGGCTCCGAGGCAAGCCCCGGGACCACCCCGGGTGCGGGGCGAAGCCCCGAGACCGGGCCGGCTGGCCCTTCCGGCCAACCGAGACAGGTGGGCGGCTGGGCAATCCAAAAGGGTGCAGCGGACCGTGTCCCTGCCCGGGTTCTGGGACCGAGCCCCAGGGCCGGGCGGGCACCTGTCCAGCTGACCGAGTCAGGTGTGCGAGTGGGCAGACTGCTGGCCGACAGGGAGTGATCCCCGTCGGCCAGCATCAGCCGTCGGCCGAAATTACGCCCGCGGCTTCTCGCGCATCTCGTACGTCGCGATGACGTCGTCGACCTTGATGTCGTTGAAGTTTCCGAGGTTGATACCGCCCTCGAAGCCTTCGCGGATCTCGGTGACGTCGTCCTTGAAGCGACGCAGACCGGAGATGGTGAGGCTCTCCGCGATGACCTTGCCGTCGCGGATGAGGCGCGCCTTGGTGTTGCGCTTGACCTCGCCCGAGCGGATGAGAACACCCGCGATGTTGCCGAGCTTGGACGACTTGAAGACCTCGCGGATCTCCGCCGTACCGAGCTCGACCTCCTCGAACTCCGGCTTGAGCATGCCCTTGAGGGCCGCCTCGATCTCCTCGATCGCCTGGTAGATGACCGAGTAGTAGCGGACGTCCACGCCCTCGCGCTCGGCCATCTGCGCCGCGCGGCCTGCCGCACGGACGTTGAAGCCGATCACGATGGCGTCCGAGCCCATCGCCAGGTCGATGTCCGACTCCGTGACCGCACCGACGCCGCGGTGCAGGACGCGGATGTCGACCTCTTCGCCGACGTCCAGCTGGAGCAGGGAGGACTCGAGAGCCTCGACCGATCCGGACGCGTCGCCCTTGATGATCAGGTTCAGCTGCTGGACCTCGCCGGCCTTCAGCACCTTGTCCAGGTCCTCCAGGGACACGCGGCGCGTGCGCTTGGCGAACGCGGCGTTGCGCTCACGGGCGGCGCGCTTCTCGGCGATCTGACGGGCCGTACGGTCCTCGTCGACCACCAGGAAGTTGTCGCCCGCACCCGGGACGTTGGTCAGGCCCAGGACCTGCACCGGCGTCGACGGGCCCGCCTCGGCGACGTTGTTGCCGTTGTCGTCGAGCATGGCGCGGACTCGGCCGTAGGCGTCGCCCACGACCATCGTGTCGCCGACCCGCAGCGTTCCTCGCTGGACGAGGACCGTCGCCACGGCACCACGGCCGCGGTCGAGCCGGGACTCGATCGAGATGCCCTGCGCGTCCTGGGCCGGGTTGGCCCGCAGGTCGAGCGAGGCGTCTGCGGTGAGGACGACGGCCTCCAGGAGGCTGTCGATGTGCAGACCCTGCTTGGCGGAGATGTCGACGAACATCGTGTCGCCGCCGTACTCCTCGGCCACCAGGCCGTACTCGGTCAGCTGACCGCGCACCTTGGTCGGGTCGGCGCCCTCGACGTCGATCTTGTTGACCGCGACGACGATCGGGACGTCGGCCGCCTTGGCGTGGTTGAGCGCCTCGACCGTCTGCGGCATGACGCCGTCGTTGGCCGCGACGACCAGGATCGCGATGTCGGTCGACTTCGCACCACGGGCACGCATGGCGGTGAACGCCTCGTGACCCGGGGTGTCGATGAAGGTGATCTTGCGCTCTTCGTCGTTGACCTCGGTCGCGACCTGGTAGGCACCGATGTGCTGGGTGATGCCGCCGGCCTCGCCCGCGATGACGTTCGTCTTGCGGATGGCGTCGAGCAGTCGGGTCTTGCCGTGGTCGACGTGACCCATGACGGTGACGACCGGCGGACGGACCACCAGGTCCTCCTCGTCGCCCTCGTCCTCGCCGAACTCGATGTCGAAGGACTCGAGCAGCTCGCGGTCCTCCTCCTCGGGGCTGACGATCTGAACGCCGTAGTTCATCTCGCCCGCGAGGAGCTGCAGCGTCTCGTCGGAGACGGACTGCGTGGCCGTGACCATCTCGCCCAGGTTCATCATGACCGCGACGAGCGACGCCGGGTTGGCGTTGATCTTCTCCGCGAAGTCGGTGAGGGAGGCACCGCGCGACAGGCGAATGGTCTCGCCGTTGCCGCGAGGCAGCATCACGCCGCCGACCGACGGGGCCTGCATGGCCTCGTACTCCTGGCGCCTCTGCCGCTTCGACTTGCGGCCACGACGCGCGGGACCACCGGGTCGGCCGAAGGCGCCCTGCGTGCCACCACGGCCACCGGGACCACCCGGACGACCGCCGAAGCCGGGACGGCCACCGCCGCCACCGCCGAAGCCGCCGCCACCACCGGCACCGGGGCCACCGCCACCGGGACGACCGGCGAAGCCGCCGCCACCCGGACGGGCACCGCCGCCGCCACCGGGACGACCGGCGAAGCCGCCGCCGCCCGGACGGCCACCGCCGCCACCGGGACGACCGGCACCGGCCGGACCACGCCCACCACCGGGGCCGCCGCCGGGACGCGGGCCGGCAGCGGGACGCTGCGGCATCATGCCGGGGTTCGGACGCGGACCACCGGGACCGCCGCCGGGACGCGGACCGCCCTGCGGACGGGGCATACCGGACGGGCTCGGACGGGAACCGCCCGGAGCCTGCGGACGCGGACCGCCGCCCTGGGCGCCGGGCGCCTGCGGACGGGGACCGGCGCCGCCGGGACCGCCATGGCCGCCGGGACGGGGGCCGCCCTGCGGACGGGGCGCCTGCGGACGCGCCATGCCGGTGGAGCCACCGGACGTGAAGGGGTTGTTGCCCGGACGCGGACCGGCCGGACGGGCACCCGGACGCGGGGCCTGGGCACCGGGACGCGGACCACCCTGACCGGGACGGCCCTGGCCCTGGCCGGGACCGGCCGGACGGGCACCGGGCTTCGGGCCGCCGGGGCCGGGACGGGCACCGGGGCGCGGACCCTGCGCGGCGGCCGGGGCCGGAGCCGGGGCCGACGGCGGGGCCGTGAACTCGGGCGCGGCCGGAGCCGGACGCGGCGCGGGCTTGGGACCCGGGACCGGACGCGGACCGGAAGCGGCCGGCGCGGGGGTCACCGGGGCCGGAGCCGCGGGGGCCGCGGGCTGCTGGGCCACGGGAGGCTTGGGGGCGGCCGGCTTCGGTGCAGCCGGACGCGCCGCCTGCACCGGAGAGGGCGCGGCGGGCTTGGGGGCAGCCTTGCGCGGGGCGGGCTTGCCGGCGGACTTGCCGTTGCCACCCTGGAAGGCGTCAGTCAGTTTGCGTACTACGGGCGCCTCGATCGTCGAGGACGCCGAACGGACGAATTCACCGAGTTCCTGGAGCTTGGCCATGACGACCTTGCTCTCAACCCCGAACTCCTTGGCGAGTTCGTATACCCGGACCTTAGCCACTTCGCTCCTTTTAGGTCCGGGTGTGTCCGGACCGTCGCTACTTCATGGGCGTACTCATCGCGTGCTCATCGAGTGCTCATCGCAATCTCGACCTACTTCCAACTCGCGGGGTACCAGAGCCGCGCGGACGTTCCGTGCGACGCTTCTTACGGTGTTGCCTGCTCGGCAACTGTCGTCTGCTCGACGTACCGGCGCAACGCCTTTGTGTCGAGCGCTCCCGGGGCGCGAAGCGCCCTCGTGAACGCCCGGCGGCGTACCGCCTGGTCGAGACAGACCAGGGCAGGGTGCACATAGGCACCCCGGCCGGGCAGCGTACCGCGAGGATCGGGGACACATGTGTCCTTGATCGCCACGATGCGCAGCAGTTGCGTCTTGGCCGATCGCTCCCGACACCCCACACAGGTGCGTTCAGGGCATGCTCGGGCGTGCATCCGGCCAGACACAGCTAAGTCTACCTCCCCGCGGCAACCTCACCCTTTTGGGTAAGGTCTCGAACAGTTGCCGCGTTGTAACCTGACGTAATCTGAGCCACCGCAGGCCGAGATCTATTCCCCGGACTGCTCCGTGTCCGGACGGATGTCGATCCGCCAGCCGGTGAGCCGGGCCGCGAGCCGGGCGTTCTGGCCCTCCTTGCCGATCGCCAGCGACAGCTGGTAGTCCGGCACGGTGACCCGGGCGGACCGGGACGCCAGGTCGACGACCTCCACCTTGGTCACCCGCGCGGGTGACAGCGCGTTCGCCACCATCTCGGCCGGGTCGTCCGACCAGTCGACGATGTCGATCTTCTCGCCGTTCAGCTCGCCCATCACGTTGCGCACCCGGCCGCCCATGGGACCGATGCACGCGCCCTTGGCGTTCAGACCCGAACGGGTGGACCGGACGGCGATCTTCGTGCGATGACCGGCCTCACGGGCGATCGCCGCGATCTCGACGGACCCGTCGGCGATCTCCGGCACCTCCAGGGCGAAGAGCTTCTTCACCAGATTGGGATGTGTACGCGAAAGAGTGACGGACGGACCGCGCACACCCTTCGCCACCCGGACGACGTACGAGCGCAGGCGCATGCCGTGCTGGTACGACTCCCCGGGCACCTGCTCCTGCACCGGCAGGATGGCCTCCAGCTTGCCGATGTCGACGAGCACGTTCTTGGGGTCGCGCCCCTGCTGGACCACACCGGTGACGATGTCGCCCTCGCGGCCGGCGTACTCACCGAGCGTCGCGTCGTCCTCGGCGTCGCGCAGCCGCTGCAGGATCACCTGCTTGGCGGTGGTCGCGGCGATGCGGCCGAAGCCGGACGGGGTGTCGTCGAACTCGCGGGGCTCCTGGCCCTCTTCGAGGTCCTCGGGGTCCTCCTTCGCCCACACGGTCACATGCCCGGTCTCCCGGTTGAGCTCCACGCGCGCGTGCCGGCGGCTTCCCTCGGTGCGGTGATAGGCGATGAGGAGGGCCGACTCGATCGCCTCGACCAGCAGGTCGAAGGAGATCTCCTTCTCCCGTACCAAGCCCCGCAGGGCACTCATGTCGATGTCCACGGCTACGCCTCCTCTTCCTTCTCGTTCTTGTCCTTGCGGCTGAACTCGACCTGCACGCGCGCCCTGTCGATGTCGGGGAAGGCGAGTCTGCGGGCGGTGGCCTTGCGGCCCTTCACTCCGGGGACTTCCAGGTCGAGGCCCTCGTCGTCGACCTTCAGGATCCTGGCGACCAGTTCGCCGCCCTCGGCCAGCTGGAACTTGACCAGCCGGTCCATGGCGCGCACATAGTGCCGGTGTTCCGTGAGGAGGCGCTCCGCGCCCGGGGTTCCGACCTCCAGGTCGTAGGCCCCCTCGCCCATCGCTTCCGTCTCGTCGAGCTTCGCCGAGAGCGCGCGGCTCACATCGGCGATCCGGTCCAGGTCCGCACCGGTGTCGGAGTCGACTACCACGCGCAGCACCCGCTTGCGTCCGACGGAGTCCACGGCGATCTCTTCGAGATCCAGGCCCTGTGAGGCGACGAGCGGTTCCAGCAGTTCCCGCAGCCTCTCGCTCTGGGTGGTGCTCATCCGGGTGACTCCTCGGCCGCGTGTGCTGTTGTGGGATGGGTCGCGTGTCTGGTCAAAGGGTATCCGGTCGCGGACGGTGTTGCCGTCCACCTGGGGCCGGGCGGTGCCGATGAGGGGTGTCGGGCGGTGCCGGTGACTGGTGCCGGACGGGTGCGCGGGTACCGTGATCACTGGCGTGCCCGCCCCCCCTTCTTCGTACGAGTTCCCCGAGGACGTCTGCCGTGCCGTTCCCCCCGCTCTCGCGCACCCCCTCGGGGCCGCGCAGAAGGTCCCTGCTCGCCTCGGCCGCGGGGGCGGCCCTGCTCGTGGGCTGTTCCTCGGGCGCCGATCCGGACGGCGACACGGGCGGCGGTCCGTCGGCCACCGAGCGGGCACGCGCGCGTGCGGCCCGGGACAGCCTGGGGCTGGTGGAGCGGTACGACGCGGTGATCGCCGTGCATCCGGCGCTCGCGGAGCGGCTGCGGCCGCTGCGGGCCGAGGTCGCGGCGCACGCGCAGGCGTTCACGGACGGCACGCCCACGCCCACGCCGTCGAGCTCGCCGAAGGAGTCCGGCTCGGCCTCCCCGTCCGCCTCCCCGATCGTCCCGGCGGTCGAGAAGGACGCCCTCGCCGATCTCGCCGCCGCCGAGCGGTCGCTGGCCGACCGGCGGGCCAAGGCCCTCTTGGACGTCCCGGGCGAGCTGGCCCGGCTGCTGGCCTCGGTGGCGGCGGCCGGGGCGGCGCACGCGTATCTGCTGACGGAGGGTGGCAAGTGAGCGACGAGGCCAAGAACGGCGAACTGAAGGCCCTGCAGGCGGCGCTGGCCGCCGAGCACGCGGCGGTGTACGGCTACGGGGTGGTCGGCGGGCGGATCGGCAAGGAGCGGCGGACCCAGGCGCAGACGGCGTACGACGCGCACCGGGCCCGGCGCGACGCGCTGGTGCGCGAGGTGCGCGACCTGGGCGGTGAGCCCATCGCCGCGAGCGCCGGGTACGCACTGCCCTTCCCGGTGCCGGACTCGGCCGCGGCGGTCCGGCTCGCCGCCGAACTGGAGGACCGGGTGGCCGGGGTGTACTCCGACCTGGTGCGGGCGGCGGTGGGCGAACGACGCGGCGCGGCCGCCGCGGCGCTGCGGGAAGCAGCGGTGCGGGCGGTGCGCTGGCGCGGGGAGAGCGTAGCCTTCCCTGGTCTCGCCGAGCGGGCGGGCCAGGCGGCCGGTACGGCATCGCCCTCGGCCCCGGCCTCGGCCTCGGCGACCGCGTCGGCGTGACCGAACACGCCGCCCCGTACAGCAGGAAGGGAACGACTCGCGCATGGCTTTCGAACCGCCGCAGCGCCTGGTGAGGGCGCTCGGTGAGACGGCGCCCGAGGGCGACGACTGGTTGGAGAAGCTGCCGGAGGCGGCACAACAGGCCGTCGCGCTACGCGAGTTGACCGTCGAGCGGGTCCAGGTGCCGGGCGGCCGCAGCAGCCTCGTCGTGCTGGTGCGGCGGCCGGACGGCACCCCTGCCGTGCTGAAGCTGGCCCCGCCCCGGGCCCGGCCGGAGAGCGAGCGGGCGGCGCTGCGGCACTGGGACGGCCTGGGCGCCGTACAACTGCTGGAACCCGCCGCGACCGAGGGCGTGCTCCTGCTCGAACGACTGCATCCGGACGTGTCCCTGCGGTCGCTGCCGGAGGCGAAGGCACTGCTGGAGGCGGCGGGGACGCTGCGACGGCTGTGGGTGGAGCCTCCGGGTGACGACGCCGCGCCTCGCTTCGAGACCGTGGCCGAACGGACCGGCCGGCAGGCGGAGGCGATGCGGGCGAGCGCCGGTACGGATCCAAAGGCGGCACCGCTGGTCGACGCGGCGCTCGCGGTCCGTGCGGAACTGCTGGCCGCACCGCCCGAGCACCGGCTGCTGCACGGCACCTTCCGGCAGAGCAAGGTCCTCGCCGGTGAACGTTCGCCGTGGCTGGCCGTGGGCCCGGACCCGGTGGTCGGCGAGTGCGCCTTCGACCTGGCCCGGCTGGTGCGCGACCGCGTGGAGGACCTGATCGCCTCACCGTCGGGAGCGGCGACCACCCGTCGACGGGTCAAACGGCTCGCCGAGTCCCTGGACGTGGACCAGGACAGGCTGCGCGGCTGGACCCTGTTCCGGGCCGTGGAGTCCGGGGTACGAGCGCTCCGGGTGGGACGGCCGAAGGATGCCGAGCTGTTGCTGGAGTTCGCCGGGTGGCTTTAGGGCGGTTCCGGGAGACGCGGTGAGCGATCCGGTGATGTCCTGAACGCGGATCTGCCGGCCGCCCGCCGGGGGCTCCCCCGCAACGGCCGGGTCGCTGTTGAGCCTGACCGGGAAGCCCGCGGCGCGCACCAGCAGGGCGGCGGCCCAGGCCTTGACCGTGGCGCCCGGGTCGAGGCGGACGCCCTCCGGGACGGTGACCGTTCCGGTCGCGCGGTCGAGCCACACAGGAGTCGATCAGGGCAGGTGGCGTCGGCTGAGCCGTCGGCACAAGACGCCGGCAGGCCGGTGGATGACGAGGTGTCGGTGTCCGTGGTGCCGCCGGGCGAGCCGGAGTTGGTGCCGGCGGCGGCCGTCAGTGTGACTGCCGCCGCCGTCGGGTTCTGAGGAGTTCCCTTACCGCGCCGTGAGGCGGGCGATCGCCTCGTCCACCGTCAGTTCCTCGCGCTCACCCGTCTTGCGGTCCTTGAGCTCCAGGACACCCTCGGCGGAGCGGCGGCCCGCCACCAGAATCTGGGGTACGCCGATGAGCTCGGCGTCCGTGAACTTCACGCCCGGGGAGACGCCGGCCCGGTCGTCGACCAGGACGCGCAGGCCGGCCGCCCGCAGCTTCTCGGAGACGTCCAGGGCGAGTTCGGTCTGCAGGGCCTTGCCGGCGGCGACGACGTGCACGTCGGCCGGGGCGACCTCCTTGGGCCACACCAGGCCGTGCTCGTCGGCGCTCTGCTCGGCGATGGCGGCCACCGCACGGGAGACACCGATGCCGTAGGAGCCCATGGTCACGCGGACCGGCTTGCCGTTCTGGCCGAGCACATCGAGCTTGAGGGCGTCGGTGTACTTGCGGCCCAGCTGGAAGATGTGGCCGATCTCGATGGCGCGGTCGAGCTTGAGACCGGTGCCGCACTTCGGGCACGGGTCGCCCTCCTGCACCACCACGACGTCGACGTACGTGTCCACCTCGAAGTCACGGCCCGCGACGACGTTCTTCGCGTGCATGCCCGCCTTGTTGGCACCGGTGATCCAGGAGGTGCCGGGGGCGACGCGCGGGTCGGCGAGGTACTTGACCTTCTCCAGGCCCTGCGGGCCGACGTAACCGCGGACCAGGTCCGGGCGGTCCGCGAAGTCGGCCTCGGTGACCATCTCGACGACCGCCGGGGCGAAGTGCGCCTCGACCTTGTCCATGTCGACCTCGCGGTCGCCCGGGACGCCGACGGCGACGATCTCGCCGTCGACCTTCACGAGGAGGTTCTTGAGGGTGGCGGAGGCCGGGACGCCGAGGTGGGCGGCGAGGGTCTCGATGGTCGGGGTGTCCGGGGTCGGGATCTCCTCGGCGGCGGGCACGTCGGTGGCGTCCACCGGCTTCAGCTCGTACGTGATCGCCTCGGTGTTGGCCGCGAAGTCGCAGTTCGGGCAGTCCGCGAAGGTGTCCTCGCCGGCCTCGGCCGGGGCGAGGAACTCCTCGGACTTGGAGCCGCCCATGGCGCCGGCGGTCGCGGCGCAGATGCGGTAGTCGAGGCCGAGGCGCTCGAAGACCCGCTGGTATGCCTGGCGGTGCAGGGCGTAGGACCGGGCGAGGCCCTCGTCCTCGGTGTCGAAGGAGTACGAGTCCTTCATCAGGAACTCACGGCCGCGCAGGATGCCGGCGCGGGGACGGGCCTCGTCACGGAACTTGGTCTGGATCTGGTAGAGGATGACGGGCAGGTCCTTGTAGGAGGACGCCTGGTCCTTCACCAGCAGGGTGAAGATCTCCTCGTGGGTCGGGCCGAGGAGGTAGTCGCCGCCCTTGCGGTCCTGCAGCCGGAACAGCTCGGCGCCGTACTCGTCCCAGCGGCCCGTCGCCTCGTAGGGTTCCCGCGGCAGCAGGGCGGGGAGCGACACCTCCTGGGCGCCGATCGCGTCCATCTCCTCGCGGACGATCCGCTCCACGTTGGAGAGGACCTTCTTGCCGAGCGGCAGCCAGCTCCAGATGCCGGCCGCGGTACGGCGGACATAGCCGGCCCGGACGAGGAGCTTGTGGCTGAGGACCTCGGCGTCCGCCGGGTCGTCGCGCAGCGTCTTCGCCATCAACTGGGACATGCGCTGGACCGGTGCGTTCGCCATGGTTCTCGTACTCCTGCCGGGAAAGGGTGATGGCAAGGAGGTTAGCCGGGCTTGCTGTGCCGGTGGAAATCGGTTAACGGCGGCGCAGG
This sequence comes from Streptomyces sp. NPDC001406, assembly GCF_042895285.1. Classification (NCBI taxonomy): domain Bacteria; kingdom Bacillati; phylum Actinomycetota; class Actinomycetes; order Kitasatosporales; family Streptomycetaceae; genus Streptomyces; species Streptomyces sp. NPDC001406. The sequence continues at coordinate 54,607 of NZ_JBIAWG010000016.1, forward strand.
GGCAGCGGGGCGCCCATGACGGCGTACGGCTTGGGGGCGCTGGGGAAGAGGACCTGGCGGGCCAGGTCCTGGTAGCCCAGGGAGTGGTAGAGGCCGCGGGCCGGGCTGTCGGTGTCGATCGCCGAGAGGATCGAGCGGGGTTCGGCGGCGCCGTCGGTGATCGTGGTGATCAGGGCGCGGCCGATGCCGCGGTTCTGGTAGCGCGGGTGGACGTGCAGCTCGGTGATCACGAAGGAGTCGTCGAGCCATTCGTCGTGGCCCTGGGCGCGCAGATAGGGCTCCACGACGGTGGACCACCAGTGGGCGCGGTCGTTGGGCATGCCGTACACGAATCCGGCCAGGCGGCCGTCGGGGGTGGTGGCCCCGAGGGCGCGGGCACCCGGGAAGGTCATGTGGCGCAGGACGATCTGACGGCGTACGGCGATCTCGTCCGCGCCGAGCCCGAAGGCGACGGCCTGTACGGCGAGGGCCTCGTCGACGCGGGCCGGCAGGTCGAGCGGGCCGATCACGATGTCCTCGGGATGGCGGTGACCGTGACCGGGAAAGCGCAGCATGCGGGGAGACTACAGGTCTCGCACCGGGCTCAGAACTGCACTGCGGAGCGCGGCCGGATCACGCTGCGCGGGAGCCGGCGGCAGGCGTCGGAGGCACGAGCCGGATGCAGGAGCTGGAAGCACGAGCTAGAACAGGATGCTCATGAACGCGCCGACCTCCTGGAACCCCACTCTTCGGTAGGTCCGCCTGGCCGCCGTGTTGAAGTCGTTGACGTACAGGCTCACCATCGGCGCCACGTCCGCCAGCGCATACCGCAGCACCGCCGCCATGCCCGGCGCCGCCAGCCCCTTCCCCCGGTGCTCGGGGGCCACCCACACGCCCTGGATCTGGCAGGCCTGGGTGGTCGCCGCGCCGATCTCCGCCTTGAAGACGACCTTGCCGTTCTGGTCGAGGCGGGCGAAGGAGCGCCCGGAGCCGACGAGTTCGGCGACCCGGGCCTGGTAGAGCAGCCCGCCGTCACCGGCCAGCGGGGAGACGCCGACCTCCTCGGTGAACATCGCCACGCACGCCGGCATGATCGTCTCCATCTCGTCCTTGCGGATGCGGCGGACGTAGGGATCTGGGGCGATGTCGGCGGGCATGCGGTCGGTGACCATGAGCGGCTGGCGGGCTCGGACGTCGCGGGCCGGACCCCAGTGCGGCTCCAGGAGGCGCCACAGCTCGGAGGTGGACTCGGCGGGGCCGACGATGGAGGAGCAGCGGCGGCCGGCCCTGCGCGCGCGGTCCGCGAAGGCGCGTACGGCCCTCGGGGTGGCGCAGATGGGGACGAGGTTGGCGCCCGCGTAGCACAGGGACGTCAGCATGCCGTCCTCGTACCAGCCCCACATCTCGCCGCCGAGTCGCCACGGGTCGAGGCCTGCGATCTGGACCCGGGAGGTCACGAAGGCATTCGCGACGGGCTCGCGGTCGAGGACCGCGAGCGCCGCGTCCAGGTCGCTCGGTTCGAGCACCCGAGAGGTGGTCTGGGTCAACACGTGCGGGGCCTCACCCTGGGGTTCTGCTGATCTCCGCACTATAGCTGCGCTGCTTTGGCTGTGCGCCTTCGAGCTCGGGGGGCTGGGTTCGCTTGGCGAGTGCCGGATCGTCGTGGCTTGTCGCGCAGTTCCCCGCGCCCCTTCGGGGCGCGGGCTCAGCCCGCCACCGACACCGACGGCTCGCCCGACGCGGTGCCCTCCGCCTCCATCTTTTCGGCCAGCTTCATGGCCTCCTCGATGAGGGTCTCCACGATCTTGGACTCGGGCACGGTCTTGATGACCTCGCCCTTGACGAAGATCTGGCCCTTGCCGTTGCCGGAGGCGACGCCGAGGTCGGCCTCGCGGGCCTCGCCGGGGCCGTTGACGACGCAGCCCATGACGGCGACGCGCAGCGGGACCTCCATGCCGGTCAGGCCCGCCGTGACCTCCTCGGCCAGCTTGTAGACGTCGACCTGGGCGCGGCCGCAGGACGGGCAGGAGACGATCTCCAGGCCGCGCTGGCGGAGGTTGAGGGACTCCAGGATCTGGTTGCCGACCTTGACCTCCTCCACGGGAGGCGCCGACAGGGAGACGCGGATGGTGTCGCCGATGCCCTGGCTGAGCAGCGCGCCGAAGGCGACCGCCGACTTGATGGTGCCCTGGAAGGCCGGGCCCGCCTCGGTCACGCCGAGGTGGAGCGGGTAGTCGCACTGGGCGGCGAGCTGGCGGTACGCCTCGATCATCACGACCGGGTCGTTGTGCTTGACGGAGATCTTGATGTCCCGGAAGTCGTGCTCCTCGAAGAGGGACGCCTCCCACAGGGCCGACTCGACGAGCGCCTCGGGGGTGGCCTTGCCGTACTTCTGGAGCAGCCGGCGGTCGAGGGAGCCCGCGTTCACGCCGATGCGGATCGGGGTGCCGTGGTCCTTCGCCGCCGTGGCGATCTCCTTGACCTTGTCGTCGAACTGCTTGATGTTGCCGGGGTTGACCCGGACGGCCGCGCAGCCCGCCTCGATGGCGGCGAAGACGTACTTCGGCTGGAAGTGGATGTCCGCGATCACCGGGATCTGCGACTTGCGGGCGATGGCGGAGAGCGCGTCGGCGTCGTCCTGCGTGGGGCAGGCGACTCGGACGATCTGGCAGCCGGACGCGGTCAGCTCGGCGATCTGCTGGAGGGTGGCGCCGACGTCGGACGTGCGGGTCGTGGTCATGGACTGCACCGACACCGGCGCGTCTCCGCCGACCGCCACGGAGCCGACCATGATCTGCCGGCTCCTGCGCCGCTCGGCGAGCTTGGTCGGAACGGACGGCATGCCGAGAGAAATCGCAGTCATCTGCTGTGCAACCCCAAGTCGTGGATCAAGGTCCGGTCCCGTGACCGGCGGGCTCCAGGCTTCGAGATTACGGCACTGGCCAAGGGCCGAGCACATCCCACCCGGTTAAACCCACTCATGGGAAGGCGGCCCGGAGCGCAGGGCTGCGGGCCGCCTCGAACGTGACGTGGCTATGAGATCTTCACCGGGTTGACCACGTCCGCGATCAGCACCAGGATCGTGAAGCAGATGAAGATCCCGGCCACCACATAGGCCACCGGCATCAGCTTCGCCACGTCGAACGGACCGGGGTCCGGGCGGCGCAGCACCTTGGCCAGATGACGGCGGACGGACTCCCACAGGGCGCCCGCGATGTGCCCGCCGTCCAGCGGGAGCAGCGGGAGCATGTTGAAGAGGAACAGGGAGAGGTTGAAGCCGGCGACCAGCATCAGGGCCATGGCCAGTTGCTGGGTCGGCGGGATGTCCAGCGTGAAGATCTCGCCGCCGACGCGGGCCGCGCCGACCACGCCCATCGGGGAGTCGGGCTGACGGGGGGCGCCGTCGAAGGCCGCGTCCCACAGGGCCGGGATCTTGCCGGGCAGGCCCGCGATGGAGTCGACGGCCTCGCCGAGCCGGTCGCCCATCCAGGTCAGGGACTGGCCGAAGTCCTGGCGGACGACGCCGCTCGCGGCGCTGAAGCCGAGGAAGCCGGCGTAGGTGTAGCCGTCGACGATCTGCCCGTGGCCGTCCTTCTTGGCGACCTTGTTCCTGACGAGCTTGGCCTGCAGGGTCACCTCGTGGCCCTTGCGTTCGACGACGATGGACACGTTCTTGTCGGGGTTGGCCCGGATCAGGTCGGAGAGCTGGTTCCAGCTTTCGGTCTTCACCCCGTCGAAGGAGACGATCTTGTCGCCGGCCTTCAGTCCCGCTGCCGCCGCCGGGGAGACGGGGTCGGACTTCTTGCACGTGTCGCGCTTCTCGGTCTGCGCGATCACGCACTGGGAGACGGAGCTGACGCTCGTCGTCTGCTGGGAGATGCCGAAGCCCATCAGGACCGTGAGGAACAGGGCGACCGCGAGGACCAGGTTCATGAACGGGCCCGCGAACATCACGATGACGCGCTTCCAGGGCGCGCGCGTGTAGAAGAGGCGGGTCTCGTCGCCCGGCTTGAGCTCCTCGAAGGCGGCCGAGCGGGCGTCCTCGATCATGCTGCGCCAGGGCGAGGTGGAGCGCGCGGTGATCCGCCCGTCCTCGCCCGGCGGGAACATGCCGATCATCCGGATGTAGCCGCCGGCCGGGATCGCCTTGATCCCGTACTCGGTCTCGCCCTTCTTCCGCGACCAGATGGTGGGGCCGAAGCCGACCATGTACTGCGGTACGCGGATGCCGAAGAGCTTGGCGGTGGACAGATGCCCCAGCTCGTGCCAGGCGATCGAGACCAGCAGGCCGACCACGAAGACGACTATGCCGAGGATCATCATCAGGGCTGTCATGCACGCGCCTCCGCGGTCGCCTTGTGCGCTGTCAGTTCCCGGGCCCGGGTCCGTGCCCAGGTCTCCGCTTCGAGGACGTCCGACACCGTGAGTGGAGTTCCCGTACGGGGCGTTCCGTGCTCCTCGACCACCCGTGTGACGGTCTCCATGATCCCGTTGAAGGGCAGGGCACCGGCACGGAACGCCTCGACGCACTCCTCGTTGGCCGCATTGAACACCGCCGGTGCGGTGCCCGCGAGCTGTCCGACGTGCCGGGCGAGGTCGACCGACGGGAAGGCCTGGTTGTCCAGGGGGAAGAACTCCCAGGTCGAGGCCTTGGTCCAGTCGAAGGCGGGCGCCGCGTCCGGTACCCGTTCGGGCCAGCCGAGACCGATGGCGATCGGCCCACGCATGTCGGGGGGCGTCGCCTGGGCGAGTGTGGATCCGTCGGTGAACTCAACCATCGAGTGGACATACGACTGCGGGTGCACGACAACCTCAATGCGGTCGAAGGGAATGTCGTACAGCAGGTGTGCCTCGATGACCTCCAGGCCCTTGTTGACGAGGGTCGCGGAGTTGATCGTGATGACCGGGCCCATGGCCCAGGTGGGGTGCGCGAGGGCGTCCTCGACGGTCACCCGCGCCAGCTCCGCCTTCGTACGGCCGCGGAACGGGCCGCCGGAGGCGGTGACGACCAGCTTGCGCACATCCGCGCGGGTACCGGCGGCCAGCGCCTGGAAGAGCGCGGCGTGCTCGGAGTCGACCGGGATGATCTGGCCGGGCTTGGCGAGCGCCTTGACCAGCGGGCCGCCCACGATGAGCGACTCCTTGTTGGCGAGCGCGAGGGTGCGGCCCGCCTCCAGGGCGGCGAGGGTCGGGGCGAGGCCGATGGAGCCGGTGATGCCGTTGAGGACGGTGTGACACTCCGAGGAACCGGCGGCCAGCTGGGTGGCGGCGTCCGGTCCGGCGAGGATCTCGGGGAGCGTCTCCCCGGCGCCGTACTGCGCGGAGAGCGCCTCGCGCAGGGCCGGTACGACGTCCTCGCGGGCCACGGCGACGGTCCGCACCCGCAGCCGGTACGCCTGCTCGGCGAGGAGGGCCACCCGTCCGCCGTTGGCGGACAGGGCGGTGACCCGGAAACGGTCGGGGTTGCGCAGCACGAGGTCGATGGCCTGGGTGCCGATGGACCCGGTGGAGCCGAGGATCACCACGTCCTTGGGCCCGTCCCCGGTGTGAGGGTCGTGGACGAGGTGCGGGTCGGCGAGGGGCGCTGGACTGTCGCTCATCCCCCCATTGTTGCCGCAACCGGTGTCCGGCAGGACAAGTGCGTCCCTCGGGAGGGTGCCTTATCAGCTCTCGTTGCCGAATGGGGCGAAATCGCCTTTGTGAAGTCGGCGTGAAGATCTTGTGATAACTCTTCTGTTCTGGCCGGTGGAACAGCCGGCCCGCGGACGACATCCTGGGGGGATCTCTCCATGCGTACCCTGCGCATACGCGCTGCCCTGCCCGCTCTCGCGGGCGCGGCGCTGCTCACCGGCACCCTGCTCAGCAGCCCGGCCGAGGCCGCCGGTGGCGTGATCATCCATCACGTCTGGTTCGACAGCCCCGGCTCGGACACCGGGTCCAACACGAGCCTGAACGGCGAGTGGGTGCAGATCAAGAACACCAGCGGCTCGGCGATCTCGCTGAGGGGCTGGATCCTGAAGGACGCCTCCAACCACAAGTACGTCTTCCCGAACGTCAAGATCGGTGCCGGGAAGTACATGAAGATCCACACCGGCAAGGGCACGGACACCGCGTCGAACAAGTACCAGGGCCGACGCGCCTACGTGTGGAACAACACCAGCGACACGGCGACGCTGACCAAGGCGAGCGGCACCAAGGTCGACTCCTGCTCCTGGACGACGCGGGATCCGAGCGACAAGTACTGCTGACCTACCGGATGGGGCGGTGCACGTTCTCCCTCATGCTGGGACCCGGGGTCGCGTCGGCGATCCACGGGCCCTCGCCCGAGGGGTCGACGATCCCCTGCTCCAGCCACTCGTAGTCGCCGCCGAGGACACCCTTGACGATCTTCCGGTCGTTGTCGTCGGTGTTGCTCCACAGGCGGCCGAAGAGCTCGTCGACCCGGATGCGGGACTGCCGGCAGAAGGCGTCGGCGAGCCGGTAGGCCTCGCGGCCGTGGTCGCCCTGGCTGCGCAGGAGCTCGGCCCGGACACAGGCCGCGCTCATCGCGAACAGCTCGGCGCCGATGTCCACGATCCGGCCCAGGAAGACCTGCTTGGTCTCCATCCGGCCCTGCCAGCGGGACATGGCGTAGAAGGTGGAGCGGGCCAGCTTGCGGGCGTGCCGCTCGACGTAGCGCAGATGCGGGGCGAGGTCCACTCCGTGCTTGAACCGGCCGTAGGAGGACGGGAGTTGGCCGGGTCCGGCGACCAGCTTGGGCAGCCACTTGGCGTAGAAGACGCCCGCGTTCGCGCCGGCCTTCGCCTTGTCCGACAGGGACTTCTCGGGGTCGATGAGGTCACCGGCGACCGAGAGGTGGGCGTCGACGGCCTCGCGCGCGATCAACAGATGCATGATCTCGGTGGAGCCCTCGAAGATGCGGTTGATGCGCAGGTCGCGCAGGATCTGCTCGGCGGGGACCGCGCGCTCGCCGCGGGCCCCGAGCGACTCCGCCGTCTCGAAGCCGCGGCCGCCGCGGATCTGCACCAGCTCGTCCGCCATCAGCCAGCCCATCTCGGAGGCGAACAGCTTGGCGAGCGCGCCCTCGATGCGGATGTCGTTGCGGTTCTCGTCGGCCATCTGGCACGACAGCTCGCTCACGGCCTCCAGGGCGAAGGTGGTGGCCGCGATGAAGGAGATCTTCGACCCGACCGCCTCGTGCTGGGCGATCGGCTTGCCCCACTGCTCGCGCGCCGCGGACCACTCCCGGGCGATCTTCAACGACCACTTGCCGGCGGCGACGCACGAGGCGGGCAGGGACAGCCGCCCGGTGTTCAGCGTGGTCAGCGCGATCTTCAGGCCCGCGCCCTCCGGCCCGACACGGTTGGCGGCGGGCACCCGGACCTGGTGGAAGCGGGTGACACCGTTCTCGATGCCGCGCAGCCCCATGAAGGAGTTTCGGTTCTCCACGGTGATGCCCGGCGAGTTCGTCTCCACGATGAAGGCCGTGATGCCGCCCTTGTGTCCGTCGCTCTTCGGCACCCGGGCCATGACCACCAGCAGGTCGGCGACCACGCCGTTGGTGGTCCACAGCTTGACCCCGTCGAGGACGTAGTCGTCCCCGTCGGGCACCGCGGTCGTGGCCAGGCGGGCGGGGTCGGAGCCGACGTCGGGCTCGGTGAGCAGGAAGGCGCTGATGTCGGTGCGGGCGCAGCGCGGCAGGAAGGCGTCCTTCTGCTCCTGCGTGCCGAACAGCTTCAGCGGTTGCGGTACGCCGATCGACTGGTGCGCCGAGAGCAGCACGCCGACCGCGGGGCAGGCAGAGCCGACCAGGGCGAGCGCCTTGTTGTAGTACACCTGGGTGAGGCCGAGCCCGCCGTACTTGGTGTCGATCTTCATGCCGAGGGCGCCGAGCTCCTTGAGCCCGTCGATGACCTCGTCCGGGATCCGCGCCTCGCGCTCGATGCGGGCCGAGTCGATCCGTGTCTCGCAGAAGTCGCGCAGCTTGGCGAGGAACTCCTCGCCGCGCTGCACATCCTCGTCCGCCGGGAGCGGATGGGGGTGGATGAGGTCGAGCCGGAAGCGGCCGAGGAACAGTTCCTTGGCGAAGCTGGGCTTGCGCCAGTCCTGTTCCCGGGCGGCCTCCGCGACCTGCCGGGCCTCCCGCTCGGTGACCGTGGGTTTGGTGATGGGGGCGGACATGAGGCTCACCTCGCCGCGAATAGGGTTGTCGGGGACCGTTCGCTACTGACCAGTGCTACTGGATCGTTGGTACCCGAAACGGGCCGCCCCCACCAGTCCTCGTGCGTCCGATCGGCGCGTGTATCAGCCGATGTCGACGGAGTACGACTTCGTATCGAGCCGCCCGGAGCCCTTGAACACCTCGGTCCCGGCCTCGATGCCGGAGACGTACTTGTCATTGCTCATCAGCTTGCGCCGAACGAGTGCCTGGGTGAAGTCGTCGAGGTTCAGTGTGGCGCTGGGAGCGCGACAAGGTGCGACCAGCCGGGGGCGTTGCCTACACAGCCTCGGCCGGTCACGGCCGAGAGGTGACGTAGTACTTGCCGAGCATGGCGCAGGCCGCGCACGTCTTGCTCGCCCAGCCTGCCGCCACGGTGACGCCCGCGGCGGCCGCCGGGGCGACCGAGGCCGCGACGAGCGTCTTCGCCTTCGTGGACAGGCGCGGTCTGCGGTGTTGCATCGGGGGTCCTTCCGGGGGACGGTTCGTGTGCCGCCTGTCTGTGGTCGCCACCGGCCGAAAGGCTGCCGCCCTTTCGCCACACCAAAAACTGTCGAAGCGCTTCGACACCTATGGACACCCACCCCCGCTGAAGCTACTGTCGAGACACCCTCACTCACCCTTGCCGGCAATGCGCACTGTCGAAGCGCTTCACACAACTTGGAGAGCTGGATGGTCACCCTCGCCGAGGTCGCCCAGCACGCCGGAGTCTCGGCGAGCACGGTGAGCTATGTCCTCAGCGGCAAGCGGTCCATCTCCGCCATCACCCGGCAGCGGGTCGAGCAGAGCATCCGGGAGCTCGGCTACCACCCGAACGCGGGCGCCCGTGCCCTGGCCAGCAGTCGGTCGAACATCATCGCGCTGATGATTCCGCTGCGGACGGACATGTATGTGCCGGTGATGATGGAGATCGCCATCGCGGTGGCCACCACGGCGCGCACGCACGGGTACGACGTCCTGCTGCTCACCGGCGAGGAGGGCCCCGACGCGGTGCGCCGGGTCACCGGCAGCGGGCTCGCGGACGCGATGATCCTGATGGACGTCGAGCTGGAGGACGAGCGGCTGCCGCTGCTGCGCGGGACCGACCAGCCGTCGGTCCTCATCGGGCTGCCCGCCGACACCACCGGTCTGACCTGCGTCGACCTGGACTTCGCGGCGACGGGCGCCCTGTGCGTCGAGCACCTCGCAAGGCTCGGTCACCGCGACATCGCTGTCGTCGGAGAGGCGCCCGCGGTCTACGAACGGCACACCGGCTTCGCCGAGCGCACCCTCGTCGGACTCCGTTCCCGCGCGCGGGAGCTGGGCCTTCGGGTGCTGCACCGCCCGTGCGAGGGCGGGTACGACGCGATGGCCGTCACCCTCGCCCGGATCTTCGACGAGCGCCCGGGCACCACCGGGTTCGTCGTGCAGAACGAGTCCGCGGTCGAGCCGCTGCTCGCCCTGCTGCGCCAGCAGGGCCGGGCCGTGCCCGAGGACGTGTCCGTGGTCGCGATCTGTCCGGAGCAGGTCGCCGTCCAGGCGTCGGTGCGGCTGACGTCCGTCGCCATCCCCGCGCAGGAGATGGGCCGGTACGCCGTGGAGCACCTGGTGGCCAAGCTCGACGGCCGTGGAACCGACGAAGTCGTGCTGATCACACCCGAGTTGACGGTACGGGCCAGCTCGGGTCCGGTCCCGGCCGCCCCCGCCTCCTCCTGACCAGCCTTCGCTGCCCTCCGGGGCACCTCATGTCGTTTCGGGAGCACCCTTCGTGAATCAGCCTGCCGAAAACCAGCCCCAGGTGAGCCTCGCGCAGTCGTCACCCACCGTCGGCACCTTCCGCGAGCGGGACGGCGCGCTGGAGTGGAGCGGCCGTCAGGAGACCGTACGCATCGAGCCATGGGGTCCGGACGCGGTCCGGGTCCGGGCACGCATCGGTGGCCCGATACTCCAGGGGCTCCCGGGCGCGCTGCTCGACGACGCCCCGGCGACGCCGTACACCGTCAAGACCGAGGACGGACAGGGGCGGTTGACGGTCGGCACCCTCACCGTCGAGGTGAGCGCCGAGGGCCTGATGCGCTTCGTCCGCACGACCGACGGGAGCGAACTGCTCGCCGAGGAGCGCGCCCACTTCTGGTGGCCCGGCCCGCGCCTGTACACCGCGGTCGGCAACGGTCACCACCGCCTGGAGCAGCGCTTCGCCGCCTACGACGACGAGATGCTCTACGGCCTCGGCCAGCACCAGCACGGCCGGCTCGACCAGAAGGGCCTGGTCCTGGATCTGGTCCAGCGCAACGCCGAGGTCGCCATCCCGGTCCTCACCTCCAGCCGCGGCTACACCCTGCTGTGGAACAACCCGGCGATCGGCCGGGTGGAGCTGGCCGGCAACGGCACCCGCTGGGTGGCGGACTCGGCGCGCCAGATCGACTACTGGATCACGGCGGGCACCCCGGCCGACGGCCAGCGCCGCTACAGCGAGGTGACCGGCCGCACGCCGATGCTGCCTCAGTGGGCGGCGGGCTTCTGGCAGTGCAAGCTGCGCTACCGCACCCAGGACGAACTCCTCGTCGTGGCACGGGAGTACAGGCGCCGTGGGCTGCCCGTGTCCGCCATCGTCTGCGACTTCTTCCACTGGACCCATCTGGGCGAGTGGAAGTTCGACCCGAAGGAATGGCCGGACCCGGCGGCGATGGTGCGGGAGCTGGCGGAGCTGGGCATCAAGCTGGTGGTGTCCGTGTGGCCGTCGGTGTCCCCGCTGTCCGAGAACCACTCGGTCATGGAGCAGCGCGGCTACTTCATCGGCACGCAGTACGGCCCGATGGCGCACGCCGACTGGCCCGACAAGGAGGTCGCCTCGACCGTCCAGGTGGCCTTCTACGACGCCACGAACCCGGACGCCCGTGACTTCCTCTGGTCCCGGATCAAGGAGAACTACCTGGACCCGTACGGCATCACGGCCTTCTGGCTGGACGCCTGCGAGCCCGAGCTGAAGCCCGGCTTCCAGGAGAACCTGCGTTACTGGGCCGGTCCCGGCCTGGAGGTCGGCAACCTCTACCCGCGCGAGAACGCCCGTGTCTTCGACGAGGGCCTGCGCGCGGCCGGCGAGACCGAGGTGATCACCCTCAACCGCTCGGCGTGGGCGGGCAGTCAGCGCCATGGTGCCGCCCTGTGGTCCGGTGACATCGGCACCGACTTCGCGACCCTGCGCCGCCAGATTGCGGCCGGCCTCAACACCTCCCTCTCCGGCATCCCCTGGTGGAACACCGACATCGGCGGCTTCCACGGCGGCGACCCGGACGACCCGGCGTATCGCGAGGTGATGGTCCGCTGGTTCCAGTTCGGCGCGCTGTCCCCGCTGATGCGGCTGCACGGCTTCCGCGACCCGGGCAGGCCGCTGGGCCCGGACATGACGGGCGGCCCCAACGAGGTCTGGTCGTACGGCGAGGAGGCGGGCGCCGTGCTGGAGAAGTACCTGCGGCTGCGCGAGCGCCTCAAGCCGTACGTCCTGAGTGTGATGAGGGAGGCCCACGAGGAGGGCCTGCCCGTGATGCGCCCGCTGTTCCTGGAGTTCCCCGAGGACCAGGCGTCCTGGTCGGTCGACGACGCCTACCTCTTCGGCCGCGACCTGCTCGTCGCCCCGGTGCTGACGGCGGGCGCCACGGCCCGCACGACCTACCTCCCGGCGGGCGCGTGGTGGACGGACGCGTGGACCGGTGACCCGTACGAGGGCGGCACGGCGGTGACGGTCGACGCCCCCCTGGACCGCATCCCCCTGTTCCTGCGGGACGGAGCGAAGCTGCCGATCACAAAATGAGCGCGCCGAGGCGCCGGCCCCTGCCCGGAACAGGCGCCTCGGCACAGCGGGGTCAACTTCCGCAGACCGAACGCAGGGACCTGGCCAGCGCCTTGGTGTGCAGGTGATCCAGACCTTTCTCGTGGTGGACCTGGAGGGCGGCGAGGACGAGTTCGGGCACACACATGACCGCGGACCGGTCCGTCGCTGTGTCGGCGAGGGCCTGGACGAGCGCCGTGTTGATGCGGTTGATCTCCTTGCGGATCACACTCAGGTCCGGGCGGGTGGTGGGCGCCTGGTCCGGGTGGTCGGTCCAACGCCGGAACAGGGCACGCTGCACGATCTTGTTCGCCTCGATCTGGTCGCGGAAGATCCGCCGCGCCTCGTCCGGGTCGGCGCCGAGCTGCTGCGCCTGGGCGGCCACGGAATCGAGGACCTGCTGTTCGCGGGCGGGGTCGTCGATGGGGCTGTCGGTGCCCCACTTCGCGGCGGCCACCAGGTCGGCGGTGGCGAGCCGCTCGGCGGAGAGGTCGGCGATCGGACGGAGGGCGGCCGGGTCGGCGACGGCTGCGGTGATGCGCGCGGGGGCGGGCCCGGATGCGGAAGCCGCGACCGCGGGTCCCGGCGCGGTGAGCGCGACGGCCGCGACCGCGGGGCCCGGCGCGGTGAGCGCGACGGCCGCGATCGCGGTGACGGCGGTCAGGACGCGGCGCACAGGGGTGGCGTGGGAGGTGGTGATTCGCATGCCCCCATCAAACTCGACACCGCTCCCGTCCGCATCAACTGCTGCTGACCGTCAGACTGTTGGTGGTGAAGTTCAGGCCGCCGGACGAGCTGGTGATCTCGTAGCCGAACTGCACGTCGCCGATGGTCACGTTGCCGAACCAGCCCTTGGTGTCCTTGATCCACTTCAGGATGGGCAGGACGTTGACCGTGCCGGAGGTCGAGTGAGAGGTGCGGACGAACGAGAAGACGTCGTTGGAGCCGTTGTTGCCCTTGTAGACGGTCCAGGTGTGCCCGCCCAGCGTCAGATTGCCCTGCGAGGTGCCGAGCGGGCCGACGGCTCCGGTCTTGTTGACCCAGAGCATGATCTCGTAGTGGTAGGCCGTGTCCCAGATGTCGTACGAGGTGTTGTACGCGCCGGACGACGGCACCGTGACGTTGTAACTGCTGGTGAGCGATCCGAGGGAGGTGATCGGCTTATTGATCACCTTCTTGGCGTTGGGGTAGGACTTGATGCCACCGGTGTTGGGGTGATTGGCCCAGACGCCCCAGTTGGTACCGGAGTTGGCCCAGACGCACTGGCTGCCGGCGCCGGAGCCCCAGATGTTGTTGTAGAGGGTGTAGCCGTTCAGGGTCGTGTTGCCCCACTGGTCGCAGGAGCTCCACACGGCGGCGGAGGCGGGGGCGGAGGCGAGTGCGACGGTGGCGCCGAGCGCCAGGGCGGGGGCGAGCAGGGCCTTGGTGACCCGGCTCAGGGTGCTGGTTGCCATGGTGTCCCTTCCATGGGTGGGGGATGGGGTGGGGTCACCGCGCCCTCAGGGTGAGGACGCGGTCTTCTCCGGCGACCAGGTCGAGCGGCTGTGCGCCGGAGGAAGTCCGCAGGTCGATGCGGTGGGTGCGGGTCGGTCGGACGACCGCCATGGCACCGCCGGGGCTCCAGGCCAGGTCGATCTCCGCGCCGAACCTGGTGCGCACACCGCGGAGTTCGCCCTCCGGGTACGCCGCCGGCAGCGCGGGCAGCAGGACCAGCCGGTCGGGGGTCGACTGGACGAGCGTCTCGATCAGCACGGCGGGCAGGGTGTGCGCGGCGTCCGCGTTGTAGACGTCGCGGCCGGGGTAGTGGGCGCTCATCAGGGATGCGTGGAAGAAGTCGCCCTCCAGCACCCAGGCGAGGGCGTGGGCGACCCGGTCGGCGTCCCTGAGCCGGGCGGCGATCAGGGCGTGGTGCAGATGGCCGTGGGCCGAGTGGTTCTCCGAGCCGCGCAGTTCGAGGGCGCGGTGGGCGGCCTTTGCCAGGTCCGGGGTGTCGTACGGGTTGATCTCGTCGAGGGGCCAGACCCCGTACAGATGGCTGAGGTGGCGGTGGTCGTAGGTGTCCTCCAGGCCCGGCCGGGCCCATTCGGCCAGGGCGCCGTCGGCGTTGACGCGGTGCGGGGGGAGCCGGCCGGCGAGGGCACGCCAGGCGGCCGCGTGCTCCGGATGGCGGTCGGCGGCCGTGAGCAGGGCGTGCCGGGCGGCGGAGAGGTCCATGGCCGCGTTGATCGCGCCCCAGCTCCCGTTGGCGGGCCGGTTCTCGGGTGAGTAGGAGGGGACGACGACCAGGTGCCCGTGCTCGTCGGTGCGGGTGAGGAAGTCCTCGTAGAACCGTGCGACCTCGGCGAGGGCGGCGGCGGTGCGCGGGTCCCGCTCACCGCTGGTCTCCTCGTGGTCGACGAGCGGCTTGAGCAGCCAGTCGGCGCCCGCGGTCCACAGGTGCAGCGGGTACTCGCGGCTGAAGTGGTACGACAGCCCGGACTCGCCGTCGGTGTGCGAGGGCGCGACCACGCCCCGGGTGCCGAAGATCGTGCGGGCGTTGTCCCGCCAGTCGAAGAGTTGACGGTGTATCAGCTCGACCTGTGCCGCGGTGACTTCGGGGAGCGCGGCGGACGCCGCCGAGGCCGTCTGGAGGTTGAGGTTGGCGTCGGTGGTGAAGGCGCCGGACCAGGCGGTGTTCCAGTCACCGGTCCACAGGCCGGTGAGCCTCGGCGGAAACAGGCCGCTCGCGGAGAGCAGGTGGTAGCGGCCGGCCGCGAAGAGCCGCTCCAGGAGGGCCGGGCCGAGCGGGTGCTCCAGCAGGGCGGAGCCGGGCAGGGCGCGTTCCGCCGGGTCGGCGGCGAGGTCGAGGGTCACGCGGCGGTAGGCGGTGCGGTGGAGGGAGAGATGGCGGTCGAGGAGGTCCTCGTACGACCGTGGTCCGGGCGCTTCCGTGAGGAGGTCGCGCAGGGCCCGTGCCTCCTCGACGACGGCCGGTTCCCCGGTGTGACGCCGTACCCGGGTGAGCAGCAGGACGGACTCGCCGCCCTTCAGGCGCACCCCCGGTGGGACGAGGGTCGTCGTACCCCCTCCGGTCGCGACCAGGGTCACGCCCGTGTAGGCGCGGTCGCTGCCGGGATAGCGGGCATGGAGGCTGAGCACGGCGCCCTCGGGGATGCGCAGGGCGCCGTGGCCGACGCCCAGGCCGGTGGGCGCGCCGGGGAGCCGATGGTCCAGCCGGATGTCGAGCGTGAGGTCGGTGGCGGTGACCTGCTGGACGATCACGTCGTCCGCGCGGGAGACGAAGACCCGGCTGCTCCAGCCGTCGCAGTGGGCCGTCGCCTCGCCGGTGGCGAAGTCGAGGGACCGACGGTAGTCGTGCCGGTCGCCGGGAGGCCGCCGCAGCCGTATCTGGAAGGCAGGGTGGAACGGCTGCACCCACTGCAGCGGACGGCCGTCGGTGAAGCCCTCGGCGGCCGTCCGGTCGCCCGCGAGCAACCGGTCCTGGAGGGCGGGGAGTTCGGCGGCGAGCTGCGGAGGACGGGCCGACTCGCCGCCGTTGGGGCGGACGAGGGTGTGATGGGTGACGATGACACGGTCGGCGTTCGGATCACCGAACACAAGGGTGCCGTGGTGGCCGTTGCCGCTGAGGAAGGCTTCCTCCCAGCGGGCGGCCGGGAGGGGCTCCCAGGTTCCGTGGACGGGTCCGGTGGTCATGACCTGAGCACCGCCGCACCGTAGCGGCCGAGGGTGACCTCGTCCGTGACCGTCGTGCCGGTGAGCAGGTCGCGGTGGGTGCCGGGGCACTCGACGGTGACCGACTCGCGCCCGTGGTTGAGCAGGAACAGCAGATCGCCGCGGCGGACGGCCTCCACGCCCGGCGGGACTCCGTCGAGCACCGGGCGGACACCCGCGTCGGCGGCGACACGGGCGAGCAGTCCGCGCAGCGCCTCGGGCTCCGGGAGCGTGGAGACGTACCACGCCTGGCTCTTGCGCAGGACGGCGGGCAGGCCGTCGAGTTCCCCGCCCTTGTAGCGGACCGTCTCGGTGGCGTCGGGCGCGGCCTCGATCTCCTCCGACCACAGGGTCCCGCGGAAGCCGTCGCAGGCGACGGTCTCCCCGGCGTCCAGGGGCCACCACTCGTGCAGCGTGCGGATGCCGAACAGCTCGCGCAGCCGGGCGTCCATGCCGCCGGGCCGCACCCGGTCGTCCTTGTCGGCGACGCCGGTCATGAAGCCGCAGACCAGGGTGCCCCCGCCGCGGACGTGGGCGAGGAGGTTCTCGATCGCCGTGTCGGTGAGGAGGTAGAGCTGGGGGACGACGACGAGCTTGTAGCCGGACAGGTCGTGCTCGGGGTGGGCGAAGTCGGTGGTGAGGTGGGACTCCCACAGGGCGCGGTGCCAGGCGTGCAGGAGGGCCGGGTGATCGACCTCGGTGGAGGGGCGGCCCTCCTGGGCACCGGCCCACCAGGCGTGCCAGTCGTGCAGGATCGCGATGTCGCAGCGGATGCGGCCGCCCACCGCTTCGGGTCCGATGAGCGCGAGTTCGGCGCCGAGCCGTCTGATCTCCTGGTACGTACGGCCCCGCTCCCCCGCGTGGCCGACCATCCCGGAGTGGAACTTCTCCGCGCCCTGCCGGGACTGGCGCCACTGGAAGTAGCAGACGGCGTCGGCACCGCGGGCCACGGCCTGGAGGGACCAGAGGCGGTTGAGGCCGCGGGGCTTGGGGTGGTTCACACCCCGCCAGTTGACGGGTCCGGCCGCCTGTTCCATGAGCATCCAGGGACCGCGGGCCTGGGACCGGGTGAGGTCCTGGATCAGCGCACCGTGCTGCGGGCCGAGGGGGTCGCGCGGGTCGGGGTAGAGGTCGACCGAGACGACGTCCTCCTCCTCGGCCCAGCGCCAGGCGTCCTGGCCGGTCCACAGCGGCATGAAGTTGGTGGTGACCGGGATGTGCGGGGTGTGCCGGGCAACGATGTCGCGCTCGGCCGTGAAGCACTCCAGGAGCATGTCGGAGGTGAAGCGGCGAAAGTCCAGCACCTGGGCCGGGTTCTTCAGGTAGTGGGTGTGGCGCGGGGGGAGGATGCCGTCCCAGGTGTCGTATCCCTGGCCCCAGAAGGCCGTGCCCCAGGCCGTGTTGAGGGCGTGGAGGGTGCCGTACCGGTCGCGCAGCCAGCGGCGGAAGGCGGCGGCCGCCTCGTCGCCGTGGTCGAAGGTGCAGTACTCGTTGTTGATGTGCCACAGGGTGAGGGCCGGGTGGCCGGCGTAGCGGGCGGCGAGGTCCTCGGTGATGGCGGCCGCGTAGCGCCGGTAGGTGGCGCTGGAGTGCGAGAAGTGCTGGCGGCCGCCCCACCACTCGGTGCACCCGTCGGCGTCGCGGGGCAGTGTGTCCGGGTGGAGCCGGCCCATCCAGGGCGGGGGCGAGGAGGTGGGGGTGGCGAGGACGACGCCGATGCCGGCCGTGTGCATCAGGTCCATGAGGGTGTCCAGCCAGCCGAAGTCCCGCTCCCCCGGCCGGGGTTCGAGCTTCGCCCAGGAGAAGACGCCCATCGTCACCGAGTTGACACCCGCGTCCCGCATGAGCCGGACGTCCTCGTGCCAGGTCTCCTCGGGCCACTGCTCGGGGTTGTAGTCACCGCCGAAGAGGACGCGGCCACGGGTGACGTCGCTCAGCTTGGGCATCTTGGGGTTCCTCGCAGGTGGGTTGGGATCGGGACGCGCCCCGAAGGGGCGCGGGGAACTGCGCGACCAGCCACGACGCGGCAGCAGACGCATCGCGGCCGGCACCCCGACGGCGCTCACCCGGGTCGGGCTTCAGCCCTTCACCGCGCCGGTCAGCATGCCCTTCTTGAAGTGCCGCTGGACGAACGGAGACAGCACGGCCACCGGCAGCAGCGCCATCACCATGACCGCCATCTGTACCGCGAGCCCAGACAGCTGGCCCGTCTTGATCGCCTGGCCCAGGCCCACCGGGGCCTCCTGTTTCTGGACCAGTTGGATCATGACGTTCTGCAGCGGCATCATTTCCTGGTCGTTGAGGTACAGCGAGGCGTTGAACCAGGCGCTCCAGTAGCCCACCGCGTAGAACAGGGTGATCACGGCGAGCACCGCCCTGGAGAGCGGCATGACGATCTGCCACAGGATCCGGACGTCACCCGCGCCGTCGATCCGCGCGCTGTCGATGAGTTCCTGCGAGATGCCCATGAAGAACCCGCGCAGGACAAGGATGTTGAAGACGCTGATCGCGCTCGGCAGGATCAGGGCGAGGTAGGTGTCGGTCAGCCCCAGGGACTGCACCAGCAGATACGTCGGGATCAGGCCCGCGCTGAAGAACATCGTGGCCAGCAGGATCATCAGCAGCCAGCGGTGACCGAGCGACCCGGTGCGCGAGAGGCCGTACGCGCACAGGACGGACACCGTCATCGAGAACAGCGTGCCGACGAGGGTGATCAGGATGCTGATCACCGCCGCGCGGGTGACCTGTCCGCCGCTGAGGAGTTCCTGGTAGGCGACGAAGGTGATGCCCTTGGGGATCATCACCAGACCGCCGGCCTCGTCGATGGTCCTGCGTGAGGAGAGGCTGGTGACGAGGACGATCCACAGCGGGAAGAGGATGCCCAGGCAGGCGAGCGCAAGGACCAGGCCCTTGCCCGCGAGGCCGGCCCTGCTGGGTCGCTCCTCCCACACCGGGCGAGGCGGCGCCTGCCACCGGCGGGGCTCGGCGTTCGGCGGCCTGTCGATCACGGCGGTCACTTCTTGTACACCCCCTGCTCGCCCATGAGATGGGCCACTTTGTTCGCGGCGAGGACCAGGCCGAGGCTGACGACGCCCTTGATCAGTCCGGCGGCCGCCGCATAGCCGAAGTCCTGGTTGCGCACGCCGTTCCACCACACGAAGGTGTCGAGGACCTCCGCCGCGCCCGGCCCGACGGCATCGCGTTGCAGCAGGATCTGTTCGAAGCCGACGGTGAGGGCGTCGCCCACGCGGAGCACCAGGAGCAGGGCGATCACCGGGCGCAGCGCGGGCAGGGTGACGTGCCACATGCGGCGCCACCGGCCGGCGCCGTCCATCGCGGCGGCCTCGTACAGGTCCGGGCTGACCGAGGCCAGCGCGGCGAGGAAGACGATGATCCCCCAGCCGGCGTCCTTCCACACGCTCTGCGCGGTGATCAGGAACTTGAAGGTGTCCGGGTCGGTCATGATGTCGAGGCCGTCGTACCCGTGCTGCCGCAGCAGTTGCGAGAGGATGCCCGCGCCGCCGAAGAGCTGCTGGAAGACCGCGATGACCAGCACCCAGGAGAAGAAGTGCGGCAGGTAGAGGATCGCCTGCGACAGCGCCCGGACCCGGGGCCTGACCACGCTGTTGATGAGCAGCGCGAGCCCGATCGGGATCGGGAAGTACAGCACCAGCTGGAGGAAGAACAGCACCAGCGTGTTGCGGACGGCGTCCCAGAAGGCCGAGTCCTCGAAGATCCGCTGGAAGTTCTCGACGCCGACCCAGGGGCTGTGCAGCATGGAGACGCCGCCGTTGTCGCTGACGTACGGGTCGTAGTCCTGGAAGGCGACGATGTTGCCGAGGATCGGCACATAGTTGAAGAGCAGGACCAGCAGGACGGCCGGCAGCGTCATCAGGAGCAGCGTGCGGTCACGTCTGAATCTGAGCCGCACGCTCGGCTTCCCGGACTGCCGTTTCTCCCGGGAGCCGGTGGCGCCGCCTGACGCCACCGGGGTGCTTCCCGTCGTGTCGGCCTCGGCCCTGCTCCGAGGCACCGTGCTGTGGGACACGGTCGTTCTCCTTGCCTCGGTGCCCGGTCAGCCGGCCGCGGAGCCGTTCTCGTCGAGCAGCTTGCGGTACCAGTCGCGGAGCTTGTCCCCGCCCTTGCTCTTCCAGTCGGCGACGGCCTGCTGCATGTCACTGATCTTCTTGCGGCCGCGGACGATGTCGTCCTCCAACTGCTCGAAGTCGTTGGAGAGATTGGTGTAGCGGGTGGGCTCGGTGATCTGCTGGCCGTAGAAGGCCGACTTCTTGGTGAAGGCGCCCATCCGCTGCTGCCACTCGACCTGGCCCTTGGCGACGTCGGGGAAGTCGGGGTGGGCGATGGTCGCGGCGGGGCTCGCGACCATGACGTAGGCGTTCAGGACCTCGTTGTTGCCCTGGGTGGTCTTGGTGGGCACGCCGTTCCTGACGGTGTAGTGGGTGCCCTCGACGCCGTAGTTGGTGAGCATGTACTCCTCGGTGCCGTACGGCGCGGCCGTGACGTTGGCGACGGCCAGCGCGTCCCGGATCACGGACTCAGGGGCCTTCTTGCTGATGAAGGCGAAGATATTGGCGGGCTGCGTGGCGAACAGGGCCGGGTCGCCGCCGTCGTGGCCCCAGATGTCCATCCCCCAGATCTTGTAGTCCGGGTTCTGGGTGGCCTGTTCGGCGGTGCGGCTCCACCACTGCGAGATGTCCTGGTTGTAGATCAGGAACTCGGCGGCGGCGAACTTGGGGCCGGGGTCGGTGGCGCTGCTCTTGCCGAGCTCGGCGTCGGGGTGGACGACGCCGGCCGCGAACAGCTTGCGGGTCCACTCCAGCGCCTCCAGGTACTCCTGGGTCTCGATGCGGTTGATCAGCTTGCCGTCGACGAGGTTCCAGCCGAGCGGCTTCTCGCTGCCGGAGAGCACCCCGAAGCTGTTGAACGCCGTCCACTTCATGTCCGTGCAGGCCCAGCGCTTGGCCCTGGCGTTGGTGATCTCCTTGGCCAGCGCCATGAACTCGTCGGCCGAGCGCGGGATTTCGTACCCCTCCTTGTCGAAGATGTCCTTGCGGTAGAGGGGCACGATGTTGGTGACGTAGGAGGCGGGCATCGGCAGGCCGCGCAGCCTGCCGCCGAAGATGCAGCGCCGCCAGGCGTCGGTGGGGATGGCCGCGAGGTTCGGGTAGTCCTTGACCGCGTCCCCGGACAGATAGGGGCCGAGGTCGGCGAACTTGCCGATGATGGCGCTGGGTATCTTGCCGCCCATGTTCCAGCCGGGGACGACCACCATGTCCGGTACGTCGCTGGAGGCGAGGACCGCGCCGAGCTTCTGGTCGTAGGTGTTGCCGTCCTGGTTCTGCCAGGCGACGTCGACGCCGATCCGGTCGTTCATCGCCCGGTAGTAGGCGTTGTCGGCCTTGGGCGGGGTGCCCCAGAACGGCGACATGATGCTGACCTTGCCGCCCTTGCCGAGTTTCTTCGGCACCGACGTCTTGAGGGTGGCGAGGTCGAGCTTGCCGGTGAAGCCGACCGCCGAGCCGTTCTTCGAGGCGATGTCCGGGGTCACCACATTGCCCGCGACGTAGGCCGGAAGCAGCTTCTTCGCGCCCTTGCCCGACGAGGATCCCCCGCCCGAGCCGCTGTCCGCACCACCGCAGGCGGCGAGCAGCGGCATCCCTCCCGCCACCGCTGCGGCGGCGACCGCCGTGGAGGCGAGGAAGCTTCTCCGGCTGGGCGCGGAGGAGGCGGGGGAGGCGGAGGAGGCGGAGGAGGCGTTCGGCGTCATTGCGTCAACCCTTCGTGGCGCACCAGGGACACCCGGCGGTGGCGGCCGCGGTGTCTCGAGTGGAACTGGCTGAGCCGAAGCGGTCCTCCGACGCGTGCCCCGGTATGCGCACCTCCCGGCCGCAGACCTCTTCGTCGAAGCGCTTCGATGTGCTGCGAGGTTAAGTGAACACCCAGGGGCGCACAAGGGTCGCTTCCAAGATTCCTCCGAGGCGTACGAGGCGACCTCTCCTTATGTGCTGCTTGAAATATCGGCGAGGACGTCTTGACACCCACCCCTGTGTCGAATGAGCATCGAAGCGCTTCGAAAGCAGCTCGTCGCTCCGTAGCAAGGGGAACCGCACGTGACCGCATACACGCCGCCCACGCCGCCCTTTCGCGATCCGCACCTGCCGTTCGCGAAGCGCGTCGACGACCTGCTGGCGCGGCTCACCCCGGCCGAGAAGGTCTCCTTCCTGCACCAGTTCGCTCCCGCCGTCGAGCGGCTCGGCATCGCCGCGTTCCGCACCGGCCAGGAGGCATTGCACGGTGTGGCCTGGATGGGCCCGGCCACCGTCTTCCCGCAGGCGGTCGGCCTCGGCGCGACCTGGAACACCGACCTCGTGCGGCGCGTGGGCGAGGCGGTGTCCCGGGAGGTCCGCGCGCTGCGCGCCCACGACGACCGCGTGGGCCTCAACGTCTGGTCCCCGACGGTCAATCTGCTGCGCCACCCGCTGTGGGGCCGCAACGAGGAGGGCTACTCCGAGGACCCGAAGCTGACCTCGGCGATCGCCACCGCGTACACGCACGGCCTGCGCGGCGACCACCCGGTGTACTGGCGCACCGCGCCGGTCCTCAAGCACTGGCTGGCGCACAACAACGAGACGGGCCGGGACGTCACGTCCTCCTCGGTGCGCCCGCGCGTGCTGCACGAGTACGACCTGCGCGCCTTCAGGGAGACGGTGCGGTCGGGCGCGGTGGCCGGTGTGATGCCCGCCTACAACCTGGTCAACGGCCGCCCCAATCACCTCTCCCCGCATCTGCGCGAGCAGCTGCGCGCCTGGACCGACGAGGACCTCCTGGTCTGCTCGGACGCGGGCGCGCCCTCCAACCTGGTCGACACCGAGCACTACTTCGACACCCATGAGGAGGCGACGGCGGCGGCCGTCCTGGCCGGCGTCGACAGCTTCACCGACCACGGCACGGACAGCTCGAAGATCACCGCCCGGCTCCGGGGCACCCTCGAACAGGGCCTGCTGACCGAGTCGGACATCGACACCGCGGTCCGCCGCCAGCTCTCGGTCCGCTTCCGGCTCGGCGAGTTCGACCCGCGCCACGACCCCCACGTGGGCACCGGCGAGTTCGACACGCCGGCGCATCGCGCGCTCGCCCAGGAGGCCGCCGAACAGGCGGTGGTCCTGCTGAAGAACGACGGTCTGCTGCCCCTCGCCCACGACACCCGCGTCGCCGTGGTGGGCCTGCTCGCCGACGAGTGCAAGCTCGACTGGTACAGCGGCACGCTCCTGCACCGGTCCACACCGCTGGAGGGGCTGTACGAGCGGTTCGGCGCCGAGCGTGTGGAGTTCGCGGAGGGCGTGGACCGGATCCGGCTGCGGACGTCCGCCGGTACGTTCCTCCATGTGCCGCCGGCTCCCGAGGCGCCCGAGGAGGCGCGCGGGGCCGAGGGCGCCCTCGATCCCGCCCTGCTCTGCGGCCGCACCGATCTGCCCCCGCTCACCACCGATGCCACCGGCACCGAACTCGCCCTCGTCGACTGGGGCGAGGGCGTCCTCACGCTCCGCGCCCCCGACGGCCGCTACCTCTCGGTCGCCGAGGACGGATATGTGCGCGCGTCCGCGGACCAGCCCGGCGGCTGGGTCGTCCAGGAGACGTTCCGCCTCGAACCCCACGACAACGGTCACCTCCTGCGGCATGTCGGCACGGGTCGCCCCGTCCGTGTCGCCGCCGACGGAGTGAAGGTTGCCGAGGGGGAGCCGGAAATCTTCGAGCTGGTCGTGACCGAGCGCGGCGAGCAGGTGGTGGCCGCCGTCGCGGCACGGGCCGATGTGGTCCTGGTGGTCGCGGGCAACGACCCGCACATCAACGGCCGCGAGACCGAGGACCGTACGACCCTGGGCCTGCCCGCCCAGCAGGAGCGGCTGCTGCGCGCCGCCCGCGCCGCGAACCCCCGTACGGCGCTGGTCCTGGTCTCGGCATACCCCTACGCGGTGGATGTCGCGCGGCTGCCCGCCGTGCTGTGGACCGCGCACGGCGGGCAGGCGGCGGGCACCGCGCTGGCCCGGGTGCTGGCGGGTGACGCCTCCCCCGCGGGCCGCCTCCCGCAGACCTGGTACGCGGCCGACTCCGACCTGCCCGACCTGCTCGACTACGACGTCATCGGCGCCCGCCAGACCTATCTGTACTTCGAGGGCACCCCGCTGTTCCCCTTCGGCCACGGCCTGTCGTACGCGTCGTTCGCGTACGCCGATCTGTCGGCCCGCGTCGAGGACGACTCCGTCCAGGTGTCCTTCACGGTCACCAACACCGGTGATGTCACGGCGGACGAGGTCGTCCAGCTCTACACCCGTGCCGTGGAGCCGTCGGCCGTCCGTCCGCGCCGCGAACTGGTCGCGCACCGCCGCATGACCCTGGCCCCGGGCGCGCGGACGGAGCTGACCTGCCAAGTCCCGCTGTCCGCATTCGAGTTCTGGGACGTGGCCCTGGGCCGGTGGCGTCTGGAGCAGGGCCCGTACGACCTGCTGGTCGGCGCGTCCAGTGAGGACGTCCGGCTGCGTACGACCGTCCTCCTCGACGGCGAGCCCGCGGCGCCGCGCCCGGTGTGCGAAACCGGCCTGGACGCGGCCGACTTCGACGAGCAGTCCGGCATCGCCATAGTCGACCGCACGAAGGTGTCGGGGGACGCGGTCACCCCGGTGGACGGCGGCAGCGGCGAACTCGTCTACCGGCACTGCGACTTCGGTGACGGTGTGACGGAGGTGACGGCGCAGGTGGCGGGCGAGGGCGTGGTCGAGCTGTTCCTGGACGGCGGCCCGGTGCCGGTCACGCTGATGCCGGGCACACCCGGTCCGTACGACTACCGGACGCTCGGCGCCGGGATCGTCGCCGAGGGCGTGCACGACGTCCGCGTCAGGCTGCGCGGGCCGGTGCGGCTCGCGCATGTCGGCTTCTCCGGTTGAGGGTCCGGAGGAGGCCGACACAGAGAAGGGGCCCGGCACCGGAAGGCATCGGTGCCGGGCCCCTTCGGGGGACCTGTGTGCAAACGGTCCCCGCGAACCACGTGAGCTAGAGGGCGAGCCCGGTGAGGACCAGCACGCGCTCGTAGGTGTAGTCGTCCATCGCGAACTTCACGCCCTCGCGGCCGACGCCGGACTGCTTGGCGCCGCCGTACGGCATCTGGTCCGCGCGGTAGGACGGCACGTCGCCGATGACCACGCCGCCGACCTCCAGCGCGCGGTGGGCGCGGAAGGCGACCTGGACGTCATGGGTGAACACGCCCGCCTGAAGGCCGTACTTGGAGGAGTTGACCGCCGCGAAGGCCTCGGCCTCGCCGTCCACCTTCTGCACGGTGAGGACCGGTCCGAAGACCTCCTCGCAGGCGATGGTGGTGTCGGCCGGCACGTCGGTGAGGACGGTCGGCGCGTAGGAGGCGCCGTCGCGGTCACCGCCGGTGAGCAGGGTGGCACCGGCCTCGACGGCCTCCTTCACCCAGGATTCGACGCGCTCGGCGGCGGCCTCGCTGACCAGCGGGCCGACATCCGTCCTGTCGTCGGACGGGTCGCCGGTGGCCTGGGCCTCGACGGCGGCGACGATGCGCGGCAGCAGACGGTCGTGGACGGAGGCGTCGACGATCACGCGCTGCACCGAGATGCAGGACTGGCCGCCCTGGTAGTTGGAGAAGGTCGCGATGCGGGTCGCGGCCCAGTCCAGGTCCGCGTCGCTCGCGAAGTCACCGAGGACGACGGCCGCGCCGTTGCCGCCCAGCTCCAGGGTGCAGTGCTTGCGCGGCACCGAGTCCATGATCGCGTAGCCGACCTTGTCGGAGCCGGTGAAGGAGATGACCGGCAGGCGCTCGTCCTGCACGAGGGCGGGCATCTTGTCGTTGGCGACCGGGAGGACCGACCAGGAGCCGGCGGGCAGGTCGGTCTCGGCGAGCAGGTCGCCGATGATCAGGCCGGAGAGCGGGGTGGCGGGCGCCGGCTTGAGGATGATCGGGGCGCCGACGGCGATCGCAGGGGCGACCTTGTGGGCGCACAGGTTCAGCGGGAAGTTGAACGGCGCGATGCCGAGCACGACGCCCTTGGGGAAGCGGCGGGTCAGCGCGAGGCGGCCCTGGCCGCCGAGGTCGGTGTCGAGGCGCTGGGCCTCGCCGCCGTTGAACCGGCGGGCCTCCTCGGCCGCGAACCGGAACACGGACACGGCGCGGCCGACCTCGCCGCGGGCCCACTTGATCGGCTTGCCGTTCTCGGCGGAGATCAGCTGGGCGATCTCCTCGGTGCGCTCGGCCAAGCGCTTGCTGACGTGGTCCAGGGCGGCGGCGCGCACATGGGCCGGGGTGGCGGCGAACTCGTCCCGCACGGCGTAGGCGGCGGCCACGGCCTCTTCGACCTGGGCGTCCGTCGGCACGCTGACCTTGCCGACCAGTCGGCCGTCCCACGGGGAGGTGACGTCGAGGGTGTCCTCGCCGGTGACCTGGCGGCCGGCCAGCCAGAAGGCGTGGGTGGCCCCCACATTTTTTGTCTGGGGCATGTGCGAGTCCCGGCCTTTCCGCGTTGGGGGATGTGCGTTCGTGTCCCACGGTAGGACGGGGGTGAGCGGCGGGCGCTTGTCCGAGTCGTAGTGGTGGGGGGTGGGGATGCGCCGTATTGGCGTGGTGGGGGGGCTGGGGCCGCGAGTTTTTCGCCCCCGCCGCCCCTACCCGTCCCGTCCCGTCCCCAAGGGCTCCGCCCCTTCGACCCCGCCAGAGGGCTCCGCCCCCTGGACCCCACATCGGCCTGAACGGCCTCGTCCTCAAACGCCGGACGGGCTGTCTTTGTACGGACGGGCTGTCTTTGTACGGCTACTCCGGGGTGGTCGCCTTCAATGCCAGCCACAGCTCCATCCGGACGTCGGGGTCGTCGAGACTGCGCCCCAGGATCTCCTCGACCCTCCGCATCCGGTACCGCAACGTATGCCGGTGCACACCGAGGTCCGCCGCGGCCGCGTCCCACTGGCCGTGGCGGGAGAGCCAGGCGCGCAGGGAGGCCACCAGGTCGCCGCGCCCGGTCGCGTCGTGCTCGTACAGCGGGCGCAGCAGACCGTCCGCGAACGCCTTCACCGCGTCGTCGGCCAGCAGCGGCAGCACCGAGCCCGCCGCCAGCTGCTCGTGCTCCACGAGCACCCGCCCCCGCCGCCGGGCCACCGACAGCGCCTGTTCGGCCTGCTTGTACGCGGCGGCCGCGGCGATCGGCCCGGCCGGCGCCGACAGGCCCACGACCAGCTCGTCCTCGTCCACGGCGGCCTGATCGGGTACGGCCCGTGCCGCCTCCAGCGCCGCCGCGTACTCGGCGCAGGCGGCGACCGCCGCTCCCCCGTCCCCGGCCAGTACGACCAGCCGCTCCCCCTCGGGGACGACCAGCACGGCCTCACCGGAGCGCGCGGCCGCGGCCTCCACGGTCTCCGCGAGCCCGCCCAGCGGATCGCCGCCCGCGTCGGCGGCGGCCAGCGCGCCGGCCGGGCTGGGCTTGGCCACCGGCATCGGTACGCCCGAGTGGGCGTGGGCGTCCGCGTGCGCCCGGGCGGCCGACGCGGACACCGGCTCGGCGACGATCACCCGGAAGGGCGCGTCGAGGAGCCCGCCGTACAGGTCACCGGTGACGGCCCGGGCGTGGTCCGGCTGACCGGCCAGCAGCATCCGCAGCACGGCCGCGCCGATCCGCTGCTCGGCCGCCTGTAGCGAGCGGGAGCGCTCGGTGGTGAGGGTGAGCAGGGCGATCGCGGAGTGGACGGCGTACCGTTCGGCGGTGCCGAGGGCGGCGGCGGTGCCGACGGCGAGCGCGGCCCGCGGGCGCCTGCCCGTGCCCAGGGAGTGCAGTTCGACGCGGTCCTCGGTCTCCGGGCTGCCGACCACCGACGAGGCGGGCGCGGGCCGCTCCCGCAGCCGCTCCACGTCCGCGGTGATCCGTGCCGCGCGCCGCCCGGCCCATTCCGGCGCGGTCGCGACGACGGCGCCCGAGGCGTCGTACAGGGCCGCCCAGCCGTCGACCTGTGCGGCGAGCGCGGCGAGCAGTCCCTCCGGGCCCGCGCTCAGCGCCTGCCTGGTCAGCTCCCGCTGGGCGGCGAACCCGGCCGTGACCGCGCGGTACTGGTCGGCGGCGATCGCGGCGGACACCGCCTTGCTGATCGCGAGGAAGGGGGTGCGGCGCGGCACCTCCAGCAGGGGCAGGCCCTCCTGTTCGGCCGCGTCGACCAGGGCCTTGGGGATCTCGTCGTAGTTGACGCCGACGGCGAACCCGAGCCCGACGACTCCGGCGCCGACCAGCCGCTTCACATAACGGCGCATCGCCTCGGGGTCGTCGGCGTCCAGCTTCAGCGCGGTGATCAGCAGCAGTTCCCCGCCCTCCATGTAGGGCACGGGGTCGGCCAGCTCGCTCACATGCGCCCAGCGGACGGGCACGTCCAGGCGGTCCTCGCCCGCCCGCACGGTCAGCTTGAGCGCGGAGTGGTGGACGAGCGAGGCGAGCGTCGGGGGCATGAGGCCTTCAGGTCTGGGGAGATCGGGTGATCATTGCGATCATTTGGCCGCTTCGTATGAACAGCCTATGCCGATTCTGCCGCACCGTATGGAGACCGGGTGACCTTATGGACGGACCTCAGCCGCGGAGGTCCACCAGCAGAGGCGGGGCGTGCTCGCCCTTGACGTTCGTGAGCGACAGCACCGCATGCCCCGGCGGCACCCCATGCGCCAGCTCGGACGCCGACCAGCGCTCCCGCTCGACCTGCCGGACGGTCACCGCCCGCGCGGTCGGCGCCTTGCCGGTGATCACCCGGCGCAGCACGTGCACGGCCTTGCCGGCCGGGGTCTCGGCGATGATCTGCCGGTCGGTCACGTCCCGCGCCTCGGTCCACTCCTTGCCCCACACCTCGGCGAAGTCCTGACCGTCCCACGGGGTGAGCCCGGACAGGGCCATCCGGCACCCGGCGGCGCCCAGCAGCGGCCCGCGCAGCGGCCGGGGTACGTCGTCCAGGGTGCGCAGGGTGAGCACGGCACCGGCATTGGCGGAGCGCAGCCGCTGGATCCCGCGCACGGCCTCCGGGGTCACCGCTCCGGTCGCGTCGTCCAGCAGCAGGCAGGCGAACAGCGACCGGTCCTCCCGTACCGCCACGCTCGCCGTGAACTGGGCGAGCACCAGCCGCGCCAGGATGCGCGAGGCGTCCGCGTGCCCGCGCTCGGGCAGGTCGATACGGACCCGCACCGGGTGGTCGAGCGCCTTGAGCGAGAAGGGCCGGGACTGCCCGGAGGTGTCGAAGAACCCGGCGAAGGCGGGCCGGTCGAGCAGTGCGATCCGGTCGGCGAGCACCGCGCCCACGTCCCCGGGGTGGCCCAACTGCCGCTCGCGCGCGTCGAGTTCGCGCAGCAGCGACTCCTGCCCGGTGTCCTGCAGCGCCTTGCGGAGCGCGGCCAGCGGACCGGGGGTCCCGTCGAGCAGCTGACGCAGCTCCGGTACGGAGGGGAAGCGGGCGTGGACCGCCCGGAACGGGCCGAGCAACTGGGCGAGGACGGTGGTGGAGCGGCGGCTGTCGCCTCCCGGGTGCGGGTCGGCGAGATCGCCGACGAGGGCCTCGGCGAGTATGGCGGCGGCCTCGTCCGGGTCGGTGGTGCCGCCGTACAGATCGAGGTCGTACACCGATTCGGGATGGGCGATCCGTACGACGACGTCGTACGCGTCGGACGTGCCGAGCCCGGCGCCCGCCGCGCCGACCACCACGACGGAGGCCCGTCCGGCGAGCGCGTGCAGGCACAGCGACTCCGCGAGCGGCCGGACGACGCTGCCGGTCTTGCCGGAGCCGGCCGGGCCGACGGCGAGCAGGGAGGTGCCGAGCAGGTCGGTGCCGAGGGCGAGTCCGGAGCCGCGGTAGTGGTAGGGGTTGCGCGGGTCGTCCGCGGTGGTCCCGAGCCGCACCTGCCCGGTGACCAGGTCGTGCCGGGCGAGGCGGCCCGGCAGGTCCCGCTCCCCCGAGGGGTGCAGACAGGCGGCGGCGCCGTCCTTGACGACGGCGGTGGTGAAGGCGGCGAGGCTGTGCCGGCCGCTGCGCACGCCCTGCCAGGCGCGGGCGATACGGGCGAGGTCGACGTCGCGCATCAGCCCGGAGCGGGCCTCGGCGGCGAGCCGGTCGGCGGCGTCGGCGGCCCCGGCGGCGCGCAGGTGGGGCCACTGGGCGGGGTCCTCCTCCGGGGCGGGCGGTTTCTCCGCGGTGGGCACGGCCCGGGTCCAGGCAGGGGGGCCGTAGCGCCGCCAGACCTCGCCCCAGCGGCCGAGACGGCCCACGGCGAGCATGATCGCGCCTGCGATGAGCGTGTAGTAGCCGTACCAGAGGACGGCGTTCCCGACCCGGTCGCCGCTGTGCCGCCAGGAGTCCGGGGTGAGGAGTTCCAGGGGCAGCACCCACCAGCCGCCGAGGTAGCCGTTCCACAGCAGCGACCAGAGCAGCCACCCCACCAGGAAGGCGATGAGCGCACCGCTCAGCAGCTGCCGCGCCGGAATCTGCTCGGGCTCCTCCTTCGGCCGCGGCCGGTGCCCGAACCGCCACACTCCCGGTGCCGCGTCCGGCCGGGGCGCCCGCAGCCAGGCCAGGAACGCCGAGCCGTCGGGCAGCGGGGGAACCCCTGGGGCCCGGGTCGGCCGGGGCGGTGCCGAGGGCGCCTCGCGGGGCACCGCGGGAGCGTCCTGCGGCATCGCCGGACGCGGTACGGGATTCGCATGCGTACCCCGCGTGTCCTGCGTCCCGTCGCTGTCCATCGCCCTTTCCCCCTGACCAGCCGTATCGTGCACCATCAGCGAGTCAATCTAACGCCCCCGCAAGGGGAGTTCACCGCTTACGCGGCCGAGCGGTCCGGCCCGGGCCCGACCGTGCCGTCACCCCGCTATGTCCACCGCGGACAACCGCAGGTCCTGACAACGCCCACATGGAGCATGCCCACCCCCCATTCCCGGTCCTAGCCTGCGAGAAAAGAAGACAAGAGTCCGTAATACCCCCGGGAGCCCCTCATGAGCGCACTTCCGCAGGAGCGCCGCGTCGTCACCGCCATCCCCGGCCCGAAGTCGCAGGAGCTGCAGGCCCGCCGTACCGCCGTGGTCGCGCAGGGCGTCGGCTCCGTGCTGCCCGTGTTCACCGCGCGCGCGGGCGGCGGCATCATCGAGGACGTCGACGGCAACCGCCTCATCGACTTCGGCTCCGGCATCGCCGTGACCTCGGTCGGCGCCTCCGCCGAGGCCGTCGTACGCCGTGCGAGCGCCCAGCTGGCCGACTTCACCCACACCTGTTTCATGGTCACCCCGTACGAGGGCTATGTGGCGGTCGCCGAGGCCCTCGCCGAGCTCACCCCGGGTGACCACGCCAAGAAGTCCGCGCTGTTCAACTCGGGCGCCGAGGCCGTCGAGAACGCCGTCAAGATCGCGCGTGCGTACACCAAGCGCCAGGCCGTCGTCGTGTTCGACCACGGCTACCACGGCCGGACCAACCTGACGATGGCGCTCACCGCCAAGAACATGCCGTACAAGCACGGCTTCGGTCCCTTCGCCCCCGAGGTCTACCGCGTCCCGGTCGCCTACGCCTACCGCTGGCCGACCGGCCCTCAGAACGCGGGCCCCGAGGCCGCCAAGATGGCCATCGACCAGATGTCCAAGCAGGTCGGCGCGGACAACATCGCCGCGATCATCATCGAGCCGGTGCTCGGCGAGGGCGGCTTCATCGAGCCGGCCAAGGGCTTCCTGCCGGAGATCGTGAAGTTCGCCAACGACAACGGCATCGTCTTCGTCGCCGACGAGATCCAGTCGGGCTTCTGCCGCACCGGCCAGTGGTTCGCCTGCGAGGACGAGGGCATCGTCCCCGACCTGATCACGACGGCCAAGGGCATCGCGGGCGGTCTGCCGCTCGCCGCCGTCACCGGCCGCGCCGAGATCATGGACGCCGCGCACGCCGGCGGCCTCGGCGGCACCTACGGCGGCAACCCGGTCGCCTGCGCCGGTGCGCTCGGTTCCATCGAGACCATGAAGGAGCTCGACCTCAACGCCAAGGCGAAGAACATCGAGGCGGTCATGAAGGCGCGCCTGGGCGCGATGGCCGAGAAGTTCGACATCATCGGCGACGTCCGCGGCCGTGGCGCGATGATCGCCATCGAGCTGGTCAAGGACCGTACGACGAAGGAGCCGAACCCGGAGGCCACCGCCGCCCTCGCCAAGGCCTGCCACCAGGAGGGCCTACTGGTCCTGACCTGTGGCACCTACGGCAACGTGCTGCGCTTCCTGCCCCCGCTGGTCATCGGCGAGGACCTGCTGAACGAGGGCCTCGACATCATCGAGCAGGCGTTCGCGCGTATCTGAGGCGCAGTCCGACGCCCAGCGTCAGGCCGTGTGAAGAAGGTGTGCGAGGTGGATGGCGGGACGCGATTCCGTCTGTCTTGGAGCCACCCCCTGCCGTAGGTTCTTCCTCAGATGAGAGATACACCCGCCCACAGGGGACTGTGGGCGACATCAGGCCGTCGCCTCCCCAGCTTCGACCTGGTCGTGCCCTCGCGCACACAACCGGGGCCTTCGGCTTCGGAATCTCCTCACCGATCGGACAGTCGCCCGCCCCAAACCCCCCGGGGCGCGCGGCGTTCCGATCCGGACGGCCGCCCCGGAACTACCCCCCCCTGTTCCGGGGCGGCCGACCTCCTTCTCCGACACTGGTGACCATGCGTCGCATTCCGACATGTGTCCTCAGTGACTCCGAGCCGCCGAAGGTCGGCGACGGCCATGCCGTCGACCGTTTCGTACAGATCGGCTCCCTCACCAAGGTCCTCACGGGCACCGCGCTCATGCGCTTGGCGGCAGCCGGCGCCCTCACCCTCGACGACCCCGTGGAGCGCTGGCTGCCCGCCGCCCCCGGGACCGGGATCACCCTGCGGCAACTGGCCGACCACACCTCCGGCCTCCCCCGGCTGCCACCCCAGGCCGCCGGCCGGGACCCGTACACGCCGTTCGACGACCGCGCGCTGCGCGACGTGCTGAACCGGCTCGACTCGATCGCGATCCGGCCCGCGGGCCAGGAGGAGGAGTACTCCAACCTCGGCTACGCCGTTCTCGGCGCGGCCCTGGCCGCCGCCACCGGCACCTCGTACGAGGAACTGGTCACCGAGCATGTGCTCCGGCCGCTGGACGTGGCCGAGGTGAGCGCCGACCCCGATCCCGCGCGGTGTCTGCTGGCGCCGGGTCTGTTCGGGGGGACCCGCAGGCCCTGGACGATGCGGGGCCCGATCCTGCCGGCCGGGGGTCTGTGGGCCACTCCGCGAGCGGCCGCAGATCTGCTCGTGCGTCTGCTCGTGGAGCGCCGGCTGGGCGATCCCGCCCCGACCTGGCAGACGGCCGGGCCGCTGCGCTGGCACAACGGGGCCACCCGCGACGCGTCGGTCTTCGCCGGGGCGACGAACGACGGCCGCTGGGTCGTGGTCCACCGGCTCAACGGCGATCCGGAAGACACCGATCGGGTGGGAATCGAGGTTCTCAAGGAGTCGCGGCAGCGCTGATGAGGACTCCTGAGAGGCTGTGGCCCGTGACCGCTGTACCCATCCTCCTGTTCGTGCTGATCACCTGGCAGGTCATGGCCGACGGCCCGCTGCTTCGCGTGGACGAGCGGGTGAGCCGCGCCCTCGTCCATCCCGACCGGTTCTCGGCGGCCCTCTCCGACCTGGGCAATGTGCAGGTGGCGGTTCCGGTGCTCGCGGTCGCCATAGGCCTCGTCCTCTGGCTGGGCCGCCGCGACGGCGGCGACCGCTGGTGGCTGCCACCGGTCGCCGCCGCCGTCCTGATGGCGCTGGTCCCGGCGATCGTCGTGCCGTTGAAGGCGTGGACCGACCGTCCGGGAACCCCGGTCATGCCCTGGGCGGGCGGCTTCTACCCGTCCGGCCATACGGCCACCGCGACCGTCGCATACGGCGCGGCGACGCTGATCCTCCTGCCCTGGCTCGTCACGGCGCTCGCCCGGCGGCTGCTGGTGGCCGGGTGTGCCGTGGTCAACCTCGGTGTCGGTTTCGGGCTGATCCGACGCGGCTACCACTGGCCGCTGGACGTCGTGGCCAGTTGGTGTCTGTGCTCCGTGCTGCTGTTCGCGCTGTGGGTGTTCCTCAGCCGAAGTACGCGTCGAAGGTCTTCTGGAACTCCCAGTTGGCGAACCGGTCCCAGTTGACCGACCACGTCATCAGGCCGCGCAGGGCGGGCCAGCTGCCGTGGGTGGCGTACGAGCCGCAGTTCGACCTCTTCGTCAGACAGTCGAGGGTCTTGGTGACCTCCGACGGGGAGACATAGCCGTTGCCCGCGTTGGTGGACGCCGGCATGCCGATCGCCACCTGGTCGGGGCGCAGCGGCGGGAAGACGTTGTTGGCGTCGCCCGCGACCGGGAAGCCGGTGAGGAGCATGTCGGTCATGGCGATGTGGAAGTCGGCGCCGCCCATCGAGTGGTACTGGTTGTCGAGGCCCATGATCGGGCCCGAGTTGTAGTCCTGGACGTGCAGGAGCGTCAGGTCGTCGCGCAGGGCGTGGATGACCGGGAGGTAGGCCCCGCAGCGCGGATCCTGGCCGCCCCACTTGCCGGTGCCGTAGTACTGGTAGCCCAGCTGCACGAAGAAGGTCTCTGGGGCCATGGAGAGGACGAACTTCGCGCCGTAGCGGGCCTTGAGGGTCTTCAGGGCCGAGATGAGGTTGACGACGACGGGTGTCGTCGGGTTCTTGAAGTCCGTGTCGTTGGCGTTGAGCGACAGCGAGTGGCCCTCGAAGTCGATGTCCAGACCGTCGAGGCCGTAGTCGTCGATGATCCTGGAGACGGAGGAGACGAAGGTGTCACGGGCCGCCGTGGTGGTCAGCTGCACCTGGCCGTTCTGGCCTCCGATGGAGATCAGCACCTTCTTGCCGGCCGCCTGCTTGGCCCTGACCGCCGCCTTGAAGTCGGCGTCGCTCTC
This sequence comes from Streptomyces sp. NPDC001406, assembly GCF_042895285.1. Lineage (NCBI taxonomy): Bacteria > Bacillati > Actinomycetota > Actinomycetes > Kitasatosporales > Streptomycetaceae > Streptomyces > Streptomyces sp. NPDC001406. The sequence goes on from NZ_JBIAWG010000016.1 coordinate 89,302, forward strand.
GACGTTCGGGCATTCGGTGACCGGGCAGCGGTTGAAGCGGATGTCGCCGGAGGTGACCGTGGTCGGCTCGCCGAAGGCCAGGTCGATGACGTCCCAGCTGTCGGGGACGTCGGCGAGACGGGTGTAGCCGGAGCCGTTGGCGAAGGTGGTGTGGAGGTAGCCGACCAGGGCGTGCGCAGGCAGGTCGGTCGAGCCGCCGGATCCGGCGGTCGTCGTGGCGGTCACCGTCGCGGACTTCGCGGACTCGCCCGCGTCGTTGACGGCGGTGACCTGGAAGCCGTACGCCGTCGAGGGCGTCAGGCCGGTCACGGTCGCCGAAGTGCCGCTCACCGTCCGGTCCTTGACCCCGTTGCGGTAGACCGCGTAGCCGGTGGCGCCGGTGACCGCCGTCCAGGACAGGGCGACGGTGGAGGAGGTGACAGTGCCCGCCTTGAGACCGGTCGGGGCCGCGGGCGGCCGGCCCGGGTCGACGCCGGGGCCGGTCAGGGAGATGTCGTCGGCGTAGTAGGCGCCGGTGCCGTACCAGCCGTGGGTGTAGATGGTGACCTTGGTGGTGGCGGCGCCGGTGCGGAAGGTCGTGCTGAGCTGCTGCCAGGCGGGGGCCGACTGGGTCCAGGTGGAGACATCGGTGGTGCCGGTGCCGCCGGCGCCGAGGTAGACATAGGAGCCGCGGACGTAGCCGGACAGCGTGTACTGGGAGTCGGGTTTCACCGTCACGGTCTGCGCGCACTGGGCGTTGTCACTGCCGGCCGGTGTCGCTTGGAGGGCCGAAGTGCCGCCGTGCACAGGAGAGTTGACGGTGGCACCACTGTTCGCCGTACAGCTCCAGCCGTCGAGACCGGACTCGAAGCCACCGTTCCTGGCGAGGTCGGCGTCGGCCGCACGGGCGGCCGTCGAGAGCACGGTGATGCCGGGTACGGCCAGAAGCGCCGCCGTGAGCGCGGCGAGGAGGGATCTGGTGCGAGGTCTGACGCGATCCACAAGTGCCTCCGGGCATGGGGGGATTGGAGGGTGGAGTGCGCTCAACTTGGTCCAGACCAATCCGGTTGTCAAGACCTCCGGCGAGCGACTGCGGGCCACGGTGCCCTGGGCCACGCCCGGAGGGGTGCGCGCCCTGGCGCCGGACGCCGGTCACCGGCACGAGCCCGTCGCTGCGCGTCGGGGAACCGCCCGTGCGGATCGGGGCGGCGAGCATGGCCGAACCGCGCGCCGCCCCCGGTGACGGCCCGTGCCTGCACGCCCGCCGGGGCGCCCGCGCCCATGTGCACCCACGACTCACGCCCGGCCCCGCCGTGCTGCACGCCGACGACCACGACGGACAGAGCATCAAAGACGCGCCGCAGGACCGCCGTACCCACTACCCGCCCTCATCCATCGCCAGACGCGCCCCCGCCTCGTGCAACGCAACTTCCAACAGCACCGGATCGGAGAGCGCGCCGGAACCATCCGGCGAAACCAGCCGGCGGACCACGCCGGCCGAACGCACCCGGCACGACGACCGTCTACCGCCGACCGGCCCACTACCCGCCCTCATCCGTCGCCAGGCGGGCCGCCGCCTCGTGCAACGCCACTTCCAACAGCGCCGGATCGGTGAGCGTGCCGGAGCCGTCCGGGGGGATCAGCCAGCGGAGCGCGTCGGTCGGACGGGTCGGGTACGGGACGGTGATCCAGGTGCCCGCACCGATCGTGCGGATGCCCGTGCCGAGCCAGCATTCGGCTGTGCCCGGTGGTACGAAGAAGCCCATCCGCTCGTCGGCGAGGTCGACCAGCACCGGGCCGGGGTGGTCGAGTATGCGGGTGAGCACGTCGAGGGCAGGGCGGCCGAGCGCGCCCGGCACGTCGAGCACGTCCCACGCCTTGCCTGCCGGAAGGAGCGTGACCCCACGAGGGTTGCGTTCCCACTCCCAGCGGCAGGCCTCGGGATCCGGTGCGACCGATGCCAGCCACTCGACCGCCGACTTCACTCCAGCCATGGGAAGACCTCCCTCTCTCCCGTCGACGCGGTCGCGTCAGCAGGAGAGAGGGAGGTCCTCAGCAGGCATTACGCGGGTTGCGGTCCCTCCTTGGAGTGAACCGGACCTCGCCCGGCAGGGCTCAGCTGTCGAAGCCCAGCCCCAGCCGGTCCATCGTCCGCAGCCACAGGTTGCGCCGCCCGCCGTGCTCGTCCGCGCGGGCCAGCGACCACTTGGTGAGGGCGATGCCGGTCCAGGCGAAGGGCTCGGGCGGGAAGGGCAGCGGCTTCTTGCGGACCATCTCCAGGCGCGTGCGCTCGGTGTCCTCGCCCGCCAGCAGGTCCAGCATCACATCGGCGCCGAACCGGGTGGCGCCCACGCCGAGGCCCGTGTAGCCCGCCGCGTACGCCACCTTGCCCTGGTGGGCGGTGCCGAAGAACGCCGAGAAGCGTGAGCAGGTGTCGATCGCGCCGCCCCACGCGTGCGTGAAGCGGACGCCCTCCAGCTGCGGGAAGCAGGTGAAGAAGTGCCCGGCGAGCTTGGCGTAGGTCTCGGGGCGGTCGTCGTACTCGGCGCGGACGCGGCCGCCGTAGGGGTAGATCGCGTCGTACCCGCCCCACAGGATCCGGTTGTCGGCCGACAGCCGGAAGTAGTGGAACTGGTTGGCGCTGTCCCCGAGGCCCTGGCGGCCCCGCCAGCCGATCTCGGCGAGCTGTCGCTCGGTGAGCGGCTCGGTCATCAGGGCGTAGTCGTAGACCGGCACGGTGTAGGCCCGGACCCGCTTGAGCAGGCTCGGGAAGATGTTGGTGCCCAGCGCGACCCGGCGGGCGCGCACCGAGCCGTACGGGGTGCGTACGGCCATGCCCGCGCCGTACGGCTTCAGGTCCAGGGCGGGCGTGTGCTCGTAGACGCGCACGCCCAGTTGGAGGCAGGCGCGCTTCAGACCCCAGGCGAGCTTGGCCGGGTGGAGCATGGCCACGCCCCGGCGGTCCCACAGCCCCGCCTCGAAGGTCGGCGAGTTCACCTGCTCGCGCACGGCGTCCGCATCCAGGAACTCGATGCCGTCGGCCAGGCCCTTGTCCTTCAGCTCCCGGTGCCAGTCGCGCAGCTCCCGCGCCTGGTAGGTCTCGGTGGCGACGTCGATCTCGCCGGTGCGCTCGAATTCGCAGTCGAGGGAGTGCCGGGCGACCGCCTTCTCGATCTCGTCGAGGTTGCGCTCGCCCAGCTCCTGGAGCGTGTGGATCTCGTCCGGCCAGCGGGCGAGACCGTTGGGCAGTCCATGGGTGAGGGAGGCGGCGCAGAAGCCGCCGTTGCGGCCCGAGGCGGCCCAGCCCACCTCGCGGCCTTCCAGCAGCACCACGTCCCGCTGCGGGTCGCGCTCCTTGGCGCCCAGCGCGGCCCACAGTCCGCTGTAGCCACCGCCGACGACCAGCAGGTCGCAGGTCTCGGCGCCGGTGAGGGCGGGCTCGGGGTGGGGCTTGCCGGGGTCTTCGAGCCAGTACGGGACCGGCTGTGCTTCGGAAAGAGACTTGGTCCAACGGGTCATGGCGCTTGGGGCCATGATTTCAACTCCCTACAGAGTTCTTCCGGTCATGCCTTTTGCTTGTTGCGGCGATTCGTGACGACCATCGAGGTCAGCACGAGCAGTACGGCGACCAGGAACATGGCCGTACCGATGACGTTGATCTGAACGGGCGTGCCGCGCTGCGCCGAGCCCCACACGAACATGGGGAAGGTGACGGTCGAGCCCGCGTTGAAATTGGTGATGATGAAATCGTCGAAGGAGAGCGCGAAGGAGAGCAGCGCGCCCGCGGCGATTCCGGGGGCCGCGATGGGCAGGGTGACCCTCAGGAAGGTCTGCGCGGGACCGGCGTACAGGTCCTGTGCCGCCTGCTCCAGGCGCGGGTCCATCGACATCACGCGCGCCTTGACCGCGGTGACGACGAAGCTGAGGCAGAACATGATGTGCGCGATCAGGATCGTCCAGAAGCCCAGCTGGGCGCCCATGTTGAGGAACAGGGTGAGCAGCGAGGCGGCCATGACGACCTCGGGCATGGCCATGGGCAGGAAGATCAGCGAGTTCACCGCGCCGCGTGCGCGGAAGCGGTAGCGGACCAGGGCGAAGGCGATCATCGTGCCGAGGAGCGTGGCGCCGATCGTCGCCCACAGGGCGATCTGGAGGCTGAGGGACAGCGAGCCGCACATGTCGGCGACGCCGCACGGGTCCTTCCAGGCGTCCGTGGAGAACTGCTGCCATTCGTAGTTGAAGCGCCCCTTCGGTTTGTTGAAGGAGAACACCGTGACGACGACATTGGGCAGCAGCAGATAGGCGAGCGTCAGAAGTCCCGCGATGACGACGAGATGGCGCTTGAGCCAGTTGACGAAGGGCATCAGACCAGATCCTCCGTCCCGGACCGGCGAATGTAGATCGTGACCATGAGCAGAATCGCGGCCATGAGGATGAAGGAGAGGGCGGCGGCCGTCGGATAGTCCAGAATGCGCAGGAACTGCGTCTGGATGACGTTGCCGATCATTCGGGTGTCGGTGGAGCCGAGGAGTTCGGCGTTGACGTAGTCGCCGGCCGCCGGGATGAACGTCAGCAGCGTTCCGGAGACCACACCGGGCATCGACAGCGGGAAGGTGACCTTGCGGAAGGTCGTCCAGGGCTTGGCGTACAGATCGCCCGCGGCCTCGTGCAGCCGGCCGTCGATGCGCTCGAGCGAGGTGTAGAGCGGCAGGATCATGAACGGCAGGAAGTTGTACGTCAGACCGCACACCACGGCGAGTGGCGTCGCGAGGACGCGGTCGCCCGCGGTCCAGCCGAGCCAGTTGGTGACGTCCAGGACGTGCAGCGTGTTGAGGGCGCCGACGACCGGGCCGTTGTCCGCGAGGATCGTCTTCCAGGCCAGGGTGCGGATCAGGAAGCTGGTGAAGAACGGGGCGATCACCAGGATCATGATCAGGTTCCGCCAGCGGCCCGCGCGGAAGGCGATCAGATACGCCAGCGGGTAGCCGAGCAGCAGGCACAGGACGGTCGCGGCGGCGGCGTAGAAGACCGAGCGCAGGAACTGCGGCCAGTACTCGGCCAGCGCGTCCCAGTAGGTCACGAAGTGCCAGGTGACCTTGTAGCCCTCCTCCAGGGAGCCCGTCTGCACGGACGTGGAGGCCTGGTAGAGCATCGGCAGCGCGAAGAAGATGATCAGCCAGAGGATGCCGGGCAGCAGCAGCCAGTAGGGGGTCCACCTGCCGCGCTTGCGCGGGGGCTTCTTCTCGGGGGTCGGCGTCAGGGGTGGCGCCTCGGTGACAGCGGCCATCTCAGGCGGCCTCCTCGTCGACCGTCTCCACGCCCGCGTCGATGTCCTGGTCCGCGTCCAGACCGAAGGTGTGGGTGGGGCTCCAGTGCAGGACCACGTCGGCTCCCGGCACCAGACGGGCGTCGCGCTCGATGTTCTGGGCGTAGACCTCGAACTCGGGGCAGACGGCGCTGTCGATGACGTACTGCGTGGAGACGCCGATGAAGCTGGAGTCGGCGATCTTGCCGCTGATGCGGTTGCGGCCCTCGGGGATCGAGCCCGCGTCGTCGGCGTGCGTGAGGGAGATCTTCTCCGGGCGGACGCCGACGAGCACCTTGCCGCCGGTGCGCGTCGGGGCGGAACAGCGCGCCTCGGGCAGCACCAGCTTGCCGCCGCCCGCCTTGAGGACGATGTCCCCGCCGTTCTTGCCGTCGACCTCGGCCTCGATGAGGTTGGAGGTGCCGAGGAAGTTGGCGACGAACGTGGTCTGCGGGTTCTCGTACAGGTCGGTGGGCGCGCCGAGTTGCTCGACCCGGCCCGCGTTCATCACGGCGACCGTGTCGGCCATGGTCATGGCCTCCTCCTGGTCGTGCGTGACATGGATGAAGGTGATGCCGACCTCGGTCTGGATGCGCTTGAGCTCCAGCTGCATCTGGCGGCGCAGCTTGAGGTCGAGGGCGCCGAGGGGCTCGTCCAGGAGCAGCACCTTGGGGTGGTTGATCAGCGCGCGGGCGACGGCGACGCGCTGCTGCTGACCGCCGGAGAGCTGGTGCGGTTTCTTGCGGGCCTGCTCGCCGAGCTGGACCAGGTCGAGCATCTCCTCGACCTGCTTCTTGACGCTCTTGATCCCGCGCCGGCGCAGGCCGAAGGCGACGTTCTCGAAGATGTCCAGGTGCGGGAAGAGCGCGTACGACTGGAAGACGGTGTTCACCGGCCGCTTGTACGGCGGCAGGTGCGTCACCTCCTGTTCGCCGAGGTGCACGGTGCCGGAGGATGGCTCCTCCAGGCCGGCGATCATGCGCAGGGTGGTGGTCTTGCCGCAGCCCGAGGCGCCGAGCAGGGCGAAGAAGGAGCCCTGCGGCACGGTCAGGTCGAGCGGGTGTACGGCGGTGAAGGAGCCGTAGGTCTTGCTGATCCCGGTGAGGCGGACGTCGCCGCTGGTGTCTGTCGTCATCATCGTCACGCCCCTGTGAGCTTCGCGAACTTCTCTTCGTAGGCCGTCTCTTCCTTCTGGCTCAGCGAGCGGAAGGCATGGGACTTGGCCTGCATGGCCTTGTCGGGAAGGATCAGCGGATTGTCCGCCGCGCCCTTGTCGATCTTCGCCAGGTAGGGCTTCACGCCGTCGACCGGGCTCACGTAGTTGATGTAGGCGGCGAGTGCGGCGGCCTGTTCGGGCTCGTAGTAGAAGTCGATGAGCCGTTCGGCGTTCGTCTTGTGGCGCGCCTTGTTGGGGATCAGCAGGTTGTCGGTCGACGTCATGTAGCCGCTGTGGGGGATGACGAAGTCGACGTCCGGGCTGTCCGACTTCAACTGGACGACGTCTCCGGCCCAGGCGACACAGGCCGCGAGGTCGCCCTTGGTCAGGTCGGACGTGTAGTCGTTGCCGGTGAAGCGGCGGATCTGGCCCTTGTCGACGGCCTTCTGCAGCCGGGCGATCACGGCGTCGAAGTCGTCGTCGGTGAAGTTCGCCGGGTCCTTGCCCATGTCGAGCAGCGTCATGCCGATGCTGTCGCGCATCTCGGACAGGAAACCGACGCGGCCCTTGAGCTTGGGGTTGTCGAGCAGGTCCGAGATGGACTTCACCTCGATGCCGTCGAGCGCCTTCTTGTTGTAGGCGATCACGGTCGAGATGCCCTGCCACGGATACGAGTAGGCGCGGCCCGGGTCCCAGTCGGGGTTGCGGAACTGCGGCGACAGATTGGTGTACGCATGCGGCAGGTTGGACGGGTCCAGTTTCTGGACCCAGCCCAGGCGGATCATCCGGGCGGCCAGCCAGTCGGTGAGGACGACGAGGTCGCGACCGGTGTCCTGACCCGCGGCGAGCTGCGGCTTGATCTTGGCGAAGAACTCGTTGTTGTCGTTGATGTCCTCGGTGTACTTGACCTGTATGCCGGTCCGCTTGGCGAACGTCTCCAGCGTCGGGTGGTGCTTGCCGCTGTCGTCGAGGTCGATGTACTCGGTCCAGTTGGAGAAGTTGACGACCTTCTCCTGCTTCGAGTGGTCCTCGGCGGACGTGCCGCCCTGGGTCTTGCCGGCCGCGGGGATACCGCAGGCGCTCAGCGCCCCGAGTCCGCCGACTGTGAGCGCGCCCCCTGCGGAGGCGCGCAACAACGATCGGCGGGTCATGGCCGCCCTGCCATTGCGGAGGCTGCGCCGCATGGCGGCCGCTTGGGCCGCGGTCAGGCGGTCGGGCTCGTACTGCTCCATGCGCTTGGTGCCCTTTCGGGAGGTGGTGGCCGCGGGTCGTGCGGCCTGTTGTCGCTAGCGGTCCCCGAAGATCGTGCGGTGCCAGTCCTTGCGGACTACCGCCGCATTGTCGAACATAACGTGCTTGACCTGCGTGTACTCCTCGAACGAGTACGTCGACATGTCCTTGCCGAAGCCGGACTGCTTATAGCCGCCGTGCGGCATCTCACTGATGATCGGAATGTGGTCGTTGACCCATACACACCCCGCCTTGATCTCGCGGGTGGCGCGGTTCGCCCGGTAGACATCCCGGCTCCATGCCGAGGCGGCGAGGCCGTAGGGGGTGTCGTTGGCCAGCCGGATGCCCTCATCATCACTGTCGAACGGCAGAACGACCAGCACCGGACCGAAGATCTCGGACTGGACGATCTCGCTGTCCTGGGGCGCGTCGGCGACGAGGGTCGGCCGATAGTACGCGCCGTTCTTGAGCTCCGCCTGGGGAGCCTCGCCGCCGGTCACCACGCGCGCGTAGGCACGCGCCCGGTCGACGAAGGCGGCCACGCGGTCGCGCTGGACGTGCGAGATGAGCGGGCCGAGATCGGTGCCGGCGGCGAACGGGTCGCCGAGCCGGACGCTCTCCATCAGTTCCGCGGTCTTCTCGACGAACGCGTCGTACAGCGGCCGCTGTACGTACGCGCGCGTGGCGGCCGTGCAGTCCTGCCCGGTGTTGATGAGCGCACCGGCGACCGCGCCGTTGACCGCCGCCTCCAGGTCCGCGTCGTCGAAGACGACGAACGGGGCCTTGCCGCCGAGCTCCAGGTGGATGCGCTTGACGGTGGCGGTGGCGATCTCGGCGACGCGCTTGCCGACGCCGGTGGAGCCGGTGAAGGAGGTCATGGCCACGTCGGGGTGGCCGACGAGGTGCTCACCTGCCTCCCTGCCCGTGCCGGTCACGATGTTGACGACACCGTCGGGGATCCCGGCGTCCGTGGCCGCCTGGGCGAACAGCAGCGAGGTCAGCGGTGTGAGCTCGGCGGGCTTGAGCACGATGGTGTTGCCCGCGGCGATCGCCGGGAGGATCTTCCAGGCGGCCATCTGGAGCGGGTAGTTCCAGGGCGCTATGGACCCGACGACCCCGATGGGCTCACGGCGGATGTACGACGTGTGGTCGCCGGAGTACTCACCGGCGGACTGCCCCTGCAGATGCCGGGCCGCGCCCGCGAAGAACGCGATGTTGTCGATCGTGCCCGGGACGTCGAACTCCCGGGTCAGCTTGAGCGGCTTGCCGCACTGCAGGGACTCGGCACGGGCGAATTCCTCGGCGCGGTCGGCGAGCACGGCGGCGAAGCGGTGCAGCGCGTCGGAGCGCTCGCCGGGGGTGAGACCGGCCCAGCCCGGGAAGGCGGCACGGGCCGCGGCGACCGCGGCGTCCACGTCGTCGGTCCCGGCCAGTTCGTAGGTGTACACCTCCTCGCCGGTGGCGGGGTCGACCACGGCGTGGCGGCGGCCGGACGTCCCCTTGGTCAGGCGTCCGGCAATGAACTGTGCACCGTCCGCGAGGCGCTCCTGCGCCGGGAATCGTTCCGGGATCGCGGTGCCCGGGTTGTCCATGTCGCTCTCCTCCGCCGTCGTCCCGTCCCAGGGGGGCGGGTGGCGTAGCTCCAGCTCGATTTGAGTGCCGATCCTGACAGAGCAAGGGGAGTCCAACAAGTGATTCCGTTGTTGCCTTTTGGTTACGCGACGGAATCTGTCGACCAGGTGTCGAGTCGGCACGGAAAAGGCAGGACGGAGTGTCAGTGGTGCGTGCCACACTCGCATGCATGGGGAAGATCGCTAGTTTGGAATCCCTGACCAGGGAAGTTCGCGCGGGTACGCGCATCAAATATCTGCACTTCTGGGGGCACCGGCCGCGCCCCGACGGGCAGATCGGGGCGAGCTGTCTCAGTCAGTGGTGGCCGTCACCGTTCGTGGTCGACGACGTCGCCTACGCGACGGCCGAGCACTGGATGATGGCGGGCAAGGCGCGGCTCTTCGGGGACGCGGAGGCGGAGCGACGGATTCTGGCGGCCGGCCATCCCTCCGTGGCCAAGAAGGCCGGGCGGCTGGTGCGCGGCTTCGACGAGGCGATATGGGAGCGGGAGCGCTTCCGGATCGTCGTGGAGGGCAGCGTCCACAAGTTCACCGCGCACGCCGACCTGCGCGGGTTCCTGCTGGGCACGGGCAGCCGCGTGCTGGTGGAGGCGAGCCCCGTGGACCGTGTGTGGGGCATCGGGCTCGCGGCGGACGACGAGGCGGCCATGCACCCGGAGCGGTGGCGGGGTCCGAATCTGCTGGGGTTCGCGTTGATGGAGGCGCGGGAGCGGATCGCCGGGGGCGTCTGAGGTCTCCCCTACGGGCGTCGTCGGCGCTTGTCGGCTCTCTGCGAGGGTCAGGTGGCGTTCGCGATCTCGAACGCGACCATCACCAGGGCGAGGACGATGCCCGCGGAGCCGCAGATGATGCCGGCCAGGGACTGACCCGGGTTCGTGGCCTCACCGCGGCGGGCCTTGCCACGGCCTATCCCGCCGAAGATCACGCCCAGCACGCCCAGCACGAGGGCCAGCGGCCACAGGCAGAAGGTGATGGCCGCCAGAATGCCCAGCACCAGCCCGGCCGTACCCATGCCGTTGCTCGGCATGGGGTGCATGCCCGGCCATCCGTAGTAGCCGGCCGGGGCGCCGTGCGGTGCCGGATAGCCGTACCCGGCGGGCCCGCCCGGGTAGCCGTACCCGGCGGGCCCGCCCGGGTAGCCGTACGGCAGCTGCCCCGGACCGTCGGGGGCTATGGGCGGCGGCGGAACGAGGGCGTCCCGGGGGTGAGGTCCTGCCGCGGCGGGCGGGGCGAAGGGGTTTCCCGCGGCGGAGGCGGGGGCCGGCGGGGCGAAGGGGCTCGGTGCCGGGGGCGTCGGGGACGCGAAGGGGTTGGCCCAGGCCGGGGGTGCGGCCTCGTTCGGGAAGGACGCGATCGTCTGCTGGTCGTGGACGGAGGGCGGAGGCGGGGTCCCGGTCCCGCCGGAGAACACCGTGTCACCGGGGCCGGGGCGGGCCGCCGGGGTGTCGTCGGCCGGGGGCGCCCAGGGGTTGGGGTCGGGCCGGTGCGCCGCCGGTGGCACGGGGCCCTGGGCCCCGGTCCCGCTCGCGGGCTTGTCCAGAGGCACCCCGGAAGCCACACCCCACGCGGGAGAACCAGGCGACCCGGACGACGGAACCGCGTCGGCAGGTCCCCCATCGGCGGGTGGCGCCCAATGGCCGGAGTCGGGCCGGTGCGCCGCCGGTGGCACAGGGTGTTCGGCCCCGGTCCCGCTCGCCGCCTTGTCCAGGGGCACCCCGGGGGCCGCACCCCACGCGGGAGAACCAGACGACCCGGACGACGGGACCGCGTCGGCAGGTCCCCCATCGGCGGGTGGCGCCCAAGGGCCGGAGTCGGGCCGGTGCGCCGCCGGTGGCACAGGGTGTTCGGCCCCGGTCCCGCTCGCGGGCTCGTCCAGAGGCACCCCGGAAGCCACACCCCACGCGGGAGAACCAGACGACCCGGACGACGGGACCGCGTCGGCAGGTCCCCCATCGGCGGGTGTCGCCCAGGCACCCGGGGAGCCTGAGTCGTGCGAGGTGTCGTCCCGAGGAGTCGGCCGGTTCTCGGCGGTGTTCTCCGGTGACTGCGGCACCTCGTCGGCCATTGCCTGGGATCCCCTCTGCTCTGCGTCCCGTCATGCTACGGGGCGCACCCGCCGCTCTCGGGCCCGGCCTACGATGACCCCGGATCACCGATCAGCCGATCACCCGCGCCCGGACCACGGTCCGCCGGCGCCGTTCCCGGGGAGGGACCCTTGACCGACACCGCCGCCCGCGATCCGCACGCCTTCATCGCCGGACTGCCCAAGGCCGAACTGCACGTCCACCACGTCGGCTCCGCCTCCCCGCGCATCGTCTCGGAGCTGGCCGCCCGCCACCCCGACTCCAAGGTCCCCACCGACCCCGAGGCCCTGGCCGACTACTTCACCTTCACGGACTTCGCCCACTTCATCGACGTATATCTGTCCGTCGTCGACCTCGTCCGCACTCCGGAGGACGTACGTCTGCTGACCTACGAGGTGGCTCGTGACCTGGCCAGGCAGCAGGTGCGCTACGCCGAGCTGACCATCACGCCGTTCTCCTCGACCCGGCGCGGCATCGACGAGCGCGCCTTCATGGACGCGATCGAGGACGCCCGGAAGGCGGCCGAGGCCGAGTTCGGGACCGTGCTGCGGTGGTGCTTCGACATCCCCGGCGAGGCGGGTCCGGAGGCCGCCGAGGAGACGGCACGGCTCGCCACCGACGACCGGATCCGCCCCGAGGGACTGGTGTCCTTCGGGCTCGGCGGGCCGGAGATCGGCGTACCGAGGCCGCAGTTCAAGCCGTACTTCGACCGCGCCATCGCCGCCGGACTGCGGTCCGTGCCGCACGCCGGCGAGACGACGGGGCCCGAGACGGTCTGGGACGCCCTGCGGGAGCTGGGCGCCGAGCGCATCGGGCACGGCACCAGCTCGGCACAGGACCCGAAACTGCTCGCCCACCTCGCCGAGCACCGCATCGCCCTGGAGGTCTGCCCGACCTCCAACATCGCCACCCGCGCGGTCCGCACGCTCGACGAGCACCCGATCAAGGAGTTCAGCCGGGCCGGGGTCCTGGTCACGATCAACTCCGACGACCCGCCGATGTTCGGCACCGACCTGAACAGCGAGTACGCGGTGGCCGCCCGGCTGCTCAAGCTCGACGAGCGGGGCCTTGCCGACCTGGCGAAGAACGCGGTCGAGGCCTCCTTCCTGGACGCGGCCGGCAAGGCCCGGATCGCGGAGGAGATCGACACGTACACCTCTGCGTGGCTCGCGCCCTGACGCGCAGCACAATGGGCCCATGCAGACCCTGACCGCCGTGGCCCACCGCGGCGCCCCCTACCGCTTCCGCGAGAACACGCTCGACTCGCTGCGTTCCGCGCTCCAGCAGGGCGCGGACGCGGTCGAGTTCGACGTACGGCTCACCCGCGACGACGTACCCGTGCTGCTGCACGACGAGACGCTGAAGCGGCTGTGGGAGCACGACCGGCCGCTGCGGTCGCTGTCCGCGGACGAGGTGCGCGGGCTCACGGCGGGCGGGGTGCCGACGCTGGCGGACGCGCTCGCCGCGACGGACGGCAGCCGGGTGCTGGTCGACCTGCCGGGGCGGGTCGACCGCAGGACCGCTCGCGCCGTCCTGGACGTCGTCCGCCAGTGCGGGGCGCAGGAACGCGCCTACTACTGCGCGGACGCCGAGGCGATGCTCGCGGTGCGCGCGGCCGACCCGTCCGCCGAGATCGCCCTGACTTGGAAGAGCCTCGCCCCGCCGCGTCCGGCGCTGCTGGCGGCGGTGCGCCCGCGCTGGCTCAACTACCGCTTCGCGCTGGTGGACCACGACCTGGCCGCCCGCGTCCATCGCGGCGGCCACCTCCTGTCCGTCTGGACCCCCGACACCCGCCGCTCCATGCGCCGCCTGGTCGACCTGGGCGTCGACTCGATCACCACGAACCGCATCGACTCCCTGTGCGCACTGCGCGGCGCCGGCGAGGGCGAGGGTCACACGCGCGAGCGCTGAGCGACCGTCGCCGCGTCGGCCGGGGTCGTCCGGGTGACGTACTGCGGCACGGGTGCCGAGTCCTTGCCGTCGTCGCGCACCAGGCCGTAGCGGATCGCGCCCTGCGCGGGCCCGGTGTCGATGTCCTGGCTCACCGCGTCCCAGGTCGACGGGAAGACGATGATGCCGTAGTCGCAGCCCCGTTCGTTCTGGGTGAGGGTGACCGTGCCGTCGAGGTAGAAGTACTCGTTCTGCCACATCTGCTGGGTGCCGTCGGGCAGCACGGCGTAGCCGATGGCCGGGCCGCCCATGCCGGTCGCGTAGCCGTCGGGGCTGCCCGCGAGCGCGTCGTCCATCCGGCGCCCGCCGCCCGACGCGACATGGAACAGCCTGCCCTCCAGTCCGGTCCAGGCCGGCATGACCAGTGCTCCGGGCCGGTACTTCGGTGATATCTGCCAGCGGACCAGGACGTATCCCTTGCCGCTGAGCGTCACGTGCTCCCCGCGGTGCTGCATGACGGCCTTGGCCCCGCCGGTGCTGGTGATCCCGGTCTCGGGGCGGCGCGGGAGAGCGGCGGGCCGTGCGTTCGGGTCGGGGGCCGTATCGACGGCGTCGACGACCGAGCCGTAGAGCTCGGCCTTCGCGGTCCGCTGCGAAGGAGAGGGTGAGGCCGACGGGGTGGGCGAGGGCGGGCGTGTGCGGGCGGGTGGTGCGCCGGTGACGGCGGCCGTGGGGGTGACGGCCACGCGCGGCGGCGGGTCGTCCGGGGTCTGTACGACGACGTAGGCGCCCCCCGCGACGATCGTCGCGCCCGCCGTCACCGCCACGGCGGGCTTGGTCAGGGCGCCCAGGACCTTGGCGGACCAGCCCGCGGAGGTGGCGGCGACCGCCGTCTTGCCGCCGAGGGCCAGCGACAGCGTGAACCCCACCGGGACCGGCACGAGGGCGATGCCGGCCAGGAGGCGCTCGGCCGGTACGACGGACTCGCGTGTGTCGCCGCAGTAGCCGCAGCCCCTGATGTGCCGGGCCAGCCGCTTGCGCCACACCGAGTCGGGCCGCCCGTCCCAGCGGACGGTCAGCTCCCGCAGTTCGGGGCACGCCCCGTCGAGGGCGCGCACGATGCCGCGCGAGGTCTCCAACCGCTCCTTCATCCGCTGGACCCGTACGGCCGCGTGCTGTCGGCTGATGCCGAGGGCCGCCGCCAGCTCGCGCCGGGTCAGCCGGCCCGCGACCTCCAGCCACCACAGCGACAGCAGTTGCCGGTCCTCGGCGTCCAGCCAGCGCACCGCCTCCGCGACCTCGCGCCGCTGACCCTCCAACTGCAGTCGCAGCACGGTGAGTTCGGCGAAGTCGGCGGTGTCCTGCGGCACGCTCTCGTCCAGCGGCTGTGTCGGTCTGCGGCGGGCCCGGTCCCGTATCTGCCGCATGGCGATGGCCATCAGCCAGGACCGGAAGCTGTCCGGGTCGCGGAGCGCGCCGAGGTTGCCGACGGCGCGGATCATGGTCTCCTGGACGACGTCGTCGACATCGGCGTGGCCGTTCAGGGCGCGGCCGACGACGTTGTACACCAGCGGCAGCCAGCCCTCGACCAGTTCGTCCAGCGCCCGCCGGTCGCCCGCCTGCGCGGCCTCGATGGTGGCGCGCCACTGCCGCCCGTGCACGTCCGTCCTCATGCCCGCACCCTCTCAACCGGGGACGTCATGTTGGCAATGTCCGGGATCACAGTGCGGAGACGGAGTGAGTGCCTCCGGAATAACACTTTTTCGCCGGCCGCGATGTCCGACGGTCTCCGCAATCCGCGCCCCTAGGGGGCCGACCCGGACAACACCCTTGCGGAACAGGCGACTTGCTGGGGGAGGTACCAGGGCCGCATGCCCTCCCCGCCGACGATCCGGGCGTCGCCGAACGACCGGAGGATGATCACGAACTTCTCGCAGCCCGGCCCCGATCTCCTCAGGAGCACCCGATGCACGTCAGTCGCCGCGCCACCGTCCTCACCGCCTCCTCCCTCGTCCTCACCCTCTCCCTCGCGGCGGCCCCGTCCTTGGCCGCCCCCGCCTTCGCCACCACGGCCCCGGTCTCGGCACCCGCCACGGCCGGCCCGGACGCCGAGGCCCTGCGCGCCGCGCTCGCGGGCCTGCCCGACGCGGACGCCACGGTCGCGCTGGTCCGGGTCGGCGGCACCGACGGCAGCTGGCGCGGCAGCGCGGGCGTGCACGACCTGGCGAGCGGCCGGGCGGCGGACCCCGACGCCCGCTTCCGGGCCGGCTCGACGACAAAGGTGGTGACGGCCGCGGCCGTTCTCAAACTCACCGCGCAGGGCCGGATCGACCTGGACACGCCGATCCAGCACTACCTTCCGGGGCTGCTCACCCGGGACTTCGAGCCGATCTCGGTACGGCAGCTGCTGAACCACACCAGCGGCATCCGGGCGTGTGACGGCTGGGGCGACTCCTTCGAGGACCAGTACGCGCACCGCTTCGACACGATCACCCCGGAGCAGGTCGTGAGGTCGGCGGTGGCCAAGGGGCCGGAGTTCCGCCCGGGCCGGAAGCAGGACTACCTCAACATCAACTACACGATCCTCGGCCTGCTGATCGAGAAGGTGACGGGACACTCGTACGCCTCGGAGGCCACCCGGCTCGTGCTGCGCCCGGCCGGGATGCGGGACACGTACTTCCCGGGCACGGACCCCCGTATCCACGGCCCGCACAACCACGGCTACCAGGCGGTGCAGCGGCCCGACGGGACGACGCAGTTCGTGGACGTGACGGAGTGGAACCAGGCGGACCGGTGGGCGGCCGGCGACATGATCTCCACGACGGCGGACCTGGAACGCCTGCTCACCTCGCTCTTCCGGGGCCGGATCGTGCCCGGATCGCAGTTGGAGGAGATGTTCACGGTCCCGGCGGGCATCAAGGGCGCCACCTACAGTGCCGGGCTCCAGCGGTTCGCGTACCAGGGCCGGGTCTACTGGCTCAAGTCCGGTGCCCGGTACGGCTACAGCGCGGTGCTCGGCGGGACCCGCGACCTGAGCCGGACCCTCGTCTACTCGGTCGGCTCGACGGACGCCAAGGGCGAGGACATGAACCCGGTGGCGCAGCGGATCGCCCTGGCGGCGCTCAAGTAGCGAGCGCGGTCGCGGGAGCCGGGGTCAGTGCCTCCAGCCGCTTGATCTTCTTCCGTACGACGTACAGCGGGACGATCCCGAACACCCCGAACGACATGTCGATCAGGCTCCACCAGAAGGGGATCTGGCGGATCGGTCCGCAGATCAGCGCGAGCGGGACGATCCCGGCACAGGCGATCATCCCGAACTCGACCACCCAGATGTTGCGGACCGGATCGCGGTAGGGACCGTAGAAGGCGACGGCGATGACGAGGTGAGCGAACGCCAGCCAGTCCGTGCCGTACAGGACGAAGGGGTACTCGGCGTCGGCGGTGTCCAGGCCCTGCCTCACCCGCGAGATCCAGTCCATCAGGCCCGGCAGATGCTCCGGCACGGACAGGGACCGCAGGGCGTCCTCCGTCCAGCGCAGTTCGTGCACCAGCGCGAAGGCGGTGGCACCGCTGAGCACCAGACACACGACGAAGGAGACCAGCCAGACGCGAATGCCCTTGAGCAGGGCGGCTCTGTCGCTCATGACCAGAGCGTACGCCGAGAATTGAACATGTTCAAAACTGCCTCGGGGTGCGGTCGTGTCCGTCGCGGGCGCGGTGATGCGGACCGGCAGGTGTACGGGAGCCGACGTCCCGGTGTGGCCCGGGCGGCAAAAGGATCAGGAGTCCGTGGACGGCCCGCCCGCCGTACCTGCCGCGGCTGCGTTGAGGCGGTGCGGACACAGCAGCAGTCGGGCAAGGGCCGGACCGGGGACGCACCGCAGACCCCCCGCAGCCCTCTCCCCGCCGGACCGGCTCCCTCCGGCACCGCCCACCACTGTCAGTGAAGGCCTCATGGGCCGGGGTCCAGGAAGGCGTGACGGTCCCGCTGTCGAACAGCCAGGTCGACTTCGAGAAGCCAACCCGCGCCGCTATCAACGAATTAGGGTCCAGGCGACCCGCGACCACTTCGCCAAGCGTGCCCCGGTGGCCCCGGACGGTGTGAAGGCATCCCACTCCTACCCGGGCCACAAGCCCGAGCCGGCCTTCGACAAGCTCAACAACACATGGTGTGGACCCGGGGTTTCGGAGTCCGGCCAAGGTCAGTGGATCGAGGCACGCTTCGCCGAGCCGACGCGGCTCCTGGACCTGGTCGTCACGCCGGGGGTCTCGACCCGCCCCGACCAGCTCTCCCAGTCGGCGCTCCCGCACCATGTCGAGGCGCGTGTCACCACGGCCGACGGCAGG
This sequence comes from Streptomyces sp. NPDC001406, assembly GCF_042895285.1. NCBI lineage: Bacteria > Bacillati > Actinomycetota > Actinomycetes > Kitasatosporales > Streptomycetaceae > Streptomyces > Streptomyces sp. NPDC001406. The sequence goes on from NZ_JBIAWG010000016.1 coordinate 106,924, forward strand.
ACCACGACCCGTGAACCCACCCTCGACCAGGGCGCGGGCGGCCAGCGCCGGGCGTTCCGCGTCGGCGACGTCACCGCGGTCCGCTTCACCATCGAGTCGGCCTACCAGACCTCCGCGAGCAAGCAGGCGTCCATCGCAGAGATCGAGTTCTTCGGCCCGTCGAACGCAAACTCGTCCTGACGCCACCGGCCCTGGCGGAACTCGGGCCCGCTCCGGCTCTACGTGAGGCACGACACCTTGATGAACGAAACGGTTTCGTTCAGGATGGGGGTGAACCCGCGCCTCCAGCAGGGAGAAGACAGCCATGGTCTCCGTACTCGTGGTCACCGACCAGTCCCTGCAGCGCCTCGCCCTGCGCACGCTCCTGGCCGCCGAGCCCGGCCTGAGCGTCGTCGGGGAGGCGGCGAGCGGGGCCGAGGCCGTCCGCAGGAGCGCCTCGCTCCGTCCCGATGTCGTCCTGGTGGACAGCCCGCGCTCCCGGGCGGACGGCATCGAGACGGTCCGGCGCATCGCCCAGCCGGCCCGCCTCCCCCGCCTTCTCGAACCGGCGGAAGCCGGAGCGCACGCTCCCCGCGTCCTGGTACTCACCCCCGCCGACCACGAGGAATACGCCTACGCCGCCCTGCGCGCCGGAGCGGACGGGTTCCTCCTCGACGACGCCGACCCGGCCGAACTGACCGCTGCCGTCCGCGTGGTGGCCGTCGGTGACGCCGTCATCACTCCCGGCCTGACCCGCGCCCTGATCGACACCGTCCGGCACCAGCGCACCCCCCACCCCCTGCAGCGGGCATCCACGCTCGACACCCTCACCGCACGCGAACGCGACATCCTCGTCGCCGTCGCCGCCGGCTGGTCCAACGCCGAGATCGCCCACTGGCTGTCCATCGCCCCGACCACCGTCAAAACCCACGTCAGCCATGTCCTGGCCAAGATCGGCGCCCGCGCCCGGGTCCAGGCCGTGACCTTCGCCTACGAGTCGGGACTCGTCCGGCCCGCGGCGTGAGGGGGAGAAACGGCGCCGGCTGTCGCTACAGCCCCACGATCTTGTTCCAGCGCTTCGCGAACTCCACCCGCTCCGTCGCCTTGATGTCCCGGGGGATCGCCAGGCGGTTGCGCATCGCGGTGTCCGGGAAGATCAGCGGGTTGTCGGCGAGGGCCGCGGTGTCCTTGTCCTTGGAAGCCGCCAGTACCTCCCTGGCCGCCGGGACCGGGCAGACGTAGTTGACCCAGGCGGCGAGCTCCGCGGCGACCTCGGGCTCGTAGTAGTAGTCCACCAGCCGCTCGGCGTTGGCCTTGTGGCGGGCGCGGTTGGGGATCATCAGGGAGTCCGACCAGAGCTCCGCGCCCTCCTCGGGGACGACGAAGCGGATGTCGGGGTTGTCGGCCTGGAGCTGGATGACGTCGCCGGAGTAGGCCTGACAGGCCAATACGTCCCCGCTGACCAGGTCCTTGGTGTAGTCGTTGCCGGTGAAGCGGCGGATCTGGCCCCGGTGGACCTCCTTCTCCACCTGGTCGCAGACCCGGTGGAAATCGCCGGCCGTCCACTTGGTGACGTCCACGCCATTGCCCTGCATCAGCAGCGCGAACGCCTCGTCCAGGCCGGACAGGAGGGTCACCCGGCCCTTGAGGTCGCTCGCCCACAGGTCGGAGACATGACGGATCTCGCGGCCCAGCTTGCGGCGGTTGTACGCGATGCCGGTGATGCCGGACTGCCACGGCACGGTGAACCTGCGGCCGGGGTCGAAGGCCGGCGAGCGCAGAAGCGGGTCGAGGTACTTCGCCACGTTGGGCTGCCGGGCCCGGTCCATCTTCTGGACCCACCCCAGCCGCACGAACCGCGCGCACATCCAGTCGCTGATGACGATCAGGTCGCGGCCCGTCGACTGGTGGTTCATCAACGACGGGCTGATCTTGCCGAAGAACTCGTCGTTGTCGTTGATCTCCTCGATGTAGTCGACGGATATCCCGGTGCGCTTCCCGAAGGCCTCCAGCGTGGGCCGCTTGTTCGGGTTGTCGTCGTCCGTATCGATGTAGAGGGGCCAGTTCGCCCAGGTCAGCTTCTTGTCCGTGGCGGACAGGTCGGCTACGGCACGGTCGCCGGGCTTCACGTACGCGGCGGGCACCCCACAGCCGGCGAGAGCGCCGAGCGCGGCGGTGCCGCCCAGCGCGCGCAGCAGGGAGCGGCGGGAGAGCGCGGGCGTGTGAGAAGAAGTCCGGGGCACCCTGGCAGCATGCCTGCCCGCCCCGTGGACGGACAATCGACGGTGCGTCGAGCAGGCCCGGGCGGAGCCGACACCTTGTCGATTCGATCACGTCCCCGCGCGGGGTGAAGCACCGACCGGAGCCAGACCGACCCCCACGGCCGGCCCACCGTGCGGATGCATCCACCCCGGTCCGGACAGCGATCCAACTGCCCTCCCCCGCCGGGAGGTTGAGCCGTACGGAATGGTCGGCAAGGCTGACGACCAGGCGCTCCGGCAACTGTGGATCGCCCAGCGCCGTCGCGGAGTCGACCCGCGCCTCCACCTGGGGACCTCCGGTCGGCAGCCGCCCCTTGACCGGCTCCGCCAAGTCGACGCGCTCCCGCCGCTCCAGCCCCCGCAGCAGACCGCCCTCAGGGACGACAGGCCCTCCCCCGTCGCGCCTCCCACGACCGTGCGACCACCGCGCAGAAGGAACACCGCGGCCCCGGGCGGGCTGTCCTCCGTCCGGGGCCGCGGGGTTGTGGTGTCAGCCGTCCAGGGACGTCATGACGTGCTTGATGCGGGTGTAGTCGTCGAAGCCGTACGCCGACAGGTCCTTGCCGTAGCCGGACTTCTTGAAGCCGCCGTGCGGCATCTCGGCGACCAGCGGGATGTGGGTGTTGATCCACACACAGCCGAAGTCGAGCTTCTTGGACATCCGCATGGCGCGGCCGTGGTCCTTGGTCCAGACGGAGGAGGCGAGGGCGTACTCGACGCCGTTGGCCCACTCGACGGCCTGGTCCTCGTCGGTGAAGGACTGGACGGTGATGACCGGGCCGAAGACCTCGTTCTGGACGATCTCGTCGTCCTGCTTCAGGCCGGAGACGACGGTCGGGGCGTAGAAGTAGCCCTTGTCGCCGACCCTCTGGCCGCCCGCCTCGACCTTGGCGTGGGCGGGGAGGCGCTCGATGAAGCCGGTGACCTGCTTGAGCTGGTTCGGGTTGTTGAGCGGACCGAACAGCACGTCCTCGTCGTCCGGCTGACCGGTCTTGGTCTCGGCGGCGGCCTTGGCGAGCGCTGCGACGAACTCGTCGTGGATGGACTCCTGGACGAGGACGCGGGTGGCGGCCGTGCAGTCCTGGCCGGCGTTGAAGAAGCCCGCCACGGAGATGTCCTCGACGGCCTTGGCGATGTCGGTGTCGTCGAACACGACGACCGGCGCCTTGCCGCCCAGCTCCAGGTGGACGCGCTTGACGTCCTTGGCCGCGGACTCCGCGACCGACATGCCGGCGCGGACGGAGCCGGTGATGGAGGCCATCGCCGGGGTCGGGTGCTCGACCATCCGGCGGCCGGTCTCACGGTCGCCGCAGATGACGTTGAAGACGCCCTTGGGCAGGATCGAGCCGAGGATCTCGGCGATCAGGACCGTGGAGGCCGGGGTGGTGTCCGAGGGCTTCAGGACGACGGTGTTGCCCGCCGCGATCGCCGGGGCGAACTTCCACACGGCCATCATCATCGGGTAGTTCCACGGAGCGACCTGGGCGCAGACGCCGACCGGCTCGCGGCGGACGATGGAGGTCATCCCCTCCATGTACTCACCGGCGCTCCGCCCCTCCAGCATGCGGGCGGCGCCCGCGAAGAAGCGGATCTGGTCGACCATCGGCGGGATCTCCTCGGAGCGGGTCAGCCCGGTCGGCTTGCCCGTGTTCTCCACCTCGGCCGCGATCAGTTCCTCGGCGCGCTCCTCGAACGCGTCCGCGATCTTCAGGAGGGCCTTCTGCCGCTCCGCGGGCGTCGTGTCGCGCCAGCCGGGGAAGGCCGCGGCGGCGGCCGCCATGGCGGCGTCGACGTCCGCCTGCCCGGACAGCGGCGCGGTCGCGTACGCCTCGCCCGTCGCGGGGTTGACCACCTCGGTGGTCCGTCCGTCGGCGGCGTCCCGGAACTCGCCGTCAATGTAGTTCCGTAGTGTGCGCAGCCCACGCAGCTCGGTGCTCACTGCCGGCCTCCTGATCAGGTTCAAGCTGTCCAATCGCTGAGACACCCACCCTAATCCGCAGTCCCACGTTTTCAACACCCCCGTCCGGGCAACTTCTGCGAAATCCGCAGGACCAGGTCACGAAAACAACGAATTTCATCGATACGGCCTTGCGGAAGTGTCGAGACGTCGTGCACAGTGAGCTCGTGGCCAGTCGAAGCGCAGACCAGAGGGACTCGTCCCGCGAGTCCAGGAACGGCAACAGTCCCCAGCTGGACGCCGTCTCCCTCGCCATCATTCAGCAGCTCCAGGAGGACGGCCGCCGGCCGTACGCCGCGATCGGCAAGGCCGTCGGCCTCTCCGAAGCGGCCGTGCGCCAGCGCGTCCAGAAGCTGCTGGACCAGGGCGTGATGCAGATCGTCGCCGTCACGGACCCGCTCACCGTGGGCTTCCGCAGGCAGGCGATGGTCGGGATCAACGTCGAGGGCGATGTCGAGTCGATCGCGGACGCGCTGACCGCCATGTCGGAAGTCGAGTACGTGGTGATGACCGCGGGCTCGTTCGACATCCTCGCCGAGATCGTCTGCGAGGACGACGACCACCTGCTGGACGTCATCAACAAACGCATCCGGGCCCTGCCCGGGGTGCGCTCCACCGAAAGCTTCGTCTATCTGAAGCTGAAGAAGCAGACCTACATGTGGGGAACCCGATAACCGTGACCCAGAAGGACCTCAGCCGCACCGCGTACGACCACCTGTGGATGCACTTCACCCGCATGTCCTCGTACGAGAACTCCCCCGTCCCGACCATCGTCCGGGGCGAGGGCACCTACATCTACGACGACAAGGGCAAGCGCTACCTCGACGGTCTCGCCGGTCTGTTCGTGGTCCAGGCCGGTCACGGCCGCACGGAGCTCGCCGAGACCGCCTTCAAGCAGGCCCAGGAGCTGGCGTTCTTCCCGGTGTGGTCCTACGCCCACCCGAAGGCCGTGGAGCTGGCCGAGCGCATCGCCGACTACGCCCCGGGCGACCTGAACAAGGTCTTCTTCACCACCGGCGGCGGCGAGGCGGTCGAGACCGCCTGGAAGCTGGCCAAGCAGTACTTCAAGCTCACCGGCAAGCCGACCAAGTACAAGGTCATCTCCCGCGCGGTCGCCTACCACGGCACCCCGCAGGGCGCCCTGTCCATCACCGGCCTGCCGGGCCTGAAGGCCCCCTTCGAGCCGCTGGTGCCGGGCGCGCACAAGGTCCCGAACACCAACATCTACCGCGCCCCGATCTTCGGCGACGACCCGGAGGCCTTCGGTCGCTGGGCCGCCGACCAGATCGAGCAGCAGATCCTCTTCGAGGGCCCCGACACCGTCGCCGCGGTCTTCCTGGAGCCCGTGCAGAACGCCGGCGGCTGCTTCCCGCCCCCGCCCGGCTACTTCCAGCGGGTCCGCGAGATCTGCGACCAGTACGACGTGCTGCTCGTGTCGGACGAGGTCATCTGCGCCTTCGGCCGCCTGGGCACGATGTTCGCCTGTGACAAGTTCGGCTACGTCCCGGACATGATCACCTGCGCCAAGGGCATGACCTCGGGCTACTCCCCGATCGGCGCCTGCGTGATCTCCGACCGCCTCGCCGAGCCGTTCTACAAGGGCGACAACACCTTCCTGCACGGCTACACCTTCGGCGGCCACCCGGTCTCCGCGGCCGTGGGCCTGGCCAACCTGGACCTGTTCGAGCGCGAGGGCCTCAACCAGCACGTCCTCGACAACGAGTCCGCGTTCCTGTCCACCCTGCAGAAGCTGCACGACCTGCCGATCGTCGGCGACGTCCGCGGCAACGGCTTCTTCTACGGCATCGAGCTCGTCAAGGACAAGGTGACGAAGGAGTCCTTCAACGACGATGAGACCGAGCGCGTCCTGTACGGCTTCCTCTCCAAGGCGCTCTTCGAGAACGGCCTGTACTGCCGTGCCGACGACCGCGGTGACCCGGTCGTCCAGCTCGCCCCGCCGCTGATCTCCAACCAGGACACGTTCGACGAGATCGAGCAGATCCTGCGCGCGACGCTCACGGAGGCGTGGACGAAGCTCTGATCTTCCGCCTGGATGATCAACGCCGACCCCGGTGCCGTCCGTTCGAGTGAGAACGGACGCCCGGGGCCGTGTGCTGTCCGGCCTCCCGCCGGGACCTGCCTAGCGTGCCAGTGACCGATCGGCCCGGCTTTCGTTCCCCCGGAAGGCCCTTTCGTCATATTCCCGTCGCCCGTCCGGAGGGCAGGCGGGCGTGCGACGAGGGGGCCTCACGGGGGACCGGGCACGGGAAAACGGATCAGAACCGAGGTGTACGCCATGGAGGCCCCGCCGGACAACGACGTGCTCTGGGCACGCTCCCTGCACTACCGGCACCCCGACGGCTCGCCCGCGCTCGCCGGCGTCTCGGTCGGTGTGCGGGAGGGCGAGATCCTCGCCGTCAGCGGCCCGCGCGGCAGTGGCAAGACCACCCTGCTGCGCTGTCTGTCCGGCCTGGTGCCGGTGCGGCACGGCGAGGTCTGGTTCAACAGCGTGCCCGTCCACACCATGGGTCCCGTCGGCCGCGAGCGGCTGCGCCGGGACCGCTTCGGCTGGATCGATCCGGCACCGCTGCTCGTCCCCGAGCTGAACGTCTGGGAGAACGCGGCCCTCCCCCTGATGCTGCGCGGGACCAGCCGTCGCCGGGCCAAGATCGCCGCCCTGGAGTGGCTGGAGCGCCTCGACATCGGCGACAAGGCACGCAGGCGCCCGCACGAACTGCTCCAGGCCGAACGGCAGCGCGCCTCGATCGCCCGGGCCCTTGCGCCCGCCCCGACCGTCCTGTTCGCCGACGAGCCGACGGCGCCGCTGCACCGCGCCGACCGCTCCCATGTCCTGCGCACGCTGATGACGGCGGCCCGCTCGCACGGCATCACGGTGGTGCTGGCCACACACGACTCCGAGACCGCGGCCCTGGCCGACCGCACGGTGTCCCTGCTGGACGGGCGGCGCGTGAACACCGTGCATCTGCCTCCGGCGCCCGATACGGAAGGCCGGGCCGCGTGCTCGCTCTCCGCCTGAGCCGGGTCGCCCACCCCGCGGTCCAGCTGCGCCGCCTCCTCGTGGCCACTGCCGCCGCGGGCACCGGCTTCCTGCTCCTGGCCGCCCTCGGCTACGCGCTGAGCCATCCCGATGACCCCGCCGCCCCCGCCGCCGGATCCCTGCGCCTGGCCTGGTGCGCGCTGCCCCTGGCGGCCACGGTGCATCTCGCGGTCGGCGTCGCCCGCACCGACCCCGGCACGAAGCCCCGCCCCGGCCTGTCGGCCCTCGGTCTCGGCCCGGCCCGGCTGATGGCGATCTCGGCGCTCACGACGGCCCTGTCCTGCGCGCTGGGCTCGATGCTGGCGCTGCTGTTCTTCCTCCATCTGCGCGGCGATCTCACCGGCATGCCCTTCGACGGCGCCGCAAAGGAGTTCCTGGCGGCGGGCGAGCCCCTCCCGCTGCCGGCCGCGCTCACCCTCCTCGCGCTGGTACCGGGGATCGCGTCCGCGGCGGTGGCCCTCACGCTGCGCCCCCGCGACGCCCGTCCCGCGGCCGGCCGCAGCGCTCGCACGGGCGGCCGCTTCGGGTCGCACGGCCACGCGGCATCGCGGGAGACGTTCGGGGCGTACGGCCGCTTCGGCACACGCCTGAGGATCGGCGGCGGCCGCCCGGCCCCAGGCGGCCGGGACACGGGGACGGACGCCCGCCCGGCCACGGGCGTCCCGGCACCAGGTGTCTCGGCACCAGGTGTCCCCGCACCGGCGGACGGCACCTCGCACGACCCGGACCACGAGTCCGACCCCCACGCAGCGGCTCCGCACGCCGCGCGCTGGACCGGCACCCTCGCTCCCGCCCCGCACGGCTCCCCGGCCGGCCTCCCCTGGGGCTTCGCCGTTCTCGCCGCGGGCCTCGCCGTCGAGGCGTACACGAGCCGCTCCGGCCCCGTGACCCTCCCCGGCGACGCCGTCGGCGGCACGGCCGGAGTACTGGCCGGCTGGGCCCTGACGGCCCTGGGCCTGATCCTGGCCGCCCCGGGCCTCACCCACCTGTGCGGCCGCCTGCTGCAGGCGGCGCGCCCGGGAGCGCTCCGCCTCCTCGCCGGCCGTGTCCTCATGGCGGAGGCCGGCCGCATCGGGCGCCCCGTGGGCGTGGTCTGCGCGGTCGCGTCGGGCACGTACACCATGACCGCGCTGTACGGCGGCGCCGCACCCTCCTTCTTCGGCCCGCTGACCGTCCTCGGCACCCTCCTGGTCACCGGCTGCACCGTGGCCACCCTGTTCACGGCGGCCGTGGAGGCCAGGCAGTCCCGCGCCGACACCACCGCCGCCCTGCTCCGGCTCGGTGCACCCACGCGCATGCTGCGCAGTGCCGCCGCCCTGCGCGCGGGCGCCCTGCTGGCCCTCTTCGCCCCGCTCGCGCTGGTGACCGCGCAGCTGACGGCGCTCCCGCTGGCCCGCTGAGAATCCGCGGAAAAAAGTTCGCGGACCTCCGATGATTTCTCCGGCGGCCCGGTGTCTACCCCTGCGAACGGCACGAACCCCGAGGGAGAGAACGGCATGTACCAGCAGATGATCTTCGTGAACCTGGCCACCAACGACGTCGACGCCGCGAAGAAGTTCTTCACGGAGCTCGGCTACTCGATCAACCCGCAGTTCAGCACCGACGACTGCGCCTGCGTCGTGATCAGCGACACGATCATCGCGATGCTGCTGAGCAAGCAGCGCTACGCCGACTTCACGAAGAAGGAGATCGCCGACTCGACGAAGACCAGCGAGACGCTGATCTGTCTGAGCGCCGAGAGCCGCGAGAAGGTCGACGAACTGGTGGACAAGGCGATCGCGGCCGGCGGCTCGGCGACCGGCGAGACCCAGGACCAGGGCTTCATGTACGGCCGCGCCTTCGACGACCTCGACGGCCACACGTGGGAGGTCATGTGGATGGACCCGGCCGCGGTGCAGAGCTGACGGGACACCGGTCCGCCGCCCCGAACGCCTGTGCCAGCATGGGCGGGTGCATCCGACACCCGCCCAGCCCAACCGCGCCGCCCACGACCATGAGATCGAGTCGCTCGCCGAGTTCGACGAGGTCGTGGCCGGACCCGGCTCGCTCGCCAGGTTCCGTGTCCAGGCCGTCGATCTGACGGACCGTACGGACGCCCTGCTCTCCGTCGACTCCGCCGGGGCCGTCTTCCTCGGCTGCCCGATGGACCCCGAGGCCGCCGCCCGGGTGCGGGCTGCAGGCGCGCTGGTGTTCCCGCCCGTGCCGGACCTCCCCTTCGACCCGTACCGCGGATTCGTCTACTCCCCCGACGAGCTGTTCGAATCGCTCGACGAGGGGTACGAGGCGACTCCGGACGCACGGGCCTACGGCTGGTTCCAGCGGACGAAGGCCGACGGGGACGTGTACGCCTCCATGCTGCGCGCGGTCCACGACGACGCCGTCTCCGACGCGCTCGACGAACTCCTCGCGGACACCCGGGTGGTGGGCGTCATGGGCGGACACGCCATGGCCCGCGGCACGGAGGCCTACGGCGACGCCGCCCGCCTCGGCCGCGAGCTGACGCGCGCCGGTCTCACGGTGGCCACCGGCGGCGGACCGGGCGCCATGGAGGCGGCGAACCTAGGCGCGTACGCCGCCCCGTTCGACGACGGGATGCTGCCGGAGGCGCTGCAACTCCTCGCCAAGGCACCCTCGTTCCGGCCGTCCGTCACCGACTGGGCCCGCGCCGCCTTCGAGGTGCGCGACCGCTGGCCGGGCGGCGGCGGCTCCGTGGGCATCCCCACCTGGTTCTACGGCCACGAACCGCCCAACGCCTTCGCCTCGCTCATCGCCAAGTACTTCGCCAACTCCGTGCGCGAGGACGGCCTGCTGGCCCGCTCCACCGGGGGCGTGGTGTTCCTGCCGGGCGCCGCCGGGACCGTACAGGAGATATTCGACAACGCGACTCCCAATTACTACGAGTCGCGCGGTGAGCCCACGCCGATGGTGCTGGTGGACCGGGCGCACTGGACGGAGCGGCTGCCGGCCTGGCCGTTGTTGCAGGCGCTCGCCAGGGAACGGCGGATGGAGGCCAGAATCGCCCTGGTTGACCGGATCGAGGAGGCTTCGGAGGCGCTGAAACGTCTCGGCGGTTAATGAGCGGGCAAAGTCAACACCTGTAGGCGGCATATGCATTGACACTGCCGTTGAGGCGCTTATAAACCTGTGAGTCACCTGGGGCGGTGGAGCCTCGCCTCGTCATTGCTTCATCTGCCCCTCAGCCCCCCGCAGTTGTGCAATCCGTAAAGGACAAACGTGTCCATAACCCGCCGCAGTGCACGTTCCGCGCGCATCCTGGGTGTCGCCTCCGCTTCCGCCGCGCTGGTACTGGGCGTCGCCAACACCGCGCTCGCGTGCAACATCAAGGAGTTCTCCGCCGAAGCCACCTGTGACGGCTCCAAGGGCGTCATCGTCGTCACCGACAAGGACCCCTCCGGTACCCCGGCCGTCATCACCGTGTTCCTGGAGAACAACGGCGCCGACGCGAAGAAGGTCGGCAAGCCGGAAAACATCAAGGGCTCCAAGGAAGGCACCACGGTCACCTTCGCCGAGGACTGGAAGCCGAACGCGACGTACCGCATCCACGTCAAGGCCGGCAACCAGGTCAACGCGGACATCACGCCGAACCTGACCACCCCGTCCACGGCCTGCAAGACCGAGGACAGCCCGACCCCGACCCCGTCGGCCACCCCGTCGCCGTCGAAGTCCACCCCGGCCGAGTCCGACTCCCCGACCCCGTCGGCTTCTCAGAGCACCAGCACCGCCCCGGCGGCGACCCCGAGCAACGCACCGTCCCCGGCGGCCGGTGACTCGAACCTCGCCGAGACCGGTGCGAACTCCAACACCGGCCTGATCGCCGGCATCGCGGCCGCCCTGGTCGTCATCGGCGGCGGCGCCGTGTTCTTCGGCATGCGCCGCCGCGGGACGAACAACGGCCGCTGAGGCCGCACTTCACTCCCGTACACCGTCGTGGCCCGTCCCCGCAGCCCCGGGGGACGGGCCACGCCCGTTCAGCCGAACGTGGTCTTCTCCAGCCAGAACTCCAGCAGCTCCCGCTCGCCGAGGACCTCCAGCTCCAGGCTGTCGAGCGGCAGCCGGCGGTAGAAGGCGAGCAGGACCGAGGTCAGCGGGCCGCGCAGGGCGACGGTGGCCTTCTCGTGACCGCGGCGCCAGTGCACACCGTCCTCGGCGAGTTCCACCAGCCATTCCGCGTTCAGGTCCGGCGCGGTGTCCGTGGCGTGCAGATGGATGCTGCGGGCGGGTCCGCGCAGTTCCTTCGCCGCTTCGTGCGGCGCGTTCCGCTGCACCCACTCCACCAGTTCGAGCCACTCGTCGAGCGCGTCGGCGGCGATGTCGGGCGCGACGTCGTAGGGCAGTCCGGCCGCGAGCGTGGCGTCCGCGCGGTGGACGGTGATCTCGTGCGCCATACGGCGGGCCCAGAAGCCTGAGGTGGCAACCCCGGCCCAGGCCCAGACCTCGGCGTCGGGCCCGGCCTCCCGGAGCGCCTCGACGACCAGCCGGCCGCTCTCCGCGAGCCAGGCGTCCAGCACGGCGGGGGCGCAGCCGGGCTCCGGTCCGTCGTACTCCGGGACCTGCTCGGTCGGGATGTTCTCCCGCCCCCGGGTCCGCACCAGCAGGTCGACCCAGCGCAGGGCGCCGCCCATGTGGCGGACCAGTTGCTCCAGCCGCCAGTCGGGGCAGGTCGGCACGGTCGCGGACAGATCGGCGCCGGACGTCACGACGGCCCTCAACTGCCCCACCTGGTGGGCGATCTCGTCGACGTAGCGATCATGTGCGAGTAGCGTCATGACCGTCACCCTAGGACGCAGATGATCAGCCGAGTACGACGATTTCGGTCGTGTCGAACTCCACGCCGACCGCTGTCCCGACCTCCGGTGCCTCCCGCAGTGCGCACGCCGCTTCCAGGCGTGGGGTGCCGTCCTCCGGGCGGAGGTGGAGTGCGACATGGGTGCCCTTGAAGGTGCGGGCGGTCACCGTGCAGCGCAGGCCCTCGTCGGCCGCCACGAGCCGCACCCCGGCGGGCCGTACCAGCAGCGAGCACGCACCCTGCGGCGCGTCCTCCGGTACCGGGAGCTTGCCCCACGGCGTGACCGCGGCCGTCCCCGCGACCGTCGCCGGCACCACGTTGTCGAAGCCGAGGAAGCGGGCCACGAACTCGTCCGCCGGGCGCTGCCACACATCGAGGGGCGTTCCGGACTGGGCGATGCGTCCGTCCCGCATCACCACCACCCGGTCGGCGAGCGCGAACGCCTCGCCCTGGTCGTGCGTCACGGCCAGCACGGTGGTGCCCAACCGGCCGAAGAGCTCCCGGAGTTCGACCACCAGCCGTTCCCGCAGCGAGCGGTCCAGCTGGCCGAGCGGCTCGTCCAGCATCAGCAGCCGGGGCCGGGGCGCGAGGGCCCGGGCCAGCGCCACCCGCTGCTGCTCACCGCCGGACAGCCCGGCGACGGCCCGGCGGGCGGCGCCAGGAAGTCCGACGAGCTCCAGCAACTCCCGTACCTGGGCGTCCTGTTCCCCCTTGGCCGCCCCGTGCATCCGCAGCCCGAACGCCACGTTGCCGCCCACGTCCCGCTGCGGGAACAGCTGATGGTCCTGGAACATCAGCCCGACCCCCCGCTTGTGCGCGGGGATCCGGGCCTGGTCGCGCCCGTCGAGCGACACCCGTCCGAGGTCCAGCGGCTGGAGCCCGGCCACCGCTCGCAGCAGCGTCGACTTGCCGCTGCCGCTGGGCCCGAGCACACACACGATCTCGTGCTCGGAGACATCGAGGTCGACGGCGTCGAGCACGGCCCGCCCGCCGAAGCGCACGGTCGCGGACTCAAGGCTCAGCAGCATCAGAACTCCCCCGTCCGGTCGGTCCGCAGCCGCTCGAGCACCAGCAGCGCCACCGCGCACACCACCATCAGAATCGTCGACAGGGCCATCGCCTGCCCGTAGTTGAGATCACCGGGCCGGCCGAGGAGCCGCGCCACCGCGACGGGCAGCGTCGGGTTGTCGGGCCGCGCGATGAACACGGTCGCGCCGAACTCCCCCAGCGACACGGCGAAGGCGAACCCGGCCGCGATCAGCAGCGCCCGCCGCACCATCGGCAGATCGACCTCCCGCCACACCCGCCACGGCGACGCCCCGAGCACGGCCGCCGCCTCCCGAAGCCGACCGTCCACCGCCCGCAGCACGGGCAGCATGGTCCGTACGACGAAGGGCACACCGACCAGCGCCTGCGCGAGCGGCACGAGGATCCAGGACTGGCGCAGATCCAGCGGCGGCCTGTCGAGGGCGATGAGGAATCCGAAGCCGACGGTCACCGCGGACACGCCCAGCGGCAGCATCAGCAGCGCGTCGAATCCGCGGACGATCCGGCCCGCGTCACGGCGGGCGAGCGCGGCCGCGGCGAGCGCGCCGATGACCACGGCGATGGCGGTGGCGGCGACGGCGTACTGGAGCGAGTTCCCGATCGCGCTGACCGGCGCCACCAGGAACGTACCGCCGTCGTCGCGGGTCAGCGCCCGGTAGTAGCCGAAGCCGGGGGTGTCGAAGGACCGCTGCACCAGGACCGCGAGCGGCAGGACGAGGAGGACGGCGACCGTGGCGAGGACACCGGCCAGCAGCGCCCACTGCCCCGCACCGCGCGGCCGGCGCGCCGTCACCGACGCGTCCACCAGCCGCAGCGCCGTCTCCCGGCGCCGTACGGTCCACGCGTGCACGGCGAGGATCGCGCCCACCGCGACGAACTGGACGATCGTGAGGACGGCGGCCGTGGAGAGGTCGAAGATCTCTGAGGTCTGCCGGTAGATCTCGACTTCGAGGGTGGAGAAGGTCGGACCGCCGAGGATCTGCACCACACCGAAGGAGGTGAAGGTGAACAGGAACACCATCAGCGCGGCGGCGGCCACGGCGGGCGCCAGCGCCGGGAGGGTCACCTTGCGCCAGGCCGCCAGGGGCGAGGTGCCCAGCATCCGCGCGGCCTCCTCCTGGCGCGGGTCGAGTTGCGACCACAGACCGCCCACCGTGCGGACGACGACCGCGTAGTTGAAGAAGACGTGCGCCAGCAGGATCGCCCACACGGTCGTGTCCAGCCGTACGCCCCACAGGTCGTCGAGCAGCCCGCCCCGGCCGACCAGCGCGAGGAACGCCGTACCGACGACGACGGTGGGCAGCACGAACGGGACGGTGACGACGGCCCGCAGGACCTGCTTGCCCGGAAAGTCGAGGCGCGCGAAGACATACGCGGCGGGCAGCGCGACCAGCAGGGTGAGCGCGGTGGAGGCGAGCGCCTGCCAGGTGGTGAACCACAGCACGTGCCGGATGTCGGACTGCGCGAGTACGTCCGTGATCCGCCCCAACCGCCAGACTCCGTCGGCCTTCAGACCGCGGGCGACGATCGCGGCGACGGGGTAGGCGAAGAACAGCGCGAAGAACGCGACCGGCCCGGCCATCAGCCCGAGCCGCGCCGCGCTCTTCGTACCGCTACGAAGGGTGCCCTTCCGTGGGGCTACTTCAGTACGAGCGACGTCCACGACTTGACCCACTGGTCACGGCTGGCGGCGATCTTGTCGGGGGCCATGATCTCCGGGTCCTTGGCCTGCGGGCCGTACTTCACGAACTCGGCGGGCACCTGGGCGCCCTCGCGCACCGGGTAGACGAACATGTTGAGCGGCATGTCCTCCTGGAACTCCTTGCTGACCAGGAAGTCGAGGAACGCCTTGCCGCCCTTGGTGTTGCGGGCGTTGCTCAGCAGGCCCGCGTACTCGGTCTGCCGGAAGCAGGTGCCGGCGGCCACGCCGGTGGGGGCGGCGCCGGGCTTCGGATCGGCGAAGATGACCTCGGCGGGCGGCGAGGAGGCGTACGAGACGACGAGCGGACGGTCGCCGCCCGCCTTCTTGCCGCCGGCCGAACCGGAGAACTCCTGGTTGTAGGCCTGCTCCCAGCCGTCGACCACCTTGACGCCGTTGGCCTTCAGCTTCTTCCAGTAGTCCTGCCAGTTGTCGTCGCCGAACTTCGCGGCGCTGCCGAGCAGGAAGCCGAGGCCGGGCGAGGAGGTCGCCGCGTTCTCCGTGACGAGGAGGTTCTTGTACTCCGGCTCGACCAGGTCGTCGAAGGACGACGGCGGGGTCAGCTTGTGCTTGTCGAAGTACGCCTTGTCGTAGTTGACGCAGATGTCGCCGGTGTCGATGGGCGTGACCCGGTGCTTGTCCTGGTCGACCCGGTACTGGGGCAGGATCAGATCGGAGCCCTTGGCCTCGTACGACTGGAACAGCCCGTTGTCGAGGGCGCGGGAGAGCAGGGTGTTGTCGACGCCGAAGAAGACGTCGCCCTGCGGGTTGTCCTTGGTCAGGATCGCCTTGTTGACGGCCTGGCCCGCGTCGCCGTCCTCGAGGACCTTGACCTTGTACCCGGACTGCTTCTCGAAGTCCTTGAGCACCTTCTTCGAGACGGCCCACGAGTTGTGGCTGACGAGGGTGACGGTCTTGGAGTCCGCGGACCCCTTGCCGTCGGACGACCCGCACGCGGACAGCGTGACCAGGCCGAGCCCGACGGCTACGGCGACGAAAGTCTTGTTGTGCACTGGATTCCTCCTGGGGTTGACCAGGAAGAGACGCGGCCCTGCCCGGATTGTCCGGGCAGGGCGCAACAGCTTGAGTAGTGACCGAACTTCCTACCCAGAATGACCTGGGCGAGGTTCAGAGGGTCTGCGGCCCGATTGCCGCACTCTCAGCGCTGTGGCGCTCCCCTGTCGGAATATGAAGATGTGGTGAGACGCAATGGAACTCAGCCAGATTACCTCTCGGTGGCCGCGAGCTGACCACACGCTCCGTCGATCTCCTGGCCACGGGTGTCCCGGATGGTGACCGGCACCCCGTGAGCCGCGATGGCCTCGACGAACGCCTTCTCGTCCTCCGGCCGCGACGCGGTCCACTTGGAACCCGGCGTCGGGTTCAGCGGGATGAGGTTGACGTGCACGGGCTTGCCCTTGAGCAGCCGGCCGAGCCGGTCGCCGCGCCAGGCCTGGTCGTTGATGTCCCGGATCAGCGCGTACTCGATGGACAGCCGGCGCCCGGACCTGGCGACGTACTCGAATCCGGCGTCGAGCACCTCGCGCACCTTCCACCGCGTGTTCACGGGGACGAGGGTGTCGCGCAGCTCGTCGTCGGGAGCGTGCAGGGAGATCGCCAGCCGGCACTTGAAGCCCTCGTCCGCGAAGCGGTGGATGGCCGGGACGAGCCCGACCGTCGACACGGTGATCCCGCGCTGCGACAGCC
Organism: Streptomyces sp. NPDC001406; assembly: GCF_042895285.1. Classification (NCBI taxonomy): domain Bacteria; kingdom Bacillati; phylum Actinomycetota; class Actinomycetes; order Kitasatosporales; family Streptomycetaceae; genus Streptomyces; species Streptomyces sp. NPDC001406. Next base: position 123,439 of record NZ_JBIAWG010000016.1, read on the forward strand.
CGAGCCCGTCCGGCTCGGGATCGGTGAGCGCACGGATCGCCGCCACGACCCGCTTGTAGTTGGCGAGCGGCTCGCCCATGCCCATGAACACGATGTTGGACAGCCGGGCCGGGCCGCCGGGCACCTCGCCGTCCCTGAGCGCCCGCATCCCGTCCACGATCTGGTGCACGATCTCGGCGGTGGACAGATTCCGGTCGAGGCCCGCCTGCCCGGTCGCGCAGAACGGGCAGTTCATCCCGCACCCCGCCTGCGAGCTGATGCACATCGTCACCCGGTCCGGGTACCGCATCAGCACCGACTCGACGAGCGTCCCGTCGAACAGCCGCCACAGCGTCTTGCGCGTGGTCCCCTGATCGGTCGACAGATGCCGCACGACGGTCATCAGCTCGGGAAGCAGCGCTTCCTGCAGCTTGCCGCGAGACGCGGCCGGAATGTCGGTCCACTCGGCCGGGTCGTGCGCGTACCGCGCGAAGTAGTGCTGAGACAGCTGCTTGGCACGAAACGGCTTCTCCCCGACGGCGGCAACGGCCTCCTTCCGCTCGGCGGGCGAGAGGTCGGCAAGATGCCGCGGCGGCAGCTTGGCTCCGCGGGGGGCGACGAAAGTGAGTTCTCCGGGCTTAGGCATGGCTGTACCAGTGTCGCAGATCAATTCCTGTGACCTGCGGTCGTCGCCTCCGGGGGTGGTCGTTGACGGTCGTTGTTGGTCGTCGTTGATCTCCCTCGGACGGCCCACAGACGGCCCGGCCCATGGGGCCAGACGGGACGTCTGCGCAGGTGAAGCGGCCTCGCTCTGGCGCGCGGGCTCGGAGGCTTTTCCGGGTGTGGCTGAGCGTCTCAGCTGGCCACTTCGACCAACTGAGACGCTCAGGAGATGCTGGGCGGCGGATTACCGCTCGACGATGCCCTTGCTCGTGCGGCGCCGGTAGCGAATGCAGCGGAGGGCTCCGAGGGCCACGCCGACGGCGCCGAGCTCGGGGATATCCGGCTGGAGGTGGAGCAGGTAGTAGAGGGCGCCAGCCACGAGCGCATCAGCGGCGTGAGGGCGTCGCCACTCGACTCCTAGGCCGCGCCACCCTTGTGGTTCCATGGGCAGAGTCCTTCCTTCTTCTTTCGCGGGGAGAGGGTTCTGGACGTTCGCGAGGGGTCGCCTGGCCGGGCGGCCCCTCGCTTCGTGATGAAACACGGTAGTCACATTCGAGGGTGGCGCGTGCCACGTGCGTGTTACGGATTCCCCGATCACGGCCCCTGCCTTCCCCTGGTCAGCTGCGCGTTTGGGCTGACAGGCTGCTTGACCAGGGTTGCTCTCGATCAGGAATTTGCACAACGGCTATCCACCAGGTACCGGGCGCAGCTCCGCGTTGACCGGTCGTAGAACGGCATACTCGCCACATCTTTGTGGTTCTCGACGTCCGCACCTGTGCCGTGCACGGCTATGAAGGAGACGGAAACTGAGACGGGCGCCCGTCGCGTACCGTCACCCTGTGCTGGCACTCTTCGACCTAGACAACACTCTGATTGACCGACGTGGCGGCCTGGAGGACTGGGCACGACGCTTCGTGCACTCGCGGCGACTGCCCCGCGCGTCAGAGTTCGTCATCTGCGATCGGCTAAGTGAGCGGGCATACCCCGCAGACTTCGTAGAGCTGCGGGAAACGCTGAGGCTCAGCGACGACCCGGGTGGCCTCTGGCATGAGTACGTCGACGGCATCGCTCGCTCCGTGCACTGTGCCCCGGAGGTTCGGAAGGGCCTCGAAGAGCTGCGCGGCGCGGGGTGGACGCTCGGGGTCGCGACGAACGGCGCCGGGGACATCCAGCGGGCCAAGCTCGCCGCGGCAGGGCTCACGTCACTCTTCGACGGCATCTGTGTGTCGGAGGAAATCGGCGCCCGGAAACCGGCGTACGAGCACTTCGAGGCTGCGGCGTCGTTGTGCGGCACCCGACTGAGCGCGGGCGGGTGGATGGTCGGGGACAACCCCGAGACGGACATGGAAGGCGCACACGCGGTTGGGCTGCGTACGGTGTGGGTGTCCTCCGGCCGTGGATGGACGGATGGCCTCCGTGAGCCCGACATCGTGGTTCGGGGCGTGCTAGAGGCCATCGGGGCAATGCGGGCATTGGCTGATTAGTCTGCCCACCCGATGGCAGGTCGGTCGAGACTTCTCGGCTGCACTGCGTTCTGCCTCCACTTTGCGCGACCGCAGACATGAACCTAGTCTGAAAAGAGGTTCCGAGCGGCTACCTTGACCTCCATGGGGAGCGTCTTAATGGACGTCGGCCTGACAGCTAGGGCAGTGAGCGACTTCGCAACTGCTGGCGCCGTGGTGGTCGGCGGAGTCTGGTCTTACTTCAAGTTCATCCAAGGTCAGACATTCGCAGGCAGGGTCGAAATCAAAATCTACCAAGAGCTGCATACTTATCGCAATTGCCACACCCTCGACGTAGACATCACGTTGCGCAACATCGGAATATCGAGAATCAATCTAGCCACGGAATCGTGCGTGGTAGAGATTTATGGCGCGGACGCATTTCCAGCAAACAATGAAGTCGAGTGGACCAGATTCGGGGGCGCGCTCGCCTTCCCACTCGACGATGCGGTCGAGTCGGGAGAAGCGATACATCACAAGACTGTGGCCCCCATACCGACCACAGGACAAAACGGCTCTTGGCTGGCATTCCGTGCAGATGTGACCGTCGTTGCGGCGAAGAAGAGGTTCCGCAGGATTTCCGACGAGTGGCACGACCATGACATTTTCCATCCGCCGAAGCCCCGAGGGAAATCCCCATCAGGAAGCATTCACGATCATGACAGGCCACAAGCGGATCACAGACACAGAGAAACAAGAGATCGCACAAAAGGCCAAAGGTAAAAATGCCTTGACGCGAAAGAGCGATCGGGCAATCCATTCAATCGTTAAAAAGGACGGGAATTTGTTGCGGGTCCGTGCACTCACTAACCCTCCGCCCCCTGCCCCGCGCGCCTCGTCTCAGAAGTAGAAACTGGGGCGCCCAGCGATCCGGTTTGCCCGCGTAGCGTCCGACCTAGCTGGGCTCACCGTCCGCGGCGTCGTGTAGATGGTCAAGCGCTTGCGGGATACCCAGAGACGAATCCTTCAGACCGTCCCATCTACTCATGATCGCGGCCGACGCATCGGCTAGGTCGGGAGGAAGCCCGGCTTCCTGGAGGGCCTGCGCCACCTCTCGCATTTCGGGACCCCAGCGCCAGGACCGCGCGGCCACCTTCGGGATGTAGGCCGTCTCAGCGAGATAGCTGGTCGTGCGGTCCTGCGCAACGTCGAGTAGTTCGTCTTCCACGCCGTAGTCACGGGCGAGGGCGTACGAGACCGCCGCCAGTACGCGGCTCGCCTTCTGGTAGCTGCTGTACGACAGCTTCAGTGCGGACGCACGACCGATACCCCCGGGTAGGAGGTGAGGCCGTACCGCTGAGCCTGTGAAGAGGGCAGCAACAGGCGTCAGTGCGTCCGCGGAGCCAGACAGGTACAGGCGAGTCGACCTTGAAGCGGACGGGGGCGAACCAATGAGGGAGCCGTCGACGACGGTTGCTCCGGTCCGGGCCACGATGGCGCAGACGCGCGCCGTGCTGGCCGGTGAGATCGCGTTGCCGTCGACGTAGATTCCCGTGAACGGGTGAGCCGAGACTTCGACGGCGACGTCCTCCGCGTACTCAGGGGGACAGATGCTGAGGATGATGTCGGCTCGCTCCGTCAGCTCTGCAAGGTCATCCACTGCCGTCAGTCCGTACCGCTGAGCCCGTTCCCTGGTCGCGGAGCTACGGCCGTGGGGACACCACAGAACCTCGGCTCCATTGAGGCTGGCCTGCGCGGCCACGGCCGCGCCCATGCTGCCCGGATGAAGGAGCCCGACGACAGTCATCCGACCAGCCCACGGATATCGCGCTCTTCGGCAGGCACGCCGGCCGATCGGGCGTCGTCGATGGCTTGCGCTGCCTGCGCTGGACTCATCTGGTCAGTTCGGATTACGAGTGACCAGGGCTCTGCCGCGTGATCCAAGAGATCCTGCCGGGTCTCGTGCCACACCTTCAGCCGGGTGTCCAAGTCTCTGTCCCCGCGTCCCTGGCAGCGTTGCCGTGTGACTTCTTCGGGGCACCACAACAGGACCCGCACCCAGTGAACGGGGAAGACGGTGACTGCGTGTGCCCCGGCAACCTGACCCATGTGGAGGACAGGGAAGCGTCCGCTGTCGACGAGGGCGGAAACCGCACCGCGATCGATGGCGTATTCAGCGTCGTACCGGCTGTTCCGGTACAGGATTTCACCGGCCTGTGCCATTACCTCAATGTGCTGTGCCGTGGTGAGCCGGTATCCCGTGGTGCGCCCAGGACCCGCCTTGAGCCGCTGGAAAAGCGCGTATTCCGGCCGTAGACGCGATAGCCCGGCTGTGATCGTGTCCTTCCCCGCCCCCGGGGGGCCGTAGAGGATGACACCGGAAGGGTTCACAGCCCGCCTCCACTCAGCACGTCACGAGCTTCGTCGACCAGAGCCACGGCGGCGCCAAGCCGGTTGTCGACGATGAAGTGCGGCCCCTGCGGTCGCATCTCCAGGTTGAGACCCGAGACGTACTCCTCCCATGATTCCATCTTCCAAGCGTCCCGCGCCGCTCCGCGGAATTCGATGTACTCACGCATCGACTCAGGGTCACACTGAACCCATATCGTCGCGACGGCAACCCGCTTGGACCGGCAACGGTTCTGGAAGCGCTGCATCCATTCAGTCTGGGAGAATTCAGAGATGAACGGCGCGTCGAGGATCACGGAAGTTCCGCAGTCCACGTTGTCCCATGCCGCTTCCATGAGGCAGCGATATTCGAGCGGTCGCACCTTTTCCCGGTAAAGCTCTGAACTTCGATCGTGGGCCTGCCCACCCATGGCAACCAAGAGTTGGTCGACGAGTGGACGCGTCAAAGAGTCTTTGTCCAGGATCGGCCAGCCGGTGAGCCCTCCGAGGAACTTCGCGAACTCGGACTTCCCGGAGCCTGCAAATCCTCCGACCAGGATCACAGTGGGGCCGTCGACGCTCCCACCTGTTGCGTGGCGATGCCATGCGTCAACCACACGGTTAAGCAGAGCCTCACTGTCCACGTCATCCGTGCCTTCACGGATGCTGCTCAGCGCTCGGCGTACAACGTCTGGTTGGTCCGAGAGCTTTCGCTCAGTGGATGTGGGCGCCGATACGGATTCCACAGGGGCATCCTCTCCGGGCAGGGCGCGACGGAAGCCGAGTTGGGCCTCATTCCGATGGTAGAGGCGGCAATACGCCCGGCGGTAATGCGGGCCCGGATACACCGTTCCCTTCTCGTGACCCCAGATCGTTTGGAAGTTTGCGGCGATATTGAAGCCGTGACGCTCCGCGATTTCACGGAGCTTTTCCCCTGTGTCCTCCAGGGTGAGCCCTACTTCCTCGCGATGCATTCGCAGGAGATCGGGCTTCCAATCTGGGTGCTTCCGAGCCATCTGCCCCTCCTATAGCTAGTCGAGCCGCGAGTGTAGCGGCTCGACTAGAGCTGTGGAAATTCGTGATAGCGCATGTGTAAGCGGATGTATAAAACCGCTGGGACTTTCTCAGGTAGCGGGACGTGATACCGGTTTTCGCGCCTCGGCGGTGAACTTGTGCTCACACCGAACGAGGAGGTTCAGATGCCCCGCGACACGGCCGTCCGGCCCCACCCTCGGCTTACCGGAGGCTCAGTCCCCTTCCAGGGTTGCGACGCGCCGGCGCAGGTCCCCGACCTCACTCCGCAGTTTCTCGACCTCCGCGCGCAGTTCGGTCACCAGCTCGGCGGGATCGGCAAGCTGTGCGGCGCGGTCGGCGTTTGGCGTCAAGAACGCACCCTTGCCCTGGTGGCTCACCGCAAGGCCGTCTGCCTTCAGCTGGTTGATGGCGGCGCGGGCCACGGTGACCGTGACGTCGTACTTCTCCTGGAGCTGCGCAAGCGAGGGGAGTTGCCCGGTCTTGGCAAACTCACCGGCCGCGATGCGCCGCCGCAGGTCATCGGCCACCTGCTTGTAGGCAAACCTGCCGGTCCACTCGACCATCTGCACCCCAAGTTTCGTCACGGTCTCTGCCTCATAGTGCCCAAGTCGCAGAGGTAGAACCAGCGCCCCATCCCGCTTGTTCCGCGAGAAGACTTGACGCACTCTGCCTCACAGTGCACTCTGAGGCAGAGTTGACCAAGCGGCTTCAGCCCCGGAAGGGACGGAGCGCTTGCACGACCGGTTTGACCTGCACGAATGCACAGGGCGGGGACGCTGCAATCCCGCTAAAGGCCAGGCAGAACAGGGTTTCGGCCCGTACTGGCGAGGTGGCCCGGCGACCGCGAGCAACGGCCGGAGAGTGGGGACTCAAGTCCCCCTTGCAGTGCGTATCCCCTGTTCAGCGACTTGAAGGAGTGGCAGTGAGTCAGCGAAAGCGATGGGCGCGGCCGTGATCGACCGGCACGGCGGCGCCGTTCCATCTCTGGCCCGTGAACACCTCAGGGTGCAGCGGGCGACCGGTCACCTTCCACCGAATCGCGGCGGATAGCGCCGCGCCGGTTGCTCGCCCTGCCCGTCCGGGCGCTCTGCGGAGCGGTCCCGTACGGGCGGGGTTGAGAGGAGCCGGAACATTCCTTCGCTTCCTGGGAGTCCTCATGACCGTCGCTGTTGAGATCGTCTCGTTCGGCTACCTGCACGACGAGCCCCCCACCGCGCACCTGACCATCGACCTGCGCCACCACTTCCGCGACCCGCACGTATCGCCGGAGCTGCGGTACCTGACCGCCGATGACGAGCCGGTCAGGGCCGCGGTGCTGGGCACTCCGGGCGTCGCGGCTCTCGCGTTGGCGACGGCCGCCGCGGTGGAGGCGTTCGCGTCCGGTCCGTCCGCCGGAACCATCACGGTCGCCGACGGATGTGCGGGCGGTCGGCACCGTGCGCCGGCCTTCGCTCGGGCCCTCGCTGAGTTGCTGCTGGATGCCGGACACGACGTGACGGTCCGACACCGCGACCTGGACAAGCCCGTCGTCCAGCGCTGACGCCCTGTCCCTCCCACCGCCCCTCCCCTGCCGCGTTCGCGGCGGGGGCTCCGGAGTGGTCGCCGTCTCACCACACGCCTGCGACCGCTCCGGCTCCAGTCCCTCCGAATCAGGAGTCTCCTATGCGTACGTACATCGGCGGTCATCAGGCCGTCTCCGTGAACGACTTCATCGAACTGGCCCTGGGTACCCCGGCTGAGCTGTGGCTCGGGGTGGAGGGCGAGACCGACAAGGAGCGCGCGGCCCGTCTGGACGCCGCGCGCGACATCCTCGCCGACAACCCCCACCTCCCGGATGGCGTGTCCTGTGTCGTCGCCGAGGTGATCGAGGCGCACGCCCCGGAGCTGTTCAATGTCATCCCGCTGATCCGCCCGGCTGGGCGCCGGCGGCCCTCGCGGAGGGGAGCGGCGGCGTGAACGAGCTGCTGACGCTGGACGGGCTGGCCGCTCCACTGCGCGTGCTGCGGCTGCTGGCCGCTGACTTCGGGCACCTGCCCGCCCCGGACGTCGACCTGTCCCGCATCTACCCCGAGCAACTGACCCTGCGGTTCCACGAGGGTCTGCACGCGTTCGAGGCATGGCGGGAGGCCCTGGCCGTGCCACCGGAGAAGGTGGCTCACAGGGTGCAGAGCGACGGCATGACTCGCGTGCTGAAGGCGTCGACCGACTACGCGGGTGCAGAGCTGCACCTGATCGGCTACACCGACGTGCCCGCTGCGGACGGGGGTGCGGAATGACCACCCCCGAGACGACACCCACCGCTGAACGTCCGGCCGTGCCGCCGCTGACGAAGCCGGAGATGGGCCTTGCCGGCGTCGGCGCGCTCGCCGCCGCCGCGGTCGGCGCCCTGGGACTGATCTCCTCCTTCGACGCGGTGTCCCTCGCCGCAGCCCGCTGGGGCTTCACTCAGCCTCACATCCTGCCCGTCGCAATCGACGTGGCCATTCCGGTGTTCACGCTGGCCAACCTGCTGCTGATCCGGCTGGACATGGCGTTGGCGTGGGTGCGGTTCGTGCCCTGGGTGCTCACCTTGGTCACCTGCTGGCTGAACGTCGCGGCTGGGCAGTCCCTGTCCGCGAAGGTGGCGCACGGCACGATGCCGCTGCTGTGGGTGGTCTTCTCCGAGATCGGCGCGCACGTCTACGCCGTGCGTATCGGCGCCGCCACCGGACGGCGCATGGAGAAGATCCGGTTCTCTCGCTGGCTGCTGGCCCCGGCGTCCACGTTTGCGCTCTGGCGCCGGATGACGTTGTGGGAGGTCACCTCCTACACCGACGCCCTCGCGCTGGAAAAGGAACGGTTGCTGGCCCGCGCGGACCTGCGCGAGCGCTACGGCCGCACCTGGCGCCGCCAGACCCCGCGCCGCGAACGCGTCCTGCTGCGACTGGGCGAACTGGCCCCGGCCGCCACCGCCATCCCGCCCGCCCCGACGCCTGACCAGGCCCCGGCGGAGCCGAAGCGCAAGGCATCCAAGCCGCCGCGCAAGCGGCCGACCAAGGGCAAAGCCACCGCGTCGCAGCGCAACCCGGCCGAACTGCTCGCTGAGGCGCGCACGGTCACGGCCGACTGGACGGACGCCGCGATCAACGCCGAGTCGCTGCGCAAGGCCCTGCACTGCGGCTCCGGCCCCGCCCGGCAGGTGCGTGACGCCCTCCTCGCCGAACGGGCCGACGGACGTGCCCTGCACCCCGTGGACGCGTCCGACGACCGCGAGGAGGTGGCCGCGTGAACACCCTGGCCACGGTCCTGCTGTCCGCACTGCCGCTCGCCGCAGGTTGGGCGCTTCACGTGTGGTGGCTGCGCGCCTGCCTGAACACCGCCCGGCTTGACCGCTCACCGGGTTACGCACCCGCGACGGCTTCACCCGCCGCGCCACGGCCCTGCTCAAGGACCCGCGCGCGGTCGTCGTGCTCGCCGACGTCGACAGGTTCAAGCACGTCAACGACACCTACGGGCACGCCGCCGGAGACGCCCTGTTGAAGGCGACCGCCGACCGCCTCGCCCACCACGTCGGACGCAATGGGGTCGCTGGACGGCTCGGGGGCGATGAGTTCGCCGCCGTCCTCATCGACGACCTCAGCACCGCTGGCGACCTGCTCGCCGTGCTGCACGGCGTGCTCGCCCGGCCGGTCGACGGCCAGGACCCCGCCGCCTGCACCACGGTCAGTCTCGGGTGGGTGCGTGCCGTGGACTTCCCCGCCGATGACCTGTCCGGCCTTCTGCGGCGGGCGGATGAGGCGATGTACGCGGCCAAGCAGGCCCGTGCCGGAGCCCGCCGCGCGGGCTTGGGCCGGCTGTTCGCCACCGTCGCCGGCCGCCGTGCCGGTCGCACCGGCGCCCGCGCCGAAGTGCCGGTCGTGGGGGTGGTCGCATGAGTGAGCCGCTGGCTGGGGTCGGCACGTGGCGGCCGGTGATGGAGGCAGCGGGTCACCGCTGCCAGTGCGCGGGCGAGTGCGGTAACCCGCACGCCAAGAGTGAGGGCCGCTGTCCGCGTGAGCACGACGGCTACACCAGCAAGCACGGTCACCGTGTCCGTCTGATGGCCGCGCCCGCCGACCCGCTCATGCCCGCCGTTGAGGCCGTCGCGCTGCCGGTGGGGGAGTTGCGGGCCTGGTGCCCGGAGTGCCACACCGCCGCCGCCCGCAAGGCACGCACCGCCACGGCGCCCGCCGAGGGTGCGCCCGGCCTGTTCGAGCTGTGAATCCCCTGCTGTGAAAGGAAGTTCAGGCATGAGCCTGACGTTCACCGATCTGTTCTGCGGTGCCGGTGGCTCCTCCACCGGACTGGTCGCGGCCGGGCTGGAACTGCGGCTCGCGGCGAACCACAGTGCGGTGGCCATCGAGACCCACGCGGCCAACCACCCGGACGCCGACCATCTGTGCGCCGACATCGACCACTACGACATGCGCCGCCTGCCCCGCACTAACGTGCTGTGGGCCTCGCCCATCTGCACCGAGCTGTCCCCGGCCGGCGGGCGCCGCCGCAACAAGGTCTCGCCGGGCCAGCTCGCCCTGGAACAGGACGGGCCGGTCTCCTCCGGCCTGTACGAGCGGACCCGGGCCACGTTCTGGGACGTGATCCGGGCGACCGAGGTGCACCGCTACCCGGTGGTCCTGATCGAGAACGTGGCGGAGGCCGCCGACTGGGAGCTGTTCGACGTCTGGCTGTCCGGGATGCGCACTCTCGGCTACCGGCATCAGTTCGTGTCCGTCTCCTCCGCCCACATCGGCGGCCCCAGCAACCTCCCGGCGCCGCAGTGGCGCGACCGGATCTATGTGGTGCTCACCCGCGAGGGCATCCCGCTGCCGGACGTGCAGCCGCGCCCGCCGGCCTGGTGTGCGGTGTGCGGGGAGACGGTGGCCGCGTTCCAGTCCTGGAGGAAGCCCGGCGGTAGGCAGTTGGGCAAGTACGGGCAGCAGTACGACTACCGCTGCCCCAACGGCCCGCGCTGCCGCCACGCCCTCGTGGAACCGTACGTGCGGCCCGCGGCGGACATCATCGACTGGACGAACCTCGGGGTACGCATCGCGGACCGGCCGCGGCACAGGCTGCCGCCGCTGGCCGCGAACACGCTGCGGCGCATCCGCACCGGGCTGGATCTGCTCGGCACCCGGCGGATGGTGCTCACGGTCAACCACGGCGGGCACGACGGCCGCCCGGTGCCCGCCGACGCGGCGCCGCTGGCCGCGCGCACGGCGAAGATCGGGGACGCTCTGTTGGTCCCGGCCGGAGGCACCTGGAACACCACACCGACCAGTACGGCCGAGCCGATGCGCACCCGGCTGGCGAACCCGAAGGGGTTCGAAGCGCTGGTCACCCCGCCCGAGGCGGCCGAGGACGCGTTCATCGTGACCCTGCGCCGCAACGCCACCCCGACGCCGGTCGGCGAGCCGGTGGACACTGTTACGGCCAAGGGGCGGCATCACTGGCTGGTGATCCCCTACCGCAACGCGGCGACCAAGACCACCGCGGAGCCGCTGCACACCCTGGGCACGGTCGATTCGGCCGCGATCGCCTCCCCGGCCGCGGTGCTGGAGGAGTGCCACTACCGGATGATCCAGCCGCGCGAACAGCTGCTCGCGCAGCGCTTCCCGGCCGACTACATCGTGCACGGCACCAAGGGCGAGCAGACCATGCAGGCCGGCAACGCCGTCTCCTGCAACGTCGCCCAATGGCTCGGCGAACGCGTGGTCGGCGCCCTCAGCCGCACGGCCGCGAACGCGGCCTGACGACCTGCCCTGTTCGCGAGGAACGGCGCAACGGGCTCGGCCGACCACCTCCCACAGCGGCGGCCGCCCGCGCCGGCATCACGCCCACGCCCGAAAGCGCGGCCGCCGCATCCGGTCGATGACCGCGCCGCGACGACACACACCCCGAGGAGGGGTTGACCATGGCCAAGCCCGACACCCGCCGCCTGGACCGCGAGATCCAGCAGACCACCCGCAAGCTCAAGGCCGTCCAGCAGCGCGAGATGTGGCCGCTGACCGGCCGCGAGCGGCGCACCGTCCTGGCCGCACTGGCCGGCGGCTCCTACAAGGTCGTGCGCAGCAACAGCCCCGCGCGCGCCGAACGGAAGCTGGACACCGCGTGGGGCGCCGCCGAGACACGGCTGGCCGCGGAGATCACCGCCCTGCAGAACGAGCGGCAGCGGGTCGTGAACGAGGCCGCCACCGCGAAGGCTGCCAAGAAGTCCTCGGGGTGGTGGTGACCATGGCCGCTCCGGAGACGCCTCCTGGCGAGTGCCCGCAGTGCTGGCAGCACGCCCACGATCCGCGCGCACACCGCAACCTCGGCCCCCGCGAGGACTGCCCGCAGTGCGTGGACCACATGATCAACGGCCACCCCTACATCGTGCCCAAGAAGGCGTCCCGCTGGTGGTAGCCGCCGCGACCGGCGACGCGCCGGGCCTGTCTGGCCTGTAACCCCTGTGCTTTCGGAAGGAGTTCAGGCGTGAGCCTGAAATGGATCACCGGTCTGTTCCGCGGCTCGGGTGGCTCGCTCGGTCGGCCGCTCCCCGCCGACTCGGCGCGGTTCGTCTGCCTATCTGGCAGCAAGTTCGGTGTTCACGGCGTGATCCCGGCGTCCTACGCCCGCTTCACGGTCAGCCGACGCCGGGCATGGGGACACGACGTCCGCGCCTATCCGACCACCGCCCGCGACGGCACCGGGTTGACGGTCATCTACACCCGCGTCGCCTACGCCGACGACCCCGGCCTTGAAGTCCTGGTCACGGTCTTCGAGTTCCCCGCCGGCAGCGCACTCCCACCCGACATGTAAGCAGACGGGCCCGGCCGCCCACCTCCTACAGCGACGGCCGGTCCCGCTCTCCCTCACACCCAAAAGTGGAAGGAAGCTCAGTGAACCACCCCGACGACAACGAACTGTTCAACCGGCTCGAAGCCGAGATGGCCGCCGACTCCCGCCCCGACTCGGGGGGAGAGGTGGTCGACCTCGACAAGGCCCGATCGGCCCGTACCGAGTCGGCCGACCCGACCGCCCGACCGGATGCCGACCGGTCGCCCGACTCGCACGCCGACGAGTCGGCCGACCCGGCCACCCCCGTCATGGTCGACCAGCCGACCGCGAGGGCGGCCGGTCCGGGCTACCTCGGTCGGCTCGCCGCCGCCAAGCGCCGCGACGTGATCCCCATCTGGCTGCGCTCGACCGCCGAACTGCGCACCGCCGCCCGATGGGTGGCCCGCCACTACACCCACACGGCTGGCTACCACGCCGTCCGCTCCCCGGTGTACGCCGCCCGCCTGACCATGCAGGCACCGACCGGACTTGCCCGGTTCGTCGGCGGCACCATGCGGTGGGTCGCCGACCGCGAGGGCGAACCGGTCCGACTCGCCGCGGTCCGGCGCGAGGACGCCGCCGAGTACCTGAAGCTGTCGCGGCAGCGCGACGGACGGGTCCGGATGCGCACCCTCGTGGCCGTGCTCGCCATGTTCGTCGGGCTCGGCTCCGCGCTCGCCATCTACGTGCTGGCCCCCGACTGGTTGCAAGACCTCGCGGTCGGCGCCCTGGTACTGGCGCTCGGCTACAACGGCCGCCAGGCCGACAGCCCCGTCATCCACCGCGCGGTGGATGTTCCGAAGGCATCCAAGCTCACCTCGGACATCGTCCTGCGGGCGCTCGGGGCGATCGGCGTTCCTGCGATCAACCAGGCGCAGGCCAAGGGGCGGGACGGGTTCGAGTTCACCGCCCCGATCACCCGCGACGGGCCCGGCTGGCGTGCGGAGGGCAACCTCCCCTTCGGCGTCACGGTCACGGACGTGATCGAGAAGCGGGAACGCCTCGCCTCGGGTCTGCGCCGGCCGCTGGGCTGCGTGTGGCCGGAAGCGGAGTCAGAGGAACACCCCGGCCATCTGGTGCTGTGGGTCGGTGACCAGACCCTCAAGGCCGCCCCGAAGCCCATGTGGCCGCTGCTGAAGTCCGGCACCGTGGACTTGTTCCAGGCCATCCCGTACGGCACCGACCAGCGCGGACGCTGGGTCGCGGTCACCCTGATGTTCATCGCCGGGATCATCGGCGCGATCCCCCGCATGGGCAAGACGTTCCTTCTGCGGCTGCTGCTGCTCATCGCCGCGCTGGACCCGCGCGCGGAGCTGCACACCTACGACATGAAGGGCACCGGCGACCTCGATCCGGTCGGCGAGGCCGTCTCGCACCGCCATGGCGTCGGCGAGGAGGACGAGACGATCTTGTACGCGCTCGCCGACTTCCGCGCCCTGCGCGAGGAACTGCGGCGCCGCACCAAGGTGATCCGGTCGCTGCCCCGGGACATCTGCCCCGAGTCCAAGGTGACCAGCCAGCTCGCCGACAAGCGCTCCCTCGGCCTGCACCCCATCATCATCGGGGTGGACGAGTGCCAGGTCCTGTTCGAGCACGCCGAACACGGCAAGGAGTTCGAGGCCATCGCCACCGACCTGGTCAAGCGCGGTCCTGCCACCGGGATCGTGCTGCTGCTGGCCACCCAGCGCCCGGACGCCAAGTCGCTGCCCACCGGCATCAGCGCGAACGCCAGTACCCGGTTCTGCCTGAAGGTGATGGGCCAGACCGAGAACGACATGGTGCTCGGCACCTCCAGCTACAAGCGCGGGGTGCGAGCCACGATGTTCGCGTGGGGCGACAAGGGCCTGCACTACTTCGTCGGCGAGGGCTCTGACGCCCGGATCGTCTCCAGCACCTTCCTGGACGCGCCCATGGCCGAACGCGTCGCCACCCGCGCCCGCACCATCCGCGAGAAGGCCGGACGGCTGTCCGGCTACGCCCTCGGGGAAGCCCCCGAGGTGGTCACCGGCCCGTCCTACGACCTGCTCGCCGACGTTGCCGTGGTCGTCCCGTCCTTGGAAGAGCGGGTGTGGAACGAGCGGATCGCCGCCCGCCTCGCCGAGCTGCGGCCGGAGGTCTACGGCGGCTGGAAGGGCGAGAACGTCACCAGCGCGCTCAAGCCGCACGGCATCCGCACCCGCGACGTGGCCGGCACGACCGACGACGGCAGCCGCACCACCCGCCGGGGCATCGTCCGCGCCGACCTCATGAAGGCGATTGCGGAGCGTAACGAAAACCCGGGCGCCGCATAGCCCCGGCACGGTGCTACCGGTAGCAGGCACACCTGCTACCGGTAGCACCCCCGCTAGCACCCCAAACCCGCCCCCACCTGTGATCTAGCGGATAGCACCCCACCTGCGGAAACACCGGAAAACCCGCCCGGAGGGCCCATGATGACCCCCATCCTCCTTGCTATCACCTGCCTGCTCGCCGTCACCCTGAGTTACGGCGGGCTGTGTGCGGCCTCGCCGTTCGGCAACTGCCGCAAGTGCCGCGGCATGGGCCACAAGCTCAAAACCGACCGCAAGGGACGCCTCAAGCGCGGCAAGGACTGCCGCCGCTGCCACGCCACCGGCAAGCGCATACGCATCGGCCGCTGGCTCTACAACCGCTGGGCCCGCATCTACCGCGCGGGCACCGACACTCGCCCGGAGACACCGCGATGACCCTCACCTTCTCCGCCGTCCTGCTGTTCGGCGTCGCCTCCGCCGTCGCCGTCAAGACCAGGGCCACCGGCGCGGGCGCCGCGGTGCTGCTGTTCCTGTTCGGGTTCTTCACCGCCGGGACCGGCGCCTACGGGCCCATCCACGACCTGGTGGCGTCCTTCGCCCGCTTCCTGTCCCAGCTCGGCAACTGACGGGAGACACCCCCGTGAACCTACCCATCATCGCGCGGCACTGGCTTGTCGCTGCCGCGCCCAAGGCCGCCCCCGCCATCACCACCACGACCGTGCTCGCCCTCGCACGGATCTGGAACGCCAACGGCGCCGAACACTCCGTCGGCAACGCCGCCCTCATGACCGTCCTCGCCGCCGGGGCCGCAGCGGGCGGCGCGTCGCTGGCCCGTGCCGGAGAACCCGTGCTCGCCGCTGTCGGCTACGCCGTCTCCGGCAGCCTCGCCCTCGCGGGCGTCGCCGGATACTCCGACGGCCTGTCCCTGCCCCTGCTGCTGTGGGCACTGGCCACCGTGCTCGCCTACTGCTTCGCCGCCCGCCACTGGCGCCAGGAGCGCCGCGACACCCTCGACCACGAGCGGCACCTGAGCGAGCGGCGCGAGGAACACGCCCACATCGAACGTGTCGAAACCATCCGCGCCACCACACAGATCGAGGTAGCCCGCACCGGCGCCGCCTACGCCGAACAACTCGCCGCCGCCCTGGTCCACCGCGCCGCGCTGCCCGGCTTCGACCCCACCGCCCTGGAGCGCTCGGGACTGCCCGCACTGCCCTCCCTCGACATCACCAAGGAGCACTGAGGTGGACATCGACCCGGACGAGATCGTCACCGTCGAACTGCGCTGGGACAACGGCGGATGGCTGCCGGAGACCTACAGCCGAGACCTCACGCGCCGTCAGCTCGGAGACCTGCTCTTGCAGGTCGACGACATGGCCGCCGAGGCGGAGTGAGTCGTGTTCGAGATCCGCGTCATCTGCCCGCCCGGCGACGCCGACCGCGTCAGCGCCGCTCTGGCCACCGCATTCGCCACCGGCCAGGCACGCCGGTACCCCACCCGCGACGGCAAGCGGCTACGGCTGTACGTCACCGCCGACCACCACGACTCCAGCACCAACCCCCACCACACCGAAAGCGAGTGATCCCCATGGCCGTGGGAGAGACCCCCATCACCGTCGTCGGCAACCTCACCGACGACCCCGAACTCCGCTTCACCCCCTCCGGGGCCGCACTGGCGAAGTTCTCCGTCGCCTCCACCCCGCGCACCTACGACAAGACCTCCGGCCAGTGGCAGGACGGCACCGCGATGTTCCTGCGCTGCACCGCATGGCGTGACCTCGCCCAGCACGTCGCCGAGAGCCTGACCAAGGGCATGCGCGTGGTCGTCACCGGCCGCCTGCGCCAGCACAACTGGCAGAACGACCAGGGAGAGAACCGCTCGATGCTCGGCCTGGAAGTCGACGACATCGGCCCCTCGCTCCAGTTCGCCACGGCCAAGGTCGAACGCGTCCAGCGCAAGGGCGCCACCCCCGCCCCGGCCGCCGACCCGTGGAACACCGCCGCCCCCGCCGGCGGCGACCGGCGCCAGGGCGACGAGCCGCCCTTCTAGATACGCCCGGGGCGGGCGCCGTCTCACCACAAGCCTGCGCCCGCCCCGGTTCTCCCGTCCCTCCAAGAGAACAGGAACCCCCAGCATGCCTCAATTCGCCGAGACCTCGCGAGAGCGCACCAAGCCGCGTCCGGGCGCCCCGCACAGCCATCTGTGCGCCGCGCTGGCGCTCGCCGCGCGCGGTGTGCCGGTTCTGCCGCTGCGCGCGGGGAAGGTGCCGTTCGGGAACTGCCGCGCGTGCGCCAAGAACGTCTGCGGCGGACGCCCGAACATGAAGTCCGCCGGCCCCTGCCGCTGCCCCGCCCCCTGCCACGCGTGGGCCGCCGCCACCACCGACCCGGCCGTCATCGGCTCCCCCCGGTGGGCAGTGGCATGGGAACACGCCGTCTGCGTCGGCTACCACCCCGGCGGGGTGCGGCTGACCGTGGTGGACCTGGACAACGCGGCGGCCGTCGCATGGGCCCGCGGGGCCCTGCCCGACACCCGTACCGTGGTCACGACGCGCGGCGAGCACTGGATCTACCGGGACGCCATGCGCTCCCACAACGCCGTTCGGCCCGGCGTCGACATCAAGTCGCTCATGGCCTACGCCCGCTGGCTCGGACCCGGCACCGGCACCATGACCGGCCTGCCACCCGCCGTCCGCGCACTGGCCGAACGGGAAGACACCACCCCCGCCCGTGGGGAGGTGGTCTCTTCCACCCCCGCCCGCGCCGTGTGGGACCGGTCTGTTGCCACCGGATGCCGCCACACCGAGCGCTTCGTACGCACCGGTCTCGAACACGGCCTCGCCCTAGTCCGTGAGCGCACCGAATCCGGCGCCGGATCCCAGGCGTTCGGCGTGGCCCGGTTCCTCGCCGCGCAGCACACCGACTGCCCTGGGCCCTGCGGGCTTCCCGTCCTCGCCGAGGAGATCGTGTCCGCCGCCGTGGCCGTGGGGGTCCCTGAGGCCTACGCCCGCCGCGCCGTCGGCAACGGTCTCGACACGGGCCCGGGAGCCGCAACGTGACCGGCACGGAAGAACTCCCCCCACCCACACACCCGATGGCCGTCGCCCGCCGTCTGCTGCCGGACTGGCAGACCGACGACGGCCGGCTCACCTACCGGCGCTGGCGCGCCTCATGGATGCGCTGGAACGGAACCTGCTGGCGCGAGATGGACGAAGCCCAGGTACGCAAAGCCATGTACGAGCGGCTCGAACACGCCGTCTACCTCGCGCCCGGCAAGGACGGCGGACCCGAGGAACGCGACTGGGCACCGACCAAACCGAAGATCAGCAACCTGCTCGATGCCCTCGGATCCATCACCCTCCTGCCCACCGACACCGACGCCCCCGCCTGGATCGACACCGACGGCACCACCGTGGACGCCGTCGGCGAGGGGCCAATCGTGGCGTGTGAGAACGGGCTGTTGCGGATCCGGGACCGCGCGCTTCTGCCGCACGGCCCCCACTTCTTCAACCTCGTCTCCGTCCCCTTCGCCTACGACCCCACCGCCACGGCACCCACCTGGGAACACTTCCTGGGGCAGATCTGGCCCGAGGATCCCGACGCCATCCACGCCGTTCAGGAGTGGTTCGGCTACGTCCTCTCAGGCCGCACCGACCAACAGAAGATCCTTCTCATGGTCGGCCCGTCCCGCTCCGGCAAGGGAACCATCGCCCGCGTCCTCAAAGAGCTGGTCGGCAAGGAGAACCTCGCCGGGCCCACCCTCGCCGGTCTCGGCACGAACTTCGGCCTGTCCACCCTGGTCGGCAAGCCGCTCGCCGTGATCTCCGACGCCCGCCTGTCCGGCAACGACAACACTGCCGTGGTGGAACGGCTGTTGACGATCTCCGGTGAGGACACGATCGACGTGGACCGCAAGTACCGCGCGGTATGGACTGGCAAGCTCCCCACCCGGCTGATGATCCTTTCCAACGAACTGCCGCACTTCGGCGACTCCTCCGGCGTCATCGCCCGCCGGTTCGTGGTGCTCAGCATGACGGTCTCCTGGCTCGGCAGGGAGGACCCGACGTTGTTCGGCCGGCTCATCACCGAGATGCCCGGGATCCTGAACTGGGCCCTGGACGGGCTCGCCCGGCTCCAGGCCAAGGGCCGCATCACGGAACCGGCGTGCAGTCGTGAAGCGATCACCTCCATGCAGGACACCGCCTCACCCACCAGCGCGTTCGTCCGCGAACGCTGCACCACGGGACCCACATGCAGCATCCCCGTGGACACGCTGTGGGCCGTCTGGCGGGACTGGGCAGAGGACAACGGCGTGAAGCCCGGCACGAAACAGCTCTTCGGCCGCAACCTCCAGTCCGTCATCCCCCAGCTCAACCGCACCCGGCCCCGGGACGCGTACGGCCGGCAGGTAGCCACCTACACCGGCATCACCCTGAACGCGTCCGAACCACATTGGCCTGAGTCGTGACTCATCGCGACTCAAGCCCCCTCCCAACCCGCTCTGAGTCGCGATGAGTCACGACTCAGAGCAATGTCACTCCAACTCATGGAGGACCCCGTGAGCGCGACCGCCCCTTCCCCGGCCGACCCTCGCGCCACCCTTCGCGGCGGACTCCCCGACCGGTACCTCACCCCCGACGACATCGCCGAGATGTTCGAGGTGCCGAAAGAGACCGTCTACCAGTGGCGGAAGAAGCGCACCGGCCCGCCCGGATTCCGCGTCGGCAAGTACGTCCGTTACGACCCCGCTGACGTCCGTGCCTACATCGTCCAGCGCAAGAACGCCGAGCAAGAAGCCGCATAACTGAACCATCACAACACACAGCAGGGAGAGCCTTGGGCTCTCCCTGCTGTGTGTTGAGAGAGGACCGCCGCCACATGGCAGGCCACATCCAAGACCGCTGGTTCAAGACCGAGACCGACGCCAACGGCAAAGAGGTTCGTGTCAAGACCGACCGCTACGGCACGGGCATGCGCTACCGGGCCCGGTACATCGGCCCCGACGGCACCGAGAAGTCCAAGAGCTTCCCTGACGGACAGAAGCGCCTCGCCGAGAAGTGGCTCACCAACACCGCGTCCGACATGTCGCGCGGCCACTACATCGACCCGCGCGCAGCGCGGATCACCTTCAAGACCTACGCCGAGAAGTGGCTCAAGGCTCACACAGCCGACGTGTCGAGCCAGATCGTCACCGAACAGCGGCTGCGCCTGCACGCGTTCCCCGTCGTGGGCACACGACCGCTGGACTCGTTCCGCCCCGAGCACATCCGCGAACTCACGAGCACGCTGGAGGCGAACCCTGCCGTGAGCGGCGCGTACGCACGCAACATCTACGGCGACGTTCGCGCCGTGCTGAGCGCGGCCGTGGACGACGGCCTCTTGCCCCGTAACCCCTGCTCCGCTAAGTCCGTTCGCCCGCCGGCGGCCGAGCGGCGCCGCGTCATACCGTGGCTTCCCACCCAGGTGCACGCGGTCCGCGCGGCGCTCCCCGAGCGGTACCGGACCATGGTCGACACCGGAGCAGGGTGCGGACTGCGACAGGGGGAGATCGTTGGTCTCGCTGAGGACGCGATCGACTTCGAGGGCGGCATCCTGCGGGTGGTCCGGCAGGTGAAGCTCATCCGGGGGAAGGCCGTGTTCGCCCCGCCGAAGTGCAACAAGGAGCGGGACGTACCGCTGCCGTCGTCGGTGGCTGAGGCCCTGCGTGTCCACATGGACGCCTTCAAGCCCGTTGGGATCACGTTGCCGTGGCGGAAGCCGGACGGCCCGAAGGTGTCGGCCCGCCTCCTGTTCACGAACACCGCGAGCGGGGTCGTGTGGCGCAGCAACTTCAACATCCAGGAGTGGAAGCCCGCGCTCGCGGTCGCTGGCCTCATCCCGGACGCTGGGGAAGACGGCAAGTACGCGTCGGCACGCGAGCACGGCATGCACGCGCTGAGGCACTTCTACGCGTCCGTCCTGCTGGACGCTGGAGAGAGCATCAAAGCCGTTAGCCAGTACCTCGGGCATACCGACCCGGCGCTGACGCTGCGGGTGTACGCGCATCTCATGCCGAGCAGTCAGCAGAGGACCCGACGAGCCATAGATGCAGCGCTGCGGCAGCAGCCCATAATTCCGTGACGGGCACAACTTGCGGGCCCTAGCCTTCCGTTATGGGAGAAGCTAGAACGTGCGGCTGGTGCGGTGATCGCTGCAACATGCAGATAGTTCACGAGGTGGCCATCGCGGGTGGCTGGGGCGGAGACGCCGTCAACGTAGTGTTTCAGTGCGATGGCTGTGACCGCCTCAGTCTCGTCACCGGACAGCGACAGGGAGACCCCTTCGCGGGCGTCCGGCGTCTGGTGCTCAACCACTCCGACTGGCTCCCACGCCAAGTTGGTAAGCGCACGTTCGAGGATGTCCCGGCGCCCATTGCCGACATGGCTGCAGAAGCTCATCAGTGCCTCGGTATCGAAGCTAACCGTGCAGCCGTAGCGCTGGCACGTGCGGTTGTGGAAGCAACGGCGAAGGAACGAGGCATCGTCAGGGGCAGCCTCGAAAAGAAAATCGACAAACTGTTCGATGACAAGCTCATCCGCGAGTACGTCCGGGATGCCGCTCACGAAGTTCGCTTCGGCGGAAACGAGGTCGCGCATGGCGACCTCGTTTCAGAACCGATGGACAACGCCACCGCAACGGAAATTCTGGGTCTGATGGACGAGATTCTGGACGAAGTCTTTCAGTCTCCCGCTCGTGTAGCGCGTCTCAAACAACAGCGACTGGAGCGGGAGCAACGTCTTAAGGCGGGGGGAACCGACTCCCCCTCCGACCCCGACGCGCCGGACGGCGCTTCCATAGCGGAGATTGCGCTCCCCGATGTCAACGAACCTCTCTAAGGAGTCTTGACGGCCCAGCGACGGCCCAGCAACCGCCGATCGGCTCCCGCTAGCGGCAAACGCGCAGGTAAGAGGCCGGTTCCCGCCGGAACACTGCAAGTTCTCCGGGCTTAGGCATGGCTGTACCAGTGTCGCAGATCCACATGGGTGGCCCGGGGGCCCACCGTTTCGCCGTGGATGGATCACAGTCGCCGCGCTTGGCGCGAACATGACCGAAGAGACATGACGTGTTCACGTTTGATTTGCACGGACACCTCCCCTGCCCTCAATTCTCGCGATCATGAAACCGCTGAAGACCCTGCGCCTGACCGTGCCCATGGGACTCGCCGCCCTCATGCTCACCGTGGCGGGCTCGCTGTCCACGGCGTCCGCGGCGACCGACTGGACGTACAAGAACGCCTACGAGGGCAACTGCCTCACCGCGTCGACCGTGACCGACAGAGTCTGGTCGGGCTCCTGCAACCAGTCGCCGGGCACCTACTGGAACTGGGGCGGCGAAACCTGGCAGGACTACCCCTCCGGGCGGACGTACCGCCGGCTGGTGAGCGCGGCCACCGGCCAGTGCCTCACCACGGACACCAAGTCCGCCACCAACGCTCTGTGGATGTCCGCCTGCGGGAACGGTCCCGATCAGTTCTGGAACGCCGACTACGACGACCTGCGCAACCTCGACGGAAACCTTCTGCGCACCTCGGCCAACGGTGATGCCGTCTACTCCACCCCCTGGGGCCAGGACGGCATCGAGACCTCACGCTGGACCTGGTACGGCACGCACTACTGACGCCGACCGCTCCACGACGCACACGCAGGCGAGCCCCCGTCCTCGGTGAGGGCGGGGGCTCGCTCGCGGTGGTGGGCCGTGGCTATGCCGAGCCGACGAACAGGACCAGCAGCAGCCATACCACCGGTGCCGTCGGCAGGAGCGAGTCCAGGCGGTCCATGATGCCGCCGTGGCCGGGGAGCAAGGTGCCCATGTCCTTGATGCCCAGGTCCCGCTTGATCATGGATTCGCCGAGGTCGCCGAGCGTGGCGCTGGCCGCGACCGCGAGGCCCAGCACCAGGCCCTGCCACCAACTGCCGCCGTCGATCAGGAACTGCATGCACAGGGCGCCGGCCACCATCGCGAAGGCGACCGCGCCGAGCAGGCCCTCGCGGGTCTTGCCGGGGCTGATGCGCGGGGCGAGCTTCGTCCTGCCGAAGCGCCAGCCGACGGCGTACGCGCCGGTGTCGCTGACGACCGTCAGGAGGAGGAAGGTCAGGACGCGGAACGGGCCGTCGTCGGCCGTCAGCATCAGCGAGACGAACGTGGCCAGGAACGGCACGTAGAACGCCGCGAAGACACCGGCCGTGACATCCTTGAGGTAGCCCTCGGGCGGCTCCGTCATGCGCCAGACCAGCACCGCGAGCGCGGTCAGCGCCATCGCCACCCAGGCGCCCTCGACACCCCGGACGTACCCGGCGACGACCATCGCGGCGCCGCCGAGCGCCAGCGGCACCAGGGGCGCCTTGATGCCCTTGCGCTCCTGGAGACGGCTGGTCAGCTCCCACAGGCCCACCACGACGGCGACCGCTATGACGCCGACGAACACGGCCTTGACGATGAACAGAGAGGCGACGATCACCACACCGAGCCCGACGCCGACGCCTATGGCAGCACTCAGATCGCGGCCCGCACTCTTTTTCTGCGGTGCGGGCGCCGGCTGCGGTGCGTCGGGCATGGGCTCCGGATTCTGCGGCGTCACCGGGTAGGGCTGCGCCGTCGGGGTCTCGTCTCGGAACAAGGGGCCGCTCAGCCGGGCGGCCCCCCGGTCCTCATCCTGGTCTCCGCCGTACGCGGGTACGTCGTCGGGCACGATGGGCATGGGGCGAGTGTGCTGCGCGTCAAGCGCATCGTACGCGGGACCCGCCGGGGCGGCTCCCTGGGCATGGCCCTGGACGTAGCCGTGGCCATGCCCCTGGTCGGTGGGCCCCCAGTACCCGGTCTGTGGCGGCGCCCCCCAGGAAGAGTCGTTCATCAGACCTCGAGCAGCTCCGCTTCCTTGTGCTTCAGGAGCTCGTCCACCTGAGCCACGTATTTCGCGGTGGTGTCGTCGAGCTCCTTCTCCGCACGGCGGCCCTCGTCCTCGCCGACCTCGCCGTCCTTGATCAGCTTGTCGATGGCGTCCTTGGCCTTGCGGCGCACGGAGCGGATGGACACCCGCGCGTCCTCGGCCTTGCCCTTGGCGACCTTGATGTAGTCGCGACGGCGCTCCTCGGTGAGCTCGGGGAACACCACGCGGATGATGTTGCCGTCGTTGCTCGGGTTGACGCCCAGGTCGGAGTCGCGGATCGCCTGCTCGATGTTGCGCAGGGCGCTCTTGTCGAACGGGGTCACGACCGCCATGCGCGGCTCCGGCACGGAGAACGAAGCCAGCTGGTTGATCGGCGTCGGCGCGCCGTAGTAGTCGGCCACGATCTTGTTGAACATCGCCGGGTGCGCACGGCCGGTGCGGATCGCGGCGAAGTCCTCCTTGGCGACCACGACGGCCTTCTCCATCTTCTCCTCGGCTTCGAGGAGGGTCTCTTCGATCACCACTTGCTCCTGCGTGTCTTGAGTAGGCCCGGCTGCGTTCCTTGGCGGTGGCGGCGGCCGGCTGCGTCGCGTCTTCTTCCTGCACGGTTCCCGACCGGCAGGACATTGTCCATCCCCCGGTCAGGGACCGGGTGCATCTACGGTCAGTCCCGGGTGCCCTGGTCACCCACCAGCGTGCCGATCTTCTCACCCTTGACGGCCCGCGCGATATTGCCCTCCGCGAGGAGCTCGAACACGAGGATCGGCAGCTTGTTGTCGCGGCACAGCGTGATGGCGGTGGCGTCGGCGACCTTGAGGTCGCGCGTGATGACCTCGCCGTAGCCGAGGGAGTCGAACTTGACGGCGTCCGGGTTGGTCTTGGGGTCGGAGTCGTAGACCCCGTCCACCCCGTTCTTGCCCATCAGCAGCGCCTCGGCGTCGATCTCCAGGGCGCGCTGGGCGGCGGTGGTGTCGGTGGAGAAGTACGGCATGCCCATACCGGCGCCGAAGATGACCACACGGCCCTTCTCCAGGTGGCGCACGGCGCGCAGCGGGATGTACGGCTCGGCGACCTGACCCATGGTGATGGCGGTCTGCACCCGGCTGTCGATGCCCTCCTTCTCCAGGAAGTCCTGGAGGGCGAGGCAGTTCATCACGGTGCCGAGCATGCCCATGTAGTCCGAGCGGGCCCGGTCCATGCCGCGCTGCTGGAGTTCGGCGCCGCGGAAGAAGTTGCCGCCGCCGATGACGACGGCGATCTCCGCGCCGTCCCGCACGACGGCCGCGATCTCGCGGGCGATCTTGTGTACTACGTCGGGGTCCACGCCCAGGCCCCCGCCGCCGGAGAATGCCTCACCGGACAGCTTCAGCAGAAACCGGCCGTGTACTTTGCCGTCATCGCTCTTCTGGGGCTTGGTGGTCATGGAGATCCCGCCTCTTTCACGTGTTGCACATACGAAGAAGGCCATTGCCGATGGGGTCGTTTTTCGCTCCCATGCGCGGCAATGGCCTCCTCGTCAGATCTGCTGTCGTCCGTCACGCGCGTGTGCGGGGCGGCATACGCGAACGGAACGGCCGACTGCTGTCGACCCTATCGGGGTCGCGCGTCGATCGCGGTACGGACTCAGATGCCGACCTTGATGCGCGTGAAGCGCCTCAGGGTGACACCGGCCTCGTCCAGCACCTTCTGGACCGACTTCTTGTTGTCCAGCGCGTACGGCTGGCCGAGCAGCGTGGCGTCCTTGAAGAAGCCGTTGACACGACCCTCGACGATCTTGGCGATCGCGGCCTCGGGCTTGCCCTCGGCGCGGGTGGTCTCCTCGGCGATGCGGCGCTCGGACTCGACGACCTCGGCCGGGACGTCCTCCTTGGAGAGGTACTTCGGCGCGAAGGCGGCGATGTGCTGGGCGACGCCCTTGGCGACGGCAGCGGCCTCATCGTTCTGCTTGTCGAGCTCGACGAGGACACCGATCTGCGGGGGCAGGTCGGGCATCGTGCGGTGCATGTAGGCGGTGACGAAGCCGTCGGAGAACTGCGCGAAGCGGTCCAGGACGATCTTCTCGCCGAGGTTGGCGTTGGCCTCGTCCACGAACGCCTGGACGGTCTTGCCGGGCTCGATCTCGGAGGCGAGCAGGGCCTCCAGGTCGGCCGGGGAGGTCTTGGCGACGTGCTCGGCGATGGTGTTGGCCACGGCCTGGAACCTGTCACCCTTGGCGACGAAGTCCGTCTCGCACTTCAGCTCGACGAGAACGCCGGAGGAGTTGTCGTCGGCGATGATGGAGACCACGGCGCCGTTCTCGGCGGAGCGGCCCTCGCGCTTGGCGACGCCCTTCTGGCCCTTGATGCGCAGCGCCTCGACAGCCTTCTCGACGTTGCCCTCGGCCTCGTCCAGCGCCTTCTTGCAGTCCATCATGCCGGCGCCAGTGAGCTCACGAAGCTTCTTGACGTCGGCGGCGGTGTAGTTCGCCATGAGTCTGTGAATCTTTCTCGAAGTCTGGAGGATCGAAGATCAGGGGATCTGCAGTTCCCGTATAGCCGGGGCTGCCGACGCGCCGCTGATCCGCGGGTGAACGGCGGGGGCGGACTTCACCGCGCCGGAGGCGCTGATGGATGGAGTGCCGCCCCCGCCGTCAACACTGACGCTGACGGAGTCAGGCCTGCTCGCCCTCGGCGGCCGGGGTCTCGGCAGCGGGAGCCTCGGCAGCGGGAGCCTCGGCGGCGGGGGCCTCGGCAGCCGGAGCCTCGGCGGCGGGGGCCTCGGCAGCCTCGGCGGCCGGAGCCTCGTCCTTCTTCTCGCCCTCGAGCAGGTCGCGCTCCCACTCGGCGAGCGGCTCGCCCGCGGCCTTCTCGCCCTTCTCGCCGGTGGCGACGCCGGAGCGGGCGATGAGGCCCTCGGCGACGGCGTCGGCGATCACACGGGTGAGCAGGGTGACGGAGCGGATCGCGTCGTCGTTGCCCGGGATCTTGTAGTCGACCTCGTCGGGGTCGCAGTTGGTGTCGAGGATGGCGACGACCGGGATGTTGAGCTTCCGGGCCTCACCGACCGCGATGTGCTCCTTCTTGGTGTCCACGATCCAGACGGCGCTGGGCACCTTCTGCATCTCGCGGATACCACCGAGGGTCTTCTCCAGCTTGGCCTTCTCGCGCGAGAGCACGAGAAGCTCCTTCTTGGTCAGACCGGACGCGGCGACGTCCTCGAAGTCGATCTGCTCGAGCTCCTTGAGGCGCTGCAGACGCTTGTAGACGGTGGAGAAGTTGGTGAGCATGCCGCCCAGCCA
The DNA here is from genome assembly GCF_042895285.1 of Streptomyces sp. NPDC001406. Lineage (NCBI taxonomy): Bacteria > Bacillati > Actinomycetota > Actinomycetes > Kitasatosporales > Streptomycetaceae > Streptomyces > Streptomyces sp. NPDC001406. The sequence continues at coordinate 150,253 of NZ_JBIAWG010000016.1, forward strand.
GCGCTGGTTGACGTAGGGCATGCCGACGCGGGTGGCCTGCTCGGCGATGGCCTCCTGCGCCTGCTTCTTCGTGCCGACGAACATGACCGTGCCGCCGTGGGCGACGGTCTCCTTGACGAACTCGTAGGCGCGGTCGATGTACGACAGCGACTGGAGCAGGTCGATGATGTAGATGCCGTTGCGCTCGGTGAAGATGAAGCGCTTCATCTTCGGGTTCCAGCGACGGGTCTGGTGACCGAAGTGGACGCCGCTCTCCAGCAGCTCCCGCATCGTGACGACGGCCATGGCCGTTCTCCTTGAGTTTCTCGGTTGTGCCGCGGGTACCGGCCGGCACCCGCGCCTGACGCCCGAGTGCGCCTTGCCGCGAGGGACCGAGAGGCGCTGACACCTGTTTGTGATCATCAGGTGTCGGGGCGTGCGAAGTCGACCCGGTGGCCCGGATCGCCAAAAGAAGTGTACGGGACCCGCGAGGCACCGGGTGACGCCGCCGTCCACAACCGGTGAGTTGTCCACAGATCCCAGCCATGATCGACGGGGCTGCGGGACCGTTCTGACATGCGACGAGTGATGCGACGAGCGAGGCCTTGCGGGTGGACGTGGGCGGCGTTGCCGCTGGGACTGGCGGCGGTACTACTCGCCCCGTTCGCCCGGGCGGACGCACCGCCACCGGCTCCGCCACCGCCGGTACCCGCGATCGGCCGCGCCTGGCCGGTGGGGACGCGTCCCGCGGTGGTACGGGGCTGGGAGCCCCCGGCGACACCGTACGGTCCCGGCCATCGCGGAGTGGACCTGGCGGCGGCACCCGGGACACCGGTGCGCTCGGTGGCGGCGGGCCGGGTGTCCTTCGCGGGCCGGGTGGCGGGCAGAGGTGTGGTCGCCGTGCAGCTGGCGGGAACGGATCTGCGGACGACGTACGAGCCGGTGCGCCCGTCGGTGAGGAAGGGCGACGAGGTGGCGGCCGGGGAGGTGGTGGGGGTGCTGGAGCCGACCGGGTCGCACTGCGGGAGTGCGTGCCTGCACTGGGGCCTGATCAGGGGCGAGACCTACTTGGCCCCGCTGTCCCTGCTGCCGCCGTGGCTGCTGAACCGCGGGCCGTCGAGACTGCTGCCGGTGCTGGGCGTGCCGCTGCCCGCCTGAGCGGGGCTCAGCCCCGCACACCCCGCAGCGCCATCGCCACGGCCGCGTCCGTGATGTCGGCGGGGTCCTCGGCCGCACCCAGCTCGATGCGGCGCACCGCCGCGTCCACGACCCCCTGGAGCAGCATCGCCGCCAGCCGGGGCTGCGCGTGTCCCATCTCCCCCAGCGCCTCGACGATCATCGCGACGAGCCCGCCGTGCGCGGCCCGGATCTTCTCGCGTGCCCCTGTGTCCAGCTCACTCGCCGAGATCGCCACGACGGCCCGGTGCCGGCGGTCCCCCACCAGCGCCAGCTGCTTGCGCACATACGCCTCGACCTTGTCCTCGGCCGACTCCGTCCGCTCCATCGCCGCCGCGACCTCGGCCGCCCACACCGGGAAGTCGACCTCGCACAGCTCCTCGACCACGGCGGCCCGCGACCGGAAGTACTCGTACACGGACGACCGCGCAAGCCCCGTCCGCTCGGCGAGGGCCGGGAAGGTCAGCGCCTCCGTCCCGCCCTCGGACAACAGGGACCGTGCCACGTCCAGCAGGGCGGCTCGCTGCATCGACCGGTGCTCGGCCACGGAGGCCGCTCGAATCCTTGGCACGTCAACCACTTTACGGATGTATCACCCCGGACGGGAGGCACTCCGGCCTCACACGGCGTTTCCGCCGGCTCACCGGCCGAAGCTCGCCAGCTTCGCCCGCAGCTGCAGCACCGACTTGGTGTGGATCTGGCTCACCCGGCTCTCGGTGACCCCCAGCACGTTCCCGATCTCGGCGAGTGTGAGCCCCTCGTAGTAGTAGAGGGTGACGACGGTCTTCTCCCGCTCCGGCAGCGTGTTGATCGCCCGCGCCAGGAACCGTCGCAGTTCCCGGTCCTCGGCGACCTCCACGGGATCGTCGGCGGCGGTGTCCTCCAGCGTGTCCATCAGGCTCAGCCGGTCCCCGCCCTCACCCCCGACGTGCAGCAGCTCCTCCAGGGCCACCACGTTCGCCAGCGACAACTGACTGAACACCGCGTGGAGTTCGTCGACCTCGATGCCCAGCTCCGACGCCACCTCGTGCTCCGAGGGGGTGCGTCTGAGCCGTGCCTCCAGCGTGGCGTACGCCCGCTCCACGTTCCGCGCCTTCTGCCGCACCGACCGGGGGATCCAGTCCAGCGCCCGCAGCTCGTCGATCATGGCGCCACGGATCCGGGTGATCGCGTACGTCTCGAACTTGATCTCCCGCTCGATGTCGAACTTCTCGATCGCGTCGATCAGCCCGAACACCCCCGAGGACACGAAGTCGGCCTGCTCCACGTTCGGCGGCAGCCCGACGCTCACCCGTCCCGCCACATACTTCACCAGCGGCGAGTAGTGCAGGATCAGCTGTTCCCGCAGCCGATCGTCCCCTGTCGCCTTGTAGGACCGCCACAGCTCGTCGAGCGTCGACGGAGCGGGCGGCCGCACGCTGCCACCGTCGCGGGCGGCTGGGGGGATCGCCGCCCGGTCGGACCCGGAGGTGTGCTGGGGCATTCGTCGCCTTGTGCCGTTCTGCAGTGAAGTGCCGGGAAAGGGTGAAAAAGGGTGAAAGTGATTGCCTGCGTGAGCTGTCGGTCTGGTGTCGAGTTGGCGCGGTCTGCGTCGGGGTCTTCGTGAGCGTAGCGTGACTGGGGAGTCGCGGTGTGCGAACAACGAGGCACCACCCCTGCGCGAACCCCCTCCGAGGCGCACCCCACCGAGCTCCGCACGTCGCTCTGCGTGACGGAGCGGGGGTGTCAACTGGGGGAAATCCCAAGGGCGTCGGGGATTCCCCCGGACGGCCGAACCCATTCGGTCAGCACCGACTGTGACCGCCCCGGACCGAGATCAGGGCCTGGCGTGTCAACTTCCAGCCAACGCCGTGTCGTTCGACATAGCCAAGTGATCGGAGTTCGTACAGCCTCGCGATCGCCTCGTCCTCCGTCGTCTGCGCGCCGCGCGCGATCTCCCCGGGCGGTGCGGCACGGCCCCCGGGCACGGCGGCCAGGACCTGCCCCGCGGCCGGTTCCAGCAGGTCGCGGGGAAGCACCGGGCCGCGCCGGGCCGGGGCCAGCTCACCCATGTCACCGATCAGCTCGACGACTTCCGCGGCATCGGTGACCAGGGCCGCCTCCCCGCGCAGCAGCTCGTGCACGCCCGCGGAGAGTCCGCTGGTGACGGGTCCGGGCACCCCCATGGTGTACCGCCCCAGGCGCTGCGCCGCCCGCGCCGTGACCAGCGAGCCGCTGCGGTAGGCGGCCTCCACGACCACCGTGCCCCTGGTGAGCGCCGCGATCACTCTGTTCCGCAGCACGAACCGGCTCGGCGTCGGATGGTCACCGGGCGGCAACTCCCCCACCACCAGGCCCTGTTCCGCGATCCTCGCGATCAGCTGGGTGTGCCCGCGCGGATAGGGCCGGTCGACCCCGCAGGCCAGTACGGCGACCGTGGCGCCGCTCGCGCCGAGGGCGCCCCGGTGAGCGGCGCCGTCGACCCCGTAGGCGCCGCCGGACACCACCACCCACCCGTGTTCGGCGAGCCCCGCGGCCAGCGTTGACGCCATGTGGGCGCCGTATTCCGTGCAGGCCCTGGCCCCGACGACGGCGACCGACCGGAGCGCCCACATCCGCAGGCTGGGGCTGCCGCGCACCCACAGTCCCGTGGGCCGGGCGTCCCCCAGGTCGTCGAGCTGGGCGGGCCACTCGCCGTCCCCGGGGCACACGAACCGCACGCCGGCGTCCCGCGCGATGTCCAGATCCCGCCGGGGCTCGGCCTGCGCGGCCCGCGCCACCAGCCCCGCCCAGCGCGTCCCGCTCACCCCCGGCAGCGGCTCCCCACCGGCCCGCAACCGCCGGGCGACCTCCCGCACCCCGTACTCCCGCAGCCAGCGCCCACCGGTCTCGTCGCCGGGTTCGATGACACGGGTGAGCAGGACGCGGCAGAGCAGGTCGCGGGCGTGCGGGTCGCCGCCGGGATCGTCGCCTGCGCTCACGTCAGTGCCCCGATGGCCATGGGCACGCCCCGTGGGACTCCGGTGCGCAGTTGAAGGGCGAGGGCGACGTCCGTGGCGTCGGGCCGGTCGTGGCCGACGAGGTCCGCGACCGTCCAGGCGACCCGTAGGACGCGATCCAGCCCGCGGGCGGTCAGCACGCCTCGTTCGAGGTTCCGCTCCGCCTCGTCCATGGCGCCGGTCGTCGCGTGCCAGGTGCTGCGCAGTTCCCGCCCCGGCACCTCGCTGTTGGTCCGCCACGGCGTTCCGACGAGGCGTGCCGACGCTCGTTCCCGGGCTGCCCTGACCCGGTCGGCGACCGTCGCGGTGGACTCGCCCCGGGCGCCGGGGTCGGTGAGCTGGGCCCGGGTCACGGGGTCGACCTCGACGCGGAGGTCGACCCGGTCGAGCAGGGGGCCGGACAGTCGCGCCTGATAGCGGCGGATCGCCGACGGCGGGCATTCGCACAGGGTGTCCCGCTGGGAGAAGCGGCCGCAGGGGCACGGGTTGGCCGCGAGCACCATGAGGAACCTCGCCGGGAACCGCACCACACCCGCGCTGCGCGCGATCACGACGTGCCCCGACTCCAGGGGCTGGCGCAGGGAGTCGAGCGTCTGGCTGTGGAACTCCGGGGCCTCGTCGAGGAAGAGCACTCCCCGGTGGGCCAGTGACACGGCACCGGGCCGTGCGACGCCCGGGCCGCCGCCGACCAGCGACTGCATGGTGGCCGAGTGGTGCGGGGCGCAGTAGGGGGCGACGTCGATGAGCGGCTTGCCCGGGGGCAGGAGTCCGGCCACCGAGTGCACGGCGGTGACCTCCAGGGACTCCTCCCGGGTGAGCCGGGGCAGGACGGCGGGCAGCCGCTCCGCGAGCATCGTCTTGCCGGCACCGGGCGGCCCTTCCAGGAAGAGGTGATGGCCGCCCGCGGCGGACACCTCCACCGCCGTGCGCGCCGAGCGCTGGCCCACCACGTCGGCCAGGTCGTGGTCCTGATCGTGCTGGGCGGTGCCCAGGCTGTGCATGCCCGTGGCGGCTCCGGTGCCGGGCACGCGCAGACCGGCCAGGAGCGGATCGGGGCGGCCCTGCTCGTCCGGTACCTCCTCGGGCACCGGCTCGTCCGTCAGCACGGCGATCAGCTGCCGCAGGCTGCGGATGCCCAGCACCGACACCCCGGGCACCAGTGAGGCCTCCGCGGCGGCGCACTCCGGCACCACCACCTGCTCGTATCCGGCGTCGGCCGCGGCCAGCACCGCCGGCAGGACACCTCGGACCGGGCGCACCCGGCCGTCCAGCCCCAGCTCTCCGATCATCACGATGTCGGCGAGCACCCGCGGGTCGATCCGCTCGGCGGCGCCGAGCACCGCGCAGGCGACGGCGAGGTCGAAGCCGCTGCCCGCCTTCGGGACCGACGCCGGGCTCAGGCCGACCGTGAGCTTCTTCGAGGGCCAGGAGGCGCCGGAGTTCACCACGGCCGCCCTCACCCGGTCCTTGCTCTCCGTCAGGCTCTTGTCCGGCAACCCCACCAGCGTGAACGCCGCCACCCCGGGTTCCAGGTCGGCCTGGACCTCGACGACCACGCCCTCGACGCCCACCAGCGCCACCGAGCACGTACGGGCGAATCCCATGTCAGGCCACCCCCCGCGCATGCTCGACGACCGGCGCGCCGCGGTCGGGCACCAGGACGCCGACCAGGTCGATGCGGACGCCTCCGGGCGGGGCCCCGCCGTGGGCGTGGATCCACCGCTCGGCCAGGCCGCGCAGCCGTCCGGCCTTCTCGGGCGTGACCGCCGCCATCGGATGCTCGAAGCCACCGCTCCTGCGGGTCTTCACCTCGCAGACGACCAGCACGTCGCCGTCCCTGGCAACGATGTCGATCTCGCCCGTCCTGCCACCGCGCCAGTTGCGCTCCAGGACCGTCATCCCGGCCTCGACCAGCCGCCGGGCGGCCAGTTCCTCGCCGTACCTGCCGAGTGCACTGCGTGCGTTCATGTCGGCACCACCTCCGGCGCCAACGCTCACGCATCCGCCCCCAAGAAGTGGATCTTGGTGGACGGCTCAGCGGTTGTGGACAACTCCGTCACCCGCCCGGGAGTTCCAGATCGGTCTTGTTCAGCTCCTCGATGTTCACGTCCTTGAACGTGAGGACGCGTACCTGCTTCACGAAGCGGGCGGGCCGGTACATGTCCCAGACCCAGGCGTCGGCCATCGACACCTCGAAGAACACCTCGCCCTGGACCGAGTGCACCTGCATCTCGTAGTCGTTGGTGAGGTAGAAGCGCCGCTCGGTCTCGATCACGTATTTGAACAGACCGACGACATCGCGGTACTCCCGGTAGAGCTTGAGCTCCATCTCGGTCTCGTACTTCTCGAGGTCCTCGGCGCTCATGGCATGTTCCCCTTCACCCGTGCGATCCCACCATTGTGCGCCAGTCCCGCGGGCCCCTAGACGATTTCCGGGTCAAGGGTCACGGGCCTGGCCGGGGGACCTTCGTCGAGCAGCCTCCGCAGCAGCTCGGCGAGTCTGGTCGGATACACCGTCTCATGCGCCCGGGTCAGTTCCTGGCACGTCCACCATCGAGCTCCGGCGACGCTGCGCCGCTCCAGCTCGGTCAGACCGGCCGCCTCGGTCACCGTCTGGGCCGTACGAGCCAAGTAGTACCACTCGTCCTGGTCCCAGCGGCGGCCCGCGAACGGGAACGAGCACATACGCCGCCACAGCACCGGACCGAGTTCGACCTCGGTGATACCGGTCTCCTCGGTGAGTTCCCGCAGCGCGGCCTGTTCACGGGTCTCGTCGCCCTCCAGGCCGCCGCCCGGAGTGAACCACCAGTCGTCGGCCGGATCGTCCGGCTCATGCCCGTGCAGCAGCAGGATACGGTCCTCGGGGTCGAGCAGGACGACCCTGGCGACCTTGCGCAGACCGCCCTGGTACGAGTCCTCGTACACGTCCCCCGGGCCCCCGTCGTCCCTGGCGGCCGTCTCGCCCGCGTCCGTGGCCTCAGCCGGCACTGGCCGGCTCCGGCCGCGTGCCGGTGCGGGAGCGGGCAGCCCGCTTGGCGATCGGGCCGTACGCGCCGCCGCCGAGGACGAGGACCGCACCGCCGACGATCAGACAGAAGATGATGCGCAGCGGGCCGGGCTGGGACAGGGCGCCGAGGGCCTCGAAGCCGGTGGGGCGCTTGAGCATGCCGTCCATCGGCCAGATGACGGCATCCACGCGGGCGCTCACGGCGTTGCGCGAGACGGTGCCTCTGGCCGCGTCCGTGAGGTGGGCGGTGGAGTCCAGGGAGCCCTGGCGTTCGTCGCCGAGGAGGAAGAGCCGGCCCTGGGGGACCTTCACGGTCGGGATGTTCTTGGCCTCGGCCAGGCTGCCCTTGGGCAGATACGGCTCCTCGATCTGCTTGCCGTTGACGGTGAGCTTTCCGTCGGTGCAGCAGGAGACCGTGTCACCGCCGACCGCGACCACGCGCTTGACCACGTTCGCGTTGGTGACCCAGGACTTGTCGCGGAAGACGACGACGTCACCGCGGCGCACCTCGTTGCCGTCGACGCGCTGGGCCAGGACGCGGTCGCCCATGTTGATCGTCGGCGCCATCGAGCTGGTGGGGACGGTGTACGGCCGGTAGATCACCGCTGCCCACGCGAATCCGCCGAGGAACAGCACGAGACCCAGCGCGACGGCCAGCCCAGACAACCGCTGTCCCAGCCGGCTGCCGACCTGCGCCGTGCCTGTGCCGCCGCTGCGCGGGGCCGTACGTGTAGTGCTCTCGCCACCCATGGACCCGCACCCTACCCGGCGGTACGGGGCCGGGGGAGCCCCTCTTTCGCGACCCCGGTCACAAGCTTTCCAAAGCTTCCACGGCTCCCGGAGGACTTCACCGCCTCCTGGGGGCTTCACGAGGGTCATGTCTGGGCCCCCGACCCGTCACCGGACCGGGGGCCGCGAGTCGCCGGTTGTGGGCCTAAGCCCTGGTGCCGGGCTCGGTCGTCCGGGCGGCGGTGCGCCTGCGCCGCCACACCGCCACCGGCAGCACGCCCACGAGCGCGAGGCCCTGCGGCGCGACCGAGAGGGACGCGGCGGCGGAGGACTGCTGGTCGAGGGGCTGGTCGAAGGTGTCCGGGACCGGCAGCGTGCCCCAGCGGTTGATCGGCCAGGCCTTGACGATGGCGCGGCCGACGACCTTGTCGACCGGGACCATGCCGTGGTTCTTGTCGTCCTGGTTGTAGCGCGAGTCACGCGAGTTCTGGCGGTGGTCGCCCATCACCCAGATGTAGCCCTTGGGGACCTTCACCTTGAACTGGCCGCCCTGGTCGTCGACGCTGCACGGCGTGTTGCCGGGGTAGACATAGGGCTCGTTCAACGCCTTGCCGTTGACCTTCAGCGGGCCCGAGCCCTTGCACTCGATCGTGTCGCCGCCGACGCCGATGACCCGCTTGATCAGGTCCTTCTCCTCAGCGGAGGGCATCAGGCCGATCCAGCTGAGGACCTGCTGCACGGCGTTGGGGGTGGGCGTCGGCTCGCCCTTGAGCCACTCGGCCGGGTCGTGGAAGACGACGACCTCGCCGCGCTCGGGCTCGGAGCCGAACCAGGGGGTGAGCTTGTCCACCAGGACGCGGTCACCCTGCTGGAGGGTGTTCTGCATCGAGTCGGACGGGATCGAGAACGCCTGCACCAGGAACGTCTTGATCAGCAGCGCCAGCACCAGCGCGATACCGACCAGGATCGGCAGCTCCTTCCAGAAGGAGCGGGGCTTCTTGGGGCCGGCGGCCGAGCCGCCCGGCCCGTCCTCCCCGCTCCCCGGCCGCTGCCCGCCCGAGGACGGGCCGCCGCCGGCCGGTCGGGGCTCATTCCCTGAGGTCATGTCGCCGTCCGGGCCGGGGACACTCTCTTCCGCGGGGCGCCCGGGGTGCTCCTCGCCGTCGTGTCCCGACCGTGCGCCAACCGCTACATCCCCCACGCCAACTCCTTACTCTGTGCCGCCGCCTGCCCCATGCACGACGCAGGCCCACCACTCCCATAACGAGCGGGAGTTCCGCAGGGGTCGGGAGTTGGATGAATCCGTTCGGTTCGTCGGAGGCAACCCTATGCGACAGTTCGGGAGCGGCGGTCGACCCCGACACGGAGTTCGACACGCTTGCGAAGGTTTTAGGTTCCTGCAGCCTGGTCCAGTGCCCGACGGGCCAGCCGATCACCATGGCCCGGCCCACCACGGAGTCCTCGGAGACCGTGCCGCCGTAGTCGGTGTTCTGGTGCGCGCGGGAGTCGGCGGAGTTGGCCCGGTGGTCGCCCATCACCCACAGCCGTCCCTGCGGGACGGTGATGTCGAACGGGGTGGTGGAGGGGGCGTTGCCCGGATACAGATAGTCACCCTCGGTCAGGGGCACGCCGTTGACGGTCACCCGTCCCTGTGCGTCACAGCACTTGACGTGGTCGCCGCCGACCCCGATGACCCGCTTGATGAGGTCCTTCTCGTTGTCGGAGGGCAGCAGACCGATGAAGGTGAGCCCTTCCTTGAACTGCTTGACGACCACCGGATCGTTCTTCTTGGTGGTCTGCTCGTCCGCCAGCCAGCCGCCCGGGTCGTGGAAGACGACGACGTCCCCGCGCTGCGGCTTGGAGCCGAACCACGGGGTGAACTTGTCGACCAGGACGCGGTCGCCGATCCGGATCGTCTGCTCCATGGAGCCCGACGGGATGACGAAGGCCTGGACGAGGAACGTCTTCAGTACGAGGGCTATCAGGACGGCCACGCCGACCAGCAGCGGTATCTCACGGACCGCGCTGCGCCTGCGCTTGCGCTTGACCTTGCGCTGGAGCTTGCGCCGCTCCGCGCGGGAACGGCCGCCGGCCGGGCTTGCGGCGCGCCGGGTCCCGGTGGGCAGCAGGTTCTCCGCGGCGCTGCTCGGCACGCCGCGCGGTTTTCCGCGGTTACCCATGCGCGCCCTCCGCCGCGGGCACGCGCGCGTAGGCGGCGGGGCGGTTCAGGTGCCTCCAGTGGCCCGTCGGCCAGACGATCCAGTCGGCGCGGCCGATGACGTCCCCGACGGGGATCATGCCGCCGCCCGGGGAGCCCAGGTGGTCACGGGAGTCGCTGGAGTTGCTGCGGTGGTCGCCGAGGACGAACAGTGTGCCGCTGGGCACGACGACGTCGAAGGGGACGGCGGACGCGCTGTCCCCCGGGTGGAGGAACGCCGTCTCGTCGACCGGCCGGCCGTTCACTTCGATCCTCCCCTCCTTGTCGCAGCAGACCACATGGTCTCTCCCCACACCTACGACGCGCTTGATGTAGTCGGCGTCCCCGAAATACCCGGTGCCGTCGAACACGACGACGTCACCGCGCCGCGGCTCGGCACCGAAACGGTACGCCAACTTATTTACGAGAACGCGGTCCCCGATCCTCAATCCCTGTTCCATGGATCCGCTGGGAATCTGGAAGGGTTGCACCACGAAAGTGTTGAGAAGCAGCAAAAACAGCAGGCAGACGAAGAGCGTGAGGGTGATCCACCCGCCCGGCAGCCACTCGGTGATCCGCGACACCAACGCGAAACGCGACCGTTCCTCCACGGCCCCCGTGTCGGGGCGGGAGGAGCGGTCGCGTTCCGTCGGCTGTGCTTCGGTGTCCATCGGAGCCAGATGCTATCCGGCCCCGCTGTGACTTCCGGGAAGCGCTCAGCTCTCGCGCTTCTCCTTGATCTTCGCGGCCTTGCCACGCAGCTCGCGCAGGTAGTACAGCTTCGCGCGACGCACGTCACCACGGGTGACGAGCTCGATCTTCTCGACGATCGGGGTGTGCACCGGGAAGGTGCGCTCGACGCCGACGGAGAACGAGACCTTGCGGACCGTGAAGGTCTCACGGACACCGGAGCCCTGACGGCGGATCACAACGCCCTTGAACTGCTGCACACGGGAGCGGTTGCCCTCGATGACGCGGACGTGGACGTTGACGGTGTCACCCGGACGGAAGGCCGGGATGTCGCTGCGCAGCGACGCGGAGTCGACGGAGTCGAGCAGGTGAGACATTTCGTCTGCTTTCTTCGCTGATGCCACAGGTCATCAACGGGAACTAGGTTTCCATGAGGACTGCCGTGCGGGTCGGGGCGGTCGTCGTGTCCCCCCGTGGCAGGGGCGCTCGCCGGACGGACGCACAGCAGCGGTCTATTCTTCCATGCCCTCTGGCCTGCGCCAAAATCGGCCGTACGGCTCCCCGTCCGGGTCCGGGGCCCAGCCCAGGATGGAGAGCATCTCGCGGTCCTTCTTGTCGAAGGCCTTGGGGTCGCAGCGCTCGATCAGATCGGGCCGGTTGGCCGACGTACGCCTGAGTGCCTCGTCCCGACGCCAGCGGGCGATCTTGCCGTGGTGGCCGCTGAGCAGCACGTCCGGGATGTCCCGGCCGCGCCAGACGGGCGGCTTGGTGTAGACGGGCCCCTCCAGGAGGCTCGCCATCGCGCCGGGCGCGAAGGAGTCGTCCCGGTGGGACTCGGCGTTGCCGAGGACGCCGGGCAGCAGCCGGGCGACGGCCTCCGTGACGACGAGTACGGCCGCCTCGCCACCGGCCAGGACGTAGTCGCCGATGGAAACCTCGTACACCGGTATCCGGGTGGCGTACTCGTCCATGACGCGCCGGTCGATGCCCTCGTAGCGGGCCGGCGTGAAGATCAGCCAGGGGCGCTCGGAGAGCTCCACGGCCAGTTCCTGGGTGAACGGGCGGCCGCTGGGGGTGGGGACGATCAGCGCGGGCGCGTGGGAGCCCGTCTCGTAGCCGTCGGCGAGGACGGAGTCCAGGGCGTCGCCCCAGGGGTCGGTCTTCATGACCATGCCGGGACCGCCGCCGTACGGCGTGTCGTCGACCGTGTTGTGCCGGTCGTACGTCCAGGACCGCAGGTCGTGCACGTGCACGTTCAGCTGCCCACGCGCGCGTGCCTTGCCGACCAGGGAGACGTTCAGCGGCTCCAGGTACTCGGGGAAGATCGTGACGACGTCGAGGCGCATCAGGACGCTTCTCCCGCCGAGTCCTGCGCGGAGTCCTGCGCGGAGTCCTGCGCCGGCTCCTGCGCGGAGCCCTCCGCCGGTTCCCGGGAGGAGGCGATCTCGGCCCGGTCGTCGATCAGGCCCGGCGGCGGGGAGACGACCGCCCGCTGCTCCTCCAGGTCGATCTCGGTGACGATCTCCTGGACGAACGGGATCATGACCTCGGTCCCGTCCGGCCGCTCCACGATGAACAGGTCCTGCGAGGGCAGGTGCGAGATCTCCGTGATCCGGCCGACCTCCATGCCGTCCTCGGTCACCACGTCGAGGTCGATGAGCTGGTGGTCGTAGTACTCGTCCTCGTCTTCGGGGAGCTCGTCGGGGTCGACCTCGGCGATCAGGAGCGTGTTGCGGAGCGCCTCGGCGGCGGTGCGATCGTCGACCCCGTCGAACCGCAGGAGGAGCCGACCGCTGTGCACCCGGCCGGCCGCGATGGTCAGCGGCCCCGCGGAGGCGGGATCGGTGGCGAGTACGGCGCCGGGGCCGAGCCTGAGTTCCGGCTCGTCGGTACGGACCTCCACGGTGACCTCGCCCTTGATGCCATGGGCACGACCGATCCGTGCGACTACCAGCTGCACTGTGCTTGCTCTCCTGTCATACGACTGCGGGCCGGGGACGGCCCAGTGGCCCTCCCCGGCCCGAGCCGGTGCTGCGAAACGTCAGCGGACGTGGTCCACGTCGACGAGGTCGACACGGACACCGCGGCCGCCGATGGCGCCCACGACGGTGCGCAGGGCGCGCGCGGTGCGGCCGTTGCGGCCGATCACCTTGCCGAGGTCGTCGGGGTGGACCCGGACCTCGAGAACGCGCCCGCGGCGCAGGTTGCGCGAGGCGACCTGCACATCGTCAGGGTTGTCGACGATGCCCTTCACGAGGTGCTCAAGCGCCTCTTCGAGCATGCTGCTCAGGCCTCGGTCGACTCGGACTCAGCCGCGGCCTCGTCCTTCTTCTCAGCCTTCTTCTTCTGGGTGATGGCCTCACCCTTGCCCTCGTCGTCACCGCCGAGAGCCTCGAACGACGGACGCGTGGCCTTCGGCGCGGCGACGAGCAGCGGCGCCGGGGCGGGCTCGCCCTTGAACTTCTGCCAGTCGCCGGTCTTCTTCAGGATGGCGAGGACGGGCTCGGTCGGCTGCGCGCCGACACCCAGCCAGTACGCCACACGCTCGGCGTCCACCTCCATGACCGACGGGTTGTAGGTCGGGTGGTACTTGCCGATCTCCTCGATCGCACGGCCGTCACGACGGGTGCGGGAGTCGGCGACGACGATGCGGTAGTGAGGCGAACGGATCTTGCCCAGACGCTTCAGCTTGATCTTGACTGCCACGGGAGTGGATTCTCCTGGATTTGACGTGGTTGGGCACGGCGAGACTGCCGCGTGGGGTTGCGGTACCCGAGTGCCCGATGGACGCGTCAGCCGGAGGAGAGAGGGGTCCTGTGCGGCTGTCGAGTACAGCTAGCCATTGTGCCACACCCTGCGGGTCGCTTTTGGCCGAGGGGTCCGGGCGGGTGATCTTGGGCATGCCTATGGGGCACCCGGCGCGGAGGTGACCGTACGTCGGGTGCGCCACTCGGCACCGGCGACCTGCCGACTGTGACTGCGACTGCGACTGCCACGAGCAGTCGCAGCCTCAGCTCGCCGCCGCTCCCACGACCTCCGGGATGCGGAACGGCTTTCCGCAGCCGCCGCACACGATCGGGGCCTGGGCCAGGACCGACGGAACCACCCGGACGTTGCGGCCGCAGTCGCAGACCGCCTTGACGCGGACGCCGCCGCCGGAGGAGCCGTGGCGGGCGGCCGGGCCGCGGAAGGTACGGGTGGTGTCGGCGGACGTGGCCACCGTGTGGGCCTTCAGGGCGCGCTGAAGGCGTTCGATCGTCGGCCGGTAACGCCGCTTCGCCTCGGCGTTCAGCGCGACCAGGGAGAAGCCACTGCTGGGATGCGGTTCGTCGGGGTGGTCCAGGCCCAGTTCCTCGGCGATCGCGAGGAACCTGCGGTTGTGGTACCGGCCGGCGCGGGAGGTGTCGCGGACCCCGCGCGCGGCTGCGATGCCATGGACTGCCTCGTGGAGCAGTCGTTCGAAGGAGAGCTCGTGACCGCAGGCGGACGACGACTCCCCGATCAGGGACTCTGGCGCGGCAAGGTCGGGCAGTTCGGGGTGGTACCGCTGAATGTCGGCCCACGCCTCTGCCAGCTCTGCGGCGAGAACAGGTGGTGTCTGTGTCGTGCTCACGTAATGACAACGAGCCTGAGGGCTCCAGTGTTCCGATTCCGGGGCATCCCAAATAATTTGCACTTACCCGTCAGTTGCCGCTGATGCGTCCTGACGAGGGCGGGTGCGCTGATCTGCGGAGAAGCCTCACAGCTCATACCAAGCTGGTGCGTAGTCTGACGTACGCACACCCGTCTCCCACCACCACCCTCAACGGAGGCCCTTCGGGCCGCATTGTTGATCTGCGCGTAGATCCGGTCCGCGCGCCGTGGCGGCTGTGGTCGGCGGTTGCGCAAGAGACGTTTCGGTCGCTCTCGTGCCCAAGGTCGCTACTTCAGTAAGCGCGCGCGACGACCGCGACGTTACTCGGGGCGTCCCCGTCCTCGGGCACCGACCCGTCCTCGGCGAGCAGACACCGTACGGTCATCGCGTGCTCGGCCAGCCCGGCCTCGCCCTCCTCGCCGAGCGTGCCCCACGGGATGCGCGCCCAGCCGCCGGCGGTGACCGCCTCGACGGCCTCCTCGATCGTCGAGACGTCCGCGGTGCGGGACTCGCGGCGCTCCCGGGACTGCTTCAGCAGCAGCGCCTGATCCTCCTGGAGGATCGTCGGGAGGAGCCCGGCCAGGGTGTCCAGGGCCACCGGCTCCTTGCCGCCCGGGATACGGCGGACCAGCATCGCCGTGCCGTTCTCCAGGTCACGGGGTCCGATCTCGATGCGGACGGGCACGCCCTTCAGTTCCCAGTCGACGGCGCGGCGGCCGAAGGGGATGTCGGTGCGGTCGTCCACGTGGACCCGGATGCCCGCCGCCCTGAGCCGCTCGCCGATCTCACGGACCTTGGCCAGAACCGTCTCCTCGCCCTTGATCGCGAGGACGACCGCCTGGATCTGCGCCAGCCGCGGCGGGACCCGCAGACCGTTGTCGTCGCCGTGCGTCATCACCAGCGCGCCGATCATGCGGGTCGTCGAGCCCCAGGAGGTCTGCCAGACGTACTCCTGCGTACCGTCCTTGGACAGATACCGGGTGTTGAACGGCTTGGCGAAGTTCTGGCCCAGTTCGTGGCTGGTGACCATCTGCAGGGCCTTGCCGTCCCCCATCATGCTTTCGAGCGTGAGGGTGTTGACGGCGCCCGCGAAACGCTCCTTGACCGTCTTGCGGCCGGAGACGAAGTCCGTCGCGAGGACGTTCTCCAGGAAGTCCCCGTAGACGTCGCGCTGGATGCGCGCGGCGAACTCGCGCGCCTCCTCGTACGTGGCGTGCGCGGTGTGTCCCTCCTGCCACAGGAACTCGGAGGTGCGCAGGAAGAGACGCGGGCGCAGCTCCCAACGGACCACGTTCGCCCACTGGTTGATGAGCAGCGGCAGGTCCCGGTAGCTCTGCACCCACTTCGAGAAGTACTCGTTGATGATGGTCTCCGACGTGGGACGGACGACCGCCGGCTCCTCCAGCTCCTTGCCGCCGCCGTGCGTGACCACCGCGAGTTCGGGCGCGAACCCCTCGACGTGGTCGGCCTCCCTGGTGAGGTACGACTGCGGGATCAGCAGCGGGAAGTACGCGTTCTGAGTGCCCGTCTCCTTGATGCGGGCGTCCATCTCCGCCTGCATCCGCTCCCACAGCCCGTAACCGTACGGTCGGATCACCATGGTGCCGCGCACCGGCCCGTTGTCGGCCAGCTCGGCCTTGGCGATCAGATCCTGGTACCAGCGCGGAAAGTCGTCCGCCCTGGGGGTGAGAATGGATGCCTTTGCCATGGCCCGATGGTATGGGCTCAGGTTGCGGGCATGTGAAATCTCGCCACGTGTGCCGCGAACCCACAAGCAGGGCCCCTCGACCCCTGGACGGCACCGCGAGCCGGGAGTTACCTGACATACGTGGGGAGTGCGAGCGCACATCACGGGGGCCACGGAATCGGGCACACCACCAACTCTCGGCGGATTGGGGCGCTTACCTATGACACCAACGCTCGTGCGGCACACCCTGTCTCACGCGGGATCCGCACCCCGCGTGAACCTGGACGCACGCGCGCGTGACTGGTCCGAGATCCAGGAGCGGATGCTCGTCCCGCTCTACGAGGCCGTCTACGAGCGACTTGAAGTGGGCCCCGCCAGCAGGCTGCTGGGCCTCGGCTGCGGCTCCGGGCTCGCCCTGCTGATGGCGGCCTCCAGAGGAGCGGCCATCACCGGTGTCGACTCCGCCCGTCCCGAACGGCTCGTCCTCGCACGGGCCCGGCTGCTGCCCGACACCTGGGGCACGCGCGCGCGTGCGGCCACCCGGATCGTCGAGCGCTTACCCGGGGACGCGGCCGGCACCAGGACGCCCGCGTACACCCTCGTGACGGCCTTCGAGCCGATCGGATGCCTGGCGGGCGACTCGGAAGGACTCGGTGAGCTGCTCGCCTCCGCGACACCGCTCGCCGAGCGCGGAGCGCCGGTGGTGCTGGCCGGCTGGGGTCCGCCGGAACGCTGCGCCACGTCGTCCGTGCTGCGCGTGGCCACGAAACTGGCCGATCCGCTGCGCAGCGCGGGCAGTTGGCGCCCCGCCCTGCGCGACGACCTGGAGGAGGTCGCCCAGCGGGCCGGGCTGAAGCCGGACGGTTCGGGCCGGGTCGCCTGTCCGTTCGGGTACGCCGGTCCCGACAGCGCCGTACGCGGCCTGCTGTCGACGGGCCTGTTCGACGCGGCGATCGCGGCCACGGACCAGGAGCAGGTGGACAAGGAACTGACGGAGGCACTGCACCCGTACCAGCGGCCGGACGGGACGGTGTGGATGCCGAACGTGTTCCGCTATCTGATCGCCCGCACGCCCTGAGCATCACGCACGCCCCGAGCATCGCGCACACCCCGAGCGTCCCTCACGCCTCCGCGTCCTTCGTCAGGCGCGTGATGCCCGCGATCCGGTACGCGTCCGCCTCCTCCAGCGTCTCGTTCTCCAGCAGGGCCTCGGTCAGGGCGTCCAGCTGGGAGCGGTGGTCGTGGAGCTTGCGGCGGGCCTCCTCGTAGCACTCGTCGACGATCCTGCGCATCTCGGCGTCGATCGCGTCGAGGGTCTGCGGAGCGGCCGAGAGTCCGTAGGCCTGCTGGGCGTCGCTCGGCAGGGCGGAGAGCCGGCCGATGCGCTCGCTCATGCCCCAGCGGGCCACCATTCCGCGCGCGATGGCGGTGACCTGTTCGAGGTCGTTCTCCGCGCCCGTGGTCACGACGCCGTAAACCACCTCTTCCGCCGCCATACCGCCCAGGGCGCCGATGATCCGGCCGCGCAGATACCCCTCCGAGTGCGCGTACCGCTCCACCTCGGGGGTCGACATCGTCACGCCGAGCGCCCGGCCGCGCGGCACGATGGTGATCTTGCGGACGGGGTCGGCGCCGGGCTGCAGCATGCCGAGCAGGGCGTGCCCGCTCTCGTGGTAGGCGGTGCGCCGGCGGTCCTCCTCGGGCATCACGAGGGTGCGCTCGGCACCGAGCTGCACCTTCTCCAGCGCCTCGGACAGGTCGGACCGGGTCACCGTCTCCTGCTTGCGCTTGACCGCGAGCAGCGCTGCCTCGTTGGCGAGATTGGCCAGATCCGCACCTGTCATACCCGGGGTGGTCCGGGCCACCTGGGCCAGGTCGACGTTCGGATCGAGCGGGATCTCACGGGTGTGGATGCGCAGGATCGCCTCGCGCCCGCCCCGGTCCGGCGGGGAGACATGGACCACCCGGTCGAAGCGGCCGGGCCGGGTCAGCGCCGGGTCCAGGATGTCGGCGCGGTTCGTCGCCGCCACCACGACCACGCCCTCCGAGCCGGAGAAGCCGTCCATCTCCGTGAGGATCTGGTTCAGCGTCTGCTCGCGCTCGTCGTGGCCGCTCACCGACGGGCCGCCGCCGCGCTGCCGGCCGATCGTGTCGATCTCGTCGATGAAGATGATCGACGGGGCCACCTTGCGGGCCTCGGCGAACAGCTCCCGGACCCGGGACGCGCCGACACCGACGATCATCTCGATGAACTCGGAGGCGGAGGCGGAGAAGAACGGCACGCCCGCCTCGCCCGCCACCGCGCGCGCCAGCAGGGTCTTGCCGGTGCCGGGCGGGCCCGCGAGCAGCACACCGCGCGGCATCTTCGCACCCATCCTGCGGTAGGCGTCGGGGTTCTCCAGGAAGTCGACGACGTCGTCCAGCTCGCCCTTGACCTCGTCGATGCCGGCCACGTCGGCGAACGACGTGCGCTGGGTGCCCGGCCGGAGCCCGACCGGCTTGGGCGGGGCCTTGCGGCCGAGCATGCCGCCCGCACCGCCCAGTCCCCCGCCGATCCGCCGCGCGAAGAAGATCCACACGGCGACCAGCAGCACGATCGGCACCAGCGAGATCAGCAGGTTGGACAGCAGACTGCGCTCCTGCACGACGGGCTGCGCGGTCACCGTGACGCCATGACTGCTCAGGTTCTGCCAGAGCCTGTCGTCCGCGAAGGCCGGGCGCTGCGTCCTGAACTTGGTGTACTGGCCACCGCCGCTGGGCTTGGCCTGGGGCGTCTTGAGCTCGCCCTGGATCGCGTCGCCCTTGGAGTAGATCTTGGCGACGTTGCCGTCGCCGACCTGTCTGCTGAACTCCGTGTAGGAGATCGTCGGCTCGTTGCCCTGGCCCAGGTAGTTCAGCCCGATGTAGGCGAGCAGAAAGACGATCACCGCGGTGACGGCGAGGCCCCACCACTTCCCGCGTATCCGTCGGCCACCGGGCCGCCGGGGCGACTCGTCCGGGGTGCCTTCGGTACGCCACGGCTGATCAGGGTCTTTCCGTGGCGGCGCGGCATTGCTCATATCTGGACGTTACGGCACACAGCGGGCCGCGGCACGCGCTGAGGGCGCCCTCCCCGAAGGAGGACGCCCTCAGTGCCGTACGACGTCGGTCCGCGGCGGCCCGTGACCGTCGGGTCAGCCCATGAACTTCTTGAACTCGTCCGGCAGCTCGAAGTCCTTGCCGCCCTGCTGCGGCAGGCCGAAGGCGCCACCGCCCTGAGCGGCCGCCTCGCGACGCTGGGCCTCCTCCAGCTCCTGCTGCTTGCGCTTCATCGGGTTGCCGGAGCGCTGCTTGCCCTTGGCCTTCTTCGGCTGCTTCTTGGTGCGGCCGGGTCCGCCGCCCATGCCCGGGATCCCCGGCATGCCGGGCATACCGCCGCCCTGGGCCATGCGGGACATCATCTTGCGGGCCTCGAAGAACCGCTCGACCAGGTTCTTCACGGCGCTGACCTCGACGCCGGAGCCCTTGGCGATACGGGCGCGACGGGAGCCGTTGATGATCGTCGGCTCCTGGCGCTCGCCCGGGGTCATCGACTTGATGATCGCGGCCGTGCGGTCGACGTCCCGCTCGTCCAGGTTGTTGATCTGGTCCTTGATCTGGCCCATGCCCGGGAGCATGCCGAGCAGCTTGCTGATGCTGCCCATCTTCCTGACCTGTTCCATCTGGGCCAGGAAGTCGTCCAGGGTGAAGTCCTGGCCCTTCTTGGACGCCAGCTTGGAGGCCATCTTCTCGGCCTCTTCCTGGCTGAACGTCTTCTCCGCCTGCTCGATCAGGGTGAGCAGGTCACCCATGTCGAGGATGCGGGAGGCCATCCGGTCAGGGTGGAACGCGTCGAAGTCGTCGAGCTTCTCGCCGTTCGACGCGAACATGATCGGCTTGCCGGTGATCTGGCGGATCGACAGGGCGGCACCACCGCGGGCGTCACCGTCGAGCTTGGAGAGCACCACGCCGTCGAAGCCGACGCCGTCGCGGAAGGCCTCCGCGGTGTTGACGGCGTCCTGACCGATCATCGCGTCGACGACGAAGAGGATCTCGTCCGGGGAGACGGCGTCCCGGATGTCCGCGGCCTGCTGCATCATCTCCTGGTCGATGCCCAGGCGGCCGGCGGTGTCCACGATCACGATGTCGTGGACCTTGGTCTTCGCGTGCTCGATGGAGTCCTTGGCGACCTTGACCGGGTCGCCGACGCCGTTGCCCGGCTCGGGCGCGAAGACCGCGACGCCGGCGCGCTCGGCGACGACGCTCAGCTGGTTGACGGCGTTGGGGCGCTGGAGGTCGGCGGCGACGAGCAGTGGCGAGTGGCCCTGCCCCTTGAGCCAGTGGCCCAGCTTGCCCGCGAGGGTGGTCTTACCGGCACCCTGCAGACCCGCCAGCATGATCACGGTGGGAGGCTGCTTGGCGAAGCGCAGGCGCCGGGTCTCGCCGCCCAGGATGGTGACGAGCTCGTCGTTGACGATCTTGAGCACCTGCTGGGCGGGGTTCAGCGCCCGGGAGACCTCGGCGCCGAGGGCCCTTTCCTTGACGTTCTTGATGAACGTCCGGACGACAGGCAGGGCCACATCCGCTTCGAGGAGCGCAATGCGGATCTCGCGGGCCGTGGCGTCGATGTCCGCCTCGCTGAGGCGCCCCTTGCCGCGGAGATTTTTGAAAGTCGCGCTGAGGCGGTCGGAGAGGGTATCGAACACGGTGGCGTCGGTCCTCGGGGTCGGGGTCGTTTTGGGCTGCCCTCCAGGGTATCTGGCCGCGCAAGCAAATCGTCCCCGCCCGCTGGGTTCGGCGGGCGGGGACGGAAAGTCGCCGCGGGATCACGCCCGCAGCGTCTCCTCCAGCTTCCGGGCCACCGAGGCGGCCTCGTCCCCGGGCAGTGGTGAGCTGTCCGTGCCGGTGACGTAGAAGGCGTCCACGGCGTTGCTGCCCAGCGTGCTCACATGGGCGCTGCGCACCCGTACGCTCGCGTCCTCCAGGGCCTGGCCGATACGGAACAGCAGTCCCGGCGCGTCCTGCGCACGGACCTCGATCACGGTGGCGTGCCGGGAGGCCGCCGAGGCCACCGCAACGCGGGCGGGCGGTGCCACCCAGCCGCGGCGCCGCGGGTAGGCCGCGTCGCGTTCGGCGAGGCGGGACGCGATGTCCAGGGAGCCGTCCAGGGCGCGGACCAGGTCGGCGCGGAGCCGGGCCGCCTGCGGCAGGGAGCCGTACTCCGCCGCGACCCGCCAGTTCAGCAGCAGGACGGAGCCTTCGTCGACGTCGTTCGGGAGGCGCAGGGCACGCAGTTCCGCGGTGCGGACGGTCAGCCGGTGCACGGCGAGCACACCGGCCACCGCGGGCAGCACGCCCGGCTGGTCCGGTACGGCGATGACCAGCTCCACGCCGAGGGGCTCGGGCTCCCCGGTCGGTTCGTCCTCGGGCCGGGGTTCGGTCTGGGCGCGCAGGGCCAGCACCGGGCCGCCGGTGCGGAACGCCTCGATGGCGAGCCGTTCCTGTTCCGCGGTGGGCGCGGCGGGCTCGGGCTCCTCGGGGGCGTCCCCGGCGAGCACGGCCGAGACCCGTTTCACCAGGTCGGCAACGAGGGAGCCGCGCCAGGACGACCAGGCGGCCGGGCCGGTCGCCAGCGCGTCCGCCTCGGTCAGCGCGTGCAGCAGTTCCAGCGTGCTCTGCGAGCCGACCGCGTCGGCGACCGAGCGGACGGTGGCGGGGTCCTCAAGGTCGCGCCGGGTGGCCGTCTCGATCAGCAGCAGATGGTGCCGTACGAGGGTGGAGAGCACCGCCACGTCCGCGCGGTCGAAGCCGATGCGCGCCGCCACGTCCTTGGCGATGATCTCGCCGGCCACCGAGTGGTCGCCGGGCCAGCCCTTGCCGATGTCGTGCAGCAGCGCGGAGACCAGGAGGAGGTCGGGGCGGCTGACGTGGCGGGTCAGCTCGGAGGCGCGGACCGCCGTTTCGATGAGATGGCGGTCGACCGTCCAGATGTGGACGGCGTTGCGCTGCGGGCGGCAGCGGACCCGCTCCCAGTCCGGGAGCAGTTGTGTGATCAGCCTTTCCGCCTCCAGCGCCTCCCAGACGTCGACCGTCGGGCGGCCCGAGCCGAGCAGGGTCACGAGCTGCTCGCGCGCCTCGGCGGGCCAGGGCGTGGGCAGCGGGCGCGCGGTGGCGGCCAGGTGCCGTACGGCGTGCAGGGAGAGCGGGAGGCCGGCCTGTGCGGCGGCGGCCGCGGCGCGCAGGGGAAGCACCGGGTCGCGTTCGGGGCGCGCGGCGCGGGCGAGGACCACCTCGCCGTCCTGCTCCACCACGCCCTCGGCCAGCGGAGACCTTTCGGCGACGGGCTTGCCGCCGCCCAGCATGGCGCGTAGCCGCGGGCGCACGGCGCGTGATCGCAGGACGCGGCCCACTTCACGCCAGGTGACATCACTGGCGTACGAGATGACGCGCGCGGCCTCGTAGACCTGGCGCAGCAGGGTGTCGGCATCGAGCAGGCCCAGTTCGGCCGCGACCTGGTCCTGTTCCTGCAGGGCCAGCCGGTCGGTGGCCCGCCCGGTGGTCAGGTGCAGTGCGTCGCGCACGTCGAGCAGGCGCCGCCGGGCCTCGGCGAGGCCCTCGCGGGGGGCGTCGGCCAGCCAGGACGCGGCGACCGCGCGCAGGGCGGTGACGTCCCGGAGGCCGCCGCGGGCCTCCTTGAGGTCGGGTTCCAGGAGGTACTGGAGCTCGCCCTGGCGCTCGGCGCGCTCGTCGCACAGCTCCTGGAGTTCGGGGAGGCGCTTGGGAACCTGGTTGCGCCAGTCGGCGAGGACGGCCGTGCGCAGTCCGGCGGTGAGGCCGAGGTCGCCCGCGATGTGCCGGGCGTCGAGGAGACCGAGCTGGACCTTGAGGTCCTCACCGGCCGTTCTGCGGGCCTCGGCTGGGGTGCGGACCGAGTGGTCGAGCGCGAGGCCCAGGTCCCAGACGGGGTACCAGACACGGTCGGCGAGGGCGGCGACCGCCTTGCTGTCGCCGCCGTCGTGCAGCAGCAGGAGGTCGAGATCGCTGCGCGGGGACAGCTCGCCGCGTCCGTAGCCGCCGACGGCCACCAGCGAGACGCCCTTCAGTCCCTCGGCGGCCGCGGTGAACAGTCCCGTCAACCACTCGTCCGTCAGTTCGGCGAGGGCCGCACGGCGCGGCGGCCCGGACGGCGCCCCCTCGGTGAGGAGGCGCAGCCGGGCCGCCGCATAGCCGCTGGGTCCCGAGTCCTCTGCGTCTTTCCGAACATTGGTACTCGTCACCCGGCGACTCCTGTCCGTCTTCTGTGGTGAGCGTGTCCGCTCAGAGCGCGTCGGGACCGCGCTCGCCGGTCCGGACCCGTACGGCGGTCTCGACCGGGAGGGACCAGACCTTGCCGTCCCCGATCTTGCCGGTACGTGCGGCCTTGACGATGACGTCGATCAACTGCTCGGCGTCGTCGTCCTCGGCCAGCACCTCGATGCGGATCTTGGGGACCAGGTCGACCGTGTACTCGGCACCGCGGTAGACCTCGGTGTGGCCCCTCTGACGACCGTAACCGCTGGCCTCGGTGACCGTCAGGCCGTGGACGCCGAAGGCCTGAAGGGCCTCCTTGATCTCGTCGAGCCGGTGCGGCTTCACGACGGCGGTGATGAGCTTCATGCGTCCACCTTCTTGCTCTGCGTACCGGCCAGGGCGGCAGCGGAGGCGCTGCCGACGACACCGCCGCCAGTGCCGCTGAAGTCGTATGCGGTCTCGGCGTGCTCCGCCTGGTCGATACCGGAGACCTCCTCGTCCTCGGTGACCCGCATACCGATGGTCTTGTCGAGGAGGAAGGCGAGGATCGCGGAGGCGACCAGGGAGTAGGCGAGGACCGCGAAGACACCGGCGCACTGCTTCCACAGCTGGTCGAAGGAGTGGTCGCCGTAGAAGACACCCGTCGCGGTGGACTGGCCCTTGCCGGTGGCGAAGAAGCCGATGAGCAGGGAACCGATGATTCCGCCGACCATGTGGACGCCGACGACGTCGAGGGAGTCGTCGTAGCCGAACTTGAACTTCAGGCTGACGGCCGCGGCGCAGGCGACACCGGCGATGGCTCCGACGGCGATCGCGCCGAGCGGGGAGACCGCGCCACCGGACGGGGTGATCGCGACCAGACCGGCGACCGCACCGGAGGCGGCGCCCAGCGTGGTGAACGCGCCGTGCCGGATCTTCTCGTAGGCGAGCCAGGCCAGCATGGCGGCGGCGGTGGCGACCTGCGTGTTGACGAACATCAGCGCACCGACGCCGTCGTCGTTGCCGAGCCACGAGCCGGCGTTGAAGCCGAACCAGCCGAACCACAGCAGACCGGCGCCGAGCATGACCAGCGGGAGGCTGTGCGGGCGCATCGGGTCCTTCTTGAAGCCGATGCGCTTGCCGATGACCAGGATCACGCCGAGGGCCCCGGCACCCGCGTTGATGTGGACCGCCGTACCACCGGCGAAGTCGATCACGCCGAGCTTGAAGGCCCAGCCGTCGGCACCCCAGACCCAGTGGGCGACCGGGACGTAGACGATCGTGACCCACAGGGCGACGAAGAGCGCCCACGCCGAGAACTTGACGCGGTCCGCGAGGGCACCGCTTATCAGGGCCGGTGTGATGATGGCGAACATCATCTGGAAGACCATGAAGACGAAGATCGGGATGGTGTAGCCGTCCCAGAGCTCCGTCAGCCCGATGTTGCTGAGGCCGAACCAGTCGGAGTTCCAGCCGATGAGGCTGTTGTTCGTGCCGAAGGCGAGGGAGAAGCCGTAGAGCACCCAGAGAATGGTGACGATCCCGATGCTGATGAAGCTCATCATCAGCATGTTGAGGGTGCTCTTGACCCGGACCATGCCCCCGTAGAAGAAGGCCAGGCCCGGGGTCATGATCAGAACCAGGGCGGAACAGATGAGCATGAAGCCTGTGTTCGCGGCGGACAACTTGGGTGCCTCCGCGGCAAGCGTGATGGCTGGTGCCATCGGCGTCTCCTCGTCGGTTGGTACGGCCCCGTGCGGGCGAAGCCTGAGAGCGGTCCGGTCATGTGAGGGGTGGGCCGGTTATGCGCCATGAGATTGGCGCAGCGCGGTTTCGGTGGAAGCCCCTCGTTGTTTCGCCGGGGTGACGAAGACGCCCTGCGTGTTACGCGTCGATGAATTGCCAGATGTCCGGCCGCGGGATCGTTATCGTGGCGCAACCTTCTCTGAAGGAAAAGAAGCCGGCCGCGGCGGGCCTTCCGAGGACCTGGCGTGGGGGAGCCGAGTCGGACAGTTCGGGAGGGCCGGCCGCGGCCGGGGCTATGGGTTTCCTTCGGATTTCCGGGCCTCAGACCGCCTCGGCGGTCTCGGGGAGGTCCACGGCGAGCTGCTCGGTGAGGTCGATGACCTCCGCCAGGTGCCCGAACTCGCGCACGGCCGTGTCGACGGTCTTTCGGATACGAGTGTTCACCCGCTCGGAGCGGACCTTCTTGGCGATGCCCATGGCCGTGGAGGCATAGGCGGTGCTCTGCTCGGGCTCGCGGCGCAGCAGATGCACGGTGGCCATGCCGATCAGGTTCAGTGCGTACGACCGCTGGTGCTCGGAGTCGTTCGCGAACCGCTCCACGGCCCGCTGCATCAGGGGCTCGGCCAGGGAGGCGTAGGTGGGGCTGCGGCCGGCGACATACGCCAGGTCGCGGAACGAGTGGGAGTTCTCGCCGTACAGCTCGGCCTCGGAGAAGAAGCGGATCCAGTCGGGGTCCGGATCGTCCCACTCGTCGACCTCGGCGAAGGTGTCCTCGGCCATCCGGACGGCCCGCTTGCACTTGCCGGGCTGGCCCATGTTGGCGTAGGCGCGGGCCTCCATCGCATACAGCATGGACTGGGTCCGCGGGCTGGCGCAGTCCCGGCTGCCGTACTGCGCGAGGTGGATCAGCTCCAGGGCGTCGTCGGGCCGGCCGAGGTGGATCATCTGGCGGCTCATGCTGGACAGGACGTACGAACCGAGCGGCTTGTCCCCCGCCTCCTTGGCGGCGTGCAGAGCCAGCACGAAGTACTTCTGCGCGGTGGGCTGGAGTCCGATGTCGTAACTCATCCAGCCGGCCAGCTCGGCGAGCTCGGCGGCGACCTTGAAGAGTTTTCTGCTGGTGGCCTCGGGCTGGGGCTCCTGGAGGAGGTCGGTGACCTCGTGCAGCTGGCCGACGACCGCCTTGCGGCGCAGGCCGCCGCCGCACTGGGCGTCCCACTGGCGGAACATCACCGTGGTGGACTCCAGCAGGTCCAGCTCGGGCTTGGACAGCCGGCCCGGGCGGCGGGAGTCGTGGTACGGCTCGGGCTCGGGCTCGGCGAGCGGTCCGGACGGCGTGGGGACGAGCCAGCGCTGCATGGGCTCGATGAGGGACGGGCCCGCGGACAGGGCCAGCGAGGTCCCGAGGAAGCCGCGCCGCGCCAGCATGAGGTCGCTGCGCGAGAACTCGCTGAGCAGGGCCACCGTCTGCGGGCCCGTCCAGGGCAGGTCGACCCCGGTCGCGGAGGGTGACTGGCGGGCCGGCCGCAGGCCGAGGTCCTCGACGGAGACGACACAGCCGAAGCGCTCGGAGAACAGCTCGGAGAGGATTCTCGGGATCGGCTCGCGCGGGTTCTCCCCGTCCAGCCAGCGGCGCACCCGGGAGGTGTCCGTGGAGATGTGATTGGCACCCAACTGGCGTGCCCGCCGGTTCACTTGCCGGGCGAGCTCGCCCTTGGACCAGCCACTGCGCACGAACCACGAGCCGAGCAGCTCATTGGGGCGCTTGTCAGCGTTCGTCCCGCCACCGCCGTTGCCGCCCACTGGAACGCCCCCATCCCTGAGACCACTTGTCGCCGAGTGCGCCAAGCCCTATCAGAATGCCGTCAAACAGGGCCGCCCGTCCGGTGGTTCTCATCCTTCGAACGGGATGCCGACTTGCCTCCGGCATACCCACGAGGGCATGTGCCCCCAGGCCTCGTGCACTCAAAGTAATCCTACGATCACGGGTCCAGCCATGGCGATCCCGGAAACGCCACCATTCGCCACCCCTTCGAATGAACTCACGGTCGCCCAGGCGCGATTCACTTGACACAGGACGGCCACGAGTGGATGCAGGAGTGCACTCGGGGGCGCACATCGCCGGGTGCACCACCGAAGTCACCTCGGCGCGCCGCTTGCGTTCAGCAAGTGTGGGCACCTCTGGTGACAAGGAGTCACTTTCCGCTTCCGTCCCGTTCCGTGGCGTAACCACCGGCGCGCTGGACCCGTTGGAGGGGGTATGGGCTTCACGATCGGCGGTATTCGCGAGATCCGCACCGGCGCGCGTCGGCGCGGCCGTTCGTCGGAGTGCACCGATGTCGCCGAGTTCACCGGGCTGTGGGGCTGGGACGTGGTGCCGGGGGCGCGGGCCGCCGCGGGCGTCTGTTCGTGCGGCCGGGCGGACTGCGGTGCGCCGGGCGCGCATCCGCTGGAGTTCGCGCCCCAGATCTCCGCCGGGGCCACGCTCGACGAAGTGACCAAGGCCTGGGGCGAGTTCCCGGGTGCTTCGGTGATGCTGCCGGTCGGGCGGGCGTTCGATGTCATCGAGGTCGCCGAACCCGCCGGGCGCCGCGCCCTGGTCCGCCTCGAACGCATGGGCCTCCCCCTCGGCCCGGTGACCGCGACACCGGACGGCCGCGCCCAGTTCCTCGTCGCCCCGGGCGCCACCGCCGAACTGCCCGCGCTGCTCTACCGCATGGGCTGGGACGACCCGTCCTCCCTCGACCTGCACGGCCTCGGCCCCGGCACGTACCTCACGGCGCCGCCCTCCGACCGGGGCGGACTCGGCCCGGTGCGCTGGCTGCGGCCACCGGCACTGGACTCGGTGTCGAAGCCACCCGCCGCCCGACTGCTGCTGGGGACGCTGGCCTACGTGGCGCACCGGTCACGGGCCTAGGTCCTGTCGTCAAATCCCCGTCGTTCGCCCGGAGGGCGGGCCTTGCGGCGTCATGGGGGTCCCCCTGCTCGACGAAGCCGAGAGCTTGGGGGAGCGTGCTCTCGGCGTGCCGGGCCTCGGCCCTCGTACTGGACGTACTTGGGTCGGGGCCCGGTGCGGCGAGAGGGCGTGCATGGCGTCGCCGGGCAGGCGGGGATTTGACGACAGGGCCTAGCACCTGCCCTACGGTTCCCCCGGTCGTACACGCGGACGGCGAAGCGCCCGTCCCAACTGGACCTTGGGACGGGCGCTTCTCGACGGCGTAGTGAATACGGTGGGTGACTTCACTCCCCGATAAGGGCGTCAACGAACGCCTCCGGCTCGAACGGCGCCAGGTCGTCGGCCCCCTCGCCGAGACCGACCAGCTTGACCGGCACGCCCAGCTCGCGCTGGACCGCGACCACGATGCCGCCCTTGGCGGTGCCGTCCAGCTTGGTCAGCACGATGCCGGTGATGTCGACGACCTCGGCGAAGACACGGGCCTGGACGAGGCCGTTCTGACCGGTGGTGGCGTCGAGGACGAGCAGCACCTCGTCGAGCGGGGCGTGCTTCTCGACGACGCGCTTGACCTTGCCCAGCTCGTCCATGAGGCCGGTCTTGGTGTGCAGTCGGCCGGCGGTGTCGATGAGCACCACGTCGACGCCCATCTCCTTGCCCTCCTTCACCGCGTCGAAGGCGACGGAGGCGGGGTCACCGGCCTCCGGCCCGCGCACGGTGTAGGCGCCGACCCGCTCGCCCCAGGTCTGCAGCTGGTCGGCGGCGGCGGCACGGAAGGTGTCGGCGGCGCCCAGCACGACGGTGCGCCCGTCGGCCACCAGGACCCGGGCGAGCTTGCCGGTGGTGGTGGTCTTGCCGGTGCCGTTGACGCCGACGACCATCACGATGCCGGGCTTGCGGTCCTCGGGCTCGGTTTTCACGGTGCGGTCGACATCGGTGCCGACCAGCTTGAGGAGCTCGTCGCGCAGCAGGCCGCGCAGTTCCTCGGGGGTGCGGGTGCCGAGCACCTTGACGCGCTCACGCAGACCCTCGACCAGCTCCTGGGTGGGCTGGACGCCCACGTCGGCGGTGAGCAGCGTGTCCTCGATCTCCTCCCACGTCTCGTCGTCCAGGTGCTCGCGGGAGAGCAGGGTGAGCAGGCCCTTGCCGAGGGCGTTCTGCGAGCGGGAGAGCCGGGCGCGCAGCCGCACCAGGCGTCCCGCGGTGGGCTCCGGGATCTCGATCGCGGGAGCCTCGACGGCTTCGGCGGCAGGGGGTTCCTCGACGGCGACGGAGGCCGAGCCGTCCGGGAGGTCCACCTCCTCTATCGTCCGGCGCGGTTCTTCGCGCGGCGTCTCGGCCTCGTCGCCGACGTGCGGCTCGGCCGGAGGTGCGGTGATGTCGGGCGTGACGGAGGGCGGCGGGGGCAGCTGCTTCTTGCGCCGGCTGCCGACGACGAGCCCGCCGAGCACCGCGAGCACCACCACGGCGATGACTACAGCAAGGATGACGGTTTCCATAACGCGTCCAGTATCCATCCCTCCCCCAGCACGGCCCTTGATCCGCCGGGAGGGTTTTTTCGTAGATTCCTCCAAGGCGGCCCGGGGCGCTCGATACGCACGCCACCGCCATGGCGATCTGACGAACCGTCAGCTAGCCTCCCTCCTCGCCGACACCCCACCCGGCGAAGGGGACGTCCCATGCCCGTCACGGTCGTACGTTTCAATCTCGTCGAACCCGGCGCGACCCCCGCCTCCCTCGCCGCCCGCTACCGGGCCGCCCTGGAGATGGCCGCGTACGCCGACGAGCACGGCATCACCACCGTGCAGACGGAGGAGCACCACGGAGCCGCGAACAACTGGCTCCCGTCGCCGTTCGCCTTCGCGGGCGCGGTGTTCGGGGCGACCCGGCGGATCGCGGTCACCGTCTCGGCGATCATCGGCCCGCTGCACGACCCGCTGCGGCTGGCGGAGGAGATCGCAGTGCTCGATCTGCTGAGCGGCGGACGGCTGGTCACTGTCGCCGGGATCGGTTACCGGCCCGAGGAGTACGCCCTGTTCGACGTGGACTGGAAGCGGCGCGGCAGGCTCCAGGACGAGCTGCTGGAGACCCTGCTGAAGGCCTGGACCGGCGAGGAGTTCGAGTACCGGGGCCGTACGGTACGGGTCACCCCGCGCCCGTACACCGATCCGCACCCCCTGCTGCTGGTCGGCGGCTCCTCGAAGGCCGCCGCCCGCCGGGCCGCCCGGCTCGGCCTGCCGTTCTTCCCCAGCGCGCATCTGCCGGAGCTGGAGGCGTACTACAAGGAGCGGCTCGTCGAGTACGGCACCGAGGGCTGGACCATGATGCCCGCCGCCGAGACCCCGCTCCTGCACATCGCCGAGGATCCGGACCGGACGTGGGCCGAGTACGGCCGGCACTTCCTGCACGAGGCCAGGACGTACGCCTCCTGGCAGTCCGGGGACATCCGCTCGGCGGTGCGGTCGGCGGCCACGACGGTGGACGAACTGCGCGCCGAGGGCGTCTACCGGATCCTCGCTCCGGAGCAGTGCGCGGCCCAGGGCCTGGACAGTCTCGTCCTGCATCCGCTGGCGGGCGGCATGCCGGTGGAGGAGGGGTGGCGGAGCCTGCGACTGTTCGCGCAACGGGTGGTTCCGGCGTTGGGCGGCTGACCCACGGGAGTTCGTGCGCTCGTCTCGACGAGGTGGTGAGTCCCCGGACATGACACCGCCGCCCCGGTCCGGGCAGTGGCCGGGCCGGGGCGGCGGAGGGGTACGAGGAGAGGGGCAGCGGGGACTTGGCCCTTCTCCTCGAGTCCGCGGGGCGGGTCAGCCCATCTCCTCCAGCGACTTGCCCTTCGTCTCCTTGACGAACTTCAGGACGAAGGGGATGGAGAGCGCCGCGAAGGCCGTGTAGATCACGTAGGTGACGGAGAGGTTCCAGTCGGCCAGGGACGGGAAGCTCGCGGTGATGGCCCAGTTGGCGATCCACTGCGCGGCGGCGGCCACGCCCAGGGCGGCGGCGCGGATCTTGTTCGGGAACATCTCGCCGAGCATGACCCAGACGACCACGCCCCAGGACAGGGCGAAGAAGAGGACGAAGACATGGGCGGCGATCAGGGCGATCCAGCCCTGGGTGGCCGGCAGCCTGCCGTCGACCAGGTCGTAGGAGAACGCCCAGGCCTCCAGCGCGAGACCGACGGCCATGCCGACGGAGCCGACGAGGGCGAGCGGCTTGCGGCCGACGCGGTCCACGAAGATCATCGCGATCACGGTGCCGACGATGTTGATGATCGACGTCGTGAAGGAGTAGAAGAACGAGTCCGTCGGGTCGACGCCGACCGACTGCCACAGCGTCGAGGAGTAGTAGAACGCGACGTTGATGCCGACGAACTGCTGGAAGACCGACAGGCCGATGCCGACCCAGACGACCGGCTTGAAGAAGAAGCCGCCGCCGAGCAGGTCCTTGAAGGTGGACCTGTGCTCGCTGTTCATGGCCTGCTCGATCTCGGCGACCCGGGCGTCCAGGTCACGGCCCTGGCCCTCGACCTCGGCGAGGATCTCGCGGGCGCGCTCGCGCTTGCCGACGGAGATCAGGAAGCGGGGGGACTCGGGGATCGCGAAGGAGAGCAGGCCGTAGAGAGCGGCCGGGACGACCATCACGCCGAGCATGACCTGCCAGGCCTCCAGGCCCATCAGCCGGCCGCGCTGGTTGCCGTCGGCGGCGTTGAGCAGGCCCCAGTTGACCAGCTGCGAGATGGCGATGCCGATGACGATCGCGGCCTGCTGGAAGGAGCCGAGGCGGCCGCGGTAGGCAGGCGGGGCGACCTCGGCTATGT
This sequence comes from Streptomyces sp. NPDC001406, assembly GCF_042895285.1. NCBI lineage: Bacteria > Bacillati > Actinomycetota > Actinomycetes > Kitasatosporales > Streptomycetaceae > Streptomyces > Streptomyces sp. NPDC001406. Next base: position 182,133 of record NZ_JBIAWG010000016.1, read on the forward strand.
AGGCGGGGCCGATGACCGAGGCCATGCCGATGGCGAAGCCGCCGACGACGCGCCAGAGGGCGAAGTCCCACAGCGAGAAGGGCAGCGCCGAGCCGACGGCGCTGACGGTGAACAGCAGGGCGGCGATCTGCATGACGCGGATGCGGCCGATCCGGTCGGCCATGCGGCCTGCCGTCGCGGCGCCGATGGCACAGCCGATCAGGGCGATGGCGATGACCTGGGCCAGCGCCGCGGAACCGATGTCGTAGCGGTCCCGGATGGCCTCGACCGCGCCGTTGATCACGGAGCTGTCGTAACCGAAGAGGAAACCGCCCATCGCGGCCGCCGCCGCGATGAAGATGACGTGCCCGAGATGTTCGGGTTGAGCCGTCCCGGCTCCTGACGTGGGTGCCTGCGCTGTGCTGGTCACGAAAAACTCCTGGGGCACCCGGCAACGCTGCCGGGGTGGGGGTGAGCCCTTCAACCTGAAGGTAAAAGCAACGTTGCAGAGACTATGCCTTCAAGTATCGAAGTCAATAGGCCTAGTGATGTGACCTCAGGAGGCACCCGTGGTGAGAGTGGCTTCAAGAAGTGAAGAAATCAAGAAGTGCAGGTCGCGATAGGTGTAGATCGCACCGGTCTAGCGCAGGCGCTGCGAGATGACCTTCGACACACCGTCACCCTGCATGGAGACGCCGTAGAGCGCGTCGGCGACCTCCATGGTCCGCTTCTGGTGCGTGATCACGATCAGCTGCGAGGACTCCTGCAACTCCTGCATGATGCGGATCAGCCGCTGCAGGTTGGTGTCGTCGAGCGCGGCCTCGACCTCATCCATGACATAGAACGGGCTGGGCCGGGCCTTGAAGATCGACACCAGCATCGCGACGGCCGTGAGCGACCTCTCGCCGCCGGAGAGCAGGGAGAGCCGCTTGACCTTCTTGCCCGGCGGCCGGGCCTCGACGTCGACGCCGGTGGTGAGCATGTTGTCGGGGTCGGTCAGCACCAGCCGCCCCTCACCGCCCGGGAACAGCCGGCTGAACACGCCCTCGAACTCCCGGGCCGTGTCCCGGTAGGCCTCGGTGAAGACCTGCTCGACGCGCTCGTCGACCTCCTTCACGACCTGAAGCAGGTCGGCGCGGGTCTTCTTCAGGTCCTCCAGCTGCTCGCTGAGGAACTTGTGCCGCTCCTCCAGGGCCGCGAACTCCTCCAGAGCGAGCGGGTTCACCTTGCCGAGCTGCTGGTACGCCCGCTCGGCCGCCTTCAGCCGCTTCTCCTGCTCGGCCCGTACGAAGGGTCTCGGCCGGTTGCGCGGGTGCTCCGGGTCCTCGGGGAGCACCTCTCCCTCGGCGGGCGGGGACGGCGGTACGAGCTGATGCGGGCCGTACTCGGAGACGAGCCCGGTCGGCTCCACGCCCAGCTCCTCCAGCGCCTTGGTCTCCAGTTGCTCTATCCGCAGCCGCTTCTCGGCGCCGAGCACCTCGCCGCGGTGCACCGAGTCCGTCAGCTTGTCGAGCTCGGCCTTGAGATCGCGTCCGGTGCCGCGGGCGGCGGTCAGTTCCTGCTCCCGGCGCGCCTTGGCGGCCTCGGCCGCGGCCCGCTCCCGCTCGGCCCGGCCGAGCGACACCTCGACGTGCGCGAGCAGTTGCCGCGCACCCGAGGCGACCGCCTCCGCGACAGCGGCCTCGTGGCGCAACCGCGCCCGCCGCTGCTCGGCACGCGCGCGTGCCTCGCGTTCGGCGCGGGCGCCCCGGTCGAGCGCGTCGGCCCGCCCGGCGAGCCCCTTGACCCGCTCCTCGTGCGTACGCACCTGGAGCCGGGCCTCCATCTCGGTCTGCCGGGCGTTGGCACCGTCGGCGGCGAGCCGGTCGCGCGCCGAGGTGTCCGGCTCCTCCTCGATCGGCATCTCCTCGGCGACGGCGAGCCGTTCGGCGAGCTCCTCGGCATCCTGTACGGCCTTGTCGAGCGCCTCCTGCGCGCGTGCCGCCGCCGCGGTGGACCGTTCGGCCTCACCCGCGGCACCGCGCGCCTGCCCGGCGAGCCGTCCCAGCTGCTGGGCGACGGCCGACTTCTCCCGGTCGGCCGCCCGCCGCCGCTCCCCCAGCTCCTCGACCAGCGCGGCACACTCCCCGCGCCGCTCGGCGGCCCGGCCCTGCGCCTCGGACAACTCCTCGCAGCGCACGGCCAGCTCGGCCAGCTCGGCCGCGGCCTCGTCCACGGACGCCTGCACCTCGATCAGACTGGGAGCCCCCGCGGACCCGCCGTGCGCGAAGTGCGCCCCCAGCAGGTCGCCTTCGGCGGTGACGGCGGTGAGGTCCGGGTGGGCGTATACGAGATCCTCGGCGTCCTCAAGGGTGCCGACGACGACGATCCCGCGCAGCAGGCGGCGTACGGCAGGCATCAGGTCGGCGGGACCACGAACGAGGTCGGCGGCGAAGGGGTGGCCCTCGGAACGGAGGCCATCCGCCGGCCGCTCGCCGGACCCGACGGCATGAACGTCGGCTGGGGCACCGATTCCGCCCGCAGCACCCGTACCGAAACGGCCGTCCTCGGCACCCACGGCTGCCGAGGAAGCCGGCCCACCTGCCGCACCGCTCATGACGCCCGGATCGAACCCGCTCACACGCGGCTCGCCGGAGCCGGGGGCTGCCGGGGCCCCGACGGCACGCACGGCGTCCGGCGAACCCGCTCCACTCGCCGCACCCGTACCGAAACGACCGGCCCCGTCGCCCGCAACTGCCCAGGAAGGCGGCCCGCCCGCCGCGCCGCTCATGGCGCCCGGATCGAACCCGCTCACGCGCGGCTCGGCGGAGACGGGGGCTGGCGGGGCCCCGACGGCACGCACGCCGTCCGGCGAACCCGCCCCACTCGCCGCACCCGTAACCAAACGACCGGCCCCGACACCCGCGTCCCCGGTGCCGGCAGCCGACCGCGGCTTGTCCGGACCGTGGGTACCCGCCCCGGACCCGTCCACGCGAAACCCGTCGGGGGCCTCCGCGGGAGCGGTCCCGTCCGCCCCATCGGTCGGCGCCGGGACCTCCGGTGCCCCCGCCAGCAGGAGGGACGCTCGGCCGGCGTCCTGTTTGCGCAGGAGTCTGATTGCCTCGGCCGCCGATGCCGGGGTCGTCACCGCGATCGCGTCCGCCGCCGCGCCGAAGGCGGCGGCCAGGGCGACCTCGTGGCCCGGGGTCACCGTCAGCAGCTCGGCCGCCGGGCCGAGCAGGCCGCTGAGCCGGTCCTTGGCGCCGAGCAGCACGCCGGTGCCGTCCTTGCGCCGCAGGCCCAGGGCCAGCGCCTCGTGCCGGGCCTGGGTCGCGGCGCGCCGACGCTCCGCCGCGGTGGCGGCCTCGCGGGCGGCGGTGAGGGCGGACTCGGCCTCCGCGAGCTGCCGCTTGGCCGCGTCGTGCCGCTCGCCGAGTTCGGCGTCGCCCGCGTCGAGGCCGTCGACCTCGGCCTTCAGGGCCTCGTACTCCTCCTGCGCGGCGACGGCCCGCTCCTGGGCCTCGTCCCGCGCCGCGGCCAGCCGGTCGATCTCGGACTGGGCGGCCGCGGCACGCGAACGGGCCGCGTTGACCTGCCCGTTCAGCCGAGCCAGGCCCTCACGGCGGTCGGCGATGGCACGGGCGACGTCCTTGAGGCGCCGTTCCTCCAGGGCCAGTTCGCGTTCCAGTTCGGCGCGGTGGGCGACGGTGTCGTCGAGCGCGCGCTGGGCCGCTTCCAGGGCGGCCTCCAGCTCGGCCTCCTGCTCACGGATGCGGGCGGCCTCGCGCTCCATGTCCTCGGGGTCACGGCCGCGCCGTTCCTCGGCGGGCACGGACGTGGCGCTCTTCACCCGGGCGTCGGCCAGCGAGATCGTGCCGCGGACGCGCTCGGCGAGCTGGGAGAGCTCGTACCAGGTCTGCTGGGCGCGCTGCAGGCGCGGCGTGAGCTGCCGTACCTCGTCCTCCAGGAGCGCCTCGCGCTGGAGAGCCCTCTTCAGCTCCTGCTCGGCGGTCTCCTTGCGCTCCTTGAGCGCGGCCTCGTCGGCGATCTCGCTCTTCAGGGCTTCCCGGAGCCGTACGAGATCGTCGGCGAGCAGGCGCAGACGGGCGTCGCGCAGGTCGGCCTGGATGACGGCGGCCCGCCGGGCGACCGCGGCCTGTCGTCCCAGCGGCTTGAGCTGCCGGCGCAGCTCGTCCGTGAGGTCCTGCACGCGCGCGAGGTTGGCCTGCATCGCGTCCAGCTTCCGCAGCGCCTTCTCCTTGCGCTTGCGGTGCTTGAGGACGCCGGCCGCCTCCTCGATGAAGGCACGGCGGCCCATGGGGTCGGCGTGCAGGACGGAGTCGAGCTGGCCCTGGCCGACGATGACGTGCATCTCGCGGCCGATGCCGGAGTCGGAGAGGAGTTCCTGGATGTCGAGGAGACGGCAGGTGTCACCGTTGATCTGGTACTCGCTGCCGCCGTTGCGGAACATGATCCGCGTGATGGTGACCTCGGCGTACTCGATCGGGAGCGCCCCGTCGGAGTTGTCGATGGTCAGCGACACCTCGGCACGGCCCAGCGGGGGACGCCCGGTGGTGCCGGCGAAGATGACGTCCTCCATCTTGCCGCCGCGCAGCGACTTGGCGCCCTGTTCGCCCATGACCCAGCTCAGCGCGTCCACGACATTGGACTTGCCCGAGCCGTTCGGCCCCACGACACACGTGATCCCCGGCTCGAACCGGAGCGTGGTCGCCGAGGCGAACGACTTGAACCCGCGGAGGGTCAGGGCCTTGAGGTGCACGCCGCTGGACTCTACCTTCCGCCGCTATCTCACTCCATGAACCTTGGCAACCCCGCGGTTTCGCCCATGAACATGCAGGGCACATCAGACGTTAAAGAGAGTGAAAGGATGCGCGGGGTAGGTAAAGACAGAGACGGGGGCAAGAAAGAAGGGACGCCGAAGCGTCCCTTGCAACTCTGACAACTTAGCGGTTGATACGGGCAGCCCAACCACTGCGTGTGCTGTCGTGGAGCGATGCAGCGATCAGGTGAGCGCAGGCTCCGCCTGGTGTGCGTCGATGCTCTCCATGATCCTGTCGTGAGAAGCGGCAGCCGTCAGCGCGTCGTTCTCCGCCTGGATTCGTACGAGCTCCGATTCCAGGTCCTGTACGCGCTGCTGGAGCCGTCGCATCTCGGCGAGGAGTCGAGGGTCGGAGCCGCCGACGTAACCGAGAAGCGCCTTTGCCATGATGGATGGTCCTCCACACTGAGTGACCGACCGAAGCGGTGTGGGTCGTGAGGGATTCGCACCCGCGGTGCTTGACACACTCGAGTGTTGCTCTGCCGTTGCTACATGCCAAACAGCTAAGGTGCGCGGGGCTTTCAGCGTCTCACCAAAAAGTTTGACGGTCAACACGATCACGCCCCGTATTGGCGGGCAACCCGGGCGTGCGCGGCCGGGAAGCGGCGGCGCTGCGAGTCCTGCGGGGCCCTCGGGGCGTAGCGGTGATCCGTATCTGCGGAGCCTGCCACGACGAGCGGTTCTTGGCAACCACCAGGTGGTTTCTGCTGTGGGCACCTGCCAGTGGCATGCCCCTCCGCGTCGACCTGCGGGGCTTTGCGGAACGGGGTCAGCGGACGGCGAAGCCGTCGTAGCCGCCGCGGGGTGTGTCCCAGATCTCGGTGACACCCTCCACACGCCCGGGCGTGTCGTTGCCCTGGAGCCAGTCGAGGAGGCCCTCGCATCCCTCGCGCGAGCCCTCGGCGACCACCTGGACCCGTCCATCGCCCAAATTGAGAGCAAAACCACTCAGGCCGCCGATCTCCAGCGCCTTGGCCCGCGTGAACCAGCGGAAACCCACACCTTGGACGCGTCCACGCACCCAGGCGACCAGTCGCACATCCTCACTCATGGCTGCAACCTAACCAACCAATGTCACTCGCAGCACTTCTTCCTCAGGCGCCATGCGGTACCGTCCCGACCCAATGAATCTCATATGAAACTCGCTCGATCGAGTGAGTTGGGTTGACCCACAAGATCGTATGGGTGCGGTTGACCGCGAGACGAGGAAGGCAAGGACATGGGACGCCACCGACGCTCCGCCGCCGGCCGCGCCGCCACGAGCCGCGCCACGGGGGTCACACAGACGCACGGCTCGTACTCGGGGAGCCACGACCCGCAGGACTCGTACGCGGGCGATCACGCCACCATGGGCATCGCTCCGTATCTGAACCCGGAGGCGTACGCCGACGCCAACGCGAGAAGCTCGGCGTATCTGTACGCGACGGAAGACGGATACGCGCCGGTCACGCAGACGGCCGTCTTCCCCGCGGACGGGTTCAGCCCGGCGGGTGCCCCTCGGGAACGCGGGCACCGACGCAAGAAGAAGGCCGCCACACCCGTGCGCACGGGTCTGCTCGGGGTCTCCGCCGCCGTCGCCCTCGGCACGGTCGCGGTGGCCACGGGCGCGGTGCCCGGCCTCGACAACTACCGGCTCGGCGGCACCACCAGCACCTCCGGCAGTGACAAGGTGCAGGCCGCGGGCTCGCCCAGCAACACGGCCGCCGAGCAGGGCGGTACCTCCGGCAGCGCCGACAACGGCCGTGGCGGCGGTTCCGCCGGCTCCTCGACGAGCCACGGCACGGGCCGCTCGACCTCGCCGGCGCCGTCCGCCTCGGCGTCCTCCGCGCCCACGCCGACGAAGCCTCCGGCCGCGGAGCCGACGGCCACCACGCCGTCGAAGAAGCCGAAGGGCAAGCCGCAGAACAAGGCGCCGAAGGCCCCGCCGAAGAAGTCGTCGCCGGCCACGATCTCCGCCCCGGCCGCCGCGGAGGCACAGGTGCTGAAGCTCGTCAACGAGGAGCGGGCGAAGGTGGGCTGCAGCCCGGTGGCCGCGAACAGCTCGCTCTCCAAGCTGGCCGAGGCCTTCAGCGACGACATGGCCCTGCGGGGCTTCTTCGACCACACCGACCCGGACGGGGCGACCCCGTGGGACCGCGCCGCCCAGGCCGGCATCATCGGCCTCGGCGGCGAGAACATAGCCCGCGGCCAGAGCGACGCGGCCGCGGTCATGGAGGCCTGGATGAACAGCCCGGGGCACCGCGCCAACATACTGAACTGCGACTTCAAGACCCTGGGCGTCGGTGTGCACCTCGGCGCCGGCGGTCCCTGGTGGACGCAGGACTTCGGGTACTGAGATAACCGCAGGTCAGCGACCTAGGAACCTTCCTGAGCCGTCTCGGGGCCGTCATCCGCAGGCTCGTCGTCCTCGAAGACGCGGTCAACGGCGGCCCGGGTCCGGGTCTCGCTCGACGGCATCAGGTGCGTGTACGTGCGCAGCGTGAAGCCGGGGTCGTGGTGCCCAGGTACTCGCTCAGGGCCTTGATGCTCTCCCCCGCGTCCAGGAGGGCTGAGGCATAGAAGTGCCTCAGCGCGTGCATGCCGTTGTCCCGCCCTGTCTCGACACCCACGGTCCGAAGGGCAGGACGCCAGACGCGATCATTGAAGCGGTTCCGGTCCGGCGCCAGGCCCGCGGACCCAGTGAAGATCAGTGATGCCGTGACCGGTGGCCCGTCGAGGGTCTTCCACGGCAGCGTGATCCCTGTCGCCGGGTGGCGCTTCAGGTGACCAGCCAGCGCGAAGGCGACGGACTCAGGCAGCGGTACGTCACGTTCCTTGCCACCCTTCGGCGGAGCGAACACCGGCCGGTGGCGCTGAAGCAACTGGGTCTGCTGCACGATCGGGTGACTGACCTGCCCACTGAGCAGGCCCAACAGGCGTCCGTCAAGTCCCGAATTAGGGTGGCATGACGTGCCCGGGTCGGGCAGGGCTTACTGGACTCACAAGGCCACAGACCTCCCGGCGGCGCGACCCGTCGGGCATGTGTCCCGCTGGTGGACCACCGCCATACAGGCTGGGCCGGTCGAGTGTGCCCCTCACCATTCTCTCGAAGGAGAATTCCGTGTCTTGTGCTATCCGTCCTCAGCGTCTGGCGTTGCTCGCCGCCACGATCGGCCTGGGAGCGGCAAGCGTGCTGCTGCCCACCAGCGCCTTCGCCGCTCCTGCCACGGGGCGCACCGCAGAGCATCTGGCTACGCCTGCCACCAAGCCTCTCTCGGAGAAGAGCCTCGTGACGACGCCCGCGGATACCCCTCCACAGTCGTATTGCCTCTACCAAAAGGAGCTCAACCAGCCCTGGACGCTGGGTCACTGCAGGGGTTATGAAGCGGGAGAAGCGGCTGGCAAGAAGGCCGGCGGCATGTGTTGGCCGGTATCGTGGCCGAAATTTCCGCCATATGGCGAGGGTATCTACGGAGAAGGCTTCAAGGTCGGCTACAGGCTCGCCTACAGGTACTACTACAACGAGGCTTGGACGCAAGCCGGTTGCCAGCACACCCTTTTCAAGCCGTTCAGGGATATGTCAGCAATCCGTCATAGCTCGTAGTAGCGCGGCGGCCCCGCGGCTATCTTTGGGGCCGTCTCGGGGCCGTCTCGGGGCCGTCGGAGGGTGCTCAACGACGACCAACGCTGACAACCGTCGACAGCCAAGTCGCAGGTCGCAGCGTTGATCGATTACACGGCCGCAGGTCAGAGACCCAGCCCTTCACTTCTTCGGGTACTAGACCCGGCGCACCCGGTGACGGTGACGGCGGTCGCTCAGGCGGCCGTCGCGCGTCCCTGAAGGAACACCTTCGCCGTCTCGGCGACCCGGCGCCCCAGGTGCTCGGCCGTCGCCACGTCCGCCTTGTGCACGGCCTCCGGGCCCTCGTCCACGTTGGTCTGCGCGGCCGCGCCGGCGAAGACGCCGAGGCGGTTGAGGTCGTGCTCGGAGCCCGCGCTGTTGTTCCAGCCCGGGTGCAGGCCGAGGTTGACCCAGTTCATGCCGTGCTGGGCGGCGAGGATCTGGAAGAACTGCAGGGTGTGCAGCTTGTCGCCGCTCTTGGAGCCGGAGTTGGTGAAGCCGGCGCCGAGCTTGTCCTTCCAGTCCTGTCCGAACCAGCGCTTCGAGGACGCCTCCGCGAACACGTGGAAGGCGCCGGACGCCGTGCCCATGTAGGTGGGCGAACCGAAGACGATCGCGTCGGAGGCGTCGAGAGCCGCCCACTGCTCGTCGGTGATCTCGTCGACCTTGATCAGGTGCACCTCGGCTCCGGCCTCGGCCGCTCCGGCGCGGACTGCTTCGGCGAGGACGGCGGTGTGGCCGTAGCCGGAGTGGTAGGCGATGGAGACAACGGGGGTGGTCATGATGAGTACTCCTCGAATGGGCAGCTCAACTGCAATGACCAAAGGAAAGCACTAACCAGAAGTTAGCGCAACCTGTCGGCTGGCGCTGCGTTCGAGTACGCTTGGGACATGAACAGCACCGAGGAGCGCACGGAGGAGCAGGACCTCGCCTACAACGTGTTCGCCAAGGCCTGCCCGTCGCGGGGCACGCTGGAGCACGTCACGGGCCGCTGGGGCGGGCTCACGCTCGGCGCGCTGCACGAGGGCTCGATGCGCTTCAACGAGCTGCGCCGCCGTATCGACGGCGTGAGCGAGAAGATGCTGTCCCAGACCCTGCACGCGCTGGAGCGCGACGGCCTGGTGCGCCGCGAGGCACAGCCGACGAACCCACCGCGCGTGGACTACGAACTGACCCCCCTGGGCCATCAGATCGCCGAACGGCTGCTGAGCCTCATCCACTTCGTGGAGGGCTCCATGGACAACGTGCTCCGGGCCCGCCAGGAGTACGACTCCCGGCAGCCGTAGGCAGCCTCGTGTGTCAGGCGGTCCGCACGCGCGGGGGCCGCTGGCACTTCGGGCAGAAGTAGCTGGAGCGGTTCATCCAGGGGCGGCGGCGCATCGGTGTGCCGCACCTCTTGCACGGCAGGCCCTCGCGCCCGTACGCGTCCAGTGAGCGGTCGAAGTAGCCCGACTCGCCGTTGACGTTGACGTACAGGCTGTCGAAGCTGGTGCCGCCGACGGACAGGGCCGCGTTCATCACGTCCCGCACATGGCCGAGGAGTTCGGCGGTGCGCGGGCGGGTGAAGCTCGCGGTCGGGCGCTCGTAGTGGACACGGGCCCGCCACAGGGCCTCGTCCGCGTAGATGTTGCCGACTCCGCTGATCAACGACTGGTCCAGCAGGGCCCGCTTGATGGTGGTCCGCTTGCGGCGCAGGGCTTGGTGGAAGGCCTCGTCGTCGAACAGCGGGTCGAGGGGGTCACGGGCGATGTGCGCGATGACCGAGGGCAGTCCCTCGGGGGTGTTGTCGTGCAACGACAGCCCGCCGAAGGTGCGTTGGTCGACGAAGCGCAGCTCCGTGTCCACCTCGTCCGCGAAGCGGATGCGGATGCGCAGATGCTTCTCGTCCGCCGCCTCGTGCGGCTGGACCAGCAGCTGCCCGCTCATGCCGAGGTGGGCGAGGACGGACTGGTCCGTGTCCTCCAGGGGCAGCCACAGGTACTTGCCACGCCGGCTGGGGACGCCGATGCGATGGCCCTTGAGACGGTGCGCGAAGTCGTCGGCACCGGCCACATGACGGCGTACGGCGCGCGGGTGGAGCACCTCGGCGTCGGCGACGGTGCGATGGGCGACCCACCGCTCCAGGCCACGCCGTACGACCTCGACCTCGGGCAACTCGGGCATGGTGACCCCCGTAACGGACCGTGTATGAGCCGAGCGCCCGCCCCCGGGGCGGGAGCGGGCGCTCGGGTTGCGCTGCTGCGTTCGTCAGGCGGAGGCGGAGGGCGGGACGGCGTCGCCGCCGGCGGCCTCCGTGGCCGAGTCGAGGGCCTGCTTGGCCTCCTCGGCCGCCTTGGCCCGCTCGTCCGCCGCGGCCCGGATGGACCGCCAGGCGGACTCGGCGGCCTGCTGCTCCGCCTCCTTCTTGCTGCGGCCGGTGCCGGTGCCGTACGAGACGCCTCCGACGCGGGCGGCAGCAGTGAAGGTCTTCTCGTGGTCGGGGCCGGTCTCCGTGACCAGGTACTCGGGCACGCCGAGCCCCTCGGTCGCGGTGAGCTCCTGGAGGCTGGTCTTCCAGTCCAGTCCGGCTCCGAGGTTGGAGGACTTCTCGATCAGCGGGTCGAAGAGCCGGTGCACCAGCTCCGACGCCGAGTCGAGGCCCTGGTCGAGATAGACCGCGCCGATCACCGCTTCCAGGGTGTCGGCCAGGATGGACGCCTTGTCCCGGCCGCCCGTGCCCTCTTCACCACGGCCGAGCCGGATGAAGGAGCCCAGGTCGAGACCTCGGCCCACCTCCGCGAGCGCACGCGAGTTCACCACCGCGGCCCGGAGCTTGGCCAGCTGGCCCTCGGGCAGGTCGGGGTGGGTGCGGTACAGCGTGTCCGTGACGACGAGGCCGAGCACGGAGTCCCCGAGGAACTCCAGCCGCTCGTTCGTCGGCAGACCGCCGTTCTCGTACGCGTACGAGCGGTGGGTCAGTGCACGCACCAGAAGGGCGGACTCGACCTTGTAGCCGAGCCGCCCTTCCAGAAGCGTGTGGGACGAGGCCGTGCTGTCCGTCTTCTTCTTGGCGGATGGGTCCGCCTTGGCGTCATCCGCCTTCTTGGGACTGGACACTGTGCCTCTCACCTGGCCACTCAGACTTCGAGGACCTGGCGCTTGTTGTAGGTGCCGCAAGACGGGCACGCGATGTGCTGCTGCTTGGGCTCGTGGCAGCGCTCGCACGCAACCAGGGTGGGGACCGCAGCCTTCCACTGCGACCGGCGGTGGCGCGTGTTGCTGCGCGACATCTTCCGCTTCGGAACAGCCACGGCTACTTCTCCTGCTTCTCGTCGACGCCCGCTTCCGCGTCAGCGCCGCTCATCTCGTCCTTCTCGCCGTCCTTCATGGAACCGGCGAGTCCCTGCAAAGCCGCCCAACGGATGTCGACGGCGTCGTGATGGTGGTCCGGGTCGTCCGCAAGGCGTGCCCCGCACTCGGCGCACAGTCCTGGGCAGTCTTCCTGGCACACCGGCTGCATCGGCAGTGCGAGCACCACCGCATCGCGCAGCACCGGTTCGAGGTCGAACAGTCCGTCCTCGAGGAAGAGCCTGTCCTCGTCGTCCTCGGCGTCGTCGCCCGGCTCCGCGATCACGCGGCCCCGGTCGTCGGCGTCAGGGTACGAGAACATCTCCTGGAAGTCCGCTTCGAGATCGAACCCGAGCGGCTCCAGACACCTTACGCACTCCCCCTCGGCCTGTGCACGGGCGGTGCCTGTGACGAGCACACCTTCCATGACCGACTCGAGTCGGAGTTCGAGCTCCACCGGGGCGCCTTCCGGCACCCCGACGACTCCCTTGATACCGAAGTCCTTGGGAGCGTCGATCGTGCGGGTCAGCCGCTGCAGCGCACCAGGACGCCTGCCCAGCTCGTGCGAGTCGAACACGAGAGGGTTGCGGTGGTCGAGGCGGGCGTTAGAGGCCATTCCTGCTTTCGATCTTTGAGCTCAGAGGGACACTGCCCTTCGGTGTTCCCGGGCAGCGCTGATCGCGGACGTACACGCGACCGAAGAGCCAGGATACTGGACCTTTCGCTCTCGGCCCAATCCGGTGGGTGCTCCCGGCCCGCGCGGGCGTTCGGGGCGCCCCTTACAGGCCGCGTTCCCGCTCGTAGGCCCGCAGTTGCTCGGGGGTGATCATGCTGGTGTCGAAGAGGCTGGTCTCGTCGAGCGAGTAGCCCTGGTGCCCCTGCTGCGCCTGGTTCGGGACCTGCCCCTGGTGCGGGACCTGCTGCTGGTCGTAGGCCGCCTGCCCTCCGTCGTAGCCCTGGAAGGGCGCGCCTTCCGCCTGGGTGTAGCCGGAGGCGGGGGCGTACGGATCGGCCTGCTGGTAGCCGTACGCGTCCTGCTGGGTGTAGTCCTGCTGCTGGTAGCCGCCGTAGACGTCCTGCTGCTGATAGCCGTAGGCCGGCTGCTGGTCGTACTGCTGCGCCACGGGCTGCGGCGGCGGCTGCTCGGCCGGGGCGTCCTGCTCGGCGAGGGCCGCGAGGTCGGCCAGGTAGTCGGAGTCGCTGGAGTGCTGGAAGGTCGTGTTGTCGTCGGCGAGGGCGCCGAGGTCGTCGGAGGCGATACGGCCGTGCAGCTTCTGGCGGCCGCGGCCGACGGCCTCCAGGGTCTTGGCGAGGACCGCCTCGAAGGCGCCCAGCTTGGCGTCCACATAGGCGTCCGCGTCGCGGCGCAGGGTCTCCGGGTCGTGGCTGCGCTCGGGGGCGTCCTCGTCCTCGTAGCCCTGCTCGTCGAGGCCCGGGCCGGTGCCGAGGAGCTTCTCGCGGCCGCGGCCGACCGAGCCGAGGGTCTTGGTGAGGACGACCTCGAAGTTGGCGAGCTTGGAGTCGACGTAGTCGTCGGCCTCCACGCGCACGTCCTCGGCCTCCTTGCGGGCCTCGGCCAGGATGCGGTCGCCCTCGGCCTGGGAGCGGCGGGCGACCTCGGTGTCGGAGATCAGCGAGCCGCGCTCGGCGTGCGCCTGCCCGATGATCCGCTCGGCCTCCTGCCGGGCCTGCTCGACCATCTGCTCGCGGCCGCCGATCAGCTCCTCGGCCTGCGCGAGGGAGCCGGGCAGGGCCTCGCGCACTTCTTCGAGCATCGCGAGCAGGTCGGCGCGGTTGATCACGCACGACGCCGACATGGGCATGGCCCGGGCGCCGGAGACCATGGCCACGATCTCGTCGAGCTTCTTCTGCACGTCCACCTGTGCTCGCCACTCTCTACCGCTGTGTTGGAGACGGACGGGACGACTGTACGGCCATGGGGCGGCCGTCCGACACCGGGTGATGGATTGTCAGGATCCGGCGGGTTTCGCTGTGCGCCCTCAGTCCTGCTTCAGGCGCTCGGTGAGGGCCTCGAGCACCACCGGCGGGACCAGGTGGGAGACGTCGCCGCCCCAGGTCGCGACCTCCTTGACCAGGGAGGACGACAGGAAGCTGTAGGTGGGGTTGGTGGGCACGAAGAGGGTCTCGACGCCCGAGAGGCCGTTGTTCATCTGGGCCATCTGCAGCTCGTAGTCGAAGTCGCTGACGGCGCGCAGGCCCTTGACGATGGCGGGGATGTCGCGCTGCTTGCAGAAGTCCACGAGGAGGCCGTGGAAGGCCTCGACGCGGACGTTCCCGTACTCGGCGGTGACCTGGCGGATCAGGTCGATCCGCTCGTCGATCTCGAACAGGCCCTTCTTGGCCTTGTTGATCATGACCGCCACATAGACCTCGTCGTACAGGCGCGAGGCACGGGAAATGATGTCGAGGTGTCCGTTGGTGATGGGGTCGAACGACCCGGGACAGACGGCGCGGCGCACTTGTGATCCCTCGCTCTCCGGTCCGGTCATCGTGCGTCTTCGCACGTAGAGGCGGCGCGACCGTACCAAAACGTTCCCTCGCCGTAGCGACGGGCCCGGAGCGCTTCGAAACCGTCCGGCCAGCGGAATTCGCCGCCTCTGGTGCTGCGCTCCACGGTGACGAGGGCTTCCTCCGCGAGCCACCCCTGCGAGCGGAGTGTGAGCAGAATCTCCCGAAGATCCTCGTCCGAGACGGCGTAGGGAGGATCGAGGAAGACGATGTCGTACGGCTCGGCCGGCGCCGGTGTCCTGATGATCTGTTCCGCTTTGCCCGCCCTGACCTCGGCGCCCGGGAGGCCGAGGCTGCGTACGTTCTCCCGGACCGTGCGGGCCGCGCGGGCGTCGGCCTCGACGAGCAGGGTGTGGCTCGCGCCGCGGGAGAGGGCCTCCAGGCCCACGGCGCCGGAGCCGGCGTAGAGGTCCAGAATCCGCTCGCCGTCCAGGGGGCCGCCGAGCAGGGACTGCCAGGTGGAGAAGAGACCCTCGCGCGCGCGGTCGGAAGTGGGGCGGGTGCCGGTCCCTGGCGGGACGGCCAGGCGGCGTCCGCCGGCTGCGCCGGCGATCACGCGGGTCATTTCGGGGTCCTTGTTCGGGGACGGCTGTGCGTTCAGTTTGGCAGGCGTAGGGGGTGGGTGCGTGATGACCGTCGGCCTGTGCGGCTGCCGCCGCGCGGTCGCGCCCGCGCGGCGGCAGCCGCACAGTCCATACAGCCCCGCGCCCCTGGGTGGGACCGGCTCAGCCCTTTTCCAGGTACTGCTCCCTCTCGTCGTCCAACAGGGCGTCAAGGGCCGTGCGAAGGCCCGGCAGCCCGTCCAGCTCGGGGTCGGCCGCCACCACCGCCGCGGCCTCCTCCCTCGCCTCCACGATGATCTCCTCGTCGTCGATGACCGCCAGGACCCGCAGGGAGGTGCGGGCGCCCGACTGGGCCTGGCCCAGGACGTCGCCCTCGCGGCGCTGTTCCAGGTCGATGCGGGAGAGCTCGAAGCCGTCGAGGGTGGCGGCGACCGCGCCCAGCCGCTGGCGGGCCGCGCTGGCCTCGGGCATCTCGGTGACCAGCAGGCACAGACCGGCGGCGGAACCACGGCCGACGCGGCCGCGCAGCTGGTGGAGCTGGGACACGCCGAACCGGTCGGCGTCCATGATCACCATCACGGTGGCGTTCGGGACGTTGACGCCGACCTCGATCACGGTCGTGGCGACCAGGACGTCGGTCTCCCCGGCCGCGAAGCGGCGCATGACGGCGTCCTTGTCGTCCGGGTGCATACGGCCGTGCAGCACCTCCACCTTCAGGCCGGTGAGCGGGCCCTTGGCCAGTTGGTCGGCCACGTCGAGGACGGCGAGCGGCGGGCGCTTCTCGGCCTCGTCCTCGGGGGACTTCTTCTTGGGGTCCACGTCCTCGTCCCCGATCCGGGGGCAGACGACGTACGCCTGATGCCCGCTCGCCACCTCCTCGCGGACCCGCTCCCAGGCGCGGGCCAGGAAGTGCGGCTTGTCGGCGGCCGGGACGACATGGCTGGCGATGGGCGAGCGACCGGCCGGAAGCTGGTCCAGGACCGAGGTCTCCAGGTCGCCGAAGACGGTCATCGCGACCGTGCGCGGAATGGGCGTGGCGGTCATGACGAGCAGGTGCGGCGGCTGCTTTCCCTTGCCGCGCAGGGCGTCGCGCTGCTCGACCCCGAACCGGTGCTGCTCGTCGACCACGACGAGCCCCAGGTCGTGGAACTGCACCTTGTCCTCGATCAGCGCATGCGTGCCGATCACGATCCCGGCCTCCCCGGTGACGAGATCGAGCAGCGCCTGCCGACGTGCGGCCGCTCCCATGGATCCGGTGAGCAGCACCACCTTGGTGGCCTGCTCGGCCCCGCCCAGCATCCCGCCCTCGGCGAGCTCCCCCATCATCTCGACGACCGACCGGTGATGCTGCTGGGCGAGCACTTCGGTGGGCGCGAGCATGGCGGCCTGACCGCCCGCGTCGACGACGGCGAGCATGGCGCGCAGGGCCACCATCGTGTTGTGGGTCACCGTGAAGTTGTCGGTGACGTAGGCACGGCTCGGATGAGCGACACTGATGCACTGGACGGGCTTCCGCCCGACGTACTCGACCGCCCGAATCCCCCGTCGGAACGTGTTGTATTTCGGTCGGGGACCCACCTTTTCGGCCTTGCGCGTCAGCCTGAACGGGGTGTACGCGCCGGGCAGGGAAACGGAGACGTTGAACGCCGCCCGCTTCGGCAGGATCCGCGCCCGGCCCCCCAGCGAGCGAACCAGCCAGGCGACGTCTTCCGCGAGCCTCCGCGAGGCAGAGCAGAACGAGGCGCTGAGGCCGCCCGTGCGGACCGTGCCGTCGGTGTCCATCAGCCCCTGGAGCACAGCGAGACGGTTCTTGATCGTTGTGTTCTTGAAGGCGTCGGGAACGAATTTCCCGTGCGACGTCACGCCCCAAAGGCCCAAATGACGCAATGCCTGGATCACCGGATTGCGCATACCGCCCGTACGGTGGGCCGGCTGGATGGTGTGGTCGCAGCGGGATCCCTTCACCGGCACCAATTGGCATTCGGGTGCCAGGGCCGCCGCCGCTGCATCACGGATCTCGGCATCGATCGTGGACAGGCGCAGGTTGTGACGGAATGAGCCGTCTCCCAGGAGAAGGCCGAACAGGTACGGATCGAGAGGCAGCCCGGAGTCGTCTCCAAAATCGACTGGAGTAGCTGCCGGAACGTACCACTTCGATGATCCGTTGGCCTTGTAGGTGTCCGCGCGGATCTCCCGAGTCGCCATGACTTTGGGAGCCTGTCCCCGATGCCACCCGCAACTCGTGCCGACGATCCAAAGATGCTCGTCGTCGCACTCGACGGAACTTCCATCGGAAAGGACCAAACGCCAGACTTCGCGCTCTCCTTGTGGAAAGACACCGTCGATCAACGCGATCTCTCCGTCCGGCACGACGATCTCGTCTCCCACCTTCAAGTCTCCCATGCGACGGAAGCCAGCAGGAGTGAGCACGAGCGAGTCGAGAGGCTGAGCCTTGCCCGAACCCACCTCCCCCTGCAGCAGCCGGTGCATCGGATGCTCGGTGGCCAGGTCGTCGAAGATCTCCTTGGAGACCTTCTGCTGGCCTTCGGTGAGGGTGAACGGGAGGCGGTCGTCGAAGGCCGTGAGGAGGCCGTCGCTCTTCGGCCTGCGCGGGACCGCCGGGAGTTGCGCGTCGGCGTACCGGCGGCGGGCCAGGGCGATCTGGAGGACGAAGGCCTCGTCCCACTTGAGGCGGGCGCGGGCGTCGGCGATGTCCGCCTTGGTGTGCGGGCGGTGGATCTTGAGGAGGGCCTCGGGGAGGGAGACCAGGCCGCGGCCCTCGCGCAGGGAGTCGGGCAGCGGGTCGAGGGCCTCCTGGGCGCTGGGCAGCACCGTCTGGATCGCCTTGCCGATCTTCCAGGACTCCAGCTTGGCGGTGGCGGGGTAGATGGGGATGAGGGCTCCGGCCCAGGTCTCCACCGCTTCCTCGGTGTCGCCCCGCAGAAGTTCATAGGCCGGGTGCGCCAGTTGGAGCCGCCGGTTGAACACGGAGACCTTGCCCGCGAACATCGCGCGTGTGCCCGGCAGCAGCTCCTTGTGGGGCTTGTGAACGCCGTTGCCGAAGAAGACCAGTTGGAGGCGGCCGCTGCCGTCCGTGATGGTGACTTCCAGGCGCTGGCCCTTGCCGCGGGGGGCCTTGGCGGAGGCGAAGGAGTGCAGGCGGGCGTCGGCGACCTGGGCGACCACCGTGACGTGCTCGTCCATGGGGAGGTCGGCGAGGTGGGTGAGCTGGCCGCGCTCCTCGTATCTGCGCGGGTAGTGGTGCAGGAGGTCGCCGACGGAGTGCAGGCCGAGATGCTCGGCCATCACCTTCGCGGTGGCGGGGCCGAGCACTGACTTCAGTGGTTGTTTCAGCGGTTCTTTCAGTGCGGGCACGAGATCCATTGCACACCACGTCACTGACATTGACGTATACGTCCCGGGAAACCCCTGGTCAGACGGGCTGTTCGGGCTTTAGGATGGCCCGCTCCGGCCATCCCCCGCGGTCACCGCCCCACCAGGGACCGCCCGACCCCGCGCCGAAGCACCTCCCCCACCGGCGCTGCGACGATGGACTTCCAGACCTCACAGTCATCCCAGGCATCACAGTCACCTCATACGTTCCAGGTCGACCTGCGTGGTTTGGTGGACCTGCTCTCCCATCACCTGTACTCCAGCCCCAAGGTCTATCTGCGCGAGCTGCTGCAGAACGCCGTGGACGCCATCACCGCCCGGCGGGGCGACGAGCCCGAAGCCCCGGCCCGGGTGCGGCTGTACGCGGACGGCGGAGCGCTCCGGGTGGAGGACTCCGGCGTCGGGCTCACCGAGTCCGATGTGCACAGCCTGCTGGCGACCATCGGCCGCAGCTCCAAGCGCGCGGACGGGCTGCAGGAGGCCCGCTCCGACTTCCTGGGCCAGTTCGGCATCGGGCTGCTCGCCTGTTTCGTGGTCGCCGAGCGGATCCGGGTCGTCAGCCGCAGCGCCCGTACGCCGGATGCCCCGCCCGTGGAGTGGACGGCGCGCGACGACGGCTCGTACACCCTGCGGACCCTGCCGGACGAGGCACGTCCCGAACCGGGCACCACCGTGCACCTGGTGGCGCGGGCCGGGGCCGCGGAGTGGCTCTCGCCGGAGCGTGTCCGCACCCTGGCGCGGGACTTCGGGTCGCTGCTGCCGTACGACGTGCGGGTGGGCGACGAGCCGGTCACCGACCTTCCGGCGCCCTGGGACCGCGCGTACCCCTCCCCCGCCGGCCGCCGGGTGGCCCTGGCCCGGCACTGCCACGAGCTGTTCGGCTTCACCCCGCTGGACTCGATCGAGCTGAACGTGCCGCTGGCCGGGATCCGCGGGGTGGCCTACGTGCTGCCGTCGGCGGTCAGCCCCGCCCAGCGGGCCACGCACCGCGTGCACCTGAAGGGCATGTTGCTGACCGAGCGGGCCGAACAGCTGCTGCCGGACTGGGCGTTCTTCGTGCGCTGTGTCCTGGACACGGACAGTCTGCGGCCCACGGCCTCGCGCGAGTCGCTGTACGAGGACGAGACCCTCGCGGCCGTACGGGAGGCGCTCGGCGAAAGGATTCGCTCCTGGCTGACGGGGCTCGCGGCGGGCGATCCGGAACGGCTGTCCGCGTTCCTGTCGGTGCACCACCTGGGCGTGAAGTCGCTGGCGCGGCACGACAGCGAGATGCTGCGCACGATGCTGCCGTGGCTGCCGTTCGAGACGACCGACGGGCGGCTGTCCCTGGAGGAGTTCGCGCAGCGGCACCCGGTGGTGCACTTCACACGGACGGTCGAGGAGTACCGGCAGGTCGCGCCGATCGCCTCCGCGCAGGGCGTCGGGGTGGTCAACGGCGGTTACACCTACGACAGCGAGCTGGTCGAGGCGCTGCCGTCGGTGCGCCCCCGGACGGTGGTCGCCGAGCTGGACGCGGACACCGTGACCGCCCATCTGGACGCGGTCGATCCGGCCGAGGAACTGGCGCTGTCCGGCTTCCTGGCGGCCGCGCGGGCGAAGCTCGACCCGCTGGGCTGTGACGTCGTACTGCGCGCCTTCCATCCGCTGTCCGTGCCCGCGCTGCACCTGGACGACCGGGCGGCCAGGCACGAGCAGGCGCGGGCCGAGGCCGAGGAACAGGCCGACGATCTGTGGGCGGGCATCCTCGGCTCGCTGCGCGGCAGCGCCCCGCGCGCGCGTCTGGTGCTCAACCATCTCAACCCGCTGATCCGGCGCATCAGTTCCCTGACGGAACCGGAGCTGATCGGCACCGCGACGGAGTCGCTGTACGGGCAGGCGCTGCTGATGGCGCAGCGTCCCCTGCGGCCCGCCGACTCCGCGCTCCTGAACCGGGCGTTCATCGGCCTCCTGGAGTGGGCCACACACGGGGAGGACGGTCACCGATGACCGAAGAAACCGGGATCACGGACTTCGACGCGCTGCGCCGGGCGATGGCGGACAACGGCGAGCAGCCGGAGGGCCCGGCCCGCAACGCGCGCGCGGAGCAACTGCTCGTCGAGGCCGAGCGGCTGAACATCCCGCTCGCCGTGATCGAGGCGCTCGGGCACCAGCTGAAGGTCTACAACTACAGCTCCGAGAAGGACAAGATGTTCGTCCCGTTCGCGCGGCTGCTGCGCCTGTGGGACGAGCGGCCCGAGGACTTCGACGAGTACGAGACGCACTCGCTGCACTGGGTCTTCAAGTGGATGTCGGCCGGGATGCTGGACCAGCCGCACATCCCGCTCGCCTCGATCGAGAAGTGGCTCGGCGAGATGGAGCACCGCTACCGGCTGGCCGGGCACTCGGAACGGGCGGTGCGCAGCGCCGAGTTCAGCGTGGCGGCGCACATCGGCGACCTGGACCGCGCGGGGCGGGCGTACGACGCCTGGCTGGCCGCCGACCGGGACCGGATGGCGGACTGCCATGCGTGCGAGCTGCACGGGCAGGGCACCTGGCTGGTGGAACTGGGCCGGGACGCCGACGCGCTTGAGCTGTGGCGGCCGGTCCTGGAGGGCGAGTACACCTGCGCCCACGAGCCGCACACCGTCCTCGCGTCCTCACTGGCGCCGCTGCTGCGGCTGGGGCGCGTGGACGAGGCCCGCGCCCACCATCTGCGCGGTTTCCGGCTGGTGCGGCCCATGGAGAGCATGCGCGGCGCGTACGCGGACCACGTGGAGTTCTGCGCGCTGACCGGCAACGAGGCGCGGGGGCTCGAACTGCTCGCGGAGCGGCCCGCGTACTTCACGGACACGGGGCAGCCGCGCAGCCGGCTGGACTTCATGGCCGTGGTGACCCTGCTGATGGACCGGATGACCGGACTCGGGCACGGCGATCAGCGGGTGCCAGGGCCGGCCGGGCGGGCGTGGACCGCCCGGGAGCTCGCCGCCCACGCGCGCGGGGAGGCCCTGGAACTGGCCGCGCGGTTCGACCGGCGCAACGGTTCGCCGTCCGTCGGCGAGCGGGTACGCGCGCGCATGGAGCAGCGGCCGCTGGTGGAGCGGCTGCCGCTCGGGGTGCGGACGGCCGCCGTGCACTCCCCCGTGGCAGCCCCGCCCGCCCCCGTCACGGTCGCGGACCCGGCGGGCGAGCCGGATCTGCCCGCGCTGCTCGCCGAGGCCCGGCGGCTGTCGGACACCCTCCGTCCCCACGCGATCGAGGCGTGGGCGGCGGTCGCGCGGGCCGCCGAGGGCGTCGAGCTGGACGCGCGGGACCGCGCGGAGATCGCCGACCACGAGGCGATGGACCGCGGCCCCGACGGCGTCGGCCTCTTCGAGCGGGCCGCCGAGCTGTACGCGGAGGCGGGCGACCCCGGGGAGGCACTGGCGGCACGCACGCGTGCGGCGTACGTACGCGCCCTGTCGGGTGAGGTCGACGAAGCGCTGACGGCGGTCGCGGAGCCGTACGACGAGGTCCTCGCGCTCTACGCCGACGAGGCCACCGGCGTACGGCAGACGGCGTCCGTGCTGATGGGGCGGGCGCGCATCCTGATGCGGCGGGTGCACGAGGACGCCCCGGGTGCCGTCGCCGCGGCCGAGCAGGCCGTACGGGAGCTGCTGGCGCTGGTGAACGGGCACATCGGCGACGATGTGCGGCTGGCCTCCCGGGCCGCCGAGGGGCGGGCGATGCTCGCGGAGCTGGCGGAGCACGCCGGGGACGCCGAGCGCGCGGCGGAGCTGTTCCGGCGGGCCGCGCGGGGGTTCGTGGAGGCCGGGCTGCCGTGGTTCTGCGTGGAGTACGAGGTGCGGGTGGCCGCTCTCGCGCACCAGGGCGGCGACATGGCGGAGGCGGAACGGGCGCTGCGGGCGTCCCTGGAGCACGGCGGGCCGTACCTGGAGGCGACCGGACGGGCCCAGCTGCATCTCCAGCTCGCCGAGGTGGTGGGCGGCCGGGGTGCGGTGCCGGAGGCCGCGGAGCACGCCCTGCAGGCCGCGCACTGGGCCGACGAGGCGGGCGAGAGCGCCACGCTGGGCGCCTGGGCGCGGCACCAGCTGGGCGGATTCCTGCTGCGGCAGGGGCGGTTCGCCGAGGCCGCCGAGGTGCTGGAGTCGGCACTGCCCGACCTGGACGCGGACACGCACGGCGACGGCGCGATCGTGCAGACCCAGTGGTGGCTCGGCGACTGCCTGAGCGAGCTGGGCGAGCACCGCGCCGCCGCCGAACACCGGCTGCAGGCGGCCGAGATCGCCCGGCACTGGCCCGAGCAGCAGGACCACGCGACGCTCGCCCACCTCGCCGCCGAGTCCCTCGGGCAGGCCGGGCTGCAGGAGGAGGCGGACCGGGCCTACGCGCGCGCGGGCGACCTGTGGCGCTCGCTCGGCAATGTGCATGGTCTCGTCCGCTCGCTGCGCGCCCGCGCATGGCTGGCGCTGCGCACCGAGGACGGGCCGGCCGGGGCGCGGGAGCTGATGGCGGGCGCGGTCGAGGAGTGCGCGACGGCGCGGGCGGCGGCCGGCGACGAGGAGACGCGCGGGCGGCTGCTCGCGGAACTCGGGCACACCCACCGTCAGTTCGGCGACCTGCTGGCCCGCTCGGTGTCCGAGGAGGCCGAGGAGGAGGTGATCCGGGCCGCGTTCGAGGAGGCGCTGGCCCAGATGGAGCGGGCGGTGGCGGTGTTCGGCTCGCTCGGCGACGACGCCCTGCACAGCCGTACGGGGGCGGAGCTGGCCGCGGGCTGGCTGGAGGCCGACCTGGGCCGCCCGGCCGACGCGGCCGCACGCGCGCGTGCGGTGCTGGCGGCTTACGAAGAGGCCGACGACGCGGACGAGACCCTTCAGGCACGCCGGGCCGAGGCGGGCCAGATGCTGGAGCTCACTCCACGCCGATGAGCAGCAGGGCTCCCTGCCGCCCGCCCCGGTACACCACCGTGTCGACGGCGAGGTAGGACTCGCGGACGCGCGCCTCCAGGCGGTCGGCGATCTCCTCCGGCGCGTCGTCGCCGAGGACGAGGGTGACCAGTTCCCCGCCGGCCTGGAGCATGCGGTCCAGGACGGTCTCGGCGGCGGCGGTGACGTCCGAGCCGATGACCGCGACGTCGCCGTCGATGAGGCCGAGGACGTCGCCGGCCTGGCAGATGCCGGCCATGGTCCAGGACTGGCGCTCGGCGACGGCGACCTCGGCGTAGCGGGTGGCGCCCGCGGCCGAGGTCATCTGGACGACGTCCTCGTCGAAGCGGCGCTGCGGCTCGTGGACCGCGAGCGCGGCGATGCCCTGGACCGCCGAGCGGGTCGGGATGAGGGCGACGCGGATGCCTTCCGCGCGGGCCTGTTCGGCCGCCGCGGCCGCCGTGTGCCGCAGCTCCGCGTCGTTGGGCAGCAGCACCACCTCGCGCGCGTGGGCACGTCGTACGGCCTCGACGAGCTCCCCGCTGGCGGGCGGCTCTCCGGGGCGGGCGAGCACGGTGGTGGCGCCGGCCTCGGTGTACAGCCCGGCCAGGCCCTCACCGGGCACGACGGCCACGACGGCGCGCTGGACCCGCTCGCGGGGCGGCCGCGCGCCGCCGGTGTGCACATCGCCGAGCCCGAAGTGGGTGATCCGGATCCGGTACGGCCGCCCGGCCTCGACGCCTGCCTCCACGGCGGCGCCCGCGTCGTCGACGTGCACATGGACGTTCCACAGCCCGTCCCCGCCGACCACCACGAGGGAGTCCCCGAGGGCGTCGAGCCGCTCCCGCAGCCGCGCCACGGCGTCGTCGCCGGCCTCCAGCAGATAGATCACCTCGAAGGCGGGCCCGCCGTCCTGCGCCCCGTCGCCGCACCCGGCCGCCTCCGCGGAGGCGGCCACCCCGCGCGCGTGCGCCTCCGCGACGGCCTCCAGGTGCCCCAGGTAGGCGGGCGCCGCCCCCTGCGCGCCCGTCGGCGCCTCCCCCGTGAACGTCTCCACCAGGGCGGCCAGAACCGCCACCAGCCCCCGGCCGCCCGCGTCGACCACTCCGGCCCGCTCCAGGACGGCCAGCTGCCCCGGAGTCGCCGCGAGAGCCGTACGCGCCCCCTCGTAGGCCGCGCGGGCGACCGTCCCGCAGTCCCCCTCGGCGCCCTCGGCGGCGTCGGCGGCGGCCGCGGCGACGGTCAGGACGGTGCCCTCGACGGGGTGGGCCACGGCCTGGCGGGCGGAGTCGGCCGCGTGCCGCAGGGCGAGCCGCAGCCCTTCGCCGTCCGTGTGAGCGGCCGCACCGTCGGCGGTGAGCACCTGGGTCATGCCGCGCAGCAGCTGGGCGAGGATCGTCCCGGAGTTGCCGCGCGCCCCGATGAGGGCCCCGTGCGCCATGGCGTGCACGGCATCGGCCAGCGACGGTCCCGTGCCGTTCGCCGGAGCCGCCTCGTACCCGGCGAAGACCGCCTCGACCGCGGCCACGGCCGACTCCAGGGTCAGATACAGGTTCGTGCCGGTGTCCCCGTCCGCCACCGGATACACGTTGATCGCGTCGATCTCCTCGCGCGCCTGCCCCAGCGCCCGGAGCGCGAGACCGCACCAGGTGCGTACCGCGAGAGCATCGAAGAATGTCTGCGGCACCTGCGCCACCTGCGCCTCCCTGAGCTGCTGGACGTCGGACGCAGCGTAGACCCCGGGTCGCCGTCCACCGGAAGAGGGCCGGGAGCGGGCCCCTGAGCTGCCATGGTAGTTTCGTTGTACGGGCGCAGTCGTTGTATGCTGCTCCGGTTGCCCGATCCGATCGGGCCATTCCCCTGGCAACGCCACTCAAGATCTCAGGTTCTAAGATCTAGATCCCGGCATGCCGGGATCAACCGTAAGTGCATCTGAAGTCTTTGGAGTGACCCGTGGCTGCCAACTGCGACGTCTGCGGCAAGGGGCCGGGCTTCGGCAACAACATCTCGCACTCGCACCGCCGTACGTCCCGCCGCTGGAACCCGAACATCCAGCGTGTGCGTACCGTGGTCGGCGGGACGCCGAAGCGCGTGAACGCTTGCACCTCGTGCATCAAGGCCGGCAAGGTCTCGCGCTGACGCACATCCCCCAAGCTCTGAACGAGCAGGGGGGACCCCCATCGCGCGCGGCCACTGCTGGTTCGCTGCAACAAGCCGGTCCACCTGCGGGTGGGTCGGCTTTTTGCCGTTCCTACGGATCGATCAGGCCCGGAACCGCCAGGCGTGATCCACCGGCCCGATCCCCCCGCCCAGCGCGAACCCGCCCGCGATCGCCCCGGTGACGTACGCCTTCGCCTCGGTGACCGCCTCCGGCACGGAGCGCCCCTTCGCCAGCCCCGCCGCGATCGCGGACGCGAGTGTGCAGCCGGTGCCGTGCGTGTGCCGGTTGTCGTGCCGCGGTGCTCGCAGCCAGTGTTCCTCGGAGCCGTCGGTGAGCAGGTCCACGGCGTCCCCGGGCAGATGGCCGCCCTTGATCAGCACCCAGCGCGGGCCGTGGGCCAGCACGGCGGCTGCGGCCTCCCGCAGCCCCTCCTCCGACTCGACCCGCACGCCGGTGAGTTGGGTCACCTCGTCGAGGTTCGGGGTGGCCACGGTCGCCACCGGCAGCAGCTTCGTGCGCATCGAGTCCAGCGCGGAGGCGGCCAGCAGCGAGTCCCCGTGCTTGGAGACGCCGACCGGGTCCACGACCGCCGGGGCGTCCGTGTCGCCGATCAACGCGGCCACCGCCTCGACGAGTTCGGCCGAGGCGAGCATGCCGGTCTTCACGGCCTGTACGCCGATGTCGTCGACGACGCTGCGGTACTGGGCCCGCACCGCCTCCACCGGCAGTTCCCAGGCCCCCCGCACGCCGAGGGAGTTCTGCGCGGTGACCGCCGTGATCACGCTCATGCCGTGCACACCGAGCGCGAGCATCGTCTTGAGGTCGGCCTGGATGCCCGCGCCCCCGCCGGAGTCGGAGCCGGCGACGGTCAGGACCCTCGGCGGGGCGCTCACGGCTCCATGTCCCCGAAGTGGTCCCAGCCGCCCTTGCTGGTCCACGGCGCCCCGTCGACCGTCACCTGGGGCAGCGCCGAGGGGTTGAGGACCTCGCCGATGATCTTCCAGCGGGCCGGCAGCTTCACGTCCGGCGGGAAAGTCGCCACGATCGCGTGGTCCTCGCCCCCGGTCAGCACCCACTGGAGCGGGTCGACGCCGACGGCCTGACCGATGTCGTTCATCTGGGACGGGATGTCGATCGCGCCGGAACGGATGTCTATGCGGACCTTGCTGGCCTCGGCGATGTGCCCGAGGTCGGCGATCAGTCCGTCGCTCACGTCGCACATCGCGGTCGCGCCGAGCCCGGCGGCCGCGGGACCCGCGTGGTACGGCGGTTCGGGGCGGCGGTGGGCCTCGACGAAGGCGCGCGGCGAGCGGAAGCCGCGGGAGAGCACCGCGTACCCGGCCGCGGACCAGCCGAGCCAGCCGGTCACCGCGACGAGGTCGCCGGGCTGTGCTCCGGCCCGGGTCACCGGCTCCTGGTTGCGCAGATCGCCGAGCGCGGTGATCGACACCATGATCGTGTCGCCCCGTACGACATCTCCGCCGACCACGGAGGCGCCCGCGACCTGGCACTCGTCGCGCAGGCCGTCCATCAGCTCGCTGGGCCAGGTGACCGGGAGTTCGGCGGGGACGACCAGGCCGAGCAGCAGCGCGGTCGGTACGGCGCCCATGGCCGCGATGTCCGCGAGGTTCTGCGCGGCCGCCTTGCGCCCCACGTCGTACGCCGTGGACCAGTCACGGCGGAAGTGCCGCCCCTCCAGGAGGATGTCGGTGCTCGCCACGACCCTGCGGTCGGGCGCGGCGACCACCGCGGCGTCGTCGCCCGGGCCGACCCGGACCACCGGGGTGGTCGTCAGACGGGAGGTGAGCTCCCTGATGAGCCCGAATTCCCCGAGCTCACCAACAGTGCCCTTCATTGACCCTTCGCCCCTTCTGTCCCTGTCCGTACCCGCTCGCGCACCATCATCGTCCTCGATACGGTCGAGGTGACCGTCAACTTCTGTCGTGCCTGCACCCCGGCGCGGATGTCGGGGTCTGCGCAGGTCTCCCCGCGGCGAGCGACGACGCGATACCGTGGCGTTCCTTTTCCCCACATGATCCTCGTGGCCGCCCTGGAGGTTCCGTGGTACAGGCGTACATCCTGATCCAGACGGAGGTCGGCAAGGCGTCGACCGTCGCCGAGACGATCAGCAAGATCCCTGGAGTCATCCAGGCCGAGGACGTGACAGGACCGTACGACGTCATCGTGCGGGCGCAGGCCGACACCGTCGACGACCTCGGCCGCATGGTGGTCGCCAAGGTCCAGCAAGTGGACGGCATCACCCGCACCCTGACCTGCCCGGTCGTGCATCTCTAGCCCCCGTCTACCCTTGGCCGGTGGACATCTTCCGTCACCGGCTCATCGGTCTGCCCGCGCTGGCCCTGCTGATCTCCGTCGCGGGCTGCTCATCAGCAGACGACAGCGCCACCGTCGCGGTTCCCAGTCCCGACGCGAAGACGGCCGGGATGTGCCGCGAGCTGCACGAGGTGCTGCCGAAGAAGCTGGACGGACGGAGCCGCAACGACCCCGAACCCCGGTCCGCCTACACGGCGGGCTGGGGAAGCCCGGCGATCATACTGCGCTGCGGTATCGTGCGGCCGCCCAAGATGATCGACCCCAAGGTGGCCCAGGGCGCCGACCCGAACGCGATCGGCGGCGGGGTCAACGGCGTCGACTGGCTCATGGAGAAGCAGGACGACGGGACGTGGCGGTTCACCACGGCCAAGCGCGAGGCCTATGTGCAGCTGATCCTGCCGAAGGAACTGTCGGGCCAGGACGACAGCGCCCGGGTGCTCGCCGAGATGGCGGCTTCCGTCAAAAAGGCGATCCCCACGGGGATCGCCTCGATGACATGACGGCCGCACGGACATGACGGCCGCGGGCCGGGGTCCGACCCGCCGGGACCGGAGTCCGACGCCCTAGCGCAGCCCGGTCGAGCGGCGCAGGGCGGCCTCCACGAGCCGGTCCACCAGCTCCGGGTAGCTGATCCCGGTCGCCTGCCACATCTGCGGGTACATCGAGATCGGTGTGAAGCCGGGCATCGTGTTGATCTCGTTGATCACGAACTCGCCGTCCTCGGTGAGGAAGAAGTCGGCGCGGACCAGACCCTCGCACGAGGCCGCCTCGAAGGCGTCGACCGCGAGCCGCCGCACCTCGGCGGTCTCCTCGTCGGTCAGCGGCGCCGGGACGATGCCGGGCGTGGAGTCGATGTACTTGGCCTCGAAGTCGTAGTACGCGTGCGCGTCCGGCGGCGGGATCTCGGCCGGGACGGAGGCCCGCGGCCCGTCCTCGAACTCCAGGACGCCGCACTCGATCTCGCGGCCGCGCACCGCGGCCTCCACCAGGATCTTGGGATCGTGGCTCTGTGCCTCGGCGATCGCCTCGTCCAGGCCGGACAGGTCGTCGACCTTGGTGATGCCGATCGACGAACCCGCGCGCGCGGGCTTCACGAACAGCGGCCAGCCGTGCTCGCCGGCGAAGTCGATGATCTTCTTGCGGGCGGCGGACTCGTCCTGCTGCCACTCGCGGGGCCTGATCACCACATACGGGCCGACCTTGAGCCCGAAGGAGGTGAACACCCGCTTCATGTACTCCTTGTCCTGGCCGACGGCCGAGGCGAGCACACCCGCGCCCACGTACGGGACGCCGGAGAGCTCCAGGAGGCCCTGGAGGGTGCCGTCCTCGCCGTAGGGGCCGTGCAGCACCGGAAAGACCACGTCGACCTCACCGAGGGCCTTGGGCACCGATCCGGGCTCGCTGTAGACCACCTCGCGGTTGGCGGGGTCGACGGGGAGCACCACGCCGCCCTCGCTGGACTCCGCGAGCTCCTCGACGCTCGGGGTGCGGCGGTCGGTGATGGCCATCCGGTCCGGCTCGTCGGCGGTGAGCGCCCAACGGCCGTCCCGGGTGATGCCGATCGGGAGGACGTCGTACTTCGTCCGGTCGATGGCGCGCAGTACGGCGCCGGCGGTGACCACGGAGATCCCGTGTTCGGAGCTGCGTCCGCCGAACACGACGGCCACGCGCGGCTTGCGGGACGGCTGCTCAGGGCTCTGGGGGAGGTTCTCGGTGCTCATATCGCGTTGAGAGTACCCGGTGGTAGGGCCCCGAGACAGCGTCCGACAGCCCAGATCGCTCAGCGTCGTTCCGGCTTCGCACTGCGCGACATCAGCTCCTTGAGGGCCACCACCGGCGGCTTTCCCTCGTGCACGATGTCCACGACCGTCTCCGTGATGGGCATGTCGACGCCGTGCCGGCGGGCCAGATCCGCCACGGACTCGCACGACTTGACACCCTCGGCGGTCTGCTTGGTGACCGCGATCGTCTCCTCCAGGGTCATGCCCTTGCCGAGGTTGGTGCCGAAGGTGTGGTTGCGGGAGAGCGGCGAGGAGCAGGTGGCCACCAGGTCGCCCAGGCCCGCGAGTCCGGAGAAGGTGAGCGGGTCGGCGCCGAGCGCCAGACCGAGCCGGGTGGTCTCGGCGAGACCGCGGGTGATGAGCGAGCCCTTGGCGTTGTCGCCGAGGCCCATGCCGTCGGCGATACCGACCGCGAGGCCGATCACGTTCTTGACCGCGCCGCCGAGTTCGCAGCCGACGACGTCGGTGTTGGTGTACGGGCGGAAGTACGGCGTGTGACAGGCGCCCTGGAGCCGCTGGGCAACCGCCTCGTCGGTGCAGGCGACCACGGCGGCGGCGGGCATGCGGGCGGCGATCTCCCGGGCCAGGTTGGGCCCGGTGACCACGGCGATACGGTCCTGGCCGACCTTGGCGACGTCGTCGATGACCTCGCTCATCCGCATCGCGGAGCCCAGCTCGACGCCCTTCATCAGGGACACCAGGACGGTGCCGGGAGCCAGCAGCGGAACCCATTCCGCGAGGTTGGCGCGCAGGGTCTGGGAGGGGACGGACAGAACCGTGAAGTCGGCGCCGGCGGCGGCCTCGGCCGGGTCGGTGGTGGCCCGCAGGTTCTCCGGGAGCTCGACGCCCGGCAGGTAGTCCGGGTTCGTCCGGGTGGAGTTGATCGCCTCGGCGACCTCCGCACGGCGCGCCCAGATGGTGACCTCGCAGCCCGCGTCGGCGAGCACCATGCCGAAGGCCGTGCCCCACGAACCGGCGCTGAAGACCCCTGCCTTGACCGGCTTGCTCACTTGCCCTGTCCCTGCCCTTCTGCCTGCTTGGTCTGGGTCTGCGTCTGCGCCTCGGTCCGGCGCCGCTGCTCGATCCGCTCCCGGCGCGGGTCGTAGGGCGTATCGGGCGCCTTCTCGCCGCGGATCTCCTCCAGCAGGCGGGTGATGGCGGCCATGATGACCTCGGTGGCCTCCTTGAGGAGCTCCGGAGTCATCTCCTGGTCGTAGAAGCGCGACAGGTCGACCGGGGGGCCCGCGAGGACGTGGTGCGTCTTGCGCGGCCAGAGGTTGGGCTTCTTGGCGTACGGCGGCAGCAGCTCGTTGGCGCCCCACTGGGCGACCGGGATGACCGGGCACTGGGTCTGCAGCGCCACCCGCGCGGCACCGGTCTTGCCGGTCATGGGCCAGCCGTTCGGGTCGCGGGTGAGGGTGCCCTCGGGGTAGAAGGCGACGCACTCGCCGCGCTCCACGGCGTCGATCGCGGCCCGGAACGCGCTGAGCGCGTCGGTGCTCTCGCGGTAGACGGGGATCTGCCCGGTGCCGCGCATCGCGGCCCCGACGAATCCCTTCTTGAAAAGCCCGCTCTTCGCCAGGAATCGCGGAACCCGTCCGGTGTTGTACTGATAGTGCGCGTACGCGAAGGGGTCCACGTGTGAATTGTGGTTCACCGCGGTGATAAATCCGCCGTCGGCCGGAATGTTCTCCATTCCACGCCAGTCCCGCTTGATCAGAACCACCAGCGGCGGTTTGCAGAGGACCGCTGCGAAGCGGTACCAGAACCCGATTCTGCGGCGGGACACACGGACACCTTCCTCTAGGCCTTCTCCCCGGGTGCGGGGGCCGCACAAGTGTCGCCCCGGGCCGCCGGTCTGTCGAGGACACCGTACGCCCGATGACCGGAACCGCCGGATGACCCGGGTGACAATGTCCGCAACAAGAGAGGGACGGTACGTCGGTGCAGTGGACCTTGGTCATACCCCTCAAGCCCCTGGCGCGGGCCAAGAGCAGGCTCTCGGACACGGCCGCCGACGGGGTGCGCCCGGCACTGGCCCTCGCGTTCGCGCAGGACACGGTGGCCGCGGCGCTGGCATGTCCGCAGGTCAAGGATGTGGCGGTCGTCACGGACGACGAGCTGGCCGGCCGCGAGCTGGCGGCGCTGGGTGCCCGGATCGTCCCGGACGAGCCGGCCGGCGGCCTGAACGCCGCACTGGCGCACGGAGCGGGGGTCGTACGGTCGTCGCGTCCGGGAACTCCCGTGGCGGCCCTGAACGCCGACCTGCCGGCCCTGCGGCCCGCGGAATTGTCCCGGGTGCTGGCGGCCGCGGCGGAATTCCCGCGTGCTTTTCTCGCGGATGCGGCCGCAATCGGCACGACCCTGCTGGCGGCGGCCCCCGACCGGGAATTGCACCCGGCATTCGGCACCGATTCCCGCTCCCGGCACCGCGCCTCGGGGGCGGTGGAACTCCGCCTCGACGCGGTCGACTCGGTACGACAGGACGTGGACACGGGCGAGGACCTACGAGCGGCCCTGGCCCTCGGGGTGGGCCCACACACGGCATCGGTATCGGCAGGCTTGCTGATCCCGGAATCCTGAGACACCCGGCGCCGGCGCTGGGCGGGGTTGGGGGCGCTCGCCGGCGCTTGCGGGGCTTGCCGGCTCGGGGTTGCAATGGAGCCGACGGCAACTGCAACCCCCCAGGGGCGCGGGGAACTGCGCGATCAACCACAACGCACCCGCACCCGGCAGCCGCCCCGCAGGCCCAACGGCGCGACTCCGCACTCGGCGAGCATTAGGCTGGCCGACATGCAGGCGACCGCATACACGTACGACCCCCAGACCCGCAGCGGTCAGGTGCTGCTCGACGACGGCACCCCGGTGCCCTTCGACGCCCCGGCGTTCGACGCCGGAGGCCTCCGGCTGCTGCGGCCCGGGCAGCGCGTACGGATCGAGACGGAACCGGCGGAGGGCTCCGGAAAGGACCTCCGCATCACGCTGGTGACCCTGCAGACGTTCTGAGCGTCTGCCCGAACGCGCCGCGGGCCGGGCTCCCGAGGGGAGTCCGGCCCGGCGTGTGAGTGCCCTGTGCCCTGCCGATCAGCGGGCGGTGGCCTTCTTGGCGGTGGTCTTGCGTGCCGTCGACTTCTTGGCGGGGGCCTTCTTGGCCGTGACCTTCTTCGCCGGGGCCTTCTTGGCGGTGGTCTTCTTCGCCGCCGCCGTGGTCTTCTTCGCCGCGGCCGTGGTCTTCTTGGCGGTCGTCTTCTTCGCCGTGGTCTTCTTCGCGGTGACCTTCTTCGCGGGTGCCGCCTTCTTGGCGGTGACCTTCTTGGCAGCGGCCTTCTTGGCGGTGACCTTCTTCGCGGCGGCCTTCTTGACCGTCGCGGCCGCGCCGCCGGTCAGGCTGCCCTTGGGCGCCTTCTTGACGGCGACCTCGCCGCCGCGCGGGAGCTTCTTCGTGCCGCTCACCAGGTCCTTGAAGCCCTGACCGGCGCGGAAGCGCGGCACGGAGGTCTTCTTGACCCGAACCCGCTCGCCCGTCTGGGGGTTGCGGGCGTAGCGGGCGGGACGGTCCACCTTCTCGAAGGAACCGAAACCGGTGACCGAGACCCGGTCCCCGGCGACCGTCGCGCGGACGATGGCGTCCAGGACCGCGTCGACAGCGTCGGCGGCCTGCTGGCGGCCGCCGAGCTTGTCGGCAATCGCTTCTACGAGCTGCGCCTTGTTCACGTCTTCCCCTTCGGAGACATCGCCAGAACGAAAGTGTTCAAGCTTTTTCGCACGTTAGGCAGATATATACCGCAAATCAAACACGAAACGGGCTTATCACCCGTGCGCCGCAACGGACTCGGCTGTCTCGTGCGGTTCAGCCTTCCTCGTCGGGGAATCGACCCTCGTCGAGGTCCGCCGTGAACCGCTCCAGACGCCTTGCCGCATCGGCGAGATCGTGCTTGGCCGCGGCCGTAATGACCAGCAGCTTCCGGGTCAGCGCCATCCGTACGCCCTCCGGGACTTGCAGTGCGCGCACTCTTGTGTGCGCTTCCTTCAGTTGGTCCGCGACCGCCGTATAGAGCTCGAGTTGGCCGTCGTGTTCCATGCACAGATTGTGCCATCTGGGGCGAGTTGTCGCCTGCGCAGGGTGCAACTGCCGCCTCGAATGGCCTTCCGGGCACTTGCGAAAGGCTCGGATACTGCACTCACGTACCCCGGCAACAGCCTTCGTAACGTGAGAAGTTGGGCCGACGTGCGAGAACGCGCAGGGCCGTTCGGGTGCAGACATGGCTGTACCCCCAATCGTGGCGATCGGGGGTACAGAAGAGGTGTTGCGGTGGCCGAAATCAGACCTGGATCAGGCGCCGGTCAGCTCTGGAGCGTCTGCGGCTTGTACGACGGGCGCTTGGCCTCGTACGTGGCGATGTCGTCCTCGTTCTGGAGGGTGATGGAGATGTCGTCCAGGCCGTTCAGCAGCCGCCAGCGGGAGTTCTCGTCCAGCTCGAAGGAGGCGGTGATGCCCTCGGCGCGCACCTCACGCGCTTCGAGGTCCACCGTGATCTCGGCCGTGGGGTCCTTCTCGGTGAGCTCCCACAGCGCGTCCACGGTCTTCTGCTCCAGAACCACCGTGAGCAGGCCGTTCTTCAGCGAGTTGCCGCGGAAGATGTCGGCGAAGCGGGACGAGATCACCGTCTTGAAGCCGTAGTTCTGCAGCGCCCAGACGGCGTGCTCACGGGAGGAGCCGGTGCCGAAGTCGGGGCCCGCGACCAGGACCGTGGCGCCCTTGCGCTCGGGCCGGTTGAGGATGAAGTTCTCGTCCTTGCGCCAGGCCTCGAACAGCCCGTCCTCGAAGCCGTCCCGGGTCACCTTCTTGAGCCAGTGAGCAGGGATGATCTGGTCGGTGTCGACGTTGCTGCGGCGCAGCGGGACGGCCCGGCCGGTGTGGGTGGTGAATGCTTCCATGACTGATCAGACTCCAGCGGGCGCGGGGGTGTCGGCGGACAGGTCGGCGGGGGACGCCAGGTGGCCCAGGACGGCCGTCGCGGCCGCGACCTGCGGCGACACCAGGTGCGTACGACCGCCCTTGCCCTGCCGGCCCTCGAAGTTGCGGTTGGAGGTGGACGCGGAGCGCTCACCGGGGGCCAGCTGGTCCGGGTTCATGCCCAGACACATCGAGCAGCCCGCGTGCCGCCACTCGGCGCCGGCCTCCTTGAAGACCACGTCCAGGCCCTCGGAGACGGCCTGCAGGCCCACGCGCGCGGAGCCCGGGACGACCAGCATCCGTACGCCGTCGGCGACTTTGCGGTCCTTGACGATCTCGGCGGCGGCGCGCAGGTCCTCGATGCGGCCGTTGGTGCAGGAGCCTACGAAGACGGTGTCCACCTTGATGGAGCGCAGCGGCTGGCCGGCCTCCAACCCCATGTATTCCAGGGCCTTTTCGGCGGCCAGGCGCTCCGAAGCGTCTTCGTACGAAGCCGGGTCGGGGACGGACGCCGAAAGCGGCGCGCCCTGGCCGGGGTTGGTGCCCCAGGTGACGAACGGCGAGAGGGCGGCGGCGTCGATGTGCACCTCGGCGTCGAAGACCGCGTCCTCGTCCGTCTTCAGGGTCTTCCAGTACGCCACGGCGGCGTCCCAGTCCTCGCCCTCGGGGGCGTGGGCGCGGCCCTTGATGTACGCGAACGTCGTCTCGTCGGGGGCGATCATGCCCGCGCGGGCGCCGGCCTCGATCGACATGTTGCAGATGGTCATGCGGGCCTCCATCGAGAGCTTCTCGATGGCGGAGCCGCGGTACTCCAGGATGTAGCCCTGACCGCCGCCCGTACCGATCTTGGCGATGATCGCCAGGATCAGGTCCTTGGCGGTGACGCCCTCGGGCAGCTCGCCGTCGACCGTGATGGCCATGGTCTTCGGGCGGGCCAGCGGCAGCGTCTGGGTGGCCAGCACATGCTCCACCTGGGAGGTGCCGATGCCGAACGCCAGCGCGCCGAAGGCACCGTGCGTGGAGGTGTGGGAGTCGCCGCAGACGACCGTCGTACCGGGCTGGGTCAGACCCAGCTGCGGGCCGACGACGTGCACGACGCCCTGCTC
This sequence comes from Streptomyces sp. NPDC001406, assembly GCF_042895285.1. Lineage (NCBI taxonomy): Bacteria > Bacillati > Actinomycetota > Actinomycetes > Kitasatosporales > Streptomycetaceae > Streptomyces > Streptomyces sp. NPDC001406. The sequence continues at coordinate 217,584 of NZ_JBIAWG010000016.1, forward strand.
GACGTCGCCCAGCGGGTGCAGCCGCACGCCGAACTCGGCGCAGTTCTTGCGCAGGGTCTCCAGCTGGGCGCGGGAGACCGGGTCCGCGATGGGCTTGTCGATGTCGAGGGTGGGGGTGTTGTGGTCCTCGGTCGCGATGGTGAGGTCGAGACGGCGCACCTGGCGGCCGTTCTGGCGCAGACCGTCGAAGGCCTGCGGGCTGGTCACCTCGTGCAGCAGGTGCAGATCGATGAAGAGGAGGTCGGGCTCGCCCTCGGCGCGCCGGACGACGTGGTCGTCCCAGACCTTCTCCGCGAGTGTCCTACCCATCGCTTTCCCTCCGGCCGGCAAAGGTGCGCCGGCCCAACTAGAGATCTTGGGAGGCGGTCCCCGCACCCTGTGCCGGGCGCCTGCCGCCAGGCCCGTTCGGTGCGCGGGCCGCTGTGCCTAACAAGGGTTGCGCGTCTCACGGAAAATTGAACTTGCGTTTCACAGAGTGAGACGTGAGTATCGTTGCATGGACAACAGTAGCGGCGTCGGCGTTCTGGACAAGGCAGCCCTTGTCCTCAGCGCTCTGGAGTCCGGTCCGGCCACCCTCGCGGGTCTGGTCGGGGCCACCGGACTGGCACGACCCACGGCTCACCGGCTGGCCGTGGCTCTGGAACACCACCGCATGGTGGCACGCGACATGCAGGGCCGGTTCATCCTCGGGCCGCGCCTGGCCGAGCTGGCCGCGGCGGCGGGCGAGGACCGCCTGCTCGCGACGGCGGGCCCGGTGCTCACCCACCTCCGCGATGTCACCGGCGAGAGCGCGCAGCTCTACCGGCGCCAGGGTGACATGCGTATCTGTGTGGCCGCGGCGGAACGGCTGTCCGGGCTTCGGGACACCGTCCCGGTCGGCTCCACGCTCACGATGAAGGCGGGCTCGTCCGCGCAGATCCTGATGGCCTGGGAGGAGCCGGAGCGCCTGCACCGGGGCCTGCAGGGCGCCCGCTTCACGGCGACGGCCCTGTCGGGCGTGCGGCGCCGCGGCTGGGCCCAGTCCATCGGCGAGCGCGAGCCCGGCGTCGCGTCCGTCTCCGCGCCCGTGCGCGGCCCGTCCAACCGTGTGGTGGCCGCGGTGTCCGTCTCCGGCCCCATCGAGCGCCTGACGCGCCACCCGGGCCGTATGCACGCCCAGGCGGTCATCGACGCCGCCGGCCGCCTCTCCGAGGCACTGCGCCGCTCCGGCTGACCCCTTCGAACCCCCGGGACACGACACCGGGGAGGACCCGCCCCAACGCCGCGGCAGGCCCTCCCCAGTCCCCCGCATCAGTCGGCCCTCTCGGCCTCGACGACCGACCACGACCGGTACGCGAACCCGCCGCGGCCGGACCCAGTCCACCGGCGAGCGCGCGCCACCTGAGCCGCATGCACGCCCAGACGGCCATCGACGCCGCCGGCCGCCTCTCCGAGGCCGCGGCAGGCACTCCCCGGCCCCCGCATCAAACTGCCCTCTCGGCCTCGACGACCGACCACAACCGGTACGCGAACCCCGCCGCGGCCGGACCCAGTCCACCGGCGAGCGCGCGCCGCCCGGGCCGCATGCACGCCCAGACGGCCATCGACGCCCCCGGCCGCCTCTCCGAGGCACTGCGCCGCTCCGGCCGAACCCACGCATCCTCGGGGTACAACACACCGGGGAGGACCCGCCCCAACGCCGTAGCAGGCCCTACCCCGCCCCCGCTTCAAACTGCCCTCTCGGCCTCGGCGACCGATACGCGAACCCACCGCGGCCGGACCCAGCCCACCGGCAAGCGCGCGCCGCCCGGGCCGTATGCACGCCCAAGGACCCGCCTCGACAGCGCGGCAGGTCCTCCCCCGCCCCCCGCTTCAGCCGGCCTTCTCGGTCTCGGGCGCCGGCTGCGACCGGTACGCGAACCGGTCCTTCGCGTACCGGCCCCGCCGCTCCAGCGGGACCTGTCCGTGCGCCGCCGCCAGGCCGAACGCCGGCATGTCGCCGTAGACGGATTCGTACGATCCCTCCGGCGCGACATACGTCTCGTGCCAGATGCCCACGTGCCCGCGCGCCCTCCCGGCCTTCTCCTCGCGGTTGACCAGCGTCCAGGCCCGGTGATGGAAGGCGTCGGGCGCGGTCGCGTACGCGTAGAGCTTCTCCTTGGACTCCCAGTACTGCACGACGTAGTACGTTCGCGGCGAGGCGGTCAGCAGGATCCGCCCCAGCAGCCCCCGGCTCCTGTCGCGAGCCAGTTCCCCCAGCATGCGCAGCATCGCCAGCATGACCGGGAGCCACTGGTGCACCGCCCAGAAGTGGTTGATGCGCATGCCGATGAGGAGGACCACCACGTCGCCTTCTGCCTCCGCGGTGGTGCGGCCCGGAACCGGTCTGGTGGACATGGCGACCCTCTCGTCCCATCAGATAGCGGCACTATCCTTCTGCGCAATGCTTGGATAGTGGCACTTCCCAAGGAAAGGCGCAAGGCATGCGGCTTGCCGAGCTGAGTGAGCGCAGCGGTGTGTCCACCGCCACGATCAAGTACTACCTGCGCGAAGGGCTGTTGGCGCCGGGCCGCCAGGTCAACGCGACGACCGCCGAGTACGACGAGGAGCATCTGCGCCGGCTGCGACTGGTGCGCGCGATGATCCAGGTCGGCCGGCTGCCGGTGGCGACGGTGCGGGAGGTGCTGGAGCATGTCGACGACGAGTCGCTGGGCCGCACCATCCGGCTGGGCGCCGCTCTGTGGGCGCTGCCGCAGGTGCCGGAGCCGGACGAGGACGACGAGTACGTCCAGTCCGCCCATCGTGAGGCGGACGGGCTGCTGGAGGTGCTGGGCTGGACCAACGCCCAGATGCTCACCACCATCTCCCCCTCGTACCGCTCCCTGGTGGTGGCGATCGCCGCGTTCCGCCGGCTCGGCTACGACTGGGACGCCCAACGGCTGGTCTTCTACGCGATGTTGATGCACGAGGCGGCGCGGTACGACCTGGATTTCGTGGAGGCGCAGCCGTCGGAGGCGGAGAAGGCGGAGAGCGCGGTGATCTCGGCGGTGCTGGTCGAGCCGATGCTCCAGGCGCTGCACCGGCTGGCCCAGGAGGAGGAGTCGGCACGGCGGTACGGCTTCGAGTAACGACGAAGGCCCTCCACCGAGGTGGAGGGCCTTCGTCCGATGTACCCCCGACCGGATTCGAACCGGCGCTACCGCCTTGAGAGGGCGGCGTGCTAGGCCGCTACACAACGGGGGCGAGGATCTTACGTTTCCGCAGATCCGAGCTGGTCTACCTGGACTCGAACCAAGACTAACTGAACCAGAATCAGTCGTGCTGCCAATTACACCATAGACCAATGATGGTTTAGACCAGTCAGTACCCCCGACCGGATTCGAACCGGCGCTACCGCCTTGAGAGGGCGGCGTGCTAGGCCGCTACACAACGGGGGCCCTAGCGATTCCGAGTTGATCGGAACCAGTACCCCCGACCGGATTCGAACCGGCGCTACTGCCTTGAGAGGGCAGCGTGCTAGGCCGCTACACAACGGGGGCTTGCGGATGGGATCCGCTGGTGCAGATGAGCTCTGCGAGCTGGCCTACCTGGACTCGAACCAAGACTAACTGAACCAGAATCAGTCGTGCTGCCAATTACACCATAGGCCACTGGAACGCAAGCCCTTGAGGGCATCTTGTTCTAGTTTTGCGCCCCGGGGTCCCGGTCTTCCGACCCGCTCCCCTCGGCGCAGGAAGAACATTACCCGAAGGTGGACGGCGCTCCAAAACGGGTATCCGCGCCGACGATGGCGGGGAGTTCGGCGAGCGTGGAGATCCGGTGCGGTACGGCGGCCCCCGCACCGTCCCCGTACACCCCGCCGCGATCGATCCACACGGACAGCAGACCGGCCTCGGCGGCGCCCCGCCCGTCGATCTCCGGGTGGTCGCCGACGTACGCGACCTGGTGCGGGGCGAGCTCCAGGGCGTCGCACGCGGCGAGGAACGCCTCGGCCTTCGGCTTGGAGACGCCCAGTTCGGCCGCGCACAGGACGGCCTCGAAGCGGTCGCGCAGGCCGAGCACCCGCAGCTTGCGGTCCTGGACCGTGAGGCTGGAGTTGGACAGCACCGCGTGCCGGTGGCTGGCGGCGAGGGCGTCGAGGGCGGGCAGGACGTCCGGGAACAGGGTCCAGGCGGCCTCGTAGTGACCGACGTAACGCTGGAACCAGGCGTCCGCCTCGGCGTCGGTCAGCTCCTGGTCCAGGAACACCCGTACGCGGTCGCGCCGCTGGCCCTCGAAGGACGTCTTCCCCGCCGAGAACCGGGCCCACTGCTGATCGGTGATCTCCCGCCAGCGCACCAGGGCCCGCTCCGGGGTCCCGTACCCGTGGAGCATGCCCTCGGCCGCCAGATGGGAGCGCATGCCCTCGCGATCCGCGCTGGTGTAGTCGAAGAGGGTGTCGTCCACGTCCCAGATCACGGCCCTGATCGTCATGTCCCCACCCTAGGCCGAACACCTGCTCCCGTCAGGACAGCACGAGGGGGGGGGGCCCCGGGGGGGGGGGGGGGCCCCCCGGGGGGGGGGGGGGCCCCGGGGGGGGGCCCCCCCCGGCCCCCCCCGCCCCCGCCGGGGGGGGGGGGGGGGTGTA
>NZ_JBIAWG010000016.1:222197-237194 GCF_042895285.1 Streptomyces sp. NPDC001406
TGGGGGGTGCCGCCCCCGCCCGAGCCCCGCCCCGGGGGCGGGGCCCCCCCCCCCCCGCCCGCCCCCCCCCCCCCGCCCCCCCCCCCGGGGGGGGGCCCCGGGGGGGGGGGGCCCCCGCCCCTCGGTGTGCGTGCTACGCCGTGCGTGCTACGCCGTCAGCTTCGCCAGGGCCGCGTCGATGCGGGTCAGGGTCTTCTCCTTGCCCAGGATCTCCAGGGACTCGAAGAGCGGCAGACCGACCGTGCGGCCGGTGACCGCCACGCGGACCGGGGCCTGGGCCTTGCCGAGCTTGAGGCCGTGCGCCTCACCGGCGGCCAGGACGGCCTCCTTCAGGGACTCGGCGGAGGTCCAGTCGGCCGCGTCCAGCTTCTCGCGGGCCGTGCGCAGCAGAGCGTCCGAGCCCTCCTTCATGGCCTTCGTCCAGCTCGCCTCGTCGAAGACCGGCTCGGCGAGGAACAGGAAGTCGACGTTGTCGGTGATCTCGTCGAGGACCTTGAGGCGGGTCTGCGCGTGCGGGGCGATGGCCTGCCACTTCGTCTCGTCGAAGTCCTCCGGGGCCCACGGGGCGAACGGGGCCTGGAGCCACGGCCGGCAGCGCTCGGTGAAGTCCTTCACATCGAGCAGGCGGATGTGGTCGCCGTTGATCGCCTCGGCCTTCTTCAGGTCGAAGCGCGCCGGGTTCGGGTTCACGTCGGAGACGTCGAAGGCCGCGACCATCTCGTCCATCGAGAAGATGTCCTGGTCGGCCGAGAGCGACCAGCCGAGCAGCGAGAGGTAGTTGAGCAGGCCCTCCGGGAGGAAGCCGCGCTCGCGGTAGAGGTTCAGCGAGGACTGCGGGTCGCGCTTGGACAGCTTCTTGTTGCCCTCGCCCATCACGTACGGCAGATGCCCGAAGGACGGGATCTGCTTCGCTACGCCGAGCTCGATCAGCGCCTTGTACAGGGCGATCTGGCGGGGGGTGGAGGAGAGCAGGTCCTCGCCGCGCAGTACGTGGGTGATCTCCATCAGCGCGTCGTCGACCGGGTTCACCAGCGTGTACAGCGGGGCGCCGTTCGCGCGGACGATGCCGTAGTCCGGCACGTTCTCCGGGGTGAAGGTCAGCTCGCCGCGGACCAGGTCCGTGAAGGTGATCGCGTCGTCGGGCATCCGGAAGCGGACGATCGGGGTGCGGCCCTGGGCCTTGTACTGCTCGACCTGCTCGGCGGTCAGGTCGCGGCAGTGGCCGTCGTAGCCGGACGGCTTGCCCGCGGCGCGCGCGGCCTCACGGCGGGTGTCCAGCTCCTCCTGGGAGCAGTAGCAGCGGTAGGCGTGACCGCCGTCCAGGAGCTTTTGTGCGACGTCCTTGTAGAGGTCCATGCGCTGCGACTGGCGGTAGGGCGCGTGCGGGCCGCCGACCTCGGGGCCCTCGTCCCAGTCGAAGCCCAGCCAGCGCATCGCGTCGAGCAGCTGGTTGTACGACTCCTCGGAGTCGCGGGCCGCGTCGGTGTCCTCGATGCGGAAGACCAGGGTGCCCTGGTGGTGCCGGGCGAACGCCCAGTTGAACAGGGCGGTGCGGACCAGTCCCACGTGGGGGTTACCGGTGGGCGAGGGGCAGAAACGGACGCGTACGGGGGAGCCGGATGCGCTAGCCACGCTTGACAACCTTGTTGGTGAGAGTGCCGATGCCTTCGATGGTGACGGCGACCTCGTCGCCGACGTGCAGGGGGCCGACCCCAGCCGGGGTGCCGGTGAGGATCACGTCGCCGGGCAGCAGCGTCATGGCCTCGGAGATGTTCACGATCAGATCCTCGATGGGGTGGATCATCTCACTCGTACGGCCCAGCTGGCGCTGTTCGCCGTTGACGGTGAGCTGGACGGTCAGGTCGTTCGCGGCGGCGAGGTCCAGGTCCGTCTCCACCCAGGGGCCGAGCGGGCAGGACGTGTCGAAGCCCTTGGCCCGGGCCCACTGCTTCTCGCGCCGCTGGACGTCGCGGGCGGTCACGTCGTTGGCGCAGGTGTAGCCGAAGATCACGTCCTTGACGCGGTCGCGCGGCACCTCGCGGCACATACGGCCGATGACCACGGCCAGCTCCGCCTCGTGGTGGAGCTCCTCGGAGAAGGAGGGGTACTGGATCTCGTCACCCGGGCCGATCACCGAGGTGGACGGCTTGAAGAAGGCGAACGGGGCGTCGGGGACCTCGTTGCCCAGCTCCCTGGCGTGCTCCGCGTAGTTGCGGCCGAAGGCCACGACCTTGTTGGGGAGCACCGGCGGGAGCAGCCGGACCTTGCTCAGCGGCACCTTCGTACCGGAGAGCTCGTGGTCCGCGAACGGGATGCCCTTGATGATGTCCAGGACGAGCTCGTCCTGCTTCTCGCCCTCGACCGCGCCGAAGGCGACGTTCCCGTCGATGGAGAACCTGGCGATGCGCACGGGATCCTTGCGCCCCTTAACTGAGCCGGCTGGAGTCTGACGCTCCAGGCTAACGCGGCAAAGGGGGGCGCCCCGGAACTTCCGCGCCGACCGCCTTGAGCATCCGGCGGCCGGCTGCCGTACTACTGCGCGACGGAGGAGGTCACGGGGACCTCCATGAGGACGGTGCGCTTGGGGTTGGCGGTCTGGGCGGGCAGGTCGACGGGGTGTTCCGGCTGCTCCGGGGTCTGCAGTTCGCCGGCGTCCTCGAGGTGCGCCAGGGTCGTGCGACGCGGGTTGGCTATGTTGCGGAACATCATCGTCTTCACGGTTGTACGGGGCCCTGTCGTGAGTGGTTGGCAGAGAGTGACCTCTTGTAAAGCGCCAGGCTAAACATCCAATTCCCCGGCGAAGTCGCCAAGTGCCCTGGATCTGCATGTGAGTTTGCTCACGACTCTGCGCACAATCCGGTCAATTCAGGCTCACAATCCATGGCAACGAAACGGACATTCGCCCCCTGAAGCCATCATTCCGCTCCTGATCATGGCGACTGGGACACCCCCTCGACTCCCGTTGCTCGCAAGGATTCGTCCGTTATGTACGAGATCATCTTCTACGTCTCGTAACCTCCCGATCACTCGCTGTCACTCAGGTCACAGCTCGGTCCATGGCCCTTGTTGGAGATCCTGCACTGTGCTGGAATTCCACGGACCGCCGCGGGATCGAGCCGGCGCAGGGGCGCAGAGCAGCGCCGAGCGGCGGCGAGAAGGGGGAGCCAGCGTCGGTCGCTCAAGAACACCCGGGGGGCGTATTCAGGACGCTCCCCACAACGCCGACACCGTGTCCTTCCGTTCGCGCGGAGGGGCGCCTGGTCCAGAGGTTGCGACGCTAGTGCAGGGACGTTTCAAGAGGGATGGCAGCGCTTCGGCGGAGCCGGAGCCGCACGGCGGGACCGACCGCGGTTCCTCGCCCCAGCACGCCCAGAACCCGGGCCCGGTTCCCATCGGCGACGGCGGTGAGCGCTCCGGGCGCCCCGGCGCGGCCGTGTCGCCGAGCCCCGCGCCGACAGTGAAGTCCGTCCAGGGTCCGACCGGCCCCGGTCCGCGAATAGCACTGCGCAACTGGCGCATCTCCACGCGCCTGGTGTCGCTGCTCGCGCTCCCCGTGGTCGCGGCCACCTCGCTGGGCGCGCTGCGCATCAGCGACTCCATGACCGACATCCAGCAGCTCGACAACATGAAGCTGCTGACGGACATGACCAAGCAGGCCACCGAACTGGCCAACGCGCTCCAGGAGGAGCGTGACCAGTCCGCCGGTCCGCTGGCCCACGGCCTCAAGGCGACCGACTACACGGTCAAGGGCTACCAGGACAAGACCGACCGGGCGAAGCAGAACTTCATCGACTCCTCCGAGGAGATCGACGCGGCGAGCAAGAACGGTCAGCTCCAGGGCGTCCGTGACAGCCTCGTCGGCCTCGTCGGCCAGCTGGAGGGTCTGGCGAAGATCCGCCGGAGTGCCTACGCGTCCAAGGACAACTCGACGCAGACCGTCGAGTCGTACCACCGGCTGATCACCCAGCTGGTCGACCTCTCGCAGGACATGGCGGAGGCCTCCAGCAACCCCGAGATGATCCAGCGCACCCGCGCCCTGGCGGCGTTCTCCGCCGCCAAGGAGTACGCGTCCGTGCAGCGTGCCGTCATCGCCGCGGCGCTGCCCGACAACAACACCACGCCCGGCAAGCTCTCGGACAACGACCGGCTCTACGGCCAGTCGGCACTGTCCAGCGAGGGCTCCGAGCTCACGATCTTCCGGAAGATCTACGCGGGCGGCAACGTCGCCGAGCTCCTCAAGCCGGTCGACTCGGGCAACCCGACGATCGAGTCCGCGGACACCTACGCCAAGCGCGCGCTGAGCGGCCCCAGCGGCCTCACCGACCAGAGCAAGCGCTCCTACCGCGACTGGGTGGACGACAGCTCGACCAAGCTCGAACAGATGAAGAAGATCGAGCACTCACTGCTCGAGGACATGGAGCAGAAGGCCCGCGAGCTGCGCAACGCCACCGAGCGCGACGCGATCATCTCCGGTGCGCTGATCCTCATCGTCCTCGGCGTGTCGCTGGTCGGCGCCTTCGTCGTGGCCCGCTCCATGATCCGCTCGCTGCGCCGGCTGCAGGAGACCGCCACCAAGGTCGCCCAGGACCGGCTGCCCGAGCTGGTCAAGCAGCTGTCCGAGTCCGACCCGCAGGACGTCGACACGTCCGTGGAATCGGTCGGTGTGCACTCCCGGGACGAGATCGGCCAGGTGGCCGCGGCCTTCGACGACGTGCACCGCGAGGCGGTCCGCCTCGCCGCCGAGCAGGCCCTGCTGCGGGGCAACGTCAACGCGATGTTCACCAACCTCTCGCGCCGCTCCCAGGGCCTCATCCAGCGCCAGCTCTCGCTCATCTCCGAGCTGGAGTCCCGCGAGGCCGACCCGGACCAGCTGTCCTCGCTGTTCAAGCTCGACCACCTCGCGACGCGTATGCGCCGTAACGGTGAAAACCTCCTGGTTCTCGCGGGTGAAGAGCCCGGCCGCCGCTGGACCCGCCCGGTCCCGCTGGTCGACGTCCTGCGCGCCGCCGCGTCCGAGGTGGAGCAGTACGAGCGCATCGAGCTGGCCGCCGTGCCGACCACCGAGGTCGCGGGCCGCGTGGTCAACGACCTCGTGCACCTGCTCGCCGAGCTGCTGGAGAACGCGACCTCCTTCTCCTCGCCGCAGACCAAGGTCAAGGTCACCGGTCACGCGCTGCCCGACGGCCGGGTGCTGATCGAGATCCACGACACCGGTATCGGCCTCTCCCCCGAGGACCTCGCGGCGATCAACGAGCGGCTCGCCTCGCCGCCCACCGTGGACGTCTCGGTGTCCCGCCGCATGGGTCTGTTCGTGGTCGGTCGTCTGTCGCAGCGCCACGGCATCCGCATCCAGCTCCGCCCGTCCGACTCCGGTGGTACGACCGCGCTGGTCATGCTCCCCGTCGATGTCGCCCAGGGCGGCAAGAAGCCCGCTCCCGGCAAGCCCGGCGCCCCCGCGGCGAGTGGCGGTCCGGCCGCCGCGCAGGCAGCGGCCGGTGCGGCCGCGGCCCGCCGCGGCAACCAGGGCGGTTCCCTCGGTGCCGGTGCCCCTGGTGGCGCCCTCGGTGCCGGCGGTGCCTTCGGCGGCGGTGCGCCGTCCGGCGGCGGACGTCTCGGCTCGGGCCCCGGCGCGCGGGGCCAGGTCGGCTCCGGTCAGGGTGCGCGGGCGGCGCTGCCCGGCGCGGGCCAGGGCGGCCGTCCCGGTGCGCAGGGTGGCGCGCGTGGTCCGCAGGGCCAGGCCGCGAACCAGCAGGGCCGGCCCTCGCCGGCCGGTACCGGTGCCGGCTTCGGCGGGCAGGCGCCGGGTGCGCCGCAGGGTCTGCAGGCGGCGGGCACGGGCGCGCCCCAGCAGGACATGTTCGGCGGCCGCGGTCCCGCTGCGCCGAAGCACGGCAACAACGCCTCCGACCAGGGCCGGCAGCTCCCGCCGCGCGGCGGTGCGCGGGCCGAGCTGCCCGGCGGCAACCCGCAGCAGCGCACCCCGAGCTGGAGCGACGACAACGCGCAGCCGCAGGTCTCCCGCGCCTCGCTGGACGCCCCGCGCGGCCACGACGAGCAGGACCCGACGCAGACCGCGCGCATGCCGCGCGTCGACGACCGGCAGGGCCCGGGTTCGACGGCCGAGATTCCGGTGGTCCCCCGCCAGGACTTCAACAGCGCCCAGAACACCGGTCAGTTCGCCCGCCCCGGCGCGAACGGCCCGCAGAACACGGGCTCGTTCGTCCGCCCCGACGTCTTCGGCACTCCGGCCGGGCAGCCGAACGGTGCCGGCACGGGCCAGTTCGCCGCCCCGCAGGCCTACGACGCCGGTTCCACCGGCCAGTTCCCCGCGCCGGGCTACGACGGCAGCTCCACCGGTCAGCACTCCCTGCCCGGGCGCCAGAACCTCGCCCAGCCCACCGGCCAGTACGAGCGGCCGCAGACGGGCGACTTCGGCGGGCAGCGTCCGCCGGCCCCGCAGCAGCGTCCGGCCCGTCAGGAGCCCGAGGTGCTGCCGCCGGCGAGCGGTCCGGGCGACGGTCGTACCCCGCTGTACGACACCCTGGAGACCAACTGGTTCCACGGCGGCCAGCAGGGAGGGCAGCAGAGCAACGGCTCGGCGCCGGCCCCGCAGCAGTCGCAGGGTCCCGCTCCCTCAGCCGCTCCGGCGGCCCCCCAGCGTCCCGCTCCGAGTGCCTGGCGCAGCTCGCCGAACGACGATCTCGTCCGGCAGGCAGAACGCGTACGGCAGCCGGCCGCGGGCGGCGTCACCACCTCCGGCCTGCCGCGCCGGGTGCCCCGGGCGAACCTCGTACCGGGCACGGCTCAGCAGCAACAGCACCAAGCCGGTCCGCAGGTCTCGCGTGCGCCTGACGACGTACGCGGCCGGCTGACCAACCTCCGTCGGGGTATCGCGCAGGGTCGGCAGGCCAACACCGGCCAGACCGGCAGCTACCCGAGCCCCACTCACCAGCAGGAGCGTTAGTTGAGCCAGATGAGCCAGGCGGCACAGAACCTCAACTGGTTGATCACCAACTTCGTGGACAACACCCCTGGTGTGTCCCACACCGTCGTCGTGTCCGCCGACGGTCTCCTTCTGGCGATGTCGGAAGGCTTCCCGCGGGACCGCGCCGACCAGCTGGCGGCCGTCGCGTCCGGGCTCACCTCGCTGACGGCCGGGGCCTCCCGGATCTTCGAGGGCGGCAACGTGGCGCAGACGGTCGTCGAGATGGAGCGCGGGTTCCTCTTCCTCATGTCGGTCTCGGACGGCTCGTCCCTCGCGGTCCTGGCCCACCCCGAGTGCGACATCGGCCTCGTCGGCTACGAGATGGCACTGCTCGTCGACCGTGCAGGGGCGGTCCTCACGCCGGACCTCCGCGCCGAACTCCAGGGCAGTCTGCTCCACTGACCGGCCCCGGTACCACCCACCTCACGAAATCACCGTCCGGCCGCCACAATCCCCCCACCGGCCCTGTCAGACGGCACGACTGACCGACCTGCTGTCCCGCCCGGAGGATTCATGACCCCGCCCACCGCCTCTCATGATCCGTACGCGGAGCCGTACGGGGACGAGGGCGACCAGCCGCTGGTACGTCCGTATGCGATGACCGGCGGCCGGACGCGGCCGCGCTATCAGCTCGCCATAGAGGCGCTGATAAGCACCACGGCCGACCCGGCAGCGCTCATGGGGCTGCTCCCGGAGCACCAGCGCATCTGCCACCTGTGCCGTGAGGTGAAGTCGGTCGCGGAGGTGTCGGCGCTCCTCTCCATGCCGCTCGGTGTGGCCCGGATCCTGGTCGCCGACCTCGCCGAGGCCGGCCTGGTCGCCATCCACCAGCCGGGTGGCGACGAGAACAACGGCGGCGCTCCGGATGTGACGCTGCTCGAAAGGGTGCTCAGTGGACTTCGCAAGCTCTGACGCGGGCCGGGCCACCACCTCCGCGAAGATCGTGGTGGCGGGCGGCTTCGGCGTGGGCAAGACCACGTTCGTCGGCGCCGTCTCGGAGATCAACCCGCTGCGCACGGAGGCCGTCATGACGTCCGCCAGCGCGGGCATCGACGACCTGACCCACACCGGGGACAAGACGACCACCACGGTCGCCATGGACTTCGGCCGTATCACGCTCGACCAGGACCTGATCCTTTACCTGTTCGGTACGCCCGGTCAGGACCGTTTCTGGTTCATGTGGGACGACCTGGTGCGCGGTGCGATCGGCGCCGTCGTGCTGGTGGACACCCGGCGTCTGGCCGACTGCTTCCCGGCCGTGGACTACTTCGAGAACAGCGGTCTGCCGTTCGTCGTCGCGCTCAACGGCTTCGACGGGCAGCAGCCCTACCAGCCGGAAGAGGTGCGCGAGGCGCTGCAGATCGGCCCCGACACCCCGATCATCACGACCGACGCCCGGCACCGGGCCGACGCCAAGAGCGCGCTGATCACACTGGTCGAGCACGCCCTCATGGCACGGTTGAGGTAGCGCGCAAGTCGAAAGTGGCATACGGCAGTTGTCGTAAACGTTGCGGAGCCGGCTGTGGCCTTTGACACGGTCGGCTCCGGTGTTCATAACGTTTCGGCAGAGGAATCAGGTGGTATCGCCACGCGTCGCGGTCGATCGGTGCCGCTGCGCTCACAAAAGCCCCGCCTTTTGGCGGGGCTCGCTCTTTTTGACCGTTTTATCTGGGGCTTACATCCCTCCCAATCCGAGGTTTGCACTGTTTGGAAGTGCGCTGGTCGACGTGCTGGAATGCCTGAACTGCCCAATAGTCAAAGACGTACTCAGTAGTGGTCTGTGACACACCGGGCTTGAGAGACTGCGGCACGTCGTAGGTGCCCGCCGCCGAGAGGTTGTTGGTCGAGTGAGGCGAAGCAAGAACGGTCCCGAGCCGTCGGCACGGGGCAACTTCACCCCGCCGCCGCGCGCTGCGGCGCCCACCCCTGTGCCAGGCTCGGAGCCGGCGGCCGCCCCCGCGAAGAGCGGCGGCCGTTTCTCCCCGCGCAACTGGCGAGTGCCGACCAGGCTGAACGCGATCCTGCTCATACCCGTGCTGGTCGGCCTCGTCATGGGCGGCTTCCAGGTGAAGAGCTCGATCGACACCTGGCAGGAGGCCCAGGACGCCGAGAACACCGCGCGCCTGGTGCGCGCCTCCCTCGGCTATGCGGACGCCCTCTACAACGAGCGTGACGTCACGGCGGCACCGCTGCTGCAGGGCAAGGGCCAGAGCAACAGCACCGTCGTCTCGGCCCGCAAGCAGACGGACGAGGCCGCCGACGCCTTCGACCAGGCCGCGCAGAACATGCCGCAGAAGGCGGGCCTGCAGCGCCGCCTGAAGCTGTTCCGCGAGGAGGAGCCGAAGCTCCAGGACCTGCGCGCCGCGGCCTACACCCCCAAGATGACCGGCGTGAACACCGAAGAGGGCTACGTCGGGATCGCCCACCCTCTGATGGAGTTCGCCAACGAGCTCGGTCTGGGCACCGGCAACATCACCTCCTACGGCCGTACCGTCTACGCCATCTCGCTGACCAAGGCCGCCCTCTCGCTGGAGCGCGGGATCGGCATGCACCTGCTGATCAAGCCCGGCCCGGACCAGCCGAACCTGGCGACCCAGCGGGTGTCCCTGTCCTCGTACGCCTACCTGGAGCGGATCGCCGTCGAGGAGTACGTCGGCGGTGGCACCGAGTCCGACGCGCAGAAGCTCAGCGACGCCGAGACGAAGATGAAGACCGACGGCGCGGCGATGGCCGAGGCGGCCAAGGGCAAGGACCCGAGCTACGTGCCCCCGCCGGACGTGAAGAAGATGGTCGCGGCCCTGGCGACGCTGCCCGACACCAGCACCACCACCCGCGCCGCTCTCGCCACCAAGGGCATCACCGCGCAGAACTGGTGGGCGGTCAACACGCTCAAGTACGACGCCTACCGCCAGATCGAGTTCGGACTCGCCGACAAGGCGGTGGACGAGGCCTCCGGCATCGCCGACGACGCCAAGACCTCCGCGTTCATCACCGGTGCCACGGTCGTGGTCGCCCTGCTCGCCGCGTTCATCCTGGCCGGCATGGTGGCCCGCCAGATGTCCCGCTCGATGCGCCAGCTGCGCAACGCCGCCTTCGGCATCGCCGAGCAGCGGCTGCCGATGCTGGTCGACCAGCTCTCCCGCACCGACCCCGGCCGGGTCGACACCCGGGTCGCGCCGATCCCGATCACCTCGACCGACGAGATCGGCGAAGTCGCCCGCGCCTTCGACCAGGTCCACCGCGAGGCCGTCCGGCTCGCCGCCGAGCAGGCCCTGCTGCGGGGCAACATCAACGCGATCTTCACCAACCTCTCGCGCCGCAACCAGTCGCTGATCGAGGGCCAGCTGACCCTGATCACCGACCTGGAGAACAACGAGGCCGACCCGGACCAGCTGGAGAACCTCTTCCGGCTGGACCACCTCGCGACCCGTATGCGCCGCAACGGCGAGAACCTCCTGGTCCTCGCGGGCGAGGAGCCCGGCCGCCGCTGGGACCAGCCGGTCCCGCTGGTCGACGTCCTGCGCGCCGCCTCCTCCGAGGTGGAGCAGTACGAGCGCATCGAGCTCTCCGGCGTCCCGGAGGCCGAGATCCACGGCCGCGCCGTGACCGACCTCGTGCACCTGCTCGCCGAGCTGCTGGAGAACGCCACCACGTTCTCCTCGCCGCAGACCAAGGTCCGCGTCACCGCGACCCGTCTCCCCGACGGCCGCGTGATGATCGAGATCCACGACAAGGGCATCGGCCTGACGGCCGAGGACTTCGCGGACATCAACCACAAGCTGGCCAACCCGCCGACCGTGGACGCCGCGATCTCCCAGCGCATGGGCCTCTTCGTGGTCGGCCGGCTGTCCGACCGGCACGGCATCCGCGTCCAGCTGCGCCCCTCGGGCGAACAGGCCGGCACGACCTCCCTGGTCATGCTGCCGGACGCGATCACGCACGGTGGCGGTGGCGAGCAGCCGCTGGACCGCGAGGAGTTCACGGTCTCCCAGATCATCCCGGAGCAGCACTTCCAGGGTGAGAGCTTCAACCAGCTGCAGCAGCCTCAGATGCGTACGGCGGCCGAGCTCGGCTTCGACGACAGCCGCTACTCCGACGTCCCCGACGACATCCGCGAGCTGGACCCCGTGGGCCGCTCGCTGATGCGCGAGGAGCGCCGCGCGGCCCTGGAGTCCCAGTCCGCGCCGGGCCAGGCCCCCCAGGAGGACCCGCAGGCCCCCGCGTACGACGAGTTCGACGCCCGACAGGGCTACGACGGCAGCCGTACGGGCTACCAGGAGCAGCCGGCGGCCTACGACCCGCAGGCTGCGTACGAGGAGCAGCAGAGCGCGTACGCGGAGCCGCAGCAGCCGTCGTACGACGAGCAGTACTTCGCGCCGAACGGCGGTCTGCCCAGCGGCGACGGCTTCGCGCCCAACGGCGGCTACCCGGAGCCCGCCTATCCGGAGGCGGCCCAGGAGGGGCCCGCCGCCGCGCGCAACGCGGCCCCCGAGGGCTATCCGGCCTACGAGGAGCAGTCCTACCAGGACGACTGGCCGCAGCAGGGCGCCTACCAGAACGGGTACCCGGCCCAGTACGCTCCCGAAGCGGAATCTGCGCAGGCCGGTGACGTGAACGAGCGTGACCGCGTAGGCTTCGACCGTCCGGGCGCGGCCAACTCCGCCGCCCACCAGCTGACCGACGCCGGGCTGCCCCGCCGCGGATCCATCGCGAGCGGTACGAACGGCTCGAACGGGGCGGGGCGCGCACGCCAGGAGGCGTCGGCCTCCGTGCCGGAGACCAACGGCGACGGCTGGCGTTCGGCGAACGACGAGCGCTGGCAGCAGGCCTCGCAGCTCCGGAAGCCCAAGGCGGGCGGAGTCACCTCCTCCGGACTGCCGCGGCGCGTGCCCAAGGCCAACCTGGTCGAGGGAGCCGCCGAGACCACCCCTCAGGGAGGCCCACAGGTCTCCCGCGCCCCGGAGGACGTCCGGGGAAGGCTGAGCAACCTGCGTCGGGGCGTCCAGCGCGGACGCAGCGCAGGCAGTGAAACGAACGGCCAGGGCTTCGGCCCTGACAGCACCTACAACCAGGAGCGTTAGTGTGAGCCCGATGAGCCAGGCGGCACAGAACCTGAACTGGTTGATCACCAACTTCGTGGACAACACCCCGGGGGTGTCCCACACGGTGGTGGTCTCCGCCGACGGACTCCTTCTGGCTATGTCCGAAGGCTTCCCCCGCGACCGCGCCGATCAGCTCGCGGCCGTCGCCTCCGGTCTGACGTCGCTGACGGCAGGCGCCTCCCGGATCTTCGAGGGAGGCAGCGTGAATCAGACGGTTGTGGAGATGGAGCGGGGATTCCTGTTCCTCATGTCCATTTCCGACGGTTCGTCGCTGGCGGTCCTGGCCCACCCCGAGGCGGACATCGGCCTCATCGGGTACGAAATGGCACTCCTGGTCGACCGCGCGGGCACGGTTCTCACCCCGGACCTGCGCGCCGAACTCCAGGGAAGCCTTCTCAACTAACAATCAGACGGTGCGTTTTCGCGTCCCGGGGCCGTAAGGTTTCGGGACGCGGCTCCACAGGGATTGGGTGCCCGGCACGGTCGGAGGAGGAGAGAGAGTGGCAACACCCCCAGGCGGTTCGAATACGGGGAACTGGTCGTACGGCCCTGCCCAGGGCCAGGGCGACGGTTCCGCGAACCGGTACAACTTCCCCTCCGCCCCGAGCCACCGGCAGCCGTACGCGCCGCAGGGCCCCGGTCCTTCGCCGTACGACCAGCCGTCGGCACCGCGCATTCAGCCGGTGCAGCCGCATCGTCGTCCCGAGCCGGCGCCCGCCGGGGCGTCGAACAACCCCTTGGTGCGTCCGTACGCCATGACCGGTGGCCGGACCCGCCCGCGGTACCAGCTCGCCATCGAGGCGCTGGTGCACACCACTGCGCAGCCGCACCAGATGCAGGGCCAGCTGCCCGAGCATCAGCGGATCTGCAACCTCTGCCGAGAGATCAAGTCGGTGGCCGAGATCTCGGCCCTGCTGACCATTCCCCTCGGCGTGGCCAGGATCCTCGTCGCCGACTTGGCGGAGGCGGGCCTGGTCGCCATCCATCAGCCCGGCGGCGACGAGAACGCCGGTGGCCAGCCAGACGTGACACTGCTCGAAAGGGTGCTCAGTGGACTTCGCAAGCTCTAGCGGCGGTCCTTCCCGCTCCACCACCTCCGCGAAGATCGTGGTGGCGGGCGGCTTCGGCGTGGGCAAGACCACGTTCGTCGGCGCCGTCTCGGAGATCAACCCGCTGCGCACAGAGGCCGTGATGACGTCCGCGTCTGCCGGCATCGACGACCTCACCCACACCGGGGACAAGACCACCACCACGGTGGCCATGGACTTCGGCCGTATCACCCTGGACCAGGACCTGATCCTGTACCTGTTCGGTACGCCCGGTCAGGACCGCTTCTGGTTCATGTGGGACGACCTCGTGCGCGGTGCGATCGGCGCGATCGTCCTGGTGGACACCCGGCGTCTCGCCGACTGCTTCCCCGCGGTCGACTACTTCGAGAACTCGGGCCTGCCCTTCGTCATCGCCCTCAACGGCTTCGACGGCAACCAGCCGTACCAGCCGGACGAGGTCCGCGAGGCCCTGCAGATCGGCCCCGACACCCCGATCATCACGACGGATGCCCGCCACCGCGCGGACGCCAAGTCGGCGCTCATCACTCTCGTGGAGCACGCCCTGATGGCCCGCCTCCGCTAGCAGAGCCCAACTGCGTAAGGGGCGCCCTCTTCTCGAAGGGCGCCCCTTACGCATGGCCGGCGACACAGACATTGCGCAGGCGCATGCGG
Source organism: Streptomyces sp. NPDC001406 (assembly GCF_042895285.1). Lineage (NCBI taxonomy): Bacteria > Bacillati > Actinomycetota > Actinomycetes > Kitasatosporales > Streptomycetaceae > Streptomyces > Streptomyces sp. NPDC001406. Next base: position 236,006 of record NZ_JBIAWG010000016.1, read on the forward strand.
AAGGGCCCCTCCCGGCCGGGAGGGGCCCTTCTCAGTGCTGCTGTGCGGCGCGGGCTAGCCGTGCCAGCTGTGCGGGGCGCGGAAGCCGGGCTCGCGCTCCAGACGGCGCCAGCCGGCTTTCGCGCGGCCGCGGTGGGTCTGGGCGGTGGAGTCGGCCGGCTGGGCGGCCGCGCGGGCCAGGAGGACGGCCGTGATGGCGGCGACCTCCTCGGGCTCGGCGTGGCCCTTCTCGACGCGGATGTCAGGGGTGTTCATAAGTGTCAGTCTCCGTGAGAGAGGTTTCCGCGGGGGTACCGCGGAGGATCCGCCGGGTTACTGCGGGGGGTTGCCGTGCTTGCGCGACGGCAGGTCGGCGTGCTTGGTGTGCAGCATCGCCAGTGACTTGATGAGCACCTCGCGGGTCTCGGCCGGGTCGATGACGTCGTCGACCAGACCGCGCTCCGCCGCGTAGTACGGGTGCATGAGCTCGGCCTTGTACTCCTTGACCATCTTCTGGCGCATCGCCTCGGAGTCCTCGGCCGCGGCGATCTGCCGCCGGAAGATGACGTTGGCCGCGCCTTCCGCGCCCATGACGGCGATCTCGTTGGTCGGCCAGGCATACGTCAGGTCGGCACCGATGGACTGGCTGTCCATGACGATGTAGGCACCGCCGTACGCCTTGCGCAGGATCAGCGAGATCCTCGGCACCGTCGCGTTGCAGTACGCGTACAGCAGCTTCGCGCCGTGCCGAATGATCCCGCCGTGCTCCTGGTCGACACCGGGGAGGAACCCCGGAACGTCCAGGAACGTGACGATCGGGATATTGAAAGCGTCACACATCTGGACAAAGCGCGCAGCTTTTTCACTCGCCTCGATGTCCAGGACGCCCGCCAGCACCTGGGGCTGGTTGGCGATGATGCCCACGACCTGGCCGTCGAGCCGGGCCAGGGCGCAGATGATGTTGCGGGCCCAGCGCTCGTGGACCTCCAGGTACTCGCCGTCGTCGACGATCTCCTCGATCACCTTGGCCATGTCGTACGGCCGGTTGCCGTCCGCCGGAACCAGGTCCAGCAGGACGTCGCTGCGCCGGTCGGCCTCGTCGGAGCACTCCACCCGCGGCGGGTTCTCGCGGTTGTTCTGCGGGAGCAGGGAGAGGAGGTAGCGCACCTCGTGGATGCAGGTCTCCTCGTCGTCGTAGGCGAAGTGGCAC
>NZ_JBIAWG010000017.1:0-78881 GCF_042895285.1 Streptomyces sp. NPDC001406
TCCTCGGCTCCGAGTTCCTCGGCGTCACCTGCGGTGACCTCAGCCGTTTCGGCAGCCCAGACCGTTTGGCCAGCCTGGCCGGCGTCGCCCCCGTGCCCCGGGATTCGGGCAACGTCAGCGGCAACCTGCACCGGCCCCGGCGCTACCACCGCGGTCTGCAACGCGTCTTCTATCAGTCGGCGTTGCTGAGCATCCGCCGCTGCGAGGAATCCCGCCGGTTCTACGAAAGGAAGCGCGCGGAAGGCAAGCGCCACACGCAGGCAGTCCTGGCACTGGCCCGGCGAAGGGTGAACGTGTTGTGGGCCCTGATACGTGACGGACAGTGCTACCAACGGGCGCTGCCTGTCCCGGCTGCGGCTTGACAAGCGGCATTAGGAGGTTGTGGCACCCAGGGGAGCTGGGTGTGGCTTTCATGCGGCTGCCAGCTGTGGCTCGAAAGGCTTGGCCGCCCGGCTCCCCAAGACGACTCGGCCGCCGATTGGGAAGTGCGAACAGGTCGCTGCGTAGAGCAATGCCGGCGAGGTCGTCCGTGGTACGTACTGCACGCACGACGAGCTGGAGCACGATGAGCCGGATATGGGCGGGAACCGACTGCGGCAAGACCCACCACCACTGCCTGGTGCTGGACAGCGAGGGCGCTACGCTGCTGTCGCGGCGGGTGGCCAATGACGAGCCTGAGCTGCTGAAACTCCTTGGCAACGTCCTGGACCTCGCTGACGGCCGAGCCGTCACCTGGGCCTTGGACATGACCGGCGGCGAGCCTGCACTGCTGATCGCGCTGCTCGCCAACCACGGCCAGGAGCTGCTCTACATCCCCGGCGTCGCGATCGGTCGGGCCTCGGACAGCTATCGCGGCCAGGGCAAGACCGACGCCCGGGACGCCCGCGTCATTGCCCACCAGGCTCGTATGCGGCGTGATCTCCAGCCGATCCGCCCTGATGACGATGCTGTCGTGGAACTGCGGCTGCTGACCGAGGGTCGTCTCGATTTGGTCGCCGAACGCACCCGCACCATCAACCGACTCCGGTCCCTGCTGACCGGCATGTTCCCGGCCCTGGAACGGGCCTTGGACCTGGGCACCAGCGGAGCGCCGCTGCTCCTGACGGGCTACCAGACTCCCGCTGCGATCCGGCGCACCGGCCAGCGCCGGTTGACCACCTGGCTGCGCAACCGCAAGGTCCGCGGTGCCGAAGCTCTCGCTGCAAAGGCCGTGGAGGCCGCCGAACGGCAGCACACCGCTGTCACGGGCGAGACAGCTATCGCGACGATGGTGCTCACCTTCACGAGGGAGGTGATCGCCCTCAACGACAAGATCGCCGAGGCCGACAAACTCATCGAGGGTCGGTTTCGCGAGCACGAACTCGCTGAGGTGATCCAGTCCCTGCCAGGTATCGGCACGGTGCTGGGCGCCGAGTTCCTTGTCGCAGTCGGTGGCGATCTGGACGCTTTCCCCAGCCCAGACCGCCTCGCTGCCTTCGCGGGGGTGACGCCGGCGCCGCGGGATTCGGGCAAGGTCAGCGGAAACCTCCACCGTCCTCAGCGCTATCACCGACGCCTGCAACGGGTCTTCTACACCTCGGCGCTCGTCAGCATCCAGCGTGACCCCAATTCGCGGCGTTTCTACGACAGGAAACGCACTGAAGGGAAACGTCACGTCCAGGCCGTGCTGGCCTCCAGTCACTCAGGCCGCTTGACTTACAGATTGGGAAGCCTTCCACCGTTGCCAGCCGAGCCGGCAGCCGCAGGGCAAGGGGGAGCACTAGAGTGATCTTCATTCAGTGGTGGGCCGTGGCTACCCGGGGGGAGCGGGAATGAACGACAGGGAACTGCGTCGCTACTGCGCCGATCTGGTCCAGCAACTTGACCTACCCGAGCCGTTCAACATCAACGTTCTCGTTGACCAAATCGAGGAACGCCGGGGGCGACCCATCTCCCTCGTGCCGATGCCGCTCCCCGCCGACCGCGGCCTGTGCGGCATGTGGGTCGCTACCCCCGACGTGGACTACGTCGTCTACCAGGCGAACGCCAGGAAAGCTCACCAGGGCCACATCGTCCTCCACGAAATCGGCCACATGCTCTGCGAACACGAGTCCACCCCGGCTGAGCAGGCGGAGATCTCCCGACTCCTTCTGCCGAACATCGACCCTGCGCTCGTCCGCACTGTCCTCGGGCGCACCCGTTACGAACAGAGCGAGGAAAAGGCGGCCGAGCTCGTTGCCTCGCTGATCCCCCTGCAGGCCACCAACGCCGCTCCCCGGCCGACGGCAAATCTCTCGGAAAGCGTGATCAACCTTGTTAGCCACCTCGAGCGCTCCCTTGAGCGCAGTTCCTCACAAAGGACATAGCTGAGTGCTCTTCAACGTCGTCTACGGGATGCTCTCCCTTATCACGTGGAGCGCATTCGCCTTCAAGGCCAAGGACCTTGCCCGGGACTGGGGCAATAAGGAACTGCAGCTGCTGTGCCTGGCGATCGGCACGTTCGCCGCACCGTTCGGCTTCGCTGCCCCGGCGGTGTACGTACGTGTCGATGCGCTGGTTGGCACACCCAACATCACTTCACTGATCATCTACACCACCGTGGAGATCTGCCTCACCTCATTCCTGGCCCTCCTCGTCAGCTGGTCATCTACGCAGTCGAAGGTCCGGCTCCGTCACCGGCTGATTCTCGGATACGCCATCGCCACGGTTACCACGAACTGGGTGCTGTTCTTCGTGGGGGACGCCACCGACGCATCGCACCCCCTTGACTTCGACGTCCACTACGCCAGGACCGCGTACATTTCGGAGTTCCTCCTCGTCCACCAGACCCTGTTCACGGTCAGCATGATCGGCTTGATCCGCCTCTGCGGGCGCTATTCCAAGATTGTCAGCAAGCCCTGGCTGCGCCGCGGCCTGCGCGTCGTTACCGTGGGCGCGGTCACCGGCTTGGGCTACTGCCTCCCCAAGGCCATCTCCCTCATCTGGGACAAGCTCGGCATGTCACCACTCAACTTCGTCAACTCCGTTGTCGCTCCCATGTTCGCCAGCGTCGCGGCAGCTCTCTTCGCCGTAGGGTTCACCATGCCTGCCTGGGGCGTCGGCCTCGGCAGGGTCACGGCATGGATATCCGACTACCGCACCTTCCACCGCCGCTACCCGCTCTGGCAGGCGATCACCCACGCCTTCCCCGAAGTCGTCCTCGTCGCCCCGCCGGCCTCCCGCAGGGAACTGGCACGCGACCTACCGTTCTTCCTCAGCCGCCAGGTGATCGAGATACTCGACGGTGAAATGAGGCTTCGTCCCTACCACGACGCCGAAATCAGTCGCATGGCCCGAGAAATAGTCGCCGCTCAAAACATCACCGGTGACGAGGCGGATGCCGTGACAGAAGCCGCGCAAATCGCGGCAGCCCTGCAGGCTCGGTCTGCCGGCCACGACGCGTCAGAGGGGCACGGCCCAGACTTTGACGATGTCGCCAACGGTGACCTCAACAAGGAAGGTGCTCGTCTGGCTCAGGTCGCCGAAGCCTTCAGCACCTCCAACGTCATCCCCGCCATTCTCAAGCGGCTCCAGTCGACAACAGCAGACGCATGAGCAGCACCAACCGAACCGGCAGCATCTCGTCTCTGCTCAGCGAAGCCCTCTTCGCTGACCCGCATGGCACCTATGCCCAGCTCCGCGAAACCGCCCCTGTCCGCCGCACCGTAACTCCCGACGGCGAGCCTGTATGGCTGATCACCCGGTACGCCGAGGCCCGCGCAGCTCTGGCAGATCCCCGACTCTCCCTGAACAAGGCAAACGCCAAGACCAGCGGCGAGTACAAGTCCTCCATGCCTCCTGAGCTCGACGCTCACCTGCTCAACATGGATCCGCCCGACCACACTCGCCTGCGCCGACTCGTCACGACGGTCTTCACACCACGGCGCATCGCGATCCTCCGCGACCGTATCCAGACCATGGCGGCCGACCTGCTCGACACGGAGGTCGGCCCATGCACGGACCTCATGCAGACCCTGGCCCTCCCACTCCCCATGGGTGTCATCTGTGAGCTGCTCGGCATCCCCGGGAAAGACCGTCACGACTTCAGAGCCTGGACAGACACCCTGCTCTCACCTTCACCTGAGTCGGCGACGAACTCACGCGCAGCGATGCGGCAGATGCACCAGTTCCTGACCGGGGTCATCCAGGACAAACGCAGTCACCCGGCCGAGGACCTTCTGTCAGCCCTGACCCACGCCCGGGACGAGCGGGAGGCCCTCACCGAACAGGAGCTGCTCTCACTCGCCTTCCTCACCCTGTTCGCCGGGTACGACAACGCCGTACACCTGATCGGCAACGCGACACTCGGTCTGCTGCTACACCCCGAGGTGATGGACGGCGTCCGGCACCACACCGTCCCGATCCGAGCGGTGGTCGAAGAAACCCTGCGCTGGAACCCTCCCTTCCCCCTGGGCGTGCGCCGATTCGCCCTGGAAGACATCTCAATCGGCGATACCGTCATACCGACCGGCAGCCGAGTCTGGGTCTCCATCGCCTCAGCGAACAGGGACGAACGCGAGTTCCGTTCGCCCGACGCTTTCGACCCAGGCCGCGCCCCTACCCATCTGGCATTCGGCCATGGCATCCACTACTGCCTCGGTGCGCCACTCGCGCGACTCGAAGCGGAGATCGCCATCCAAACCCTCCTCGAACGCTTCCCCGTATTGGAACTCGCCGTCCCAGCCGACGAACTGCAGTGGTGGCCGTCGTTCCACAAGCGCGGGCTTCAAAGCCTGCCCGTACGGACGCAACTACGTGAGCGGGACTGACGGGACTGTACGGTCAACGGTGGATCTTGAACGTGGAGTGACACCTGATGACAGACGTGACCGTGTCGGCTGAGGCCGTGGAGGAAGCGAAGCCGGTGGGGCTGAAGCCTGAGTCGCTGGACGACCAGTTGATCAGCCAGCTGGTCGACCGGGCCCAGGCCGACGGGATCAAGCTCACCGGCGAGGGCGGACTGCTCCAGCAGCTGACGAAGAGGATCCTCGAGTCCGCCCTCAAGGGCGAGATCACCGACCACCTCGGGCATGAGAAGCACGAGAAAACGACCTCGGGCAACACCCGCAACGGCACCCGCTCGAAGACCGTGACGACGGAGGTCGGCCCGGTCGAGATCGAGGTTCCCCGCGACCGCGAGGGCTCGTTCGAGCCGCAGATCGTGAAGAAGCGGCAGCGTCGGCTGAGCGGTGTCGACGAGATGGTGTTGTCGTTGTCCGCCCGCGGTCTGACGCACGGGGAGATCTCCGCTCACCTGGCCGAGGTCTATGGCGCCGAGGTGTCCAAGACGACCATCTCCACGATCACCGACAAGGTGATCGACGGCATGAACGAAGGGCAGAACCGGCCGCTGGACTCGGGGCGGTTTCTATCCGGTCTTGTTCATCGACTGCGTGCACGTGAAGCTGCGAGACGGCAAGGTCGCCAACCGTCCGATCTACGTCGTGCTCGCAGTCACCGTCGAAGGCACCCGCGAGATCCTCGGATTGTGGGCCGGCGACGGCGGCGAAGGCGCCAAGTACTGGCTCCAGGTTCTGACCGAGATCAAGAACCGCGGGACGGAAGGCGTCTGCATGGTCGTCTGCGACGGGCTCAAGGGCCTGCCGGACGCGATCGAGACGGTCTGACCCCAGGCGATCACGCAAACCTGCGTCGTTCACCTGATTCGGGCGTCGTTCCGTTATGCGGCCCGCCAGGACTGGGACAAGATCGCACGGGCGCTCAAGCCGATCTACACGGCCCCCACGCAGGACGTCGCGGAGGAGCGGTTCTTGGAGTTCTGTGACGCCTGGGGCAAGAAGTATCCGGCGATCGTGAGGCTGTGGGAGAACGCCTGGGCCGAGTTCGTGCCGTTCCTCCAATTCGACAGCGAGATAAGACGAGTTGTCTGCACGACCAACGCGATTGAGAGCGTGAACGCTCGGATCCGCAAGGCCGTGAGGGCCCGTGGTCATTTCCCGAACGAGCAAGCCGCGATCAAATGCGTCTCCATGGCCATCATGTCTCTCGACCCGACCGGGCAGGGACGCAAACGCTGGTCACAGCGATGGAAGGCCGCCCTGAATGCTTTCGAGATCACCTTCGACGGCCGGCTCTCCCCGCCCCCCGCTGAACCCCCAACAACCCCAGAAACACCGTTCGATTGGCTCTTCCAAGATTTTCGTAGCCGGGGATCGCCGGGTTTGGCGGAGCATCAGCTGAGCAGGATGCGCTGGCGGAGGAGCGGGAAGCCGGCCCGGCCGTAGGTCTGGCGCTTGAGCAGTTTGATCTTGTGGTTGACGCCCTCGGTGCGTCCGTTGTGCCAGGGCAGGGTGAGGGCGGCGTCGACGGCGGCCCGGTCGCGTTCCAGGCCGGTGGCGAAGGAGTGCAGGAAGGGCAGGTCGGCCGCGCGGGTCCGGGCGATCCAGGCGTTGAGCCGCCCGGGATTGCCCGGTGCGGGGGTGAGGAGTGCGGCGAAGTCGCTGACCTGGGTGGCCAGGGCGGCCATCTCCGGGCAGGCGGCGGACAGTTTGTCGCACAGCGCGGCCTGTTCCTCCTTGAGGTGGGCGGGATCGGTGAGCAGGAGTCGGGCGGTGCGCCGCGGGGAGAGGGTGGCGTGGTCGGCTTCGACGCGGCCCTGGGTGATGTAGCGGACCAGGAGGTTCTCGCTGCCGGTGTAGCCGAGTTCGCGGATCTCGGCGAGCAGGTGGGTGACGGGGACGGCGGGGTCCGTGGCCCGGCGTTTGCGCAGGTACTTGCGGTAGGGATCGACCAGAGTGGGGCGGTACTGCGGGGTCCGGATGAGCCGGTCGGGCTCACCGTGCACGCTTCACGGAACTTGTGCCAGACCCGTTCAGCGGCCCCGCCAACGCGACTCCAACTGGCCCCAGTTCACGCATGATTAGTGAAGTTCAGGCGTCGTGAAGTGGCTCCGGAGGGCGGTTTGATCTGGGACCACCGGGCGGCTGATCAGGGCGTCGGCACCCAGTAACGCCCCTGTCGCTGGCCCTGTCGATGAACTGGCCGCCGGTCCTTTCGATCACGCGTTGGGAGGCAGTGTTCGTCTCGTCGCAGGTCAGGAGGGCCTGCGTGATGGATCGAGCAGGCTCAGTCTCCTCGGATGCGGGCATGCAGGTGCATGTCGTGTCGGCCATCGTCATGGACGGCGGCGCTGCGTTTGGTGCCTTCCAGGAGGTAGCCGGACTTGGTGGCGACCCTGCACGAGGCATGGTTGCGGGTGGAGTGGTCCAGCTCCAGACGGTGGAAGCCGATCTCGTTCAGGGCCCAGGCGGTGAGCGCCCCGAGGCCGTGCGACGCGACACCGGCGCCGCGGGCGGCCGGGAGTACCCAGTAGGCCACGCCGGCTATGCCGTCGTCGAAGTCCACGCCGCGTAGTGCCAGTCGGCCGAGTACCTCGTCGCCGTCGTGGGTGATCGCCCAGTGGCCGCCCTTCTCGCGTTTCCAATCCTGGCGGTATGCGTCGAACCATTCCCGGACCTGGGCCTCGGAGGAGGGCCGCCGCGTGTGCCAGCGGCGGATCTCATCATCCTGGTAAGCAGACAGGAATGCTGGTGCGTCGGCTTCTTCCCAGGGGCGCAGCAGCAAGCCCCCGGTGGCGGGGAGCACGGGTTGAGGGGAGCCCCCGAGTAAACCGGAGGCAATGACGGGCGGCGTCGACAGAGCGCGAGTCATGCGCCATGATCGCCCGACGCTGACCACACTCGTCAACAACGAGCCGGTCGCCAGCGCGTCACGGCCGCCACGGCAGTTCGCCAGGCCCCGCGGGTTCGCGTGCTGGGCACTACTTGATCCCGTTGGTCTTGTTCGCTTTGGTGCGGGCCAGGCGGTAGGACTCCGTTCCGGTCTCGATCAGGGTGGCGTTGAAGGTGAGCCGGTCGACGATCGCCGCGCAAAGGCGCGGGTCGGTGAAGGTCTTGGACCAGCCGGTGAACGCCTCGTTGGAGGCGATCGCGATGCTGTTTTTCTCCTCTCGCTCGGTGAGAACCTGAAAGAGCATTTCGGCGCCGCGGCGGTCGAGTTCGAGGTAGCCGAGCTCGTCGATTTCGAGGAGGTCGACGCGTCCGTAGCGGGCGATGGTCTTGCCGAGCTGTTTGTCGTCGGCGGCTTCGACGAGCTCGTTCACCAGGCTGGCTGCGGTGGTGTAGCGGACGCGGTAGCCGGCCATGGCGGCCGCGGTGCCCAGGCCGATGAGCAGGTGGAACTTGCCGGTGCCGAAGTCCCCGATCAGACAGAGCGGGTAGCCCTTGGTAATCCAGTCGCAGATCGCGAGGTTGTGGATGACGGCCGGGTCGACGTTGGGGTTGGCGCGGTAGTCGAAGTCGCGCAGGGACTTCTCCCGCGGGAAATGCGCGGCGCGGATGCGGCGTTCGGCCCGGCGCCGGTCGCGGTCCTCACACTCGGCCATCAGCAGCTCGGCGAGAAAGCCTGCGTAGGACAGGCCCTCGCGTTCGGCGCGGGCGATGGTGTCGGCGGCCTGGGCTCGCATGGTGGGCAGCCTCAGCATGCGGCAGGCGGTGTCGATCGCGGCGTCGGGCGCCTGTGCGGTCAGGGCGTGATGAGCGGCAGTCATGAGGAGTCCTTCCGGCGCAGGTGGAGCAGTTCGTCCCACTGCTCCAGGCGGGGCAGGGGGCGGGCGTCTTCGGGCAGGGGCCTGGCCAGGTGGTGTGCGGTGAGGTGGCTGACCTGCGGCAGCTGCGGGTCGGCAGGCTCCGGCCGATCGGGGGTTGCCGGGGCGGCGGTGACGGTCGGGGCCCGGCCGTCGGCCTGTGCAGCCTTGCGGGCCTCCAGAGCCACCACGTCCTCGCTGCAGGTGCCCAGTGCGATGGCGGCGCGAAGGCCCGCGATCACGTCGGCGTGCTGCTGATGGCGGTGCAGGAGCAGGATCCTGACCAGGGCTTTCGTCCCGTCGATCTCGCCGAGCTGCTGCTTGGCCAGAGCCCAGAACGCTTCGTGCTCGGCGGTGAAGGTGCCCTCGGCGCGGGCCTGGTGCAGCGCCTCGGAGGCGCGCCGGGCTTGCGCAGCAGCACCTCCAGGTAGTGGTCCAGGACCAGGTGCTCCCTGCCACGTCCGGCGAGCCGGACGTGGCGGGCGATCTCGCGGCGGCCTTCGAAGACGACCAGGGTGTCGCCGGTCAGGTGGGCGGTGACCTTGCGGTCGATGAACCGGACCGGGACGGAGTAGGAACACATTTTGACGGTGATACGGCTCCCTGCCCTGTGGAGTCCGGACGTTCCTCGGGAAGCCCCCTGAGGAGCTACACGCGGCCGTCCGCCCGGCTCGTCTGCCGTGTCGACCACGTTAGCGGACCAGGCGCGGCTCCTTGTTTCTTCGATCAGTGGCCGAAGAGCGGATCCGGAGCTTCCTTGATCTGCGACCCAGCCGCGAGCTCATTCGTGGAGTAGTCGAGCCAGAGCTCGCCGGTCACTCTGCCCCTCGCGCCCAGCTGAAGTCCTGCGGTCACTGCCCACTCACGAACGCGGGCCTCGGCAAGCAGCCCGGTACGGCTGTCCCACCGGCCCACGACCGTGGTCTTGTGATGATTCCAGTAGGCGGTGACTTCGGCCTGCCGCGCCTGAGCAACCGCGAGTTCCTTCTTGATCCGCTCGTGGCGTGCCCGGTTGTTTTCCTCCCAGACGGACCGCATCTGCCGAAGCATCCGCAATCGGTCCTCACGCCCACGGCTCCCGGTGTCGAGCGGCGCCGGCTGAGGCGGCCAGACGTCGGGAGCTGTCACGCCGCTTACGGACGCTTCCAAATCTTGAGATGCGCTCACGGCGTGAGAATACGAGCGGAGTCTGACAGAGCCGCACCAATGCCCGGATAATCCATATTCGCCCGGACCGGACACCTCGTCCGGTCGCCGGAAGCATTTCCGCTGTTCACAGCACTTTCGTCAACTCGCACGCCGGGCGGAGAACGTCGCTCTGCACACACACGGCGAAATTCGACCCGGATTCAACCCGGCCGCTGATTTTCGCCGCGCCGCAGCGCTCTGACCTGGGAAAATACCGGACGGCAGCGACATTCAGATGTTACGCCGGGTTCCAATCGAGACGGCCGTCGTCGCCACCAACGGCCCGCCCACGTTCGCGACGGTTCCGCTTCGCCCAGTCCTCGGCCGACGCAAGACGGCAAAGCTGCCGTGCAACACCCCTATAAGGGATGTGTCAGCATCGAGGAGTTATCTGGTCCCGGCGCCACAGCGCATCTCCAGCCCGCATCCGAGGCATGCTCAAGTCCGGACGCCCCCCAGAAGATCCGCGTGTCGCTCCCCGACGAGCCACCCGAAGTGAGCGAGTCCGTCGCTGCCGCCCTTCTGCACCTCCTTCACGCCTTGGTCGCCGATCCCTCCCAAGCGCGCCCCGAAGCCGGAAACGGCTAGCGCGGGCGGACCCCGCTGGCTCTTCTCGCCCATTCGAGGTACGACAGACCGCCACATAACACCCGCAACGCGCTCCACGCCCTACACCCGGGGGTCTGACCGCACGTGATTCGTTTCGCCTTCGCCGGACGCTGCTCTACCGAGGACCTCCAAGATCCCGAGGCCTCCAGAAACTGGCAGCTCACCCGCGCCCTAGCCCTGATCGAGCCCGCCGGGGGCCAGATCGTTGCCGAATACTTCGACGTCGGCCACAGCCGCTCTCTGCCCTGGCAGCGCCGGCCCCGCGCCAACGAACTCCTCCAAGCACTCCGCAACCCCAACCGTGGATTCGACGCCGTCGTGATCGGAGAGCCGCAGCGCACCTTCTACGGCAACCAGTTCGGCAACACCTTCCCCGTCTTCGTCCACTTCCGAATCCCGCTGTGGGTCCCGGAGGTCGGCAGACCCATTGACCCGGACAACGAAGCCCACGACCTGGTCATGTCCGTCTTCGGCGGCATGAGCAAGGGCGAGCACAACCGCATCAAGATCCGCGTCCGGACCGCCATGGGCTCGCAGGCCCAGCTCCAGGGCCGCTATCTCGGCGGGCGGCCACCCTACGGCTACCGGATCGCCGACGCCGGACCTCACCCCAACCCCTCGAAGGCCGCCGCAGGCCAGCGCATCCACAAACTCAAGCCCGACCCCGCCGCCGCACCCGTCGTGCAGCGGATCTTCACCATGTATGTAGAGGGCATGAGCTACAGCGCCATCGCCGCCCTGCTCACCCGGGAAGGCGTTCCCTGCCCCTCCGCGCACGACGCCGCCCGCAATCCGCACCGCAAGAAGACCGCATGGCAGCAGGGTGCCGTGCGCGCCATCCTCCTCAACCCCCGCTACACCGGTCACGAGGTCTGGAACAAGCAGCGCAAGGAAGAACGCCTCCTCGACGTCGACGACGTCACCCTCGGCCACCGCACCCACATGACCCACAACCCGCCCAATGAGTGGATCCACTCCAACGAACCCGCCCACGAAGCGATCATCAGCCCCACTCTCTTCGATGCCGCCCGCACCGTGCGCACGCAGCGCGCCCGCAACCAGGGACGGCAGGAGCGCGCCGGCAAACGGGGCGCGCGCCCCTACGCTCTGCGCGGCCGGATCCGGTGCAGCCTGTGCGGGCGCAAGATGCAGCCCGCCACCATCCGCAAACGCGTCTACTACCGCTGCGAATTCAAAGAGGAAGAAGCCGCCCTCTATCCCGATCTCACCCACCCGCGCACCGTCTACCTGCGCGAAGACATCGTGTGCCAGGCCCTGGACCGGTGGATCGCCCGGGCCTTCGCCCCCGACCGGCTCTCCGCCACCATCGAAGCGCTCACCCACGCCAGCGCCGCAGCAAGCACCGCAGAGCCCCAGACCCCCGAGCAGACTCAAGCACGCCAGGCGATCAAGGAATGCGAGCGGCGGCTCGCCCGCTACCAAGCAGCCCTCGATGCCGGAGCCGACCCCGCCGTCGTCACCCAGTGGATCAACGAGACCCAGCGAGACAAGGACGCGACGCAGAAGAAGCTCGACGCGCACCCCGCCGTCACCCGGAAGAAGCAATCCCCGCTCGACGCGCGACAGATCCGGCAGATCACTGAGAGTCTTGGAGACATTGCACAGCGCATCCAAACCGCCGCCGTCGAGAAGAAAGGCCCGCTCTACGACGCCCTGGGCATCACCATCAGCTACGAACACGCAACGAGGACCGCGACCGTAAGGTCGAGGCCCTCGTCACCGTATCGTCAGTGGTTGTGTCCGAGGGGGGACTTGAACCCCCACGCCCGATAAAGGGCACTAGCACCTCAAGCTAGCGCGTCTGCCATTCCGCCACCCGGACCAGGTGTCTGTCGCCTTGCCGGGAGTGTTCCCCGCGGCGACACGGACAACAATACCAAGCTTTCGGAGTGCGTTTCACCTGCATATCCGTACGAAGACCCGGCGGCGACTCGTAAGACGGTCGCCGCGCTCGTCGTGGCGTGGCCCGGTGGCGACCGGCCGTGACCGGTGCCACCGGGGTCGGGGTCACGGCATGAGCTGGTAGTCCGGGAAGTTTCCGGGCAACCGCTCACCCGCCGGGCCCTGGGTCACCGCGCGTACCAGGAGCTCGCCGCCGACGAAGGCGCCGCGCCAGGAGGCGCCGAAGCCGCCGAACAGTTCGTCGCGGTCGCCGCGGGAGCGGGGCTTGCCGTGACCGACCTTGAACGCGCGGATCTGCGGGGCCAGCCGGTCGTAGGCGGCACGGTCGTCGGTGGAGAGGGTGGCGACCAGAGCGCCGTTGGACGCGTTCATCGCGGCGAGCAGCTCCGCCTCCGTGTCGACCAGGACGATGGTGTCGACCGGGCCGAACGGCTCCGCGTGGTGCAGCGGGGAGGAAGGGGGCGGCCCCAGGAGGGTGACCGGCTGGACGTACGCCGAGGTGTCCTGGCCGGGCAGGAAGCGGGCGTCGGACAGGCTGCCGCGGTGCAGCGGGACGGCGCCGCGGTCGATGGCCTCGGCGACCTGGGCCTGCAGCTCCGCCGCCTTGGCCGCGTTGATCACCGGCCCGAAGTCCAGCTCGGGCGGAAGGTCGTCGGGGTGTCCGACGGCCAGCGGATGGCCGACCTTGATCCTGCGGACCGCGGGCAGGTAGGCCGCCAGGAACTCGTCGAACAGGGTGCGCTGGACGACGAAGCGCGGGTATGCCGTGCAGCGCTGCTTGCCGTAGTCGAACAGCTTGGGGATGACGGCCGTGAGCGCGTCCCAGTCGGAGAAGTTCCAGATGCCCCAGGTGTTCAGCCCTTCCTGTTCAAGGACGTGCCGCTTGCCGAGGTCGGCGACGGCGGTGGCCACCGCGGCGCCGGTGTCACGGCCGCCGACGAAGGAGACGCAGCCGATCTCGGGCGCGCGGACCAGCGCCTCCGAGAGCTCGCCGCCGCTGCCGCTGACGAGGGTGACCGGGATGCCCTCGCGGGCGATCAGCGCCGAGGCCAGGGTGAGACAGGCGACGCCGCCGTCGGTCGGTGTCTTGGCGATGACCGCGTTGCCCGCGAGCGCCTGCACCAGCATGGCGTGCGCGAGCACGCTCATCGGGTAGTTCCAGCTCGCGATGTTGGACACCGGCCCGTCCAGCGGGGCCCGGCCGGCGACCATCGGCTCGATGCCGTCGACGTACCAGCGCACGCCGTCGATCGCCCGGTCGACGTCGGCCTGGGCGAGCCGCCAGGGCTTGCCGATCTCCCAGACGAGCAGCAGCGCGAGCAGTTCGCGGTGCTCGGTCAGCGCGTCGAGGGCGGCCGCGACCCGGGCCCGGCGCTCCTCCAGCGGGACATGCCGCCAGGCGCGGTGCTGGTCCAGCGAGGCCCGTACGGCCTGCTGGGCGGTGGTCCGGTCCAGCCGCGGCGCGCCCGCGATCGGGCTGCCGTCGACCGGGGTGGTCGCGGGCAGCGCCCGGCCGTCCGGCTGCCAGGCGGCACCGTGGAGGTTGAGGACGCGGTCGTCCCGGAAGGCCTCGGGGGCGACGGCCAGGCAGCGCCGCCAGGCGTCGCTCCAGGAGGTGCCGGGCTTCAGCGTGAGGGTGGGGCGGGTGGTGGTGAGCGTGGGTGCCATTCGTCTGCTCCGCTCTCGGGGCGGCGATCGGGGCGGGGTGTGGCAAGGGTCGTCCCCGACGCCTGAGCCCGCTTCGACGCGGACTCGGGCGGGGAGACACGGGCTCGCGCGGGGGGACGCGGACTCCGGCGGGGACGGGAGGCCGCGTCCGGGACGCGCTCTTGGCCGTAGGGAAACATGGTGACCGGTCGCTCGGTGGTCGGGAACATGGCGACCGGTCACTTGGTGGCCGGGAACGTGGCGACCGGTCACCTGGTAGCCGGGCTCATCGCGACTGCGCTGCCGACCGGGCTCATGGTGAGCGGGTGGGCGGCCATGGTCCCGAGTCAGTCCCGGGTGGTGTCTCTCCGGGTTTCCAGGATCTCCAGTACCAGTCGTGCCGTTTCCGTGGGTGTCCCGCCCACCCGTACCCCGGCCGCCTCCAGTGCCCGCCGTTTCGCCGCCGCCGTGCCCGTCGAACCCGACACGATCGCGCCCGCGTGCCCCATGGTCCTGCCCTCGGGCGCGGTGAACCCGGCGATGTAGCCGACGACGGGCTTGGTCACGTGCTCGCGGACGTACGCCGCCGCGCGTTCCTCCGCGTCTGCGCCGATCTCCCCGATGAGGACGATCAGCTCGGTGTCGGGGTCGTCCTGGAAGGCGGTCAGACAGTCGATGTGGGTCGTGCCGACGACGGGGTCACCGCCGATGCCGACACACGTGGAGAAGCCGATGTCACGGAGTTCGTACATGAGTTGGTACGTCAGCGTGCCCGACTTGGACACCAGGCCGATCCGGCCGGGCTTGGTGATGTCGGCGGGGATGATGCCCGCGTTGGACTGGCCGGGGGTGATCAGACCGGGGCAGTTGGGGCCGATGGTTCGGGTGCCCTTCGACCGTGCGTACGTGGTGAAGGCGACGGAGTCATGGACGGGGATGCCCTCCGTGATGACGACGGCGAGGCCGATGCCGGCGTCGGCGGCCTCGGTCACGGCCGTCTTGGCGAAGGCGGGCGGGACGAAGACGACGGTGACGTCCGCGCCGGTCGCCTGGATGCCCTCGCGGACCGACCCGAAGACCGGGACGGCACGGTCGTCGAAGTCGACGGTGCGGCCGGCCTTGCGCGGGTTGACGCCGCCGACGACGTCCGTTCCGGCCGCGAGCATCCGGCGGGTGTGCTTCATGCCCTCGCCGCCGGTCATGCCCTGGACGAGGACCTTGCTCTCCTTGGTGAGGTAGATCGCCATGTGCCGGCTCCTCAGGCTGTGTGGGCGAGTTGGGCGGCCTGGCGGGCGGCGGTGTCCATCGTGGTGGCCTGCTGGACCAGCGGGTGCGCCCGGCCGTCGAGGATCGCGCGACCGGCTGCCGCGTTGTTGCCGTCGAGGCGCACTACCAGCGGCTTGGTCAGCCGGACCGTGTCCAGGGCCCGGACAATGCCCTCGGCGACCGCGTCGCACGCGGTGATCCCGCCGAAGACGTTGACGAGGACCGACTTCACGGCCGGGTCGGAGAGGATCAACGACAGCCCGTCGGCCATGATCTGCGCGGACGCACCGCCGCCGATGTCCAGGAAATTGGCCGGGCGGGCGCCACGGCCGGCGACCACGTCGAGGGTCGACATGACCAGCCCGGCACCGTTGCCGATGATGCCGACCTCGCCGTCGAGCTTGACGTAGTTGAGGCCGCGGGCGGCGGCCACGGCCTCCAGCGGGTCGTGGTGATCCGTGTCAGCGGCGCCCCAACGGGCCTGTCGGAAGCGGGCGTTGTCGTCGAGGGTGACCTTGCCGTCGAGGGCGAGGAGCCGGCCCTGCCGGGTGCGGACGAGCGGGTTGACCTCGACGAGCAGGGCGTCCTCGCGGACCAGCACCTGCCACAGTCGTACGAGGACGTCGACGGCCTGCGGCGGCAGGGCTGCCGCGTCGGCGATCTCGGTCGCCTTGGCCGAGGTGACTCCCCGGGCCGGGTCGACGGGGACCCGGGCCACGGCCTCGGGCCTGCTCGCCGCCACCTCCTCGATGTCCATGCCGCCCTGCGCGGAGGCGATGGCGAGGAAACGGCAGGCCGCGCGGTCGAGCACGTAGGAGACGTAGAACTCGGTCTCGATGTCCACGGGTTGGGCCAGCATCACCTTGCGGACCGGGTGCCCCTTGATGTCCATGCCGAGGATCTGGCGCGCCGTCAGCTCGGCCGCCGCCGGGTCGGCGGCGAGTTTCACTCCGCCCGCCTTGCCCCGGCCGCCGGTCTTCACCTGCGCCTTGACGACGGCCCGGCCGCCGAGCCTGCGGGCGATCTCACGGGCCTCCTTGGGCGAGTCCGTGACCTCGGCACGCGGCACCAAGATGCCGTGTTCCTCGAAGAGTTCCCTTGCCTGGTGTTCGTACAGGTCCAAATCCGGCTCCTGTCTTGAAAGTGTCGCACGCCCCCTGGACACCACCCACCGGATGCGGGATAACAAGCTTCATACAGTATTCGTCGACTGTATGCAATATACGAAAGCGTTCCAACCCCCTACGAAGGGACAGGACTTCGCCATGCCCGACGACACCCAGGACGTGATTTCCGGTGGTCATCTCGTTGCCAAGGCGTTGAAGGCCGAGGGGGTCGACCGCATCTACACGCTGTGCGGCGGCCACATCATCGACATCTACGACGGCTGCGTCGACGAGGGCATCGAGGTCGTCGACGTACGCCACGAGCAGGTCGCCGCCCACGCGGCCGACGGCTACGCGCGCATCACCGGCAAACCCGGCTGCGCGGTCGTCACCGCCGGCCCGGGGACCACCGACGCCGTCACCGGTGTCGCCAACGCCTTCCGCGCGGAGTCCCCGATGCTCCTCATCGGCGGCCAGGGAGCCCTGACCCAGCACAGGATGGGGTCTCTCCAGGACCTGCCGCACGTCGACATGATGACGCCGATCACCAAGTTCGCGGCCACCGTGCCGGACACGGCGCGCGCGGCCGACATGGTGTCGATGGCGTTCCGCGAGTGCTACCACGGCGCGCCCGGCCCCTCCTTCCTGGAGATACCGCGCGATGTCCTCGACGCCAAGGTGCCGACGGCGAACGCGCGGGTGCCGAAGCCCGGCGCCTACCGCGCCTCCACCCGTTCGGCCGGCGACCCCGAGGCGGTCGAGAGGCTCGCCGACCTCCTCGTCCACGCCGAGAAGCCCGCGATCCTGCTGGGCAGCCAGGTGTGGACGACCCGGGGCACGGCAGCGGCCATCGACCTCGTACGCACCCTGACCGTCCCGGCGTACATGAACGGCGCGGGACGCGGCACCCTGCCGCCCGGCGACCCCCACCACTTCCAGCTGTCCCGCCGCTACGCCTTCTCCCACGCCGACGTCATCGTCATCGTCGGCACGCCCTTCGACTTCCGCATGGGCTACGGCAAACGGCTCTCCCCCGAGGCGACCGTCGTGCAGATCGACCTCGACTACCGGACCGTCGGCAAGAACCGGGACATCGACCTCGGGATCGTGGGCGACGCCGGCCTGGTGCTGAAGTCGGTGACCGAAGCCGCCTCCGGGCAGGCTCTTAATGGACACGGCAACGGCGGCGCGTCGAAACGCAAGGAGTGGCTCGACGAGCTGCGCGCCGCCGAGCAGACCGCGATCGAGAAGCGGCTGCCGAGCCTGAAGTCGGACGCCTCGCCCATCCATCCGTACCGACTCGTCAGCGAGATCAACGACTTCCTCACCGAGGACTCGATCTACATCGGCGACGGCGGCGACATCGTCACCTTCTCCGGGCAGGTCGTCCAGCCCAAGTCGCCCGGCCACTGGATGGACCCGGGCCCGCTGGGCACCCTCGGCGTCGGCGTCCCCTTCGTGCTCGCGGCCAAGCAGGCGCGGCCCGACAAGGAAGTGGTGGCCCTCTTCGGCGACGGCGCGTTCTCCCTCACCGGCTGGGACTTCGAGACCCTCGTCCGCTACGACCTCCCCTTCGTCGGCATCGTCGGCAACAACTCCTCCATGAACCAGATCCGCTACGGCCAGGCCGCCAAGTACGGCGCCGAGCGCGAGCGGGTCGGCAACACCCTCGGCGACGTCCACTACGACAAGTTCGCGCAGATGCTGGGCGGCTACGGCGAGGAGGTCCGCGACCCCGCCGACATCGGCCCCGCGCTGCGGCGCGCCCGCGAGTCGGGGAAGCCCTCGCTGATCAACGTCTGGGTCGACCCGGACGCGTACGCCCCCGGAACCATGAACCAGACCATGTACAAGTGAGGTGAACGCCCATGACCGCCAGGGCACTTGAGGGCATTCGCGTCCTCGACATGACCCATGTCCAGTCCGGCCCCTCCGCGACCCAGCTGCTCGCCTGGCTCGGCGCCGACGTCGTCAAGCTGGAAGCGCCGACCGGTGACATCACACGGAAGCAGTTGTGCGACCTCCCTGAAGTCGACTCCCTCTACTTCACGATGCTCAACTGCAACAAGCGCAGCATCACGCTCAACACCAAGACCGAGCGCGGCAAGGAGATCCTCACCGAGCTGATCCGGCGCTCGGACGTCATGGTCGAGAACTTCGGGCCGGGCGCGATCGACCGGATGGGGTTCACCTGGGACCGCATCAAGGAGATCAATCCGCAGCTCGTCTATGCCTCCATCAAGGGGTTCGGGGACGGCCCGTACACCGCTTTCAAGGCGTACGAGGTCGTCGCGCAGGCCATGGGCGGGTCGATGTCGACCACCGGCTTCGAGGACGGACCGCCGCTGGCGACGGGGGCCCAGATCGGGGACTCGGGGACGGGTGTGCACGCCGTGGCGGGGATTCTCGCGGCCTTGTTCCAGCGCGAGAAAACCGGGCGTGGGCAGCGGGTCAACGTGGCTATGCAGCACGCTGTACTCAACCTGTGCCGGGTGAAGCTGCGGGACCAGCAGCGCCTGGCACACGGGCCGCTCGCTGAATATCCCAACGACGACTTCGGCGCGGAGGTTCCCCGCTCCGGAAACGCGTCCGGCGGCGGCCAGCCCGGCTGGGCGGTCAAGTGCGCGCCGGGCGGCCCGAACGACTACGTGTACGTCATCGTGCAGCCCGTCGGCTGGCGGCCGATCACCGAGCTGATCGGCCGGCCCGAGCTGGCCGACGCCCCCGAGTGGGCGACACCGCAGGCCCGGCTGCCCCGGCTGAACAAGATGTTCCAGCTGATCGAGGAATGGTCCTCGACGCTGCCCAAGTGGGAGGTGCTGGACCGGCTCAACGCCCACAACATCCCCTGCGGGCCGATCCTGTCCACCAAGGAGATCATCGAGGACGAGTCGCTCATCGCCAACGAGATGGTCGTCCGCGTACCGCATCCCGAGCGCGGCGAGTTCGTGACCGTCGGCAGCCCGCTCAAGCTCTCCGACTCCCCCGTCGAGGTGACCGGTTCCCCGCTGCTCGGCGAGCACAACGAAGAGGTCTACATCGGCGAGCTCGGCCTCGGCGACGAGGAACTGCGCCTGCTCAAGTCGAACGGGGTGATCTGACGTGATGGCCGAAGACCGGGTGCTCAGGGTGCGGTCGCTCCTCGACTCCGTGCGCGCCCGGGGACGTACCGCGCTGACCGCGCCCGAGGGCAAGGTGATCGCCGACGCGTACGGGATCGCCGTACCCGGCGAGGAGCTGGCGACGGACGTCGACGAGGCGGTGGCGTACGCGGCACGGTTCGGCGGACCCGTGGTGATGAAGATCGTCTCCCCGGACATCCTGCACAAGACCGACGCCGGTGGGGTGATGGTCGGCGTCGAGGGCGCGGCGGACGTACGGGCGGCCTTCCACCGGATCGTCGAGAACGCGCGCGCGTACGCCCCCGAGGCCCGTATCGAGGGCGTCCAGGTCCAGGAGTTGCTGCCGCGGGGCCAGGAGGTCATCATCGGCGCGGTGACCGACCCGACGTTCGGGAAGGTCGTGGCGTTCGGCCTCGGCGGGGTGCTGGTCGAGGTGCTGAAGGACGTCACCTTCCGGCTCGCGCCCGTCGACGGCGACGAGGCGCTGTCCATGCTGGACTCCATCGGGGCGGCGGAGGTGCTGCGCGGGGTGCGCGGTGCGCCGGGCGTGGACCGGTGGGCGGTCGCCGAGCAGATCCGGCGGGTGTCCCAACTGGTCGCCGACTTCCCGGAGATAGCCGAGGTGGACCTCAATCCGGTGATCGCCACCGAGCAGGGCGCGGTCGCGGCCGACATCCGGGTGATCCTCGCCGAGAGCCAGCCGCCGCCCCGTAGGAAGTACACCCGCGAGGAGATCCTCACCTCGATGCGGCGGCTGATGCAGCCGGCCTCCGTCGCCGTCATCGGCGCCTCCAACGAGCAGGGCAAGATCGGCAACTCGGTGATGCGCAACCTCGTCGACGGCGGCTTCGCCGGGGAGATCCACCCGGTGAACCCCAAGGCCGATGACATTCTGGGCCGCAAGGCGTACAAGAGTGTCACGGACGTTCCCGGTGAGGTGGATGTGGCGGTCTTCGCGATACCCGCCAGGTTCGTGGCCGCGGCGCTGGAGGAGGTGGGACGCAAGAAGATCCCCAACGCCGTGCTCATCCCCTCCGGGTTCGCCGAGACCGGCGAGCACGAACTGCAGGACGAGATCGTGGCGATCGCCGAGCGGCACGGCGTGCGCCTGCTCGGGGCGAGGTCCAGCTGCGCGAGGATGCGCAGGGCGGAGCACGTACGCGCCGGCCGGCTGCGTCTTTGTGCTCGCGTCGACGATATCAACTCCCGCTGGTCCGCCCCACGTTGGCGAGGGCGGACCAGCGGCGCCGCTCTGGCGGCACGGGACCTACGCCGGCCTCACCGGCCGGACACCGCCCGCACGACGATGCGGCGCGTTCTCGGCCCTGGCGGAGCTGCCGCGCGGTTCCTCCTCGGCCGGTGCTCAGGACTCAGCGCGGTCGTGATACGAGCGCCGGGTGTGTTCCGTGTGTTCGCGCATGAGGTCCGTGGCTTGCTGTTCGTTGCGGTCGGCGATAGCGGCGATGAGGGCGCGGTGCTCGATCCAGGACTGGTGGCCGCGCTGGCGGGCCACCGGTGTGTAGTACCAGCGGACGCGGCGGTCCACCTGGCCGGCGAGCTCGGCGAGGACCGCGTTGCCGGCCAGATCCATGATCTTGGCGTGGAAGCGGGCGTTCAGGGCGACGGCGGCGTCCACGTCGTCGGCGGCCACGGCCTTCTCGCCCTCGGCGCACAGCTCCTCCAGCGCCCCGATTCCGGCGCTGCCCGCGTTCGCGGCGGCCAGCCGGGCCGCCTCGGCCTCCAGGAGCGTACGGACCGTGAGGAGCTGGTCGGCCTCCTCCTCGGTCGGCTCGTGCACGAACGCTCCCTGGGCGGGCCGCAGATCGACCCAGCCCTCCGTGTTGAGCCGCTGCAGCGCCTCCCGCACGGGTTGCCGGGAGACACCCAGGTGCCCGGCGAGCTCGCTCTCCACCAGGTGCTGGCCGGGCTGCAGCGCGCGGGTGGTGATGAGTTCGAGCAGGGCCTCGTAGACACGGTCGCGCAGCGGGCCGGGCCGTTCGAGCTTGGGCACCGCACCCTGCGGCAGTCCGGGCGACAACATTCGCGCTCCCCCTCCTCGACAGGGCCGGAAGCCCAGTATCGATTGTCTTTCGTCTACAGTCTACGGCGCACAAGCGCCACGAAGAGGGGGAGTCGGGCGCATCACACCGCGGACGGGGCGCGCGGCGGCGCCCACCCGCCCGCGCGGCCCCTCACGGGCACCGTACGACCTGACCGGCGTACGACAGGTTGCCGCCGAAGCCGAACAGCAGCACCGGGTCACCGCCACAGATCGCGCCCTGCTCGACGAGCTTGGACAGCGCGAGGGGAATGCTGGCGGCGGAGGTGTTGCCCGAATCGGCGACATCACGCGCGACGACGGCGTTGACGGCGCCGATCTTCTCGGCGAGGGGCTCGATGATGCGCAGGTTGGCCTGGTGCAGCACGACCGCGGCGAGCTCCTCCGCTGCGATGCCGGCCTTCTCGCAGGCACGGCGCGCGATGGGCGGCAGCTGGGTGGTGGCCCAGCGGTAGACGCTCTGCCCCTCCTGCGCGAACCGCGGCGGTGTGCCCTCGATCCGCACGGCGTGCCCCATCTCCGGCACCGACCCCCACAGCACGGGCCCGATCCCGGGCTCCTCCCCCGGCCCGCACGCCTCCACGACGGCGGCCCCCGCCCCGTCGCCGACGAGAACGCAGGTGGTGCGGTCGCTCCAGTCGGTCACCTCGGACATCTTGTCGGCGCCGATCACGAGGGCGCGGGTCGCGGCCCCCGCGCGGACGGTGTGGTCGGCGGTGGCCAGCGCGTGCGTGAACCCGGCACAGACGACGTTCACGTCCATCGCGGCGGGCTGCGGAATGCCGAGCCGGGCCGCGACGCGGGCCGCGGTGTTCGGCGAGCGGTCGATCGCGGTGGAGGTGGCGACCAGCACCAGGTCGATGTCGCCGGGCGTCAGCCCCGCCGCCGCGAGCGCCTTGGCGGCGGCGTACGCGGCAAGCTCGTCCACGGGCTCGGCGGGCCCCGCGATGTGCCGCGTCCGGATGCCCACCCGGCTGCGGATCCATGCGTCACTCGTGTCGACCATGCCCGCCAGGTCCTCGTTGGTGAGTACCTTGGCGGGCTGATAATGGCCGACTGCGGTGATGCGCGAGCCATTCATGTGGGGCTCCCCCTCGTTGCCGTTGGTTGCGGGATGCACCAGTCTTGTCAGTGACTCACGGGTACGGCGGCAGCCGAAGCCACAGGATTCGGGCGACCTCGTTGTCGGCTTCCATCAGACCTTCGGACGTCCGACCACTCCCCCACAGACACCGGAACAGCGACGCGCGAACCCTTGCCGTCCCACCTTCCATACTGTAGACAATATTTCGACGACAGAATTCGGCCGTGACCAACCTCCACACCACCTCCGCGGTATCCCTCGAACCGAACGGAGCGTTTCCGTGAAAGTCGCAGTCCTCGGCGCCGGTGCGATCGGCGCCTACGTCGGTGCCGCGCGGGCGCCGATGTGCATCTCATCGCCCGTGGACCGCACCTGGCGGCCATGAGGCGGCACGGAGTGCGGGTGCTCAGCCCGCGCGGCGACTTCACCGCGCGCGCCCACGCCACCGACGACCCGGCCGAGATCGGCCCGGTCGACTATGTCTTCCTGGGCCTGAAGGCCAACTCGTACGCGGCGTGCGGGCCGTTGATCGAGCCGCTGCTGAACGACACCACGGCGGTGGTCGCGGCCCAGAACGGCATCCCCTGGTGGTACTTCCACCGGCACGGCGGCCCGTACGACGGCCACCGGGTCGAGAGCGTGGACCCGGGCGGCGCGGTCAGCGCGGTGCTCGCGCCCGAACGGGCCGTCGGCTGCGTCGTCTACGCGGCGACGGAACTCGAAGGGCCGGGCGTCGTACGGCACTTGGAAGGCACCCGGTTCTCGATCGGCGAGCCCGACCGCGACGTATCGCCCCGCTGTCTGGCCTTCGGCGAGGCCATGCGCTCGGGCGGCCTGAAGTGCCCGGTCGAGCCGGATCTGCGCAACGACATCTGGCTCAAGCTGCTCGGCAACATCTCCTTCAACCCGATCAGCGCGCTGGCCCGCGCGACCATGCGGCAGATGTGTCTGCACGGCGGCACCCGCCGGGTCATCGAGACCATGATGCGCGAGACGCTCGCCGTCGCCGAGGCCCTCGGCTGCGAGGTCGGCGTGTCCATCGAGCGGCGGCTGGCCGGCGCGGAACGCGTCGGCGACCACCGCACCTCCACGCTCCAGGACCTGGAGCGCGGCAAGCCGCTGGAACTCGACGAGGCGAAGCCGGACCGCTTCGGCCCGGACGCGGCCCGTCTCGACGAGGAACCCAGGATCGACAACGATCTGTATGTGCGCGACTACGACAAGTGCATCCTCTGCTACAAGTGCGTGGACGCCTGCGGCGACCAGTGGCAGAACACCTTCGCGATCTCCGTCGCCGGCCGTGGCTTCGACGCCCGTGTCGCCGTCGAGCACGACGCGCCGCTGACCGACTCGGCCTGTGTGTACTGCGGCAACTGCATCGAGGTGTGCCCGACGGGGGCGCTGTCGTTCAAGTCGGAGTTCGCCATGCGCGCGGCGGGTACCTGGGACGAGTCGAAGCAGTCCGCGACGACCACGGTGTGCGCGTACTGCGGAGTGGGCTGCAACCTCACCCTCCATGTGCAGGAGAATGAGATCGTGAAGGTCACCTCGCCGCACGACAACCCGGTGACCCACGGCAATCTCTGCATCAAGGGCCGATTCGGCTACCAGCACGTACAGAACCGGGGCTGATCAGAACATGGGACGAGTCACGGAACGACGCAAGGTGATCCGCATCAGGGACGGCGCCGTCTCCACCCGCCCGGACACGCTCGTCGCCGAGGAGCCCCTGGAGATCCGCCTCAACGGCAAGCCCCTCGCGATCACCATGCGCACCCCGGGCGACGACTTCGCGCTGGCCGCCGGCTTCCTGGTGAGCGAGGGCGTACTGGCGGCGGCGTCCGATCTGCAGAACATCGTCTACTGCGCGGGCGCGACGGTCGACGGCTCCAACACCTACAACGTGGTGGACGTACGGACCACGCCGGACGTCGCCATTCCCGACATCACGCTGGAGCGGAACGTCTACACCACCTCGTCGTGCGGCCTGTGCGGCAAGGCGAGCCTCGACGCGGTCCGTACGACGACGCGCTGGCCCGTCTCCGACACGCCCCCCGTACGCATCGAGCCCGCGCTGCTCGCAAGCCTTCCGGACCGGCTGCGGGAGTCCCAGCGGGTGTTCGACCGGACCGGTGGGCTGCATGCGGCGGCCCTGTTCACCGAGGACGGGGAGCTGCTCGACATACGGGAGGACGTGGGCCGGCACAACGCCGTCGACAAGCTGGTCGGCCGCGCCCTGCAGAACGGCGACCTGCCCCTGTCCCGCACCGTCCTGCTGGTGTCGGGCCGGGCCTCCTTCGAGCTGGCGCAGAAGGCCGTGATGGCGGGCATCCCGGTGCTGGCCGCCGTCTCGGCCCCGTCCTCCCTGGCGGTGGACCTGGCCGCCGAGACCGGCCTGACCCTGGTGGGCTTCCTGCGGGGCAGCTCCATGAACGTGTACGCGGGTGAACACCGGCTTGCCCTGAAGGCCGCGGCCGCCCAGGCCTGACCGGCTCCCCGCGACACGGCGGCGGGCCCCCGCCGGCGGGGAGCGCCCCCTGCGCCGGCGGGGGCTGCTGTTG
Source organism: Streptomyces sp. NPDC001406 (assembly GCF_042895285.1). NCBI lineage: Bacteria > Bacillati > Actinomycetota > Actinomycetes > Kitasatosporales > Streptomycetaceae > Streptomyces > Streptomyces sp. NPDC001406. The sequence continues at coordinate 25,189 of NZ_JBIAWG010000017.1, forward strand.
TTTTGCTCGGTCGCCTACGGGGCGCCTAAGCCGGTGTCGAGAGCCCGATCGTGCTCAGCCCTTCGGGCCTCCGCGCGTTCGTGCTCTGGACACCGGCGCGCCCCTTCGGCTCCCTCGGGCCGGCGCGTTGGGAAGGGCGACGTCGGTGGGCCCTTGCCGATTGCTTGTGTGGGCTCGTTGGCTGGTCAGGCCGGGTTGAAGCGCAGCTCTGCCGCCGAAGGCACCACCGAACCCAGCCTCGGGAAGTCCAGGCGCACCGATGCCTCGTGTTCCGGTGTGGTGAACGCTGCCATGGCGGGCTCCACGAAGACCAGGTCGTAGCCCAGGTCGTGCGCGGCGCGGGCGGTGGACTCGACGCCCAGGTTGGTGGCGATTCCGCCGAACACCAGTGTGGTGATGCCGCGTTGCCGCAGGCCCGCGTCGAGGTCCGTGCCCTGGAAGGCGCCGATCGTCCGCTTCACGATCTCCAGGTCGCCGTCCCGCAGCAGTCCGGCGACCAGTCCGCTGCCGGGCGGCTGCTCGGCGACCGCAGGCCGTTCGACACGAATGAGCACGACGAGTGCCCCGGCCGAACGGAAGACGTCCGCCAACTCCTCTGCAGCGACTAGGACTTCGGTGCCTTTACGGGGCTCCAGGGGCAGCGCGACGATGCGGTCCATCAGATCGACTAGGACGAGTGCGGTGCGCGCCGGATCGAGCGCCAGGGGTGCGGTCATGACGGAACGTTAGCCGCCGTCAGCCGTCCGTACCGGAAATCCGGATCAACAGGCCCATGAACTGGTCACGTTCGGCGGACGACAGCGGGGCGAGCAGCGTCCCTGAACCGCGAAGTGGCTGCACGCTCCTTGTGAGGCGCCCGAGGCCCCAACTACCGTCGATGAAGTGCACGTTGGACGTCGGATGTCCGAATGTCCCGATGACCGGATGACTCATGTCCCTATGCCTCCGACGCATGAAGGGCAGGTCGCACCATGCCGTCAAGAGTTCGCGCACGACTGAGAGCCACCCTGGCCGCCGCCTTCGCGGCGGCCGCGCTGTCGGTGCTGCCGAATCCGGCGCACGCCGCCCAACCGGCCGCCGACAACCCCGACTTCGAGCAGCAGATCCTCTTCAAGGCGTCCCAGGACCCCGGATACGCCTGCTTCCGCATCCCGGCCGTCGTGCAGACCACCGACGGCACGCTCCTCGCGTTCGCCGAGGGCCGCGTTCTCAACTGCGGCGACGCGGCCGACATCGACATCGTGGTGAAGCGCTCCACCGACGGCGGGCGCACCTGGGGCCCGCTGCGGGTGGTCAACGAGGGCGCCGGCGACACCCATGGCAACCCGGCGCCGATCGTGGACCGCGAGACCGGCCGCATCCTGCTGGCCGAGACATACAACACGGGCCGTACGGACGCCGCCAGCTGCTCCGTCCCCTGTGATCGCACCCCGCATCTGCAGTACAGCGACGACGACGGACTGACCTGGTCGAAGCCGCACGATCTGAGCCCCGAGATCCTGCCCGCGGACTGGAACTCCTGGTACGCGACCGGCCCGGTGCACGGCCTCCAGCTCACCCGCGGCAAGGACGCCGGCCGGCTGGTCTTCGGCGTCAACACCGAGACCTGGGACGGCAGCCGGGTCACCGCGAATCACGGGGCGCTGATCGTCAGCGACGACGGCGGCGACCACTGGCGGATCGGGGCCACCGACACCTGGCCCATCGCCGAGGACCGCACCTTCCGGCAGAAGCCGTCCGAACTGACCCTCACCGAGCGCGTCGACGGCTCCCTCCTGGTCAGCGGGCGCGAACAGGACGGCACCGACCTCGGCCACCGCACCCAGACCGTCAGCCGCGACGGCGGCGAGAGCTTCGTCGCCCCCTTCCGCGACCTCCCCGACCTCTACACCCCGCAGGTCCAGGGCTCGACCCTGCGCCTGGGCAGCCGCATCCTGCTGGCCTGCCCCGGCGACCCCGACCGCCGCCGGACCATGATGATCCGCTCCTCCTACGACGGCGGCCGCACCTGGGACAGCGTGGACCGCGGCACGGTCGTCACCACGGACTGGTCCGGCTACTCCGACATGGTGCGCGTCGACCACGACACCGTGGGGCTGATGTACGAGGGCGGGGCGGTCGACGCACGCGACGAGATCCGTTTCGCCCGCTTCACCGAGGACTGGCTCCAGCCGCGCCGCGGGCCCGACCCGACCACCGCCGACCGCGCCCGGCACGCCCCGCGGGCGGCCGTACTCGGTGACGCCGAGGAGACCGAAGGCGTGGCGGGCGGCGCCCTGAAGTTCGACGGCGTGGACGACGCCGTACGTCTGCCGTATCACGACGAACTCCCGCTCGGCACCAAGGACTTCACCGCGTCGCTGTGGTTCCGGTACTCGGCCGCCACCGGTGAGCAGCCGCTGCTGTGGATGGGTGGCATCGGCTCCACACAGCCCCAGGTGTGGCTGCGCGGCGAACCGGACAGCAACCGGGTGCGGGCCCTGATGACCGTACGCGAGGGCGCGTCGACCGTGCGCACGGCGTCGCTGTGGACCACCGGGGCGTACAACGACGGCCAGTGGCACCATCTGGCGCTGCGCCGGGACGGGGGCACCTCCCTGCTCGAGCGGAGCCGAGAGCCTGGGGGAGGACGGCTGTCGCTGTTCCTCGACGGTGTGCAGTCGTCCGTCGCCGATGTGGCGGGCTCGGTGAGCCGCAACTCGCCGTTCGGTGTGCACATCGGCCAGCGCATGGACAGCCGGGCCTTCTTCACCGGGGCCATCGACGACGTCCACGTCTGGGACCGCGCGCTGAGCGACGACGAGCTGTCCGACCCGCAGATGCTCCGGTCGGTGAAGGACACCGTGCTGTGGCTGCCCATGGACCATGTGAGCGGCGGCCACTAACGTCCCGGGGGTGCCCGAGGACGCACGAGCACGACGGCGGACGGGAACCGGGGTCGGCCTGCTGCTGACCCTGGTCCTCGCCGCCGTGCTGCTCACCGCCCTCCCCCAGGACCGCCACGGGGAGGGCGGCGGTGGGTGCGGGGCCCGTACGGTCGCCTCCTGGACGTACGACGCCGCGCTCACCGGCGCATTCGCCCGGTACGGCGACGACCCGGTCCGCACCGACGACTGGACCGGCGGCGACGGCACCCACTCGGTGCGGTTGCCGGACGGCCGGGTGCTGTGGCTGTTCTCCGACACCTACCTCGGCCAGGTGCACGGGCCGCCCAACTCCTTGGGCGAACCCCACGCCTGGCGTGACGCCTCGGCCCCCATGGTGCGCAACTCGGCCGTGGTGATGGACCGGGGCCGTCTCACCGCCACCCTCCCCGCCCCGCTGTTCCCGGACCCGGCCCCGGACCAGTGGCGCTGGCCGGTCGCGGCCCGGGTCGAGCCCCGCTCCCCCGGCTCGGCCGAGAGCGTCGTCAGGGTGCTGCTGTGGGTGCGGACGGCCGGTCAGTACCCGTGGATCTACGGCGTGCCCGGCGCCACCGAGGTCGCCACGCTGTCGCTGCCCGACCTGCGGGTGGAGTCGGTCGTACCGGTCCTCGACCAGCGGCTGGTGCCGGATCCGTCCCGGCGCGTGCTGTTCGGGACCACGCTCGTCGCGCGGGGCGGCTGGACGTACGTCTTCGGCGGTGACGACGGCCAGGCGGCCACCCGCAGGCCCTCCTCGGCCTATCTGGCACGGGTGCCGGAGGGCAGACTGGCCGAGCCGGGGGCCTGGCGGTACTGGGACGGCTCCGGGTGGACGTCCGCGCCCGCCGCGCGACCGGTGCTCGGGGACGGGCGGCGCACCGGGGTGGGCAGCGCGTTCTCGGTGGTCCGGGACGAGGGGTCGTACGTCCTGTTCACCATGGCGGCGGGCACGACCGGTCTGACCAGGGTCACCTGGTACTGGGCCTGCTCCCTTACCGGCCCGTGGCACGGACCGGGCCGGGGCTTCGGCGCGCGGCTGCCGCGCGGACAGGTGGCCGCGTACAACCCGCAGGTGCATCCGGCGCTCGGCGCCGGGGGCGGACGGCTGGTGCTCAGCTACGACGTCAACTGGCTGGAGACCACGACCGCCTCGGTCGGCATCAGCGGGAACGTGGACCTGTACCGACCGCGGTTCGTGACCCTCCGGCTGACGCGGACGGGCTCGTGACCTCGGGGTCGTGTGCCCGGCGCTTGGCGATGACCGCGCACACCATCAGCTGCATCTGGTGGAAGAGCATCAGCGGCAGCACGGCCAGGGAGGCGTGCGCGCCGAACAGGACGCTCGCCATCGGCAGTCCGGAGGCCAGGGACTTCTTCGACCCGGCGAACTGGATGGCGATCCGGTCCCCGCGACCGAAGCGCAGCGCCTTGGCGCCGTACCAGGTCAGGGCGAGCATCACGGCGAGCAGCGCGGCCTCGACGACGAGCAGTCCGGCCAGCCGTACGGGGCTCACCCGGTGCCAGATCCCCTGGACCATGCCCTCGCTGAACGCGGTGTAGACGACGAGCAGGATCGAGCCGCGGTCGACCAGGCCGAGGACCTTCCTGTGGCGGGCGATGAACTTGCCGATCCACGGGCGCAGCACCTGGCCGGCGAGGAACGGGACCAGCAGTTGCAGCACGATCTTGATCAGCGAGTCGGCGGAGAATCCGCCACCGCTGCTGCCCAGCAGCGCCGCCGCCAGCAGCGGGGTGATGACGATGCCGACGAGCGAGGAGAAGGAGCCGGCGCAGATGGCGGCGGGCACATTGCCGCGGGCGATCGATGTGAACGCGATCGACGACTGGATCGTCGACGGCACGAGCGTGAGGAAGAGCAGGCCCTGGTAGAGCGGCTGGGTGAGCAGCACCGGTACGAGTCCGCGGGCGGCCAGACCGAGCAGCGGGAAGATCACGAAGGTGCAGACCAGGACGGTGGTGTGGAGCCGCCAGTGGCGCAGCCCGTCCAGCGCCTCACGCGTGGACAGCCGGGCGCCGTAGAGGAAGAACAGGAAGGCGATCGCGGCGGTGGACGCGCCGGAGGCGACATCGGCGGCCGTACCCCGGGCCGGGAGGAGCGCCGCTACGCCCACTGTCCCGAGCAGCAGCAGGATGTACGGGTCGATCGGCATCCGACTCGGCCGGCGCAGGCGTTTCACGGTGCTCCACTTGCTGTACGTCTCGTGAGGGTCCGGATCGGGGCCGGAGGGCCCCTCTCCATCGTCCTCTCCCGGCTGCCGATCGGGAATCAGGCATACCACTCTGACAGTCATCACGTTCCGCGATAGCCTGGCTGCGTGTACGACCCCTCCCAGCTGCGGACCTTTCTGGCGGTCGCCCAGACGCTCAGTTTCACGCAGGCCGCCAAGCGGCTCGGGCTGCGCCAGTCGACGGTGAGCCAGCATGTGCGGCGCCTGGAGGACGCCGCCGGGCGGCAGCTGTTCGCCCGGGACACCCACTCCGTGGAGCTGACCGAGGACGGCGAGGCCATGCTCGGTTTCGCCCGCCGGATCCTGGAGGTGCACGAGCAGGCGACGGCGTTCTTCACGGGCACACGGGTGCGCGGCCGGCTGCGCTTCGGCGCGTCGGAGGACTTCGTCCTCACCCGGCTGCCGGAGATCCTGGAGGGCTTCCGGTACGACCATCCCGAGGTCGACCTGGAGCTGACGGTGGAGCTGTCCGGCACGCTGCACGAGCAGCTGACCGCGGGGAAGCTCGACCTGGTGCTGGCCAAGCGCCGGCCGGAGGATCCGCGCGGCGAGCTGGTGTGGCACGACGAGCTGGTGTGGATCGGCGCGGACCGGCTCCGCCTGGACCCCGAGCGCCCGGTCCCGCTGATCGTCTATCCCCCGCCCGGCATCACCCGGGCACGGGCCCTGGAGGCACTGGAGCGGCAGGGCCGCCCGTGGCGCATCGTCTGCACCAGCGGCAGCCTCAACGGCCTGATCGCGGCGGCCCGCGCGGGTCTCGGCGTGATGGCCCACTCCCGGGGCCTGGTACCGCCCGGCCTGTTCCGGGTACCCGACCGAGCGGGCCTGCCGGAACTGGGCAAGGTGGACTTCGTCCTGGTACACGGCCGCCGCCGCCCCTCCGCGGAGGACGCGGCAAACGCACTGGCGACAGCCATCCTGACAGGCGGCGACCGCCTGCATCCGCGCCGGCGCGGCGGCCGCTGATACTTCTGCCGGGCCGCACTGGACGGGGCGAGGGGACCACGGGCCCCGTGACCGACCGCGAGGCGGCAGGCATACGCCGTAATCGCGTCGTACAGATTCAGTGGAGATTGCGGTGTCGAAACTTACTGAAGCGTAAGTATTCTGTCCGACCCTTCCCCATGTGAGCGCATTTTCCAGACGTCGGCCCGCCCATTCGTGAACATTGCTCGATTTCGCACCCCCTCCCGTACCGCGTCCTGGTGGGGTAGCTTTCACCGCCTACGCGGAGCGCCACTGAGGAGCGAGGAGCGGGGAGCGGGGTTTGCACGAGTTCACCAACCCTCCGTTGGCATCGCCGCCGCCGGTGGGCGGTCTGGCCGACGCCGTCTTCGAGCATGCCCTGGAAGACCCGCTGCACGTCGCCCTGGGCCGCAAGGACGAGCTCGGACAGTGGCGTGACGTGACCTCGGCCGAGTTCCGGGACGAGGTCCTCGCCCTCGCCAAGGGGCTGCTCGCCCGCGGCATCCGGTTCGGCGACCGGGTCGCCATCATGTCCCGCACCCGCTACGAGTGGACCCTCTTCGACTTCGCCCTGTGGACCATCGGCGCCCAGGTGGTGCCGGTCTACCCCACCTCCTCCGCCGAGCAGTGCTTCTGGATGCTGTACGACGCCGAGTGCACGGCCGCGATCGTGGAGCACGAGGACCATGCGATGACGATCGCCACCGTCATCGACCGGCTCCCCCACCTGCACCAGCTGTGGCAGCTGGACTCGGGCGCGCTGCAGGAGCTGTACGACGCCGGTGCGCACATCGACGACGACACGGTGCACCGGCACCGGCGGGCGGTGACCCCCGACTCCATCGCCACGATCATCTACACCTCGGGCACCACGGGCCGCCCCAAGGGCTGTGTCCTGTCGCACGGCAACTTCATGTTCGAGGCGGACACGATGATCGGCCGCTGGGAGCCGGTGTTCCACTCCAAGAAGGGCGACGAGGCGTCGACGCTGCTGTTCCTGCCGCTGGCGCATGTCTTCGGCCGGATGGTCGAGGTGGCCGCGATCCGCGGCGGCGTCCGCTTCGGGCACCAGCCGCAGCTGAACGCCGCCGCCCTGCTGCCCGACCTGGCGGCCTTCAGGCCGACCTTCATCCTCGCGGTGCCGTACATCTTCGAGAAGGTGTTCAACGCGTCCCGCCGCAAGGCCGAGAAGGAGGGCAAGGCCGGGCCGTTCGAGAAGGCCGTCGAGATCGCGGTGAAGTACGCGGAGGCGGTGGAGGCCAAGGCCTGGGGCACCGGACCCGGCCCCTCGGCGGGTCTGCGCATGCAGCACCAGCTCTTCGAGAAGCTGGTCTACTCGAAGGTGCGCGCGGCGATGGGCGGCCGTATCCGCAACGCGATGTCCGGCGGCTCGGCGATGGACCGCCGCCTCGGCCTGTTCTTCGCGGGCGCGGGCGTGCAGATCTACGAGGGCTACGGCCTCACCGAGTCGACCGCGGCCGCCACCGCCAACCCGCCCGAGCGCACCCGCTACGGCACGGTCGGGCAGGCCGTCCCGGGCACGACGGTGCACATCGCGGACGACGGGGAGATCTGGCTGCACGGCGGCCATGTCTTCCAGGGCTACCTCAACAACCAGAAGGCCACCGACGCGACGCTGCACGACGGCTGGCTGGCCACCGGCGACCTGGGCGCCCTGGACGAGGACGGCTATCTCACCATCACCGGCCGCAAGAAGGAGATCCTGGTGACCTCCGGCGGCAAGAGCGTGTCGCCCGGTGTGCTGGAGGAGCGGGTCCGCGACCATCCGCTGGTCAACCAGTGCATCGTGGTCGGCAACGACCGCCCGTACATCGCCGCCCTGGTCACGCTGGACACCGAGGCCGTAGAGCACTGGCTGCAGATGCGCGGCAAGCCGCAGCTGAGCGCGGCCGAGCTGGTGCGCGACGCCGACCTGGAGACGGAGGTGCGGCGCGCGGTGGTCGCCGCCAACACCCTCGTCTCGCAGGCCGAGTCGATCCGTACCTTCCGTATCCTGGCCCAGCCGTTCACCGAGGAACACGGCCTGCTCACCCCGTCGTTGAAGCTGAAGCGCAAGGCGATCGAGAGCGCCTACGCCAACGAGGTGCAGGCCCTCTACCGGGCCTGACGTGTCGTCAGTTGATGGTCACGCGGAAGATCTTGTCGGATCCGTCCGCCGCACCTCCGTTGTTGTCGCAGTTGGTGGTCGACAGCCACAGCTGGTCGGAGCCCGGGACCTTGGTGACCGTGCGCAGCCGGCCGTAGGTGCCGACGTAGTACGCGGTCGGCGTGCCGACGCTCTCGTTGTCGCCGTTGATCGGGATGCGCCACAGCCGTTCGCCGCGCAGGGACGCCATGTAGACGACGTTGCGGACGATGGCGATGCCGCTCGGCGAGGCCTCGGAGACGTTCCAGGTGGCCTTGGGGTTGGTCATGCCGGAGACACTGCAGCTGCCCTCGCAGGTCGGCCAGCCGTAGTTGGCGCCCGGCTTGATCAGGTTCAGTTCGTCCTTGGAGCTGTTGCCGAACTCGGCCTCCCACAGCCGCCCGTTGCGGTCGAAGGCGAGGCCCTGCGGGTTGCGGTGGCCGTAGCTGTAGACATAGTTGCCGAACGGGTTGCCGGGGGCCGGCTTGCCGTCCGTCGTCATGCGCAGGATCTTGCCGTTCAGGGAGTTCTTGTCCTGGGCCAGGTCGGGCGTCTGGGCCTCGCCTGTGGAGACGTACAGATAGCCGTCGGGGCCGAAGGCGAGGCGGCCGCCGTTGTGGTAGCGGTTCTTCTTGATGCCCTGGAGCAGGACCTTGTAGTCGGTGAGCGAGGTGCCGTTGTAGGTCATGCGGACGACCCGGTTGCCCTCGGACGCCGTGTGCATGAAGTAGACGTAGTGGTTGGTGTCCCACTTGGGGTCGACGGCCACGCCGAGCAGGCCGCCCTCGCCGTTGGTGGTGACGGCGTTGGGCACGGTGCCGACCTGCGTCTTGGTGCCGCTTTTGGTGATCTTCCAGACGCGGAAGTCGTCCCGCTCGGTGATCAGCGCGGACTGTCCGTCGGGCATCCAGTAGGTGCCCCAGGGGATGGTCCAGCCGGTGGAGAACGTGGCGATGGAGGAGGGCACCCCGCCGTCGGTGGCGCAGGCCTTGGTGGTGAAGGTGACCGTGTTGCTCGGCGGGGAGACATTGCCGGCCGCGTCGCGGGCGACGACGTTCAGGGAGTACGGGCTGTTGCAGGCGAGGCCGGTGAGCGTGGTCGACGTGCCGGAGGTGACCGTCTTGTAGACGGTGGACCCGCTGCGGATGTCGTACGCGGTGACCCCACGGTCGTCGCTCGACGCGCCCCAGCTGAGGTCGACCGAGTTCACCGTGACGTTAGCCGTGGACAGGGTGCCGGGCGCGGTCGGCGGTGAAGTGTCGGAGCTGGGCTTCGTCGTGCAGTCGACGACGGGACTGGCCGGTGAGGCGTTGCCGGCCGCGTCGCGGGCGATGACGGTCAGGTTGTAGGTGGTGTTGGGGCTCAGCCCGGTGAGGTCCTTGGAGGTCGCGTCGCCCGCGGCCTCACCGATCTTGTTGCCGTGCTCGTAGAGGTCGTACGCCGTCACGCCGACGTTGTCGGTCGAGGCGCCCCAGGCGAGGGTCAGGCCGTCCTCGGTGATCGCGGAACAGCTGGGCTGGCCGGGCCGGCTGGGGGCCTGGGTGTCGGCCGCGGCGCCGACGGTCAGCCGGTCGAGGTTGGGGCCGCCGCCCGCGGTGGTGGCGGTGGCGCGGATCTTGTTGCTGCCGGCCGTCAGGTTCGCGTCGAGGGTCTTCGTGGCCCAGGTGTCCCAGTTCGTGGTGGGCGGGAAGGACACGCCGGAGGCGACGACGGTGCCGTTGACGGCGATGTCCATCGGCCGGTCGGCGGTGGTGCCGTTGGCGTACCGGAGCGCGAGGGAGGCGCTGCCCGCGCTCGCCGCGCTGACGGTGAACTCGACGTAGGAGCCGGTGATGTTGGTGTAGTCGACGAAGCCGCTGCCGGTGTAGCCGGTGTGGTTCGTGGCCACCGTGCCCTGCGAGATCGCGGCGTTCTCGGCCTGGTAGTCCGTGGCGGCCGAGACGGATTCGAGTTCGGCGTAGTCGATGTTGGCGAGGCCGCCGGCGGCGGTCGCGGTGATCCGGATCTTGTTGGTTCCGGCGGTGACGGGGACGGTCGTGCTCGTGGTGGTCCACGCGTCCCAGGCTGCGGTCGACGGGAAGGAGTAACCGGCCTTCACGACGGTGCCGTTGACGGCCAGGTCGGCCGGGCGGTCCGCGGTGGTGCCGTTGCCGTAGCGCAGGGCGAGGGTCGCGGTGCCCGCGCTCGGCGCGTTGACGGTGAATTCGAGGTAACTGCCCACCGCGTTAGGCGTGTTGACGAAGCCGGTGCCGGAGTAGCCGGCGTAGTTGCTGTCGACGGTGGAGCCAGTGGTGTAGGCGGCGTTCTCGGCCTCGTACCGGGTGGGGGCCGCCGTCGCGGACTGCGGCACGGCCTGGATCAGGCCGGCACACAGCAGCGCGACGGCGCCGGTGGCGAGCCTTCTCGGCCAGGGTTTCCTGCTGCGCATCCGAACCTCCGTCAGAGCGGGTGTGGGGGTGGGTGTGGGGGACATCAGGGGACCCAGTAGTTCCCGGAGGCGACGATCATCGTCTGGAGCTGAACGCTGCCGCCGTAGTAGAGCGAGGAGTTGATCGCGGTGCCCGTGAGCTTGGTCCACAGGGCGTCGAGCCAGGCCTGGGAGCCGGGGTCGGTGAGCGCGGCGACGGCGAACGGCGCGGTGAACGCCATGTCGTGCCCGCTGTCGAACGTCGAGCCGTTCAGGTGGTAGCCGGTGACGATGTTGTTCGGGTTGCCGCCGGTCTTCGCCTTGATCCAGGAGGTGAGCTTGCGGGCGGAGGCGAGGGAGGCGGTGTCGCCGCTGGTGACGGCGTCGGCGCCGATGCGCCACGGGTCACGGCAGGCGTTCCAGCCGTAGTCGCCGTCGTTGGGGCTCTCCAGGACCTGGCCGCTCGCGGGCTTCGGGGTGGTGTTGGTGTTGACCACGAAGTCCGCCAACAGGCCGGTACTGGAGGCGTACTTGGTCTGCTGGGAGGTGATCAGGTTCTGGTGCGCGGTGCGGACGGTGTCCCAGGCGCTGTCGCCGGTGGCCCGCCGGAACGCGCGGAAGTGGTCGACCATCCAGTCCGAGGACCGGCTGATGTAGTAGTACTGGTCGCCGGAGGAGCTCCAGTCACCGAGCTTCATCAGATGCGTGCTCGGGTTGACCTCGTTCGCCTTGATGGCGTTGATGTGCCGGACCGCGAGGTTCTTGTAGTCGTACGTGCCCGCGCTCCCCCACTGTTTGTCGGCGAGCAGCAGGCCGTACGCGACGTCGAGGTCGCCGTCGGTCGCCGAGTCCGAGCCGTCCACGCTCCGGCAGGAGGAGTCCTGTTCGGCGGCGAGCAGGTCGGAGTTGTGCACGGACGGGTGGGCCAGCATGTACTTGACCATGCCGTCGAAGATCTTCTTCGCGTCGGGGTCGGCGCCGGCCATCAGCGCGGTGACGACCATGCCGTAGCCCTGCCCCTCGGCGACGTAGGGGTGGTCGGCGTCGGGCGAGATGACCTCGTACCAGCCGTTGCCACAGTTCTGCTTCACGAAGGCCGACTTCCACGCGGTGTACTTGGCGATCACCGCCTGGTCGAGCCCCGACTGGTCTCCACTGGGCCTCAACGTCCCGGCGGTGTAAGGGAATTGATGGCTGCCGAAGGGCACGGCGGGTCCGACGCCGGTCGAGCCGCCGACGGTGAGCCGGTCCAGGTTGGGGCCGCCGGTGGCCGCGGTCGCGGTGGCACGGACCTTGTTGCTGCCCGCGTTCAGCGTGACGTTGACCGTCTTCGTGGCCCAGGTGTCCCAGTTCGCGGTGGGCGGGAAGGACACGCCGGAGGCGACGACCGTGCCGTTGACGGAGATGTTCATCGGCCGGTCGGCGGTGGTCCCGTTGGCGTACCGGAAGGTGAGCGCACTCTGGCCGGACGCGGCCGCGTCCACCGTGAACTCCACGTACGAACCGGCGACATTGGTGTAGTCGACGAACCCGGAACCGGTGAAGCCCGTGTGGTTCGTCGCCACCGTGCCCTGCGAGAGGGTGGCGTCCTCCGCCTGGAGGTCGGTCGCGGCGGAGGCCGTGCCCGCGTTCAGGCCGAGCAGCGGGAGCGCGAGCGCCAGCGCGGCACAGGGGGCGAGGGCGCGTCCGTATCTGGGGAATCTCATGATCGCTGCGTGTCCCTTCTCAGCCCGTGTACTGGGCGAAGACCTTGAGGAAGTCGTACGGCTGCTGCAACACGCCGCTGCAGGAGTCGGCGTCGGTGCCGGAGCCGCAGGCCCGGTCGCGGTTGACGGACCAGTAGGTCAGGCGGGCGATGTGGTGCTGCTGGGCGTAGGCGAGCATCGTCCGGAAGTCGGCGAGGCGGACCAGTTCGCCGGCGTCGTCGGTCTTGCCGTTCATCGACGACAGTCCGATGTGCGCGTAGGTGACGGAGTCGCTGTACCCGTAGGCCGACTTGACCCGGGCCTTGAGTCCTTCCATGGCCTGCGTGGTCAGGGTGCCCATGTTGCTGGTGCCGCCGCCGAAGTCGAACGGCATGATGCACCAGATGTCGTTGGCCAGCCCCGAGTTCGCGGCCCGGTTGATCATGTCGACGCCGGTGGAGTCGGGGCCGCTGGTGGTGGTGCCGAAGGTGATGATGGTCTTGAGGCCGGGATTGTTGGCCTTGACGGTCTTCAGGGCGTCGACGACGCGCTGGCGGACCGTGGCGCTCGACCACTCGGTGTTCTCGATGTCGATGTCGATGACCTTCAGGCCGTAGGCGTTGATCACCTTCTGGTAGGCCCCGGCGAGGGCGGACGCGCTGGAGCACTTCTCGCCGAGTTTGGCGCCGCTCCAGCCGCCGAAGGACACGATCACGTCACCGCCGGCCGAGCGGATGGAATTGATCTTCGCCTGGTCGTCGCCGCCGGTCAGCGGGCGCGAGCCGTCCCAGGCCGGGTTGCAGCCGCCGTCGGAGAGGACGAAGGCGAGGGTGAACCACTTCACGCCGGTCGCGGACATCACGGCGGTGGGGTTCGGCGGGCTGCCCCAGCCGAAGTACTCGTAGGGCGCCACCGCCATGCCGGGTGCCGCGCCGGTCGAGCCGCCGACGGTGAGCCGGTCCAGGTTGGGGCCGCCGGTGGCCGCGGTCGCGGTGGCACGGACCTTGTTGCTGCCCGCGTTCAGCGTGACGTTGACCGTCTTCGTGGCCCAGGTGTCCCAGTTCGCGGTGGGCGGGAAGGACACGCCGGAGGCGACGACCGTGCCGTTGACGGAGATGTTCATCGGCCGGTCGGCGGTCGTGCCGTTGGCGTACCGGAAGGTGAGCGCACTCTGGCCGGACGCGGCCGCGTCCACCGTGAACTCCACGTACGAACCGGCGACATTGGTGTAGTCGACGAACCCGGAACCGGTGAAGCCCGTGTGGTTCGTCGCCACCGTGCCCTGCGAGAGCGTCGCGTTCTCGGCCTGGTAGTCGGTCGCCGCGGCGCCGGTTCCGGCGGCGCTGGACGATGGGGAGACGGCGAAGAGCAGGGACAGCAGCAGGCCGCACAGTGCGGCGAGGATCACGCCGGGATGTGGGCGGCGTGCGGGTGCGAGGACGTGCACGGGATCGACCTCCAGAAGTGGGGTGGGGAGGGAGGCTAAGTGTTAGGAAGGGTTCCTAACATTTAGGGTCGCGCCTCCCCGCCGACAACACAACGGGGAGGACGTGATTGGGGTGTGGAGTGAGGCGCTTTCAACTCACGTCGAGAGAATCGAGGTTGGGCGCGCCGTTCGCGGTGGCCGCCGTCACCCGGACGGTGTTCGGGCCGGCCACCAGCGGCACGGTCAGGGTCGACGAGGCCCAGGTGTCCCAGGAGCCGGTCGAGTCGAAGGCACGGTTCGCCGAGACGACCCTTCCGTTGACACTGACGTCCATCGGACGGCCGGTCGACGCGCCGTTGGCGTACCGGAGGGCCACCGACGCGCTCCGCGCGCTCGGCGAGTTCACCGTCCACTCGACGTACGCGCCGGCCGCGTTGGCCGTGTTGACGAAGCCGGTGCCGGTGTAGCCGAGGTGGTCGGTGTCGACGGTCGAGCCCGCCGAGGTGCCGGCGCCCTCCGCCTGGTGCCGTACGGTCGTCGCGCCGAGCGGGGTGACCCGGATCAGCCGCGTCTCCCCCGGTCGCAACGTGGCGCTGTAGGAGTCGGCGACGGCGCCCTTGTGCGCTCCCGACCACAGGTCGGTGACCTCACCGGAGCCCGTGAAGCCGAGCTGGGACCAGGTGACACTCACCGTCGAACTGCCGGAGGTGCCGGTGTTGAAGAGCGCCACGACGTGGTCGCCGGAGTCCTCGCGCTTGCTCCACACCTGGTTGACGCCGCTGGAGACGATCCGCTTGGCCGCGTATCCGTCCTGGTCGACGGCGACGATCCGGTCGTTGGTGAGCATCGCCGTGTCGACCGGGTCGAGGTGGGTGAGGTCGGTGCCGAGCAGCAGGGGCGCGCCGGCCATCGCCCACAGGGTGAAGTGGGAGCGCCGCTGGTCGGCGGTGAGGCCGGCCTGGTCGCCGTTGCCGATCTCCAGGGAGTCGAGGTCGTTCCAGCCGCCGGGTCCGGCGTACTGCTGCCAGGTGGCGGCCGAGGTGAAGCGGGCGGAGACGTGCTTCCAGTCGGTCAGCGGATAGCCGCTGCCGTTCGGTCCGGGCCCGCAGTAGCACTCGACGTCGCCCTGGGTGCGCCAGCTGTTGGCGAGCGAGCGCCAGGTCGTGGCGTTCGCGACGGGGAGGTTGTTGGACAGGGCGTAGGTGATCGGGCGGCCGGTGGCCCGCAGGGCCTTCGCCCAGGCCTGGACGTCGGGGACATCGGCGCTGCCCACCCCGTCGATCTTGAGGTAGTCGACACCCCACGAGGCGAACTGCCCGGCCCAGGAGTTGACGAACTCCTGGGCGCCGGGCCTGGAGTAGTCGATGTAGTACATGTTCTTGCAGTTGTAGTTCTTCTCCAGGGTGGACGTGTCCGCGATGTCCGCCGCGTGGTACGAGGTGCCCTCGATAGGCGTGTTCTTCAGGACGGCGTTCTTGGCGATGCCCGGGGTGACGTAGAAACCGAACTTCAGGCCCTTGGCGTGGACGTAGTCGGCCAGCGCCTTGATGCCGGAGGGGAACTTGGCCGTGTCGACGGCCCAGCGGCCGTAGGAGTCGACCACGAATCCGCCTGAGTCGCACTTCTGCCAGAAGTCGTCGAGGTTGACGTACACGAAGCCGTGGCCGGCCAGACCGCTGGCGGCCAGCGCGTCGGCCTGGGCCTTGATCTTGTCCTCGGTCGGCCAGCGGCGCACGAAGCTCCAGCTGCTCCAGCCCATCGCGGGCCGCAACGAGAGCCCGTTGCCGGACGCGGCGGCGGGCGGCGCGGCGAGCAAGGGGAGCACGCCCGCCGGCAGCGCGGCCAGCACGGCGGCGATCAGCGCGCGGCCGATCCGTCGGGTCGGTCTCATGGCTCGCTCACCTCCAGGTAGTCCAGGTTGGGCGCACCGGCGGCGGTGGTCGCCGTGGCGCGGACGGTGTGGGTTCCGGCAGTGAGCGGAACATCGGCCGTGACGTCCTCCCAGCTGTCCCAACTTCCGGTCGGTGGAAAGGACTTGGCGGCGGCGATCACCTTGCCGTCGACGCTGAGGTCCATCGGACGGTCCGTGGTCGTGCCGTTGGCGTGCCGGAGGGTGAGCCGCGCGGTGCCGGCGCCGGAGGCCGTGACGGTCCATTCCACGTACGCGCCCACCGCGTTGGCCGTGTTGACGAAGCCGGTCCCGGAGTATCCGGTGTGGTTGGTGTCGACGGTTCCGCCCGCCGAGTACACGGCGTCCTCCGCCTCGTGGCGCTGGGGTGGTGTCCCGGTGGCCGGGGTGGCGTACGACGCTGCGATCCAGGCCTCGTCGATGCGCAGCCGCTTGGCGCGGGTGGTGTCGGTCGAGGCCGCCCAGGTGCTGTCGACCTCCAGCCGTACGTAGCGGGCGTTCGCCGCGGTCAGGTCGATGCCCTGCATGCCGCGCCGGCTGGGCAACTGACCGGACTTGACCGCGCTCCCCCAGTTGGAGCCGTCGTTGCTCAGGAACACCTTGTAGTCCTTGATCCGGGCGGACTGCTCGGTGTCGGAGCGGGCGTAGGCGACCGAGTCCTCGCGCTGGTTGAGCCCGAGGTACTGCACGCGCTTGGCCGAGCCCAGGTCGAAGGTGAGGGTGACCGGGAGGGTCTTGTCGCTGTCCCAGTAGGTGAGGTGGTTCCCGTCGGCGGCGGCCGGGGCGCCGTGTCCGCTCGCCGAGGCGCTCGCGCTCATCGTGTAGGAGGAGGCGGGCAGCAGGCCCTGGCGCCCGGCCGTGACGACCTTGAAGACGGTGTCGTACGGATCCCAGCCGCCCAGCCCCGTCAGGGTGAGGACGCCGCCCGCCTGGGACCACGAAATGGGCGCTCCGGTACGGAGGTTGGTGACGGAGGCGATCCGGTAGCCGTTGTCGCGGACCCGCAGGGTGCCGGTGGTGGGCGGGGTCAGGACGTGGATGTACTGGCGGCCCGGGTCGTCCTTGGCGATGGTCGTCACGCCGTGGGCGCCGTCGTTCCAGAAGCCGGGCTTGAGTCCGCCGTACATGTAGCCGCCGCCCTCGACGCCGTGCAGGGACTCCCAGATCGGGTTCAGGTAGCCGCTCGCGAAGTTGTTGAAGGCCTCCTGGTTGGCCGGAAATCTCCCGTTGACCATTGCCGTCTCCGCCATCAGCGCCTTCACGGAGGATCCCGCGTTGGTGATCAGGCGGCCGAGGGTGAGCATCCGGTCCACGGTCGGGTTCGAGCCGTCGTACCACCAGGCGCCGGTGGAGGGCAGCTTGAAGTCGGCCTCGGTGAGGCGGGGTTGGGCCGTGTAGACCGCCTGGGGGTAGTCGTACGCCGGTGTCATCCCCGTCTTCTGCTCGTTGCTGATCATGTCCATGATCGGCGTGTCTTCGTTGTTGTTGCTGATCGTGTACTGGGGGCGCTTCTGGTAGATCTGCGCGTAGAGGTTGTGGCTCTCCCAGTACGCGTTGTCGTTGTCGATCCAGAAGCCGCCGAGGTCCGGGTAGCGGTTCATGACCTCGAAGAAGAGGTCGTAGGAGTACTCGCCGAAGCCGTCGCGGGTCGTGAGGTCGACGGAGTGGCCCTTGTAGGCGGAGTACGCGGCCGAGTCGAGCCACTCGTGGCCGCCCTCGTTGTGCCACTGCGGGTCGTCGGTCATGTAGAGGATGACCTTCAGGCCCTTCGCCTTGGCCGCGGTGATCAGTTCGCCGAGGAAGTCGCGCCGGGTGGCGCAGCTGCCGGGGACGGCCGAGGGCCAGGGGCGGGCGTAGCCGAGGCGGCTGTGGAAGGTGGCCAGGACCAGGTACTGGGTGTGCAGCTTCTGCGCCTCCTTCACCCAGTAGTCGGGGGTCCAGCCACCGCTGGTGACGTCGTTCTCCCAGGCGCTGCAACTGGTGTGCTGCGGGGCGGTGCGCTCGCCCCAGTGCAGGAAGAGGCCGCCGGTGGCGGCGCGCAGGAAGTCCTGGCGCGGGTTCTGCAGGTCGGCCCGGGCCGGGGACGGCAGCAGCAGGGCCGCCAGGAGCAGCCCCACCGCCGCGAGCAGCGCCGGGATCGTGCGTCTGCGTGTGCTCATGCCGGTACGTCCAGGTAGTCGAGGTTGGGGCAGCCGCCCGAGGCGGTGGCCGTGGTCCGGATCGTGTTGGCGCCGGCGGTCAGTGGGACGGTGACGTCGACGGTGCGCCAGGCGGTCCAGTCGCCGGTGGGCGGAAAGGAGACGTGCGCGGCGACGACCGTGCCGTTCACGGCGATGTCCATCGGGCGGTCGGCGGTGGTGCCGTTGGTGTAGCCGAGGGAGATCGTCCGGGTCCCGGCGGTCGCCGCGTCGGCCGTCCACTCGACATAACTTCCGCTGGCATTCGGCGTGTTGACGAAGCCGGTGCCGGAGTAGCCCGCGTGGTCGGTGTCGACGGTGCTGCCGGCCGAGGAGGCGGCGTTCTCGGCCTCGTAGCGCGTGCCCGGAACCCCGCAGTCGCTCGTGGACCCGGTGCTGGACATCCGCAGCGCGCCACCGGAGGTGGTGTGGCTGTCGGCCACGCAGTAGCCGGTCACCGCCTGGAAGCCCATGTCGTACGGCGCGTTGCCACCGCGCTGGGCGGTGAACCGGGTGAACTTCACCGAGCTCGCGGAGTTGGCGATGACCGCGGGCCGGCCGTCGTCGGCGGCGAGGCGCACGGAGCTGTCCGTGAAGGCGATGCCCTCCGCGTTGTGCAGGTACCAGCCGTAGGCCGGGCGGGTGCCGATGCTGTTGGGGTTGTAGTTGTTCGGGTCGTTGCTCGGCACGCCGGTGCCCATGGTGCCGTTGCCGCCGGGCACGGTGAGGTCGACGTGGGTGAAGGTGACGTTCTTGATGCGGTTCGGGCCCGCCTCGCCCCACAGCGTCGGGCTGAACGAGGGGCTGGATCCGGTCGCGGTGATGTTGTCGTAGGTGATGTCGCTGATGGAGCCGACGCCCGGGTTGTTGCCGCAGCGTTTGCGGGTGCCGATCTTCTGCATGATCGGCGAGTGGACGTCGGTCATGGTGATGTCGCGGTAGTGGACGTCGGAGATCTTCGCGCCGTCCATCGACACCATGCCGAGCCCCGACTTGTCGGACCCCTCGATCCTGATCCGCGCGAACTGGTAGTCCGAGAAGTCGCCGCAGGTCTCCGAGCCGAACATCAGGGCGTTGCAGCACACCGCCGACAGGTAGGAGTCGCTCACCCGCACATGGCCGTTGGGGAGCTTGGCGCCGAGCGCGTAGTCGCTCTTGAAGACCAGCGCGTCGTCGTTCGCCTTGATGTGGGCGTTGGTGACGGTGACGTTCGTGGTGCTGATGATGTTCCAGCCGTCCCGGTCGCTCGCGGTGTCGATGGTCAGGTGGTCGGAGGTGACGTTCGCGCAGCCGTTGATGAGGGCGGCGAAGTGGCCGCCGCGGCGCAGGGTCAGGCCGTCGCCCAGATGCAGTCCGTCGCACCGGGTCAGCGAGATGATCTTGTCGGCCTCGCCGGACTTCGGGTTGCCGGTGATCAGGTTGCCGCCGCCGTCGATGACGCCGCCGCCGGTGAAGGCGATGTCGGTCAGCCGGTCCCCGTGGATCATCGCGTTGTGGAAGTGGCTGTGGCCGTAGTCCTGGTACTTGTCGTTCGGGTTGGACTCGGGCGGGTCGTAGGTGTCCGCGTTGGAGCCCTGGAGGGTGGCGCCCTTGTCGACCTGGAGCGTCACATGGCTCTTCATGTGGATCGTGTTCTTGGACTTGTAGGTGCCGGGCGCCGGGACCAGCACGGTTCCGCCGCCGGCGGCGCTCGCCGCGTCGACGGCCTTCTGCACGGCGGGGGTGTCGTTGGCGGAGCCGTCGCCCTTGGCGCCGTAGGAGCGGATGTCGTAGACGGCCCCGGTCGGGGTGGCGGGGGACGCGGAGGCGGCCATGGCCGGCGGGTGGGACAGACCGAGCGTGACGAGGAAGCCCAGGAACGCGAGTAAGAGGGCTCGGTGCGGGGCGCGTGGGGGTGTCATCGGGCCTTCTCCTCAGACGAGTTGGTAGCCGCGCAGATTGGTGAGGAGCAGGTGGCAGTCCTGGAGCGAGCCGGAACTGTCGCCGAGGGAGCGGTAGATGCCCCACTTCGGGCGCACGCGGTCCGCCAGGAAGGTGTCGACGCCGGTGCGCGACTTGTCGATCAGGGTCGTCCCGCCGCTCTTGAGGATCCAGCGCACCGAGCCGGACGTGTCGTTGCCGACCTTGATCTGGAAGTCGACGTCGGTCCACCGGTCGTGCAGCGGATCCAGGGAGGTACGGCCGACCAGGGTCCCGGAGATCGGCAGCTGGAGCTCGATGGTCTGGGCGCCGTTGACCCTGCGCAGGGACTGCACGACGATCGGCGAGCTGCCGTTGCCGGGCTGCTTCATCTGCATGATGTGCGTGAAGGTGGTCGTGGCCTTCAGCGAGCTCGGGATGTACATCGAGTAGGTCAGCCGCCAGGTCTGCCCCGGCAGCCATGTCAGATAACTGCTGGACGAGGTGCGCAGCCCGGTGACCTCCTGGCGCTGCCGGTCGGTCATGGTGTCCCGGTCCACCGTGTGCATGGTGAACCGCCAGTTGTCGCCCTCGGGGCGGATGTGGGGCTTTCCGGCGGGGTGCGAGTCGGCGCGGTCGTCCTCGATCGTCTCGAAGGCGCCGAGACCGTCGGCGCTCGCGGACGGCGACCACTTCAGCTGCCAGGAGGCGGCGCTCGCCACGGTGGCGGGCAGGCCGACGGCGGCCGCGGTCGCGCCGGTCAGGGCCGCGCCCAGCAGGGTCCTGCGGGTGGGGGTCATGGCTGCTCCCAAGGAGTGGGCGTGCGGGGCCGGGCGCGCAGCTGTTCGTTCATGATCAGGAAGGCGCCGAGCCCGTGGAAGTCGTTGGTGGCCCGGGTGCGGCCGATGTAGTAGGCGTAGTCGCCGACGTTGGTGCCGATCGAGATGTCGGTGAGGTTGGTACGGCCGTCCGAACCGAGCGAGATCCGCTGCAGGACGCCCTGGTAGCCGCGTTCGGCGACGCTCGCGTAGTGCGCGTCGAGGTAGCCCTGCTGGGCGCCGCGCGAGAGGGCGTAGGTGAACATGCTGGAGCAGGAGGTCTCGGTCCAGTTGTCGCCGCGGTCGCCCTTGTCCATCACCTGGAACCAGCGTCCGGTGGTCGGGTCCTGGTAGTGCTCCAGGCCGGCGGCGAGTCGTTTCAGGATGCCCAGCAGCGCGGTCCGGCGCGGGTGGTCGGCCGGGAGGGCGTCGAGCACGTTGACGATCGCCATGGAGTACCAGCCGACCGCGCGGCACCAGTGCTCGGGGGCGAGACCGGTGGCCGGGTCGGACCAGGACGCGGTATGCGACTCGTCGTAGGCGTGCTTCAACAGGCCGTTGCCCACCTGGAGATGACCGCCGTAGACGGCGAGCTGCCGGGCGGCCTCGTCGTCGGCGTAGGTCGCGTCGTGGAACTCCCTGCCGTACTCGACGAGGAACGGGTTGACCATGTAGACGCCGTCGGCCCACAGCTGGTGGGCGCGGCTGCTGGAGTCGGCGTGCCAGAAGCCGCCGTCCTGGGTGCGCGGGTAGGTGTCGAGGCGGTCGCGGATCTTCTTCGCCGCGATCCGGTAGCGGTCCTGGCCGGTCTCGTGGTGCAGGATTATCAGCAGCCGTCCCGCCTGCATGCTGTCGAGGCTGTTGAAGCTCTGGCCGATCGAGCCGTCGCTCGCCACGAACCGGTCGACGTAGCTCTTGATGAAGGACAGGTAGCGCGCGTTGTGGGTGCGCTGGTAGACGAGGTACTGGCCGTAGAGGTACAGACCGACGGGGTACGACCAGCCGCCGATCGTGCTCGGCGTGTAGCGGGCGGTGGTGGAGTCGACCATGGCGACCGACCAGTCGGTGACGGCGGCGGGCCGGCCCACGGTCAGCGAGTCGAGATTGGGTCCGCCGCCGGAGCTCACGGCGCTCGCGCGGATCGTGTTGGTGCCCTGCCGCAGCGCCGCCTCGACGGTCCGGGTCCGCCAGCTCGTCCACGAGCCGTCGCCCGGGAAGGACAGGCCGCGCGCGACCGTGACGCCGTTGACGGTGATGTCCAGGGGCCGGTCGGCGGTGGTGCCGTTGGCGAAGCGGAACGCGAGCGGCTCGGTGCCCGCCTGGTCGGCGGTGACCGTGAACTCGACGTAACTGCCGCTCACATTGCCGTAGTTGACGAAGCCGGTGCCGGTGTAACCGGTGTGGTCGGAGTCGACGGTGCCCTGGCCGATGACCGCGTCCTCAGCCTCGTGCACGGGCGGCGCGGGGGCCTCCGGGCGGGGCACGGCGACGGCGGGCGTCGAGGTCACCGAGGGCAGCGCGGCCAGGGCGGTGACGGCGAGCACGACGGCCGTCAGTGCCGCCCGCAGGCGTCGGCGTCTCATGGTCCTCCTTCTCGGGCTTCTCGGTACGCGTACGCGGACGTCTCGCGCGGTCCGTGCACGAGGTCGCGTACGAGGTGGTGGTCGGGGGCGTGCCGGCAGGCGGGGTCGGTGCGGGCGGCGTCGCCGGTGAGCGCGTACGCCTGGCAGCGGCAGCCGCCGTGGTCGCTGGTGCGCAGGGCGCAGTCGCGGCAGGGATCCGGCATCCAGGACTCGCCGCGGAACGCGTTGAAGGCCTTGGACCGCCGCCAGATCCGGTCGAGCGGGTGGTCCTTCACGTTCGGCGGGTCGAGGCCCGGGAGGGCGGCCGCGGCGGGGCAGGGCAGGGTCGTGCCGTCGGGTGCGACGGTGAGCGAGACCCTGCCCCAGCCGCCCATGCAGGGCTTGGCCGTGGCATCCACCAGGTCGGGCGCGACCCATACCAACTCCGGCCCGTCACCGAGCCGTTGACGCCAGCCGGTCACCGTGTCGTGGGCCTGCCGGGTCTGCTCGGGGGTCGGCAGCAGGACGGTCCGGTTGCGCAGCGCCCAGCCGTGGAACTGGGTGTTGGCGAGCTCGATCCGGTCCGCGCCCCAGGCCACGCCGAGGGCGATCAGATCGTCGAGAGCGTCCAGGTTGCCGCGGTGCAGGACGACGTTGAGCCCGAAGGGGACTCCCGCCGCCCGGATCAGCCGGGCGGCCCGCTCCTTGGCCGCGAACGAGCGGACGCCCGCGATGCGTTCGGAGGCCATCGGGTCCGCGTGCTGGACGGAGAGCTGGACGCTGCGCAGTCCGGCGTCCAGGAGGTCCGCCAGCCGCCGCTCACCCAGACCGAGCCCGCTGGTGACGAGCTGCGTGTACAGACCGGCGGTGTCGGCGGCGGCGACGATGTCCGGCAGGTCGCGCCGCAACAGGGGTTCGCCGCCCGACAGATGGGTCTGTACGACGCCCAGCGCGGCCGCCTGCCGGAGCACTCCGGCCCATTGCTCCGCGGTCAGCTCTTCTGACCGACCGACCAGTTCGACGGGGTTGGAGCAGTACCCGCAGCGCAGCGGGCAGCCATGGGTGAGCTCCGCGAGCAGGGCCCACGGGGGATCCGGGGTCATGTCAGCCAGCCCTCCTTCCGCAACGCGGAGAGAAAGTAGGGGACTTCGGCGGCGACGGGTGCCCCCGGGTAACCCGCGCGCAGTTCGGCGACGATCTCGCGCACCTCCCGGCTGCCGTCGCACAGCCGCAGCACACCGCCCGCCCGGCCGTGCAGCACGACCACGCGTTCGGGCAGCAGCAGGAGATCGGTGCCGCGCACCCGGTCGTGGCGCAGCACCACGCCCCGGGACAGGACGGGACGCCAGGTCATGGCCCGCCCCCGGCGCCGCTGTCGCCCTCGTCGACACAGTCCAGCAGCGCCCACAGCACGTCGCACTTGAAGACCAGTGCGGCCACGGCCCGTTCCTGCTGCTCACGGGTGCGGGCCCAGGCGTGGACGAGGGCGAGGGCCTCCTCGCCGTCGCGGGCGCCCTGGCCGACGCGGGTGCGGAAGTAGGCGAGGCCGGCCGGGTCGATCCATGGATAGTGGCGTTCGAAGGCGGCGATGCGGGTGCGCATCAGGTCGGGTGCGGACAGCTCCGTCAGGGAGGCGGCGACGGCCTCCAGCACGGGACGCCGGCGGCAGAAGGAGACGTACCGCTCGACCGCGTGACGCACCCCGGGCAGCACCCGGGTGGTGTCCCACAGTTCGTCCCGGGTGAGGCCGGCCGCCTCGCCGAGCCGCAGCCAGCGTTCGATGCCGCCCTCGCCCTCGGCCGTGCCGTCGTGGTCGCGGATGCGGCGCAGCCAGGCGCGGCGCAGCGCGGGACGGTCGAGTTTGGCGAGGACGTGGGCGTCCTTGACGGGGATGTGCCGTTGGTAGTGGAAGCGGTTGGCGATCCAGCGGCGCAGTTCACCGGGGGTGAGTTCGCCGCGGTGCATCCGCAGGTTGAAGGGGTGGCGGTCGTGGTAGCGCTCGGCGGTGACGGCGCACAGCCGCCGGGTGAACTCGGCGGCCGGCCACGGGGGCGCGGTGCCGTCGGCGCGTACGGGTGTCGCGGTCATGGTGCGGTTCGCCGTGCCTCGGGTCAGCGGTCGCCGAGGGCGTAGGCGGTCACTTCGAGTGCGGTTTCCACAACGGTGTAGCCGGGGCTTTGCCAGAGATTTTCATCCGATGTCTCCTGAACGGTCCGTTCCGTCTGGCGGGCCTCGGGCAGGGTTTCATTCATGTGTAGGTACCCGCTTTCCTGAGGGTGGGGGGGTCTCTGATGCACAGACAGGCGCCAATGGCGTCGGGTGTTCACATGTGTGCACCCAGTTCATCGACGCGTTCGGCGGCGGGATTCAGAGTCCCGGGATGACGGGCCGCGGTCAATGGTCCGGACCGATAACGTCGGATGCATTTCCGGCCATTCTCCGTGTCCGCAACTGACTCGCCGGTCAGTTCCGATGGATTCGGCGGTCAGGAATGCATCCTGGCTCGTGAT
Source organism: Streptomyces sp. NPDC001406 (assembly GCF_042895285.1). Lineage (NCBI taxonomy): Bacteria > Bacillati > Actinomycetota > Actinomycetes > Kitasatosporales > Streptomycetaceae > Streptomyces > Streptomyces sp. NPDC001406. The sequence continues at coordinate 49,846 of NZ_JBIAWG010000017.1, forward strand.
CGTTGACGATGGTGGTACCACCTGTCGACAAGCGAAGGATCAAGAGCTCGTGAGCAGCAAGGTCCCCCCGATCATCCTCAACAACGGCGTCGAGATGCCCCAGCTGGGCTTCGGCGTCTGGCAGGTGCCGGACGACGAGGCCGAGCGAGCCGTCGCCACGGCACTCGAGGCCGGGTACCGCAGCATCGACACAGCGGCGATCTACGGCAACGAAGAGGGCACCGGAAAGGCGATCGCCGCCTCCGGCCTGCCCCGCGAGGACGTCTTCGTCACCACCAAGCTCTGGAACAGCGACCAGGGGTACGACGCCACACTGCGCGCCTTCGACGTGTCCCTTCAGAAGCTGGGTCTGGACTACCTCGACCTGTACCTGATCCACTGGCCGCTGCCGTCCCGGGGCACGTACATCGAGACCTACAAGGCCTTCGAGAAGCTCCTCACCGACGGCCGGGTGCGTGCCATCGGCCTGTCCAACTTCCTTCCGGAGCACCTGGAACACCTGCTGGACCAAACGTCGGTCATCCCGGCGGTCAACCAGATCGAACTCCACCCGCATCTGCAGCAGCACGCGGCCCGCGCGTTCCACGCGCAGCAGGGCATCCACACCGAGGCATGGTCCCCGCTCGGCCAGGGCAAGGGGCTGCTGGAGGTGCCGGCGATCGTCGCCATCGCCCAGAAGCACAACCGCACCCCGGCCCAGATCGTGCTGCGCTGGCACCTCCAGCTGGGCAACATCGTGATCCCCAAGTCCGTGACGCCGTCCCGGATCAAGGAGAACATCGACGTCTTCGACTTCAGCCTGGACACCGAGGACCTCGCGGCGATCAGCGCGCTGAACGAGGACCGGCGGCTGGGTCCGGACCCGGCCACCTTCGACATGGGTTGAGGCCCGTCCTCGGCCCGCGCCAAGGCCCGCTTCCGTACGCGCGTGTGCCCCGCCGGGCGGTCTCCCGCCCGGCGGGGCACACGCTTGACAGGGCGAGGCGCCGGTCAAGCGCCCGACACAGGGCCTCAGTCGGGGTGCACGTCCGCGTGGACGACCTCGAACTCCTCGAGACCGGTCACGGTGACATGCGCCTTGGCCGTCCCCTCGTGCCGGGCCATGGCCTGGGCCGAGCGGGAAGCGGCCATGGACTCGTGGTCGATGAACAGGATGTGGACCATGCCGCGTCCGCGGTCCCGGTCCACGAGCAGGGAGGCCCTGGCCAGCCCGTGGAGGGTCTCCAGCCGGGGCAGCACACTGGCCCGGAACGTATCGGCGACCAGTTCCGTGTCCGCGGGCTCGAACTCCAGCCTGGTGATGCGCAGGCCGCCGGACGTCCTCGGCATCTGCTGCGCATGGAAGACCGCGGCCTCGTAGTTCTCGACCGCCACGGTCCCCGCGAACGGTTCCAGGAGGGCACCGCGCCGCTCGCGCATCACCTCGTCGCTGTTGTGTCTGGCCTCCTCGGAGGTCCACCAGCTCGCCGAGAAGAGCTTGCCCAGTTCCCGGTCCACGAAGACGCCCGCACCGCGGTAGCCGGGACGTTCTTCGAGCAGGCCCCGGCCCTCCGTGTTCAGGGCTCTGATGGCCGTATCGATCTTCGTGGGATCACCGGTCACATAGACGGTCCGTACGAACATGACGCCTCGCCTCCCAGAAACCGTGTGCATATCGGTCGCAAAATTCCAAAATGGCCGATATCGCCAGTGTTCTCTGGCGGGCAGATCACCGCAAACGGCACACGGAACACCCGTTCGCGCCCCAAGGCTTGACGGGGCCACGTAAAGAGCGCCAAGTTGTACGGACCCGGTAAGGAAAGTTTCCTAACAGAAGGGTCCCCCACAGTGCGCGTTCGAACACTGACCCTCGCCGCGGCCTTTGGGGCCGCGCTGCTCGCCGCCGGCGTACTCCCCGCAAGCGCCTCCGGCACCACCCCGAGGTCCGCCCAGGAGGGCTCGGTCAGCGCGGCCGATCTGCTCGCCAAGGTGAAGTCCTGTTCGCAGATATCCAACGGCAAGTACAAGACCGACGACGAGACCTCGGCCACCATCCCCGTGTGCGGCAAGAACGGCGCGGTGTTCTGGAAGGCCGACATGGACATCGACTGCGACGGCCAGCGCACCACCAACTGCAACGAGAACCGCGACCCCTGGTACCAGGACGACACGGCCTTCCACCAGTCCAACGGCAAGCCCCTGAAGGCCGAGTCACTGCCGTATGTCGTCGTGCCCAGCTCCAGCAGCATCTGGAACTACGCCGGCGCCGGCATCAAGGGCGGCGGAGTGGTCGCCGTCATCTACAACAACAAGGTCGAGTACGCGGTCGTCGGCGACACCGGCCCCACGAAGATCATCGGCGAGGCCTCGTACGCCACCGCCAAGGCGCTCGGCATCGACCCCGACCCGGCGACCGGCGGCGTGGACTCCGGCGTGACGTACATCCTGTTCAAGAACTCCAAGGTCTCCCCCATCGAGAGCCACAGCGCGGCGGTGACTCTCGGCGACCAGCTGGCGAAACAGTTCCTGCAGAACAACTGAGCCGGGAGGGGAGAGGGCCCGGTACCGCGCCCGGGGCGGTACCGGGCCCTGTGCGTACGTCAGTTGGGCTGCCCGACCGGCCGGACGACCACGGTGTTGACGTCGACACCGGCGGGCTGCCGGATGGCCCAGACAACCGTGTCGGCGATCTGGTCGGCGGTGAGGAGGTGGCCGGGCGGAAGGCTGCCCAGGCCGTCCCAGAACGGGGTCTCCACCCGGCCGGGGGCGACCAGGGTCACGCCCACGCCCCACTCGGTGACCTGGCGGCGGGTGTTCTCGGCGAGGCCGGTGACCGCCCACTTCGTGGCGCCGTACAGATTGCCGGGCGTGTTGACGAACCCGGCGACGCTGCCGACGAGCACGATCCTGCCCCGGGTCTCCTTCAGGGCGTCGACGGAGGCGCGGATGAGGAGGGCCGGGCCGAGCACGTTGGTCAGCACCATGTCCGTCCACCCGGCGGGATCGCCCTCCGCGACCGAGTCGTGGGTGGCGGAACCCGCGTTGGCGACGACCGTGTCGAGCCGCCCGAACTCCTTCAGCGTCGCGGCGACGGCCGCCTGTACGTCGTCGTACTCGGCCGTGTTCCCGACGATCGTCAGCAGCCCGTCCGGATTGCCCAGCCCCTCCCTGAACGCGCGCAGCCGCGGCTCACCCCGCCCGGTGACGGCGACCCGGTGCCCGGCGTCCAGCAACTGCCGGGCGGCGGCGGCACCGATGCCGCTGCCGCCGCCGGTGATGAGCGCGACCGGAGAGTCGGTCATGGTTACCCCCTGTGGTTCGGTGAACTACGGGAGTTCATCATTTGGAGCGCTCTCGAAGTCAAGCGGCGCACGTACCGCGGTACGGCACCGAGGGCAGGTAGCGGCGCCACTCCGCCTTCGTGGCACCGCCGTTCGCGCGCGAGCACACCTCGGCGGCCGCGCGATCCGGCGCCAACGCACCGAGCCGGTCCGGCAGATGGGGCGTCGCGAGATGCAACTCGGCGCCGTCCGGGCCGAATCCGACCGCGAGGACCGGGCCGTCCCCGGCGGGGAGGGGCGCGGGCCCGAGGTGTGGCTGCGCCGTCTCCCACACCTGCACGGAGCCGTCCGGCGCGCCCACCGCGAGCAGTGAGCCGTCCTGGGAGAAGGCCAGGGCGAGCCGGTCGGCGGTACTTCCCGTGGCTCGCAGGACGGCGATCCGGTGGCGGGCGCGGAGATCCCACAGGGTGAGGCGGCCTCGGTAGTCGGCCGTGGCGAGATGGCGGCCGTCGGCGCTCATGGCGCCCGCGGTGAGCAGGTCCTCCCCGGTGACGGCCGTCCTCTTCCTGCCCGTCGCGAGGTCGACGAGCAATCCCTCACCGGTGAGCGCGGTGCGGCCCGCCGGGTCGACCACCACCGCTTCGGCCCCGCGCACGCTCGCGCGGCGCGGCCGGGCCGGCCGTCCGTAGGCGTCGAAGGCCGCCCTGCCCGCTGCCTTCTCGCGCCAGGTCCTGCCGGTCAGACCGTGCAGGGAGAGGGTGTGGACGCCGACGGTCCGGCCGTCCTCCTCATAGCGCAGTACGCCGTCGGCCGGGTCGAGGCGCAGTGCGCAGAGCGCCGTGCTCTCGACGGGAAGGGTGAGGAGCGGCTCGCGCGGGCCATCGTCGGCCGGGGCCGGAAGGTCCGTCCGCCACAGGGCCAGGGAGCCCTGGGCCCAGGTGAGCGCGTAGGGACCGGCGAACACCACCTCGTACGCGCCACCCGCCACGGGCAGCCGAGGGCGTTCCCGCCCGGTACGGAAGTCCCAGGTCACCACGCCGGACGTGGTGGCGGTCGCGACGGCCCCGCCGTCCGGGGTGAAGGTGAGCACGTCGCCCCGGCACAGCAGCTGTTCGGTGGCCGAGGGCACTCGTGTGCCAACTCTGCGGCCCTTGGCGAGGTCGAGCACCCGCAGCGTCCGCCGGTCCTCTCCGCACCAGGCGGCGTAGCGGTCGTCACCGCTCAGCACGGGGCCCGCACCGCCGCGGTCTCCTCGTCCGTACCGTGCCAGCAGCGTCCGGGCGCGCACGTCCCACACCTCGTAGACCGCGTGTTCGCCCGCGAGGCGGCGTATCCAGAAGGTGTGTCCGCTCAAACGCGGGCGGTGGCGGCCTCGGCGGGGGTGCAGCGGGCGTACACGTCCTCGGCGGTGTGGGCGACCGCGCCCCGGATGCCGCCGATGGACTCGTAGGCGGCCAGGGTGAGGGTCTTGCCGGTGCGCCGCCGCCAGACCTCGCGCAGGGCGTGGGCCATCAGCGGGAGCCCGCCGGGTTCGCCGGCGGCGTCGGCGACGATCCGGGCGGTCAGGTCGCGTTCGACGACCAGACCGGCCGCGGCCGCCGGTCTGACCACGGCCTCCCGGAGCCGCTGCGGCGGCATCGGGCCGACCAGCAAAGTCGAGTCGCGCAGCGCCTCCGCGAGGGGGCCGTGCTCGGCGCAGCGTGCGTAGAAGTCGGCGCGTACGGCGATGAGCACGCGCAGCCCGGCGGCCGGGTCGAGCGCGGTGAGCAACCGGCCGATGAACAGCTCGCGTTCGGCCGGATCGGCGCAGAGTGCGAAGGCCTCCTCGAACTGGTCGACGACCAGGAGCGTGTCGCCGGGAGCGTCGTGCGGGGTGAACAGGGCTTGGTGGGTTCGGGCCGGACGGCTGCCGGGGGTGAGGACGCGGATCGCGGACGGAGGCCGGTCGTGTGCTTCCCGCAGGGCGGGGATCAGTCCCGCCCGCAGCAGTGACGACTTGCCGCTGCCGGACGCACCGACGACCGCCCCGACCCTGAACCGCCCCACGTGGGCGACGAGTTCGGCGACGAGGTCGTCGCGGCCGTGGAAGTGGTCGCGGTCCCCGGTGTCGAACCGGGCGAGTCCCGGGTACGGGCTGTCGGTGTCCTCCCCGGGGGACCGTTCGTCGGCCGCCTCGGCGAGGGCCGCCCGCCAGCGCCGCTCCCACTCCCCCGGGTCGCCGCCGCACGCGGTGACGTACGCGGTGACCACCGGCAGGGTGGGCAGCCGCTCTCCGGCGGCCGCCGCAGACAGCGTCGGCCCGGAGTAGCCGGCCCGGTGCGCCATCGCGCGATAGGTCGGCGTGCCCGCCTCGTCGCGCAGCTTGCGCAGCTCGTAGGCGAACCGCTGCACCGCTCCCGCCCCCGGATCCAGCGGCTTCTCACGACGCCCCATGCACGTCTCCCCCGTCCATCGCGGCCGCCTTCCACGCTAACAACCCGCGTACGGCGATTGATTGGCGCTCGGGACGGGGGCTGCCCATCAATCGTGCGGCGCCTGGACTCGTCGGTGCACGTCCACGCGGCCCCGCTCACCGGGACCCGCCGTCCCGACACGTACCGGAGCCCGCCATCGCCACCGTCACCCGGTCCCCGAGGACCGCACTCCCGACCGCCGCCCCGAGCATCCCCCGCCGGTACGTCCATGTACTCGCCCCCGTCGTGCTCTCCCTGGCCCTCGGCCTGTGGGGTGTACGGCGCGACGGGAGCCTGTGGCGGGACGAGGCGGTGACGTACGACATGGCGCGGCGCGGCCTGCCCGAGCTGTGGCGGACGCTGGAGCGGGCGGACGCGGTGCACGGCCTGTACTACCTGCTGATGCACGCCCTGTTCCGGGTCTTCGGGTGGGCCGATCCGCTGCTGGTGCTGCGGCTGCCGTCGGTGCTGGCGACCGCGGTGGCGGCCGGGACGCTGGCGCTGCTGGGCCGCCGGCTCGCCGGGCCGCGCGCGGGGCTGGCGGCCGGGCTGGTGTTCGCGGTCCTGCCGCCGGTCCAGCGGTACGCGCAGGAGGGCCGTTCGTACGCGCTGGTGTGCGCGCTGGTCGTCTGGGCGTCGTATCTGCTGGTCCGGGCGGTGGAGTCGGGCACCGGGCGGGCCTGGGCGGCCTACGGCACGGTCGTGCTGTCCGCCTGCCTGCTGCACGAGTTCGCGGTGCTGGTGGCGGCCGCGCACGCGGTGGCCGTACCCCGCGCGGCCCGCCGCGACTGGGCGCGTGTGGCGCTGCTCGCCGGGGTGGGCGTGGCTCCCCTGGCGGTGGTGAGCATGGGCCAGTCCGAGCAGGTGGCCTGGATCGGCGGCACCCGGACGGGCGCGCTCGTGGGCTTCGCCGGGCTGACGCTGCTCGGGACGGCCTGTGCCGCGCTGCTGCCGCGGCGGAGGGACGCGGGTCGGGTCGGTCTCGTGGAGCTGGCCCTGCCCCTTTTCATCGTGACCGGGCTGCTGCTCCTGCTGGTGTCGCTGGTGAAGCCGCTGTACGTGGACCGTTACGTCCTCTACGGCCAGGCGGGGACGGCGCTGCTGGTCGGCGCGGCGCTGGACCGGCTGCTGCGCGCGGGAGGCCTGATCCGGGCCAGAGCGGCGCTCGCCGCGGGGGCCACCGTCGTGGCGCTGCTTCCGGTCACCCTGAGTCTGCGCACCCCGCACAGCCGCGTCGACGACGTGACCGCCGTGGCCGCGGCCGTCCGCACGGCGGGCGAGGGCGCCGACGGCATCCTGTACACGCCCTCGCGGCGCCGGGTGTGGTCCCTGGTCGACCCGGATTCCTTCCGCGGCCTGCGTGATCTCGCCCTGGACCGCGGCCCGGCGGACTCCGGCACGCTGTACGGCACCGAGGCCGCCCCCTCCGTCATCCGCGCCCGCGTCCTCGCCGCCCGGCGGATCGTCGTCCTGCACGACCCGGCCGGGCAGCCGCTGGACACCACCACGCAGGAGGAGACGAAGCGGCAGGCGCTCGCCGAACACTTCGACAAGTGCGGCACCCGCACCGTGCGAGGCGCGCGGGTCAGTGTGTACGCGCACCCGGGACGGTGCTGAACCGCCGCGGCCCTGGCGGCTACACGGGCCGTACGGCCGTGTGCACCGTGTACGCGGACAGCACGAACACGTCCGGCCGCAGGTGCACGCTCGCCGGGTCGGCCGGGTCGAGGAGCCGGTCCAGCGTGGCGCGGTCGTCGGCGTCGAGGGCGTCGGCGGCGGCCTCGCGGACCCGGGAGAGGGTCGTGGCGATGTAGGCGCGGGCCCGGTCGGAGGCGGGTGCGGGCAGGTCGAGCAGGAAGCTGCGGGTGCGGGTGTGCTTCAGACCTGCGGCTGCCAGCAGGGCGGGCCAGTCCTCGGTCACGGCGACGGCGCCGGGCAGGTCGGCCCGCATCCGTGCGAACCACTCCTCCTCGACCACGTCGAGCCGCGCCTGCAGCCCCGGCCGCCCGATGCCGATGTCCCGGGGCAGGAACCGGGAGGGCAGGCCGCCCTCCAGCAGGGCCAGGGTGCCGCCGGGGGCCAGCCGGGCCGCGAAGGCCGCGAGCCCGGCCCGCTGGTCGCCGAGGTGGTGCAGGCTGCGGCTCGCCCACAGCAGATCGGCCGGGTAGTCCAACTCGTCCAGCACACAGGGGAGTTCACCGGCCAGGGTGCCGAAGCGGTCCCCGACGCCCTGGCGGGCGGCACGGTCGCGGGCCCGCTCCAGCAGCGGCTCGGTGCCGTCCACGGCCATCACCCGGGCGCCCGGGAACGCCTCGGCGAACAGGCACGACACGACACCGGGCCCACTGCCCGCGTCCACGATCAGCCCCGGCTCGGTCACCTCCTTCGCCAGCCAGGCCATGGCCCGTTCGTAGACGGGGGCCAGCAGCTCCGCCTGCGCCTCCAGGTGCGGCGCCATGGCCGCCCAGTCGATGTCAGTGTCTTCGTGGCCGTGGTTGTGGTTGTGGTTGTGGCCGTGCTGGTGGTGGTGCGCCATGGTGGTCAGCCTCTCGTCCGGGTGGGGCCAGCTTGCGCCGACGCACCGGGCCGGGGCCAGCTCTGTTGCCGGGGCGGCAAAAAACGGGGTGCGTACGGCAACACCGGTCGCCGAGGATGGCCCGATGGACGACGAGCTGATGGAGCGGTTCATCGAGGAAGGGTTCGTGAAGATCGAGGGCGCCGTCCCGAAGCGCGTCACCGAGGACTGCGCGCGGCTGCTCTGGCGGGAGACGGGGTACGACCCGGACGACCCCGGCAGCTGGAAGGACCCGGTGGTGTGGGTGGGCGGCATGGCCCAGGGACCGTTCGCGGCCGCCGCCAACTCCGCCGTACTGCACGAGGCGTTCGACCTGCTGGTCGGCGAGCGGCGCTGGGTCCCGCGCTATTCGCTGGGAAGCTTCCCGTTGCGCTTCCCGCACGCGCAGGAGCCGGACGACGCGGGCTGGCACATCGAGGGCAGCTATCTCCCGGAGGGCGCCACAGCGTGGCACACCAACCTGTGGTCGAGGGAGCGTGCGCTGCTGATGCTGTTCCTGTTCGGCGAGGTGACCGAGGCGGACGCCCCGACCCGGATCAGGGTCGGCTCGCACCTCGACGTGCCGCCGGTCCTGGCGCCGTACGGCGAGGCAGGCGCCTCGTTCCTGGAGCTCGGCCCGCAGGTGGCCGCGCCTCCGCGCACCGCCCGCTCACGTACGCCACCGGCAGCCCCGGCGACGTCTATCTCTGCCACCCCTTCCTGGTGCACGCCGCCCAGCCGCACCACGGGACCCGGCCCCGGTTCATGGCTCAGCCGCCGCTGTACCTGGAGTCGCCGCTGGAGCTGGACCGGCCGGACGGCGACCACTCGCCGGTGGAACGCGCGATCCGCCGGGGTCTGTCCCCGAAGGGCTGACCCCGGCGGATCACCGTCACCGCGTTACGGCAGCGGCGGGTAGGCGTTCTGCATCAGCTGCTGGAACTGGGCGGAGAACCAGTGCCCGGACAGCGGCGCGTTCGGCAGGGCGCCGGACATGCTGTTGCCGTTGCGGGCGTTGCCCGTGTATGTCGGGTCGCACATCCGGTCGAAGCCCTTGCCCTCGTCGTTGGCGATGGCGGTGCTGGAGCCGTCGGACTCACCCGGCGGCTTCATCCACACATAGGCGTCGATCCCGGTCGCCGGGGCGGCCTGCGGGCGCTCGCCGAGGCCGGCTCCGGACTGGTTGCACCAGTTGCCGACGTGGATCCGGCGGTCGTAGCGGCCGCCGTCGATGTACGTGTCCACGCTGGTCTGCGGGCCGGGGCCGGCCGGGCGTGCGGTGCCGCCCCAGCCGTTGCGGGAGGTGTCGATCAGCATGCCGATGCCGGAGTTGAAGCCGACCGAGACGAGTTGGTTGCGGAAGGCCTGTGCGAAGGACTGTTCGTCGACGTAGCGGTTCCAGTCGACCCACTTGGACTGGCGCACGGAGGTGCCGTTCACCGTGTCGTCGACGGTGAAGTTGTTCTCCTTCAGGGCGCTGTAGTTGGCGGTGTTGGTGATGAACCCGGCCACGTCGTCGACGGTCGCGCCCTCGCTGGTGGCCGCCTGCTTGAACAGGGTGGCCGCGGGGCCGAAGTTGTCGTCCCAGCCGAGCCAGCCGTGGTGGCCGGCGTCGAGGTAGTTGTAGACGTTGGGGATCGCGCCGAGCTTGGCGAGGGCGTAGCCGACGCCCTTCACATAGTTGCCGTTGGCGAGCATGGTGTCGCACGCGGGCGTGGCGGTGGCGCGGCTGCCGGTGTTGGTGACGAGGTTGGGCAGCGAGTCGATCTCGATGGTGGTGACGATCCTGAGGGAGGCGTACTTGCTGTCGGAGAGGATCTCCGCGATCGGGTCGATGAACTGCGTCTTGTACTTGTCGATCTCGGTCGCGCCCAGCTCGCCGTTGGACGCCAGGGCCGCACAGTCGCGTCCCGGCAGGTCGTAGACGACCAGTTGGACGACCTCTTCGTTGCTGCCCTTCTGGGCGAGGGCCGCGTCGAGGTGGGCGCGCAGGCCCATGCTGCCGTTCGCGCCGTTGATGGCGGCGATGCGGTCGAGCCAGACGCCGGTGGGCTGGTTGGAGACGCGGCTGCCGCCGGGCTCCGCGGCGGCCTTCGCGGACCACTCCGGGTTCACGTACACCTTGGCGCCGGCGTACGGGTTGTCGACACGGTTGCCGGTGCCGCCACCACCACCGCCGCCTCCTCCGCCACCGCCGCTGCCCCCGTCGTCGACACTGCAGGTGACGCCGTCGAGCGTGAAGGCGGCCGGGATCGCGTTGGCGCCGCTGTAGGAGGCGTTGAAGCCGAAGCTGGCCGAACCGCCGGTGGCCAGCGTGCCGTTGTAGGTCTCATTGTTGGCGGTGACGGCGGTACCGCTCTGGGTGAGCTTCGTGTTCCAGTAGTTGGTGACCTTCTGGTTGCCGGCGTACGCCCACTTCACCGACCAACTGCTCTTGGCAGCACCGTTGTTGGTAACGGTGACGGCGGCGGTGAAGCCGGTGTCCCACTGGTTCTGCACCTTGTAGTCGACGGTGCACGGGACGGCGGACGCGGCGGCGTTCGCCGGTGCGGTGGTGAGGGCCGTTCCCGAGGCCCCGGCGACGAGCGCCAGGGCGGCGAGTATCGCTGTTCTGGTACGACTCATGAGCGCGGGTTCCTTCTTCAAAGGGGCTACGGGTTGATGGCGCGCAGGTGGTCGCGCAGGCCGATGCCGTACGCGGTGGGGGTTCCGTCGAAACTGGTGATCAGGGACGGGCCGGAGGAGCAGTCCCAGGTGTTCCAGGTCCAGCCGAGGTAGGACAGGCTCCGGTCGTCGAACCACTTCATGACCTGGTCGACGAACCCGTGCGAGCAGGTGTTCTCACCGACCTCCCCGGCGACCAGCGGCACCTGGGCCGCGACCGGGGCGAGGGTGGAGTTCCAGCAGCTCTCGTTCGCACAGGTGTTGAAGTTGTAGACGTGGTAGGCGGCGACGAGATTGCCGGCCGGGTCGGTCGGCCGGTACGTCAGCCACTGGCTCAGGTCGTTGGAGTAGGCGAGCCCGCCCGCCATGATGACGTTCTTGGCGCCGGTGCCGCGTACGGCGTCGACGAGGTCTTGCACACCGGCGACCTCGTACGAGATACCGGGGCAGTTGCCGCCGTCCTTCCAGCACTGCCAGGCCTGGGTGGTGGTGGAGGTCGCCCGGTCCGGGTACGGCTCGTTGAACAGGTCGAACACGGCGGCCGGGTCGCCCTTGAAGGTGCTCGCCACCGAGGACCAGAACGAGGGGCTGTACTGCATGTCGGGCATCGGCTTCTGGCAGGTGGCGTGCACGTCGGAGCAGCCCGCGGAGTTGCCGGTGTACTGGCCGTAGGACCAGTGGAGTTCGAGGACCGGTGTCATGCCGTGCGCCTCGACCCGGGCCACCAGGTCCTTGACGGCGTTGATGTAGTTGGCGCCGGCGTACTCGGGCTTGATGTTGGAAAGGCCCAGCCAGCACTCCTCGTTGAGCGGGATGCGCACCGCGTTGGCCTTCCAGTCGGCGATCGCCTTGATCGCCGCGTCGTCCACGGGACCGTCCCAGATGCCGTAGCCCTGGACGCACATGAACTCGCCGCCGGAGCGGTTCACGCCGAGCAGCCGGCGGGTCTTGCCGTCGGCGTCGACGAGCTTGTTGCCGGAAACGTGCAGGGCGGGTGCGGTGCCGTTGCCCGGTGGTGGCTCGGTCGGGGTGGGCGAGGGCTCCGCATCCACGTTGCACGTCGTCCCGTTGAGCTTGAACGCGGTCGGTACGGCGTTGCTCCCCGACCAGGAGCCGAGGAACCCGGCGCTGACGCTCGCGCCGGTTCCGAGCGAGCCGTTCCAGCTCTCGTTGGCGGCGGTCGCGGTGGTGCCGGACTGGGACCACTTGGCGCTCCAGCCCTGGGTGACCTTCTGGCCGTTCGCGAAGTCGAAGGTGAGGCTCCAACTACTGAGCGCGGCCGTGTTGTTGGTGATCTTCACGGCACCCTGGAAGCCGGTGTCCCACTGCCCGGTGACGGAGTACTCGACCGTGCAGGCGGGTGTGGCCCCGGACGCCGAGACCACCGGCACCAGTGCGGACCCGACAAGGGCGACCGCACCGGCGACGGCTAAAAGTACTGAACGCGGGGGGTGTCGCATGAGCGACTCCTTGCAGCTCGGACGCGTGACGTACGCGTCGACTGAACGGAATCGCTCCCACTGGTGCGAAGGAAGGTAGCGCCAAGTGACGGCGATGGACAGGGGAGTCGCTTGACTTTTCCTGGGCGGCTTCCGTCGAATCTTTTCGACTCTTCAAGCATCTTGACCGCTCTCACCCTCGTCCCCACTATGGGAGCGCTCCCACTGGTTCAAGCCTTGACTTCTCCCCACGTCTCGCCAGCGCAAGGAGGAACCAGCACATGCATCCCGGACTTCCCGGACGCAGACGCAGAGCCGTACGGAGGTTATGGACCGCCGTCGTCGCTGCGCTCGCCCTTCCCCTGTCGATGCTCGCCACGGGGACGACTCCCGCACAGGCAGCGACGGTCCAGTGCAGCGTCGACTACAAGACCAATGACTGGGGCTCCGGCTTCACCGCCGACCTCACCCTCACCAACCGCGGCACGGACGCGATCAACGGCTGGACGCTGACGTACGGCTACACGGGCAATCAGAAGCTCGTGAACGGCTGGAACGGCAACTGGTCCCAGTCCAGCCAGTCGATCACCGTGCAGAACGCCTCGTACAACGGGACGATCGCCGCGGGCGCCGCCGTCTCGACCGGCGCGCAGTTCAGCTACAGCGGCGCCAACGCGGCCCCGGCCGCCTTCGCGGTCAACGGCACGACCTGCACCGGCGCGCACCAGCCACCGGTCACCGTGCTGACCAGTCCCACCGCGGGCGCGGTCTACACACAGGGCGAGGTCGTACCGCTCGCGGCGACCGCGGCGGCGGCCGACAACGCGACGGTCAGCAAGGTCGAGTTCTACGACGACACCACACTGCTCGGGACGGACACGAGCGCCCCGTACACGCTCTCCGTCTCCAGCTTGACCGTGGGCAGTCATTCTCTGGTGGCGAAGGCGTACGACAGCCTGGGCGCCTCCGGCACCTCCACTCCCGTCGGCATCACGGTCGCCTCCGGTCCCGCCCTGGTGGCCTCACCCACCCAACTGGGCATCCAGCAGGGGAAGACCGGCACCTTCTCGGTGAAGCTGTCGACGCCGCCGAGCGCCAATGTGACGGTGGGCGTGGCCCGTACGGACGGCAACACCGGGCTGTCCGTCACCGGCGGTTCGTCGCTCACCTTCACACCGTCCAACTGGAACACCGCGCAGACGGTGACCATCGCTGCCGACTCCTCCGGCACGGGCGCGGCGACCTTCACCGCCTCGGCGACCGGCTACACCAAGGCGACGGTCACGGTGACGGAGCTCGCGGGGTCGAAGGCGTACGACGCCCGCTTCCTGGACCTCTACGGGAAGATCACCAACCCGGCGAACGGCTACTTCTCCCCCGAGGGCATCCCCTACCACTCGGTCGAGACGCTGATCGTCGAGGCCCCGGACCAGGGACATGAGACCACGTCGGAGGCCTACAGTTACCTTCTTTGGCTACAGGCCATGTACGGCAAGGTCACGGGTGACTGGTCCAAGTTCAACGGCGCCTGGGATCTGATGGAGAAGTACATGATCCCGACCCATGCCGACCAGCCGACCAGCTCCTTCTACAACGCCTCGAAGCCGGCGACGTACGCGCCCGAGCTGGACACACCCAATGAGTACCCGGCGAAGCTGGACACCTCGGTGTCGGTCGGTTCTGATCCGATCGCCGGTGAGCTGAAGTCGGCGTACGGCACGGACGACGTCTACGGCATGCACTGGCTGCAGGACGTGGACAACGTCTACGGCTACGGCAACGAGCCCGGCAAGTGCGAGGCCGGCCCGACGGCCACCCGACCGTCGTACATCAACACCTTCCAGCGCGGCCCGCAGGAGTCCGTCTGGGAGACGGTCCCGCAGCCGACCTGCGACGCCTTCAAGTACGGCGGCAGCAACGGCTATCTGGACCTGTTCACCGGCGACTCCTCCTACGCCAAGCAGTGGAAGTACACGGACGCCCCGGACGCGGACGCTCGCGCGGTGCAGGCCGCGTACTGGGCGGACGTATGGGCGAAGGCGCAGGGCAAGGGCGGTGACGTGTCGGCCACCGTCGGCAAGGCCGCGAAGATGGGCGACTACCTGCGGTACGCGATGTACGACAAGTACTTCAAGAAGATAGGCAACTGTGTCGGTCCCTCCACCTGCGCGGCGGGCACCGGCAAGAACTCCTCCGACTATCTGCTGTCCTGGTACTACGCCTGGGGCGGCGCCACCGACACAAGCGCGGGCTGGGCCTGGCGCATCGGCTCCAGCCATGTCCACGGCGGCTACCAGAACCCCCTGGCCGCCTACGCGCTCAGCTCGTACGCCGATCTGAAGCCCAAGTCGGCGACGGGCGCGGCGGACTGGTCGACCTCGCTCGGCCGGCAGCTGGAGTTCTACCGCTGGCTCCAGTCGTCCGAGGGCGCCATCGCGGGCGGAGCGACCAACAGCTGGCAGGGCCGGTACGCCACCCCGCCGTCCGGTACGCCCACCTTCTACGGCATGTACTACGACTGGCAGCCCGTCTACCACGACCCGCCGTCCAACCAGTGGTTCGGCTTCCAGGCGTGGTCGATGGAGCGGGTCGCCGAGTACTACCAGCAGACGGGGAACGCCACGGCGAAGGCCGTCCTCGACAAGTGGGTCAAGTGGGCGCTGTCCAAGACCACGATCAACCCCGACGGCACCTACCTCATCCCCTCCACCCTCCAGTGGTCCGGCCAGCCCGACACCTGGAACGCGTCAAGTCCCGGCTCCAACAGCGGACTTCACGTCACCGTCGCCGACTACACGAACGACGTGGGCGTGGCCGCCGCGTACGCCAAGACCCTGACGTACTACGCCGCCAAGTCCGGTGACGCGACGGCGAAGTCGACGGCCAAGGCGCTCCTCGACGGCATGTGGAACAACTACCAGGACAGCCTGGGCATCGCCGTCCCGGAGACCCGCGCCGACTACAACCGCTTCGACGACGGCGTGTACGTCCCGAGCGGCTGGAGCGGCAAGATGCCGAACGGCGACACGATCAACTCCTCCTCGACCTTTGCCTCGCTGCGTTCCTTCTACAAGAACGACCCGGCCTGGTCGAAGATCGAGAGCTATCTGGCGGGCGGCGCCGCACCGAGTTTCACGTACCACCGCTTCTGGGCCCAGGCGGACATCGCCCTGGCCATGGGCTCGTACGCGGAACTCCTCGAATAGTTGGCAGTGCCCCTTCGGGGCGCTTCTTCGGCGGTCCCCACCCGCACTGGGGACCGCCCTCCCCCCAGGAGAGGACTCCTCCCGTGCGAAGAACCCG
The DNA here is from genome assembly GCF_042895285.1 of Streptomyces sp. NPDC001406. NCBI lineage: Bacteria > Bacillati > Actinomycetota > Actinomycetes > Kitasatosporales > Streptomycetaceae > Streptomyces > Streptomyces sp. NPDC001406. The sequence continues at coordinate 65,519 of NZ_JBIAWG010000017.1, forward strand.
CATCCTCACGGCCGTGCTGGCGCTGGCCGCCGGTCTGCTCGCGGGCAGTCCGCCCGCCCTGGCCGCGAGCACCCCGAAAGTGCCGCTCGCGGCCGACACCTACACCTGGAAGAACGCCCGTATCGACGGCGGCGGCTTCGTCCCCGGCATCGTGTTCAACCGCTCCGAGAAGAACCTGGTCTATGCCCGCACCGACATCGGCGGCGCCTACCGCTGGCAGGAGTCGACGAAGACCTGGACCCCGCTGCTGGACTCCGTCGGCTGGAACGACTGGGGACACACCGGTGTGGTCAGCCTGGCCTCCGACTCGGTCGATCCGAACAGGGTGTATGCGGCCGTGGGCACGTAAACCAACAGCTGGGATCCCGGGAACGGGGCCGTGCTGCGCTCTTCCGACCGGGGCGCGAGCTGGCAGAAGGCCGGCCTTCCCTTCAAGCTGGGCGGCAACATGCCCGGCCGCGGCATGGGCGAACGGCTCGCGATCGACCCGAACAGGAACAGCGTGCTGTATCTGGGCGCGCCCAGCGGCAAGGGCCTGTGGCGGTCGACGGACTCCGGGGCGACCTGGTCGCAGGTGACGTCCTTTCCCAACCCCGGCAACTATCAACAGGATCCGAGCGACAGGTCCGGGCACGCCAGCGACAACCAGGGCATCGTCTCGGCGGCAAGGGCCAGTTGTGGCGGTACGCGACGGCGACGGGCACGTGGACGAACATCAGCCCGGTCGCGGAGGCGGACACCTATTACGGCTTCAGCGGGCTGACGGTCGACCGTCAGCACCCCGGCACTCGCCGTGGCCGTTCTTCGTCGTCCACAGGCCATAGCCGTTGTCGTCCACGGCCATCGAGCCGTACACGATCTCGTCCTTGCCGTCGCCGTCCACGTCGGCGACCGACAGCTGGTGGTTGCCCTGGCCGTCGTATCCCTTGCCGCTGTTGGTGGAGGAGTTGGTGCGTGTGTAGTAGCCGCGCGCCATGATCAGGGAGGGGCGGGAGCCGTCCAGATAGGCCGTGCCCGCGAGGAAGCGGTCGACGCGGTTGCCGTACGAGTCGCCCCAGGACGAGACCGTGCCGCGCGCCGGCACGTAGTCGACGGTCTGCATCGCCTTGCCCGTCTGCCCGTTGAACATGGTCAGATACTCCGGGCCGGACAGAATGTAGCCGCTGGAGTTCCGGTGGTCCGCCGACGCGCTGCCGATCACCGCATCGGTGCCGTCGACCGTGCCGTCGGCGGTCTTCGCGGCCACCTCGGCCTTGCCGTCGCCGTCGTAGTCGTACACCTGGAATTGGGTGTAGTGCGCGCCGGAGCGGATGTTGCGGCCCAGGTCGATGCGCCACAGACGGGTGCCGTCGAGCTTGATGCCGTCGAGGACGGTGTCGCCGGTGTAGCCGGACCGGGAGTTGTCCTTGGCGTTGGTGGGCTGCCATTTGAGGACGAAGTCGGGCTGCCCGTCACCGTCGAGGTCGCCGACGGAGGCACCGGCGCCGACCAGGGCGGCCACCGCGGTCAGCGCGGACAGGACGGCGCTGCGGCGTCTGCGGTGGGCGGGGGGATGCGGGTGCTTCACGTGACGTACCTCCCGGGGAGGACGGACGGGTTCCCGTCTCAGTCGCCGCCGCCCGCACGGGAGTTGCCGTAGATTTCGGCCAGTTCGGTGACGGTCCGCGCGATGCGCTCACGCAGCTCGGTGGGTGCGAGGACCTCGATGTCCGTGCCCAGGCGCAGGAATTCGGCGTGGGCGTGGGCGACGGACTCGATGGGGACGGTGGCCAGAGTCCAACCCCTCTCGTCCGCACGGCCGTTGGAGAGCGCCGCCTCCCCCGCCGGTCCGGGCAGCCGGGCGCCCGGGGCCAGTCGGACCCGCGCCTCTCCCCCGCGCAGCCGGTCGTGGAAGTCCCGCTGGTACGCGGTCCAGTAGGCGGCCAGATCGAAGTCCTCGGGGCGGGTGAACTCCTCGTCCGAGACGACCAGTTCGAGGATCTGGTCGACCCGGAAGGTACGCGGGCCCGGTCCGGCGACGACATACCACCGGCCCGCCTTCAGGACCAGTCCGTACGGCTCCAGACGGCGCCGTACGTCGGTGGGCTCGCGCCAGCGGCGGTACAGGACGTCGAGGAAGCGGCCGTTCCATACGGCGTCGGCGACGGCGGGCAGGTGCGGGGTGTCGTCGGCGCCGGCGTACCAGCCGGGGGCGTCGAGGTGGAAGCGTCCGCTGATGCGGTCGGCGTGGGCGCGCAGTTCCGGTGGGAGCGCGGCGCGCACCTTCAGCTGGGCGGCGGCCAGCACGGGGCCGAGCCCGAGGTCGGCGGCGGGGCCGGGGGCGCCCGCGAGGAAGAGGGCTTCGGCCTCGTCGGTGGTCAGACCGGTCAGGCGGGTACGGTAGCCGTCGAGCAGGCGGTAGCCGCCGGCGTGGCCCGCGTCGCCGTACAGCGGAACGCCCGCCGCGCTCAGGGCCTCGACGTCCCGGTAGACCGTGCGGACGGAGACCTCCAGCTCCTCGGCGAGCTGGGCGGCGGTCATCCGGCCCCGGGTCTGCAGGAGCAGGAGGATCGAGACGAGTCGGCTGGACTTCACTGCCACAGGATGTCAGTGAAGCGGGCCTAGCGTCCCGTGCATGGCCTTCAAGGAGAAACTGCTGACCGTGCCGCCGCCCATCGAGGTGGCCGGCCGGCACGTCAAGCGCTATCACGTCACCGCGGACCCGGCGGGCATCGCGCCCGAGGTGGAGAAGGCGGCGTACGCGATCCTGCCGCAGCTGCTGCCGGAGCCGGACGGCACGCCGCCCGCGACGTTCGTCGTGCTGCACCGGGGCGGGGACACCGGCGCCTATCTGAACGCGTACAGCTGGGTGTGGGACAACGTCCTGCACTTCAGGGGCGCCTCGGCGGGCCAGCCGGTGCTCGGCTGCCCCGACGAGGACCCGACGCACTTCATCCGGCCGGAGCTGCCCTGGATCGGCTGTGTGTGGGAGCTCCCGCCGATCCAGCACGAGCGGGACGCCTGGGTACGGCATCTGTTGGCGCCCGAAGTCCCGGACCTGGAGGCCTACTTGACCGACAGCCTGCCCGAAGGAACCACGGGAGAGTGTTCATGAGCAGCCCGCACGACTTCGACTTCCTGCACGGCGAGTGGGAGGTCCGCAACCGCCGCCGCACCGACTTCCTGGACCCCGGCAGCGACTGGGAGGAGTTCGCCGCCATCAGCCTCTGCCGGCCGCTGTTCGACGGGGCCGCGAACATCGACGAGATCGACATGCCGCGCCTCGGGTACCGGGGCGCGACCCTGCGGCTCTTCGACCGGGAGACCGGCGACTGGTCACTGAACTGGGCCTCCAGCCGCAGCGGGACGCTCTTCCCACCGGTCTTCGGCCGGTTCACGGGCGACCGCGGCGAGTTCTACGGCGACGACACGCACGACGGGAAGGACGTACGGGTGCGGTTCGTGTGGTCGGGGGTCTCCCCCGCCGCGGCCCGCTGGGAGCAGGCGTTCTCGGTGGACGGCGGGGAGACCTGGGTGACCAACTGGATCATGGAGTTCGGCCGGCCTGCGGCTTCCTGAAGGACCGCACGCGGAAACGGGGGTCGGGGCGGGGCCGGTCCTGGTCCGGCAGGGCCGCCAGCGCCTCGGCGAGCCGGTCCGTCAGCGGGTCGTCGGGCGTCAGCAGGGTGAACCAGCCGCGCCGCAGATTGGCGATGGTGCCGCGGGGGCTGCGGCCCTGGCCCAGACCGGGGAAGGACGCCCGGCCGTCGGGGAGGAGTCCGTGCTCCGCGGCGTGCGCCGCCACCGAGCCGGCCGCGTCGGGGGCGGGGCGGCGTGGCCGCGGGATGAGGACGGCGTCGATGTCGCTGCCCACGTCGTGCGCCTCGGCCTTGTCGACCGTGGTGACGTACACCCCGCCCGGCCGGAGCACACGGGAGCACTCGGCGAGGATGGAGCCGACGTCGGCGGGATCGTCCATCAGATGCAGCAGCCAGACGCTGGTGATCGCGTCGAACGTCCCGTCGGGGAACGGGAGTCGGCGGCTGTCGGCCAGCACGACCGAGCCGGGCAGCCGGGCGGCGGCCATCCGTGCCATGCCGTGGGCGAGGTCGGCGCCCGTGACCGTCATGTCCGGCCGGGCCGCCGCCAGCCGCCGGGTCACGATGCCGGTGCCGCAGGCGAGGTCGAGGAGTCGGCGTGTGCCGTCGGGGATCAGGCCGAGCACGGCGTCGGCGGCCGCCTCGGCCCGTGGTTCGCCGCCGCGTGAGGCGTCGTAGGCGGCGGCTTCCTTGTCGTAGTCCAGCACGTACCTCAGTGTGCCCCGTGGCCTGGGGCGATGTCCTCCACCCGGCGGGCGAGTCCGAAGTCCTTGGCGGTGACGGCACCGCCGACGCTGTGCGTGTTCACGGACAGGGTCACCGTGTTGTAGCCGAGGGTGAGGTCGGAGTGGTGGTCGAGCTCGTCCTGGATCCGGGCGATGTGCACGACCAGCGCCGCCGCCGCGAAGTGCGAGCCGAGCCGGTACGAACGGGTGATGCGGTCCCCGTCGAGCGACCAGCCCGGCAGCTCGGCGAGCCGGTCCTCGATCTCCTTCTGGGACAGCGGTTCGACGGGCATGGAACGGCTCCCTTCCTGGGCTCACGTACCCGCTCAGCCTGCCACAGCCGGACCCACTCAGCCCCTCGCGAACTCCGCCGCCAGATCGTCCCCCAGCACCGCGACCCGCGCCCGACCCTCCACCCAGGCATGGGGCAGACCCACGTCGCCATGGCGCGCGCCGAGCAGATCGCCGCAGACGACCCCACTCAGCCCCCGGCGAACCCCGCCGCCAGATCGTCCGCCAGCGCCGCGACCCGCGCCCGACCCTCCACCCGCTCCACCCAGGCGTGAGGCAGACCCACGTCGCCATGGCGCGCGCCGAGCAGGTTGCCGCAGATCGAGCCGGTGGAGTCGCTGTCACCCGAGTGGTTGACGGCCAGTAGCAGGGCGTCCGGGACGCGGGGCTCCGCCAGGGCGCAGTAGACGCCGATGGCGAGGGCCTGCTCGGCGACCCAGCCCTCGCCCAGTGACTCGACCTTCTCAGCCGTCGGCGTCCCCTGCGCGGCAAGCTCGACGGCCTCGCGCAGGGCGGCCGAGGTCTCCTCGTGGCCGGGGTGGGTCTCCAACTGCCGCAGCGCGCGCAGCACCGAGCCCTCCAGGGAGTCCCCGGCGACGAGGTGCGCCACGATCGCGGCCAGGGCGCCCGCCGCGTAGTAGCCGGTGGGGTGGCCGTGGGTGATCTGGGCGCCGCGGGCGGCCATGGCGAACGCCGCGTCGGCGGGGTTGACGAGGCCGAAGGGGGCCGAGCGCATCACCGCGCCGCAGCCTTGGAGTCCGGGTTGACCTGCCCCGGCCTGCCGTCGAGCGCGAGCCACGGGTCGGGCGCGTACATCTGGGCGACCCCGGACAGGCAGGCGTTGCCCGGGGCGCGGCGAGCGAACAGCCACGCCTCGGTGATCAGGCCGGCCGGTGAAGCGCCGCCCTCGGTGGGTGCGGCCTGGTCCGGGCCGGGCTTCGACTGGGTCTCCAGCCACCGCTCGTACGCCTGGCGCAGCAGCAGGGACCAGGCGCCGCCGATGCCCTTGGCGCGTTCCCGTGCATGGGCTTGGACGAGGGCCTCGGCGGTGAACAGGGTCATCTGGGTGTCGTCGCTGATCCGGCCCACCACGCCGTGCGCGCCGGGTACGAGCCCGGTCACCCCGCGGGCGCCGTGGGCCGCGCGGATCCGGTCGAGGGAGGAGAACTCCACGGGATAGCCGAGGGCGTCACCGAGGGCGCCGCCGATGAGGCAGCCGCGGACCCGGGCCCGGTACACCGCCGTGGCCTCCCAGGACGGTTTCCAGGGCTCGTTCATGCGCACGCTCCTCGACTACGGTCGTCCGTATGACCAGTGTCGCGTCCGGCCCCGCCCCGTCCGCCACCGCCCCCAACGAAAAGGGTGTGGGTCCACTGCTCCGTGCCTGGCGGGAGCGGCGCCGGGTCAGCCAGCTGGAACTGGCACTGCGTGCCGACTCGTCGGCGCGGCACATCAGCTTCATCGAGACGGGCCGTTCGCGGCCGAGCGAGGAGATGGTGCTGCGCCTGGCCGAGCACCTGGACGTCCCGGTACGGGAGCGCAACGCGCTGCTGCTGGCGGCCGGTTACGCCCCGCACTATCCCGAGACCCCGCTTGACGACCCGGCGCTGGACGCACTGCGGGACGGGATGGAGCAGCTGATCCGGGGTTACGAGCCGTATCCGGCGCTGGTCGTCGACGCCACGTACACGGTCGTCGCCGCCAACCGGGGCATCGCCATGCTGCTGGACGGCGTACCGGAGGCCCTGATGACGCCCGCGCCGAACGCGATGCGGCTGACGCTGCATCCGGAGGGACTGGCGCCGCGCATCCGCAATCTGCGCGAGTGGCGCGGTCATCTGCTCGCGCAGATGGAACGGCAGATCGCCCTTCATCGCTCCGACGCGCTGCGGGAGTTGTACGAGGAGGTGGCGGCCTACCCCGTCCCGGAGGGCACGCCCGAGGACCAACCGGCCGAGCCCGCCGCGTACTTCGCGCTGCCGATGCGGATCGAGCACGAGGGGCGGATCCTGTCGTTCGTGTCCTCGATCTCCACGTTCAACACGCCGATGGACGTGACGGTGGCCGAGTTGGCGATCGAGACGTTCCTGCCCGCCGACCCGGCCACCGCCAAGTACCTGCATGCGCTGGTGGGTTGACGGGCATGTGACGCGTGCGTCTGCGTCGGGCACGTGTGCGATACGGCATCGCGTGACACACTGCACGCATACTTCGGCGCGTAGGGGAGGCGTGGCGTGAGTGAGCGGCGTGCTGCGCCGACCGTGGGCCAGGTGGTGCTCGGGAAGCGGCTGCAGGAGCTGCGCGAGGCGGCCGGCCTCAAGCGCGAGGAGGCCGCCCGGGTGCTGCGGGTGGCTCCGGCGACCGTGCGGCGGATGGAGATGGCCGAGGTCGCGCTGAAGATCCCCTACGTGCAGGTGCTGCTCACGACGTACGGCGTCGCCGACGAGGAGGCGGCCGCGTTCGTGCAGCTGGTCGAGGAGGCCAACCAGCCGGGCTGGTGGCAGCGGTTCCACGATGTGCTGCCGGACTGGTTCAGCCTGTATGTGAGCCTGGAGGGGGCCGCCCGGATCATCCGCTCCTACGAGCCGCACTTCGTGCCCGGCCTGCTGCAGACCGAGGACTACGCGCGTGCGGTGCTGGAGGCCGGGACGATCGGGAGCTGCGGCCCGGAGACGATCGAGCGCCATGTGTCGTTACGCATGACCCGGCAGAGCCTGCTGGAACGGGAGCACCCGCCCCATCTGTGGGTGATCATGGACGAGACGGTGCTGCTGCGTCCGGTGAGCGAGCACGCCGAGGTGATGCGCGACCAGTTGGACAAGCTGCTGGAGTACGTGGAGCGGGACCGGATCACCCTGCAGCTCGCCGAGTTCGCCGCCGGCCCGCATCCGGGGACGTATGCCCCCTTCACACTGTTCCGGTTCGCGGAGCCCGAGCTGCCGGACATGGTCTTCACGGAGTATCTGACCGGCGCCCTGTATCTGGACTCGCGGTCGGAGGTCGGGGCGCACCTGGAGGTGCTGGACCACATGACCGCGCGGGCCGCGTCCGCGCACCGCACCGAGAAGATCCTGCGTGAGTACCGAAAGAACCTCTGAGGACGGAGCAGACAGCGCATGAGCGAATCCGAGGCCGGGCGCATCACCATCGACACGAGCAGGCCGCATCCCGCACGCGTGTACGACTGGTGGCTGGGCGGCAAGGACAACTACCCGGTGGACGAGGAGCTGGCGCGGAAGATCCTGGCCGCGGACGGCACGGCGGTGCGCGGGGCGCGTGCCAACCGGCGGTTCATGCACCGCGCCGTCCGCACGGCGGCCGAGGCCGGGATCCGTCAGTTCCTGGACATCGGCACCGGCATTCCCACCGAGCCCAATCTGCACCAGGTGGCGCAGGGTGCGGCCCCGGAGTCGAGGGTGGTGTACGCGGACAACGACCCGATCGTGCTGCGGCACGCCGAGGCGCTGCTGAAGGGCTCCGCCGAGGGCAGCACGGACTACGTACACGCCGATGTCCGTGACCCCGACACCATCCTGCATCTGGCCGGTGAGTCCCTGGACTTCGGCCGGCCCGTCGCGCTGTCGCTGGTGGCGCTCACCCACTATCTGGGTGACGAGGACGATGTGTACGGCCTGATCGAGCGGTACGTCGCGCGGCTCGCCCCGGGAAGCCATCTGATCCTCTCCCAGGTCACGCAGGATCTCAGCCCCGAGGGCGTGGCCCGGGCGGCGGAGCTGTTCCGCAGGAGCGGCACGCCGTTCTATCCCCGTACGCTGGCGGAGTTCACCAAGTTCTTCGACGGCCTGGAGCTGCTCGGCCCCGGTGTCATCCCCGTCTACGGCTGGCGGCCGGATCCGGAGGACGTGGCGGCGCAGGCGGAGGGCGTCGTGCCCGTGTACGCGGGGGTCGCGCGCAAGCCCTGACCCGGACGGGTGCCGCAGACAGGTGCGCATCCCTTCTCGCCCCTAGGTTGGGACCAAGGGCCAGCAAGGGAGCGCGCGTGCCCGACCGCGAGCGGCGGCCGGCCTACGACGACGCGAAGGAGGCCGGATGCCCTCGGACGCGGTCCTGTACCAGGCGGCTGCGCTCTGCCTGACGTATCCGGACGACGACTTCGTCGCCCGGCTGCCGCTGCTGCGCGAAGCCGCGCCGCAGCTGCGGGAGTTCAGCGACTACGCGGCCGTGACCCCACCGTGCGAACTGGCCGAGCACTATGTGCGGGTCTTCGGGCTCGGGCACCGGCACGGCCTGTATCTGAGCCGGTGGAACAACGGCTGCATCGGACGGCGGGGCGGGTCCCTGGACCGGTTCGAGGACGTCTACCGGGAGCACGGCCTGGAGTTCAGCTGCGAGGAGCTGCCGGACTTCCTCCCGGCGGTGCTGGAGTGCACCGCCCGGACCGGCAGCACGGAGCTGCTCACGGAACACCGCGACGCGCTGGAGGGCCTCCGCTCCCGGCTGACGGAGTTCGGTACGCCGTACGCATCCGTTCTGGACGCGGTCTGCGCGACACTGCCGACCACGTAGCCGGAGTCGGCTACGCGGCACCGCCCTTCGCGTCGCGTTCGTCGTCGACGATCTCCGCGTCGACCACGCCCTCCTCGTCCTGCGGCGGTGTGGTGCTCTCCCCGGGAGGCGGAGTCTGCTGCTGGGCCTGGGCGTACATGGCCTGCCCCATCTTCTGGCTCACGGAGGCGAGTTTCTCGACGCCGGCGCGCAGGGCGGCCGTATCGGCGTTCTGTTCAAGGAGGGTCTTCACCTCCGTGGCCGCCGCCTCGACCTCGGACTTCGTCTCGGCGGGCACCCGGTCCTCGTTGTCCCGGATGAACTTCTCGGTCTGGTAGACGAGTTGTTCGGCCTGGTTGCGGGTCTCAGCCGCTTCCCGGCGCCTGCGGTCCTCGTCGGCGTACTGTTCGGCCTCCCGCATCATGCGGTCGATGTCGTCCTTCGGGAGGGCCGAGCCGCCGGTCACCGTCATCTTCTGCTCGCGCCCGGTGGCCAGGTCCTTCGCCGAGACGTGCATGATCCCGTTGGCGTCGATGTCGAAGGCCACCTCGATCTGCGGGACGCCGCGCGGGGCGGGCGGCAGGCCGGTGAGGTCGAAGACGCCGAGCTTCTTGTTGTAGGCGGCGATCTCCCGCTCGCCCTGGTAGACCTGGATGCCGACCGAGGGCTGGTTGTCGGTGGCCGTGGTGAAGATCTCCGAACGGCGGGTCGGGATCGTGGTGTTGCGCTCGATGAGCTTGGTCATGATGCCGCCCTTGGTCTCGATGCCCAGGGACAGCGGGGTGACGTCCAGCAGGAGCACGTCCTTGACGTCGCCGCGGATCACGCCGGCCTGCAGGGTGGCGCCGACCGCCACCACCTCGTCGGGGTTGACGCCCTTGTGCGGGTCCTTGCCGGTGAGCTCCTTGACCAGGTCGGTGACGGCGGGCATCCGGGTCGAGCCGCCGACCAGGATGACGTGGTCGATCGCGGAGAGCTTCACGCCGGCGTCCTTGACCGCCTGGTGGAAGGGGGTCTTGCAGCGGTCGAGCAGATCGGCGGTGAGCTCCTGGAACTGGGCGCGGGTCAGCTTCTCGTCCAGGTGGAGGGGGCCTTCGGCGGAGGCGGTGATGTACGGGAGGTTGATCGTCGTCTCGGTCGAGCTCGACAGCTCGATCTTGGCCTTCTCGGCGCCCTCGCGCAGCCGCTGCAGCGCCATCTTGTCCTTGCCCAGGTCGACGCCGTACTGCCCCTTGAACCGCTTGACCAGGTGTTCCACTATCCGCTGGTCCCAGTCGTCGCCCCCGAGGTGGGTGTCGCCGTTGGTGGCCTTCACCTCGATGACGCCGTCGCCGATCTCCAGGAGGGAGACGTCGAAGGTGCCGCCGCCGAGGTCGAAGACGAGGACGGTCTGCTCCTCGCCGCGGTCGAGGCCGTAGGCGAGGGCGGCGGCCGTGGGCTCGTTGATGATCCTGAGCACCTTCAGACCGGCGATCTCCCCGGCCTCCTTCGTCGCCTGCCGCTGGGAGTCGTCGAAGTACGCAGGTACGGTGATCACCGCGTCGGTGACGTCCTCGCCGAGGTAGGCCTCCGCGTCCCGCTTCAGCTTCTGCAGCACCCGCGCCGACAGCTCCTGGGCCCGGTAGCGGGTGCCGTCGACGGAGCCGCTGTCCGGGAAGCGCCAGGCCCCGTCACCCATGTGCCGCTTCACCGAGCGGGCGGTGCGCTCCACGTTCGTCACGGCCTGCCGTTTGGCGACCTCGCCGACCAGTACCTCGCCGTTCTTGGCGAAGGCCACGACCGACGGCGTGGTCCTCGCCCCCTCGGCGTTGGCGACGACGGTGGGCTCGCCGCCCTCCAGGACGGCCACCACCGAGTTCGTCGTGCCGAGATCGATCCCGACCGCGCGTGCCATTGCTGTCCCCTTCCGCCCGGCGTTTCCCCGACTCCAGCACAAAACTTGAGCGGGCCGTTGTCAATGCCGGGTACCCAGAAACGGCGATGCCGCGTCCTGCGGGGACGCGGCATCCGGGGACGTGGTGCGGGTCAGGCCAGCTTCGCCGACAGAGTGATGGTGGTGCCGGTCAGGGCCTGGCTGACCGGGCAGTTCTTCTTGGCGTCCTCGGCGGCCGCGGCGAAGCCGTCCTCGTCCAGACCGGGGACGGTGCCCTCGACGGTGAGGTGGATGCCGGTGATGCCCTCACCCGGCTGGAAGGTGACGTCCGCCGAGGTGACGAGCTTGGTGGGCGGGGTGCCGGCGCCGGCCAGGCCGTGCGACAGCGCCATGGAGAAGCAGCTGGAGTGGGCGGCGGCGATCAGCTCCTCGGGGCTGGTCTTGCCGTTCGCCTTCTCCGCGCGCGACGGCCACGACACCGGCTGCTGGCCGATGCCGGAGGAGTCGAAGGTGACGACACCGTTGCCCTCGATCAGGTTGCCTTCCCAGACGGTATGTGCGGTGCGCGTGGTGGCCACGGTTGTTCCTTTCGCGTGGGAGCCCCATTCCGGGTTCTGCGTGTCCCATCCGATCACATCCGGACTCACCGCACCTTGAAGACGGGCCCACGCGGGGTGAACGGCAGCCGGCCGCCCTGCGGGATCAGATAGGCGTGTTCGCGCCGCACGCGCAGCACGTCGCACCAGCCGTCGGTGATGACCAGCACCGGGGCGCCCGGTGGGAAGTCGTCCGCCCGGTGCAGCAGGTCGATCCCGGGCTGCAGGACCGTACCGCCGCGGCCGTGCACCCGTACCCGCCCGGCGATCTCGGCGACCGGCAGATAGCCGGCGTCGTGCGGGGCGGCGTCGCAGAAGACCACCCGGGCGGCGGGCACGTCGCGGGCCTCGGCGTACGAGGCGATCGCGCCGAGCGCCTTGCCGAGCAGCGTGCGGTCCATGGAACCGGAGGTGTCGAGGACGACGCCGAAGGTGCAGCGGGCGACCTCCTCGGGCGGGAACCAGCGCCCCGCGCGCGGGATGTCGGGGGTGGACGACTGCCGGCGCGAGGGGCGCGCGTACGACCGCACCGCCTCGGGACGAGGGACGAACTCGTCGAACCAGCGGGCGAGTTGTGCGTCCCAGGGCAGCGGCGGGTGGCTGAGCGCGCGGATCTCCTCGACCAGGCCGCCGGGCAGGAAGCCGCGCTCCTGCGTCTGGTGCAGGTCCAGGCCCCGGGAAAGGCCCCGGCGGTAGAACTCGTCGAGGTCGACGTAGTCACGGGGCGGGCCGAGCGGGTCGCCGAGCATGTCGCCGAGGCCCTTGCCGCGCAGGGTGGCCAGGCGCCGCATCCGGCGCAGGTCGCCGGCGATCCGGTCGTACACCTCCTCGGCGGACAGGCCGGTCAGCTCCGGGTCGTGGAGCGCCCCTTGGGGCATGGTGCCGACGCCCATCTCGACGAGCCAGGCGTTGATGACGTAGTCGCAGGCGATGTTGAACAGATAGTGGTCGCGGGTGCCGCAGCGGTCGCCATGGCGCAGGGCGGCGTGCAGCATCTCGTGGGCGAGGACGAACCGCCACTCCTCGTCCTCCAGGGTGCGCAGCGGGTTGACGTAGATCTCGCCCGCCTCGGCGTTGACCGCGGCGACGGAGATGTCATGGGCGCGGGCGAGTTCGGCGTCGGCGACCAGCCTGATGCCGGCCGCGATGCCGCCGAGCAGCGGATAGGAGGAGATGAACCAGCTCAGGGCCTTCTCCCAGGGGCGCAGCGGGGTCGCGGCGCCGGTCATGGAGTCGCGGCGGCCGCCCGCCATGTCCATCGCCGTGGCCATGGTGCGGGTCAGGGCGTGCGCGAAGGCGAGCTGCCAGTCCGGGGGCTGCCCGGCCCACTTGTTCCAGGACACCAGCAGCTGGTCGGGCTCGGCGCCGGCGGTGCCGCAGCGTTCGTACGCGGCCGGGACGCCCGTGCGGCGCCACTGCGCGGCGAGCTGTTCCTCGTCGCCGTCGGGGTACGTCGGCGGCAACTGCTCCGGTGCCTGGCCGACGGGAAAGGTCTGCAGGAAGCGGTTGACGACGGCGCAGCGGGCGGCGAGGTCGTGACGGTCGGGCTGGGTGCGTGCGCCGGCGGCGGCCGGGAGGTGTCCGAAGCCGAGGTGGATGGTGGCGTGGGCGAGGGCCCAGGCCCATTCGGCGGGCTCGGCACGGCGGGTGGGGTGGGCGTGCAGCACACCGTCGGAGTCGGCGCGCACGAGTCCGTCACGCGGCGCGAGACCGCAGTCCGGATGGCGGCAGACGCTGAACTCCACCGCGCGCAGCGCCGGGTTGGCCCGCAGCAGCGCCACACCCGCCGCGAAC